>NZ_AP025032.1:1268333-1902500 GCF_019973775.1 Aureimonas sp. SA4125 | reverse complement strand
CGCTCATCAGCCAGAAGACCAAGCTCGCCGAGGCGATCCGCTACACGCTCTCACGTTGGGAAGGCCTTTGCCTCTTTACAGGCGACGGCCGTGTGGAAATCGACAACAACACCGTCGAGCGCTCGATCCGCCCGCTGGCCCTGACCCGTAAGAACGCCCTGTTCGCAGGCTCCGACGGCGGGGCCGGCCACTGGGCCGTCATCGCTTCGCTGATCGAAACCTGCAAGCTCAACGGCGTCGATCCACAGGCCTACATGACCGCCGTCATCACGCTGATCGTAAAGGGCCATCCCAACAGCGGCATCGATGATCTCATGCCATGGCAGTTTAGGCCCACGGACGCGCTCGCCGACGTGGCTTGAGGACGACGCTTACGACTAAGCGTCCTTGCGGGCAGCTTCACGTTGGAGGCGGGAAATGCCGTTGCCTCGGACGGCGCAAGCTCACGTACCGAGATGGGAGAGTCAATTGCGGCTCTGGTTGCCGTTTCCCTCGTAGCAGCCGATGTCTCGGGCGAAACGGTCACCTATCGGCTGCTGGAGTCCGCCCGTGCCTATGGGCGGGCGCGACTGGTTGACCTTGCTGAACTCGAGCAGGTCAGCCGCCGCCACGCCGAATATTTTCTTACCTACTTCCAGAGCGCAAGCGTCCGATCCAGTGGATGGTCGAGTTTACAATGGGTCGAGGCATATAAGTCGCAGTTGGACAATCTCCGTGCAGCCCTGGACTGGGCGTCTTCCAGCCGCGAATGGCGGCTTCGAGATGCCCTTACAACGGTTGCTGTACCACTCTTGACGCACCTCTCGTTGAATGAAGAGTGCCGCAGTCGCGTTCAATCCGCCCTGTCAGATCGTCCGGCTGGCCTCGCACCTGATGCACAGTTCGAAGTGCAACTTCTTGCCGGCCTTGGAATGTCACTTTTGTACACCTCGGGCGGTGGACCGAAAGCCTACGAGGCGTGGCGCGACTGCCTTTCGGCAGCAGAGAAGAACTGCGACATCGACTATCAGCTGCGGGCGATCGGTAGCATGTGGAGCGTCTCCTTCAGAGAAGGCAAAATGCGGGAAGTTAGGCGGTTGCACGAGCGCTTTGAAGCTCTGGCGGGGTTGTCTCCCTCCGTCGAAGATGCGCTTCATGCCAAGCGAATGCACGCGATTGAAATGTTTTATTATGGCCAATTCAAAGAGGCCTGCAAGTACCAGCGGGAAGTCTATGAAGCCTATTTAAAGGGAGGATATAGTATGGATGTACTACGCTTCCGTATTGATCAGACTGTACTCGCATGTGTAAATCTATCAAAGACACTTTGGGTACTAGGATTTCCCGATCATGCTAAGACAATAGCATCACGAAGCGTCGAAATCGCACAAAACGTTCATCATGACATTTCTACCGCCTACGCCCTTGCATATTCAGCTTGTAGAATATCGGTGATAACGGGCGATTTCCTCGCCGCTGAGACTTACATTGAAAATTTGCTTGAAATTTCGGTCGTAGATCAAAACGGACCATGGAAGTACTTCGGACTGTGCTGGAAGGGAGCCTTGTTAAGTCGGCAGGGAGATGCGACTGGGGCTGCAACAATTCTTTCTGAAGCATTAGTCGGGGTGCCAGAAGGGTCGTTCGGAATGCATCATACGAGGTTCCTGGGAGAACTGGCATATGCTGATGCAGGAGCGGGAAATGTCGCTGCCGGTCTGGCTCACATAGGCAAGGCAATCGAACTATGTGAGCGTCTCGACGAGCAATGGTTCTTGGCTGAGTTGATACGCCTTGAAGGCGAGATTATTCTAATTGGGGGTGGGCCTGGCGCAAACATTGCCGCTCGTGACAGATTTACAAGATCTCTTGCACTTGCGAAGCGTCAAGGCGCGCTGTCATTTGAACTACGCGCAGCAACCAGCCTCGCCCGCCTGGGTTTCGATGATGGCAACGGTACCAGTGTTCAAGTCCTTGGCGAAATCTATGGGCGGTTCACAGAAGGTTTCGGAACATCCGACCTCATCAGGGCTCGAACAATTCTCGAATCCTCCGCATGAGAGCATCGATAGATGAACGCGCACGTTTTACTTCAAATGTCCGACGGTCCTCTCGGGCATTCGGTATCGTTCAGTCGGCGGAACGGAGTGCTGCCCCCGATTGTGCAATCGGATTGATTGGAAGTATGAATTGTGTAGTTCTCACGAAAACTCTCCTCCAGGTTAGCTATTCTCATATGCGGTGAAATTCGATCAGAAGATACCTAACCGATACTCCATTTTAGATCACAGACTTCAGCAGGGTTGAATTCTTCGAGAGTTATGCCCATGGCCCGCAGTCATAATCCAGTGTCTTCGGAGGCGCTTGGTTTTTCATCAGAGCGTCTAAGCGACCCTTGGCGTGTGATCGTCGTCTTTTGCGGCTTCCTTGGGTTGACCGTCGGCTTCAGCGCAACCTACCTGTACACTGCGGGGCTTTTCATACTGCCGATTTCAGAGCAGCTAGGATTGACTCGAGGGCAGGCTTCCCTCGGCCCCTTATTCTGCACATTGGCATCAGCTGCCATGACGCCGCTTCTTGGCATGATCCTGGATCGATACGGCGCGCTCGCCTTGGCACTGTGCTCCCTTGTCGGGCTCGCTCTTGGTCTTTTTCTGATCGGCCAATATAGCGAAAGCCTCGAAACCTATATCGGCTTCTCCATCCTCCTGGCGCTCTTGGGCAGCGGTGCGACCGGACTCTGCTTCAGCAAGCTTATACTGGCCGTATGCGAACGGCGCCGCGGAATCGCGTTGGGCATCGTGATGACCGGGGCCGGGTTCGGTGCGCTCATCATTCCGCCGGCGGTGATGCCCATCATTCAAGAGCAGGGATGGCGATCGGCTTATCAGTGGCTAAGTCTTTTTCCCCTGGGGGTCGCTGTCTTTCTCGCATTTGTCCTATTGCCGATCCGCCGTCATCTGGTTGCTAGGAAACACATCGGTGGACCGGATCCCGAAATCCCGAAAGGGCGACATTTGCCATCGGTGTGGCGAAGCCGTCTTTTCTGGGAGATCTGCGGCCTTTTTCTCCTTCTCGCGATTCCCAGCGCCGGCCTCGTCGTACACTTCGTACCCATACTCATCGACACCGGCGAGACCGCCCTTCAGGCAGCGAACACAGCCGGCTTGATCGGGCTTGCGGCGATCGCAGGCCGGCTGCTTATCGGTTACTTGCTCGATCGTGTGCCGGTCGACCATCTGGCGATCGTCGTGATCACCGTGGCATTGCTCAGTTCCCTGGTGATGTTCGTGGATGCCGGATCGTTCGGAATCGCTGCGGCTCTGATGCTAGGGTTCGTCATGGGAGCGGAGGCGGATCTGCTGCCGTTCTATGCGCTCCGTTACTTCCCGGAAGATCGATACGGTACCGTTTTAGGAGGAATTTGCGGCATGTTCCTGTTGGGATGCGCGCTGGGGCCCGCGCTCGTCGGTTATTCCTATGACCTTGCACAGGGCTACGACATGCCGCTGCTAGTGATCATGATCGGATTTCTCCTTTCCCTGATCGTCGCCGTCCGGCTGAAGACCATCGCCCGCACAAAAGGTGATTTTGATTTTCGGGTGCAGCCGAACCGATGAACCCGCATGACGCCTGTTTGGCGGGCGGGCCCTAGCCGCTTCGCTGAGTCCGAACCTGTGTAAGTGATGGCTCGAGTCGCCTAAGCCAGCAGTGGCTGGAAGCGCTCCCTGCCGCAACTCGGCAGTGCTTCGCGCCATCCACGACGTGGCTTCGTTTAACGCCGCATGACAACGCATAACTTTGAAAGGGAGGTTTGGAGTTGCAGGATGCGGGCACCGGAATTGGATAGAGCGGTGTCGAGACATCCTCGCACGCGCCTTTTCCCGAAAAATTGAGATGAGGAGATTGGTATGCACACCGGCGCAACACTCAAAAGCGTGGTCGATCTCATCGAGGAACAGCCGGCAGGTCCGCTGACGAATGTCGGTGCCGAGCTATCGTTCGGCAGATACGTTGCTCTCCCGAATGCTCGCACGTTGCTCCTCGACGGCAATGTCGTTTGCCTGGGAGCCCGTGCCTTCGATCTCCTCGTGCTGCTCCTCACGCACCAGGGGCAGATCGTCAGCAAGGAGGTCATGGCGCGATATGTCTGGCCGTCCACCATCGTCGACGAGAGCAATCTCAGGTTTCAGATTACCTGCCTGCGCAAGGCGCTGGGCGAGGAGCGCGATCGGATCAAGACAGTGTCAGGCAGAGGCTACCTTTTCGTTCCCGATGACACGCAGGGAGACTTGGCAGCAAGGGAGTCTCTTCTGACAGGGCGGGTGGCCGGAATCGCTCGCTCCCACCGCAAGCCAGACATAGTCGTCATCGACGAGGATCCGGCAAATAGGGAGGCGCTATGTCGCCTTTTGCGTCCTTTCGACGCAAACGTTCTTTCGTTCGCCTCCATCGAAGCTTTCCACAAAAGCTCGTCCGGCGCCATTTCGGTTCATGACGTTTTTCGTAATCGCGATACCGGTGACGGCAACCCTGCGTATTCCAGTCGCGGGATAGCTTACCGGAAAGCCGACGCATCGATTGTCGATGCTTAGAGTGCTGATTGTCGCACATACGAGACAATTTTCAGCTGATGCTCGGGGCCGACCATCAGCGCATACGAGCATGGCAGACATTGCTTGACGGGCGTAAGAAGCCGCTTTCTTGAAGTCGACCCGACCTAAAGCGGCCGGGTCGACTGGTCACATGGTGCGGCAGGCTCGATAAGGATCGAAAAGTTCCCACTCGTCGGCAAATGCTCGGAGTTCACGGTTCCCGAGAACGCGACGCATGAGAGCCAGCGAAGCCAAGGCGGACAGCGCTTCCCTCTCTCCTGCCAGCATCATCTGCGTTTCGGCGTAGAGACGCCTGATCCGGCCTTCGACGAAGTCGCCTTCGATGCCGTCCGTCGACATCAGGTTCGACCCAAGACCTAGTCGGGCATGGACATTCGAGATGATCGCCGTGACCCGTCCGAGATCGGAATCGCTTCCACCTCCAGCTCCTGCGGAGACCTTTCCGAAGATCAGTTCCTCGGCAGCACGACCGCCGAGCAGCTGCCGAACGACATTGTCGTAGTCTTCGATTCGGTTCTCGTTGATCTGCTGATTGACCGCTACGCCGCCTCCGGCGTCACCGTTTTGGACGATGGACAGGGAGCGAGGCATGTTTCCCATCAGCATGCAGACGATGGCATGCCCAGCTTCATGAACGGCGACAACGTTTCGCAGACCGCAAGGGCGAAGGTCGATCGGCAGGGCCGCGGTCATCAGATCGACGGAGGTCACTTCTCGGTTTTCCCTTCTGGCGGCGCTTCTCGCTTCGCGTGCTAGCCTTGCCGCATCCGCGCCCGAGGTTGATCCGGCCAATGCGATCGCCGCCGGCTCGATGTCGGCGGCGGCGATGCCGGGGAGATGATGCTGGAAGATCCTGATGAGGTCGGCCTCGTCCGGCAGCTCGACCCGGAAGCGCCGGTCGAGCCGACCGGAGCGAACCATCGCGGGATCCAGCGAATCCGCATCGTTGCAGGCGGCGATGACGACGACGCCTTCCCTTCGACCGGTGCCGTCGAGACATTCCAGCAGCGCGTTGACCATCATGCGCCACCAGTCATCATGGCGGGCACTGGTTCCCCGAGCGACCATGCTGTCGATCTCGTCGATGAAGAGGATCGCCGGCGCGGCGCTGGCCGCCGCTGCAAAACGCTCGCGCATCGTGCGGATGACATCGCCGGAATGGCCTTCCTTTGCCGATTGCCATTCGGCGTAGGAAGTCGAGATGAAGTTGACGCCGGCGGACTTGGCGAGGGCGGACGCGAAGAGCGTCTTGCCGGTGCCGGGCGGCCCGACGAGCAGGCAACCGCCATCGATCTCGGACCAAGGCAACGTGCCCTTGCCGAATTCCGCAAGGTCGGCGACCAGGCGCATGCCCCATTCCTTGGCTTCGCCATAGCCATGTAAATCGGCAAGTGCCGGTCCGGTGGCGGAGAGGGGCGACCTCCCTGACGCCTCGAGCTCCTGGCGAACCAGAACATCGAGAAGTTCGAGACAGTCGGTGACATTTTCGCCGCGGCTGCAGGCGAAGTCGAGCGGGACTGGGCTCACACCGGCGACGTCGAGCGACTTCGGCCAGGTGATGTCGCCGTCGGGATACCGACGCCGGAGAGCTGCCACGAAGTGCTCCGTAGGAATTCTCGTCAGATCGTGCGTGATGTCGGCGATCACCTTGAACAGGTCCGGCAGATCGTGCCCGGGCTCGACCACCACGGCAACATGGCTCACTTGAATCCCGATCAGCACCTGCGGCACGTTTACGAGCGGCGCCTTGTTCCGAGCCCTGTGGCTAGGCTTCTCGGGAACGTGGACCTTGATCGAGGCGAGATGCGGATTCTGCGTGCCAAGCGCCAGATGGGTCACGAACGTGTCGAGGCTCTTCGTCGTGCAATCGCTCCACGCTTCGGATGGGACACGCATGACGACGCAGATCCTGCCGCCCGCCTCGAGCCGCTTGATTGCCTTCGTGCTGTCGGCGGCAAGAAGCGCCTCGAAGATCACGAACTGGGATGGTCGGAGGGCCAGGACGGCTCTGGCGAGCATGTCCTTTAGATAGGCTTCCGTCGATTCATCGCCTTCGACGCCGTCTTCGCAAAAATCAAAGTCCAACGCCCCGATGATGGGGTCGTGCCTGAGCTTGTCGACGGTCATCGTGCGAGCCTCACGCGGGTGTCCGGCCCGATCACTTCGGACCAGTCGATGTGAAGGACGCGCTTCACGGCCAGAGCAATGATGCAGGCGAATTCGTCGTCGGACATGCGGATCGCGGTCGATGCCTCGACGAGGGAAATTGATGGATTGTCGCGCAGGGCTGCCTGAAGTCGTAGACGGTCGGACATCGACACCTGGTGCAGCGAATACCGGAAGGCCTCGCGTGCGTTTGTCATCCGGGGCTCGGTCCGGATCTCGTCCTCTCCGATCGATGAGTAGCCGACGCCGGGGTCCAGGGGACGGAAGCGGGCTGGGCCGTCTGCGTCGAGGAAGACCCGGTCACCATTCTCGTACGTCACCAGGAAGTCGGGGACGTGCCGCAGCTTGTCTCCACTGGCATCGGTGCCCTCGACTATGCCTGGCAAGCAGCGGAAGTCGGCGACATTGACGTCGATGTTCAGGAGGAGCGCCAGGTCGCGAGCGCAAATCGTCCGAAACATCGGGCGTTCGCTGCATGTCTGGAGGTGAAAGGTCGACAACGCCATGCGACTGGCGGCGGCCTTTGCGACCGACACCTCCAGCGCATCGACATGGTGGTCGGGAAAATGGACTTCGTAGACGGTGTTCATATGATCACTCCGATGCCGCTTTGCGGCTCATGCAAGGATGCACCGGAGGGGCTGAGCTACCTCCGGCGGGTCACGGTCGGCGAGATGCCGACGAGCGGTTTCGGTTTGAGCATCGGGTGGTGGGGCATTCGTCCGTTCCTATCGGTGGGTCCGTGCGTCATGCGACCATCGTCACGACGAGGCCGGCGTCGAAGCCGGTATTTTCCTCCGCCCTGCCTGCCGGATTGCAGAGGATGCGCGTGTCCCCGATGCGATGGTCGCAGGCCTGGTGGATGTGGCCATGGACCCACAAAGCCGGTCGCCACATGAGAATCTCGGGTAGTGTCCGCGCTGGTGGTGGAAACTCGGATCTCAGATGGTGCGACGGAGGTGGCCACCGGATTGGCCGGCTAAGGTGGAGTTGCGAGACTTCAACCTGACCGGAGCACCCGATGACCGAGGACAGATTACCGCTTGCCGAGCTTCTGGCAAAAGCCGGAGACGGCGATTTCCTGAGGACGATAGCCGAGAGCGTGATGCAGCTTCTCATGGAGGCCGACGTGGAGGGCATGATCGGCGCCGGGCGCCATGAACGCACCCTGGAACGGGCGACCTATCGCAACGGCTACCGGGACCGCTCGTTCGATACCCGGCTTGGCTCCTTGCAGCTTCGCATCCCCAAGCTTCGACAAGGCAGCTACTTTCCGCCGTTCCTGGAACCGAGAAAGCTCTCGGAGAAGGCGCTTGTCGCGGTCATCCAGGAGGCCTGGATCAGCGGCGTGTCCACGCGTCGCGTCGACGATCTGGTGCAGGCCATGGGACTGTCGGGGATCGGCAAGAGCACGGTGTCGAAGCTGTGCAAAGATATCGACGACCGCGTCGGCGGCTTTCTCGATCGCCCGCTCACCGGCGACTGGCCCTATCTCTGGCTCGACGCGACCTACCTGAAGCAGCGCGAAGGCGGCCGTATCGTCTCGGTGGCGGCAATAATCGCTGTCGCCGTCAACACCGACGGCAAGCGCGAGATCGTCGGCCTTCACATCGGGCCCTCGGAAGCGGAGACCTTCTGGTCGACCTTCCTCAAGAGCCTCGTGCGCCGCGGCCTTTCCGGCGTGAAGCTCGTGATATCGGATGCCCATGAAGGGCTGAAGGCCGCCATCCGCCGGGTGTTCAGCGCCTCCTGGCAGCGCTGCCGCGTCCACTGGATGCGCAACGCCCTGTCCTATGTCCCGAAGGCGCAGCAAAGCATGGCGGCTGCGGCCCTGCGCCAGGCCTTCATCCAACCCGATCGCGCCGGCGCGGCCCAGGCGCTGCGCCACGTCGCCGACCAGCTCCGGGGAAAGTGTCCCAAGCTCGGCAGCTTCATCGACGACAGCGAGACCGACGTGCTGGCGCATCTGGACTTTCCCGGTCAGCATCGGACCCGGATCCATTCGACCAATTCCCTGGAGCGCCTGAACAAGGAGGTGAAGCGGCGCGCCGATGTCGTCGGCATCTTCCCGAACGAGGGCTCCATCATCCGCCTCATCGGCGCCGTCCTCCTCGAGGCCAACGACGAATGGCAGACGCAAAACCGCTACATGCAGACCGAACCCATGGCCGAACTCATGTCCAACAGCACCAAGCCCGAAACCGTACGTATTTCCACCGCAGCCGCCTGAAACCGAGCCGCTTCAGTTACACCCCAATTTCCACCACGTTGACGGACACGACCGAATCTCGGCGTTGAGGTCAGAGGCGTAGCACTGGTTCAGGGGCTCGAACGGATCCCGGAGAGAAGCTATGCTGGGCGCGTGGTGTGTGACGACGATGGTGCGCGAGGCATCGCCCGCCCGGAACTGGTCGGACAGGAAAATCCACGATCGGCGGTGCATGGCGAGCGTGTCGCTAGGTTGCAGCCTGCGCGACCGCCTTGTGGACGAGGCGCGATGGATGCGTCTGTAATCGTTCATCCCTCGGCGGGCCTCGCCGCACGCATGGGCTAGGTCACGCGAGTGGCAAGCGCGAAGATCCGTCCACAGTGTCGAGCCGAGGAACCTGTATCCGGCCAACTCGATGGTGTCGTCGATCAGAAGATGGACCCCGGTCTTCGCAGCCAGCTCCCGTCCGTCGTCGATCTCGCTGTTGATCGTGAAGCCGTCCGGACCGCCGTTGCGGTAGAAGTCGTGATTTCCCGGGACGTAGATCGTCGGGATTCCCGGCATGCGATCGGCCAGCCAACGAAGTGACGACGTCATACCAACAAGCGCTGATCAGAACCTGTGTGCCCAGTCACGCATGCCGATGGAGATGATTTTCCAGGGTTGGTCGACGAGCTTATTCCAGGCCTCGCAGCAGTGTGTGACGATGTCGTCGTAGTCGATGAAGATGCGGTTTGAGAGCCAGTTGTCGCGCATGAACTGCCAGACGTTCTCGACCGGGTTCAACTCAGGCGCGTGAGGCGGTAGGAAGAGCAGCGTGATGTTTTCGGGCACGACGAGCTTGGGCGTCATGTGCCAGCCGGCGCGATCGAGGATCAGCACGGCATGGGCGCCAGGATCGACGGCGCGTGAGATCTCCGCCAGGTGCTGGTTCATCGCGCCGGTGTCGCAGTAGGGCAGGACGAGGCCGGCACCCTTGCCCTTCTGCGGGCAGACGGCGCCGAAGATATAGGCCCACATGGTGCGTTGGTCCTGCGGCGCGGACGGTCTCGTGCCGCGCCGGGCCCAACGGCGGGTGATCTTGTTCTTTTGCCCTATGCGGGTTTCATCAGCCCACCAGAGCTCGATCTCGGTACCCTTCGGGAGCTTGGCCTGGATGGCTGCCAGTTCGGCGGGGAAGTTTTTTTGAAAGCATCCACCTCGAACTCGTTCTGCGCATAGTGGCGCGGACGCGCCGAGAGCTTGGCAAAGCCAAGCGCCTTCAGTTCGCGCCCGACCGTGGTCTCGTCCAACGAGATGGCGAATTCCTCATAGATCCACTGCGCCAGATCCTTGCGCCGCCAGCGCACGACGCCGTGGATCGCCGGGATCGGGCCGCTCTCCACAATCTTCGCCAAGGCATGGCGCTGCTTGTCATTCAGCTTGGAGGAACTGCCCGGCGCCTTGACGTTGACGAGACCCACAGGACCTCGTTCGTTGAACCGTACGACCCAGTCACGCACGATCTGCACAGTGACGCTGCCCACTTCGGCCGCCTGGGAACGAGAGCCTCCATCGTAGATCGTCGCAAGCGCCAGAAGACGGCGCGCCTGGTTGGCGTCCTTGGTCTCCCGCGCCAGACGACGCAGGCCAAGACCGTCAAAATCAACGCGCAGCGGAATGGGTCTCACCATGGCAAACCTCCGTTTGCCTCAATGATTCAGACTTTCCTCGATCTGGGAATCCCATACGAGTCAGAAACGGCGCACGTTGGTATAAATCGCGCCCCAGACAAATATAAACTACAGAAAAAGCTACCTACATACTGCAGCGCAGAATGGCAAGCAAACGTTTTTGCCTCCTACTTCCTTTTACCCGACTGGATCCTTAGAGATTACGACTCGGCCGATGAACTATCTCAATTTTGCAAAATAAGCCGCCAGGCCGGGGAGATTCGGCTGGCGAAACGCTCTCGCCAGAAGCCAAAAATTCTATCGAGCGGCGTGTTGTCTGTGGTCGACTCTTTAAGGAAATAGCTACGCGGAAAGCGGGCTAACTCTCTGCGTCTCCGCCCATAATGTTGCAGCCGATAGCAGTGTCAAAACTTAGACCATTGAGACCTTCAGGTTGACTGATTTCGCTAACGGCGTGGTCAATAGTCCGGGAGGTACGAGCGGCATGCCTCACGTTGACCTATGTTCTGGCGCAATAAGACAAGATCGGGGTCGAGTACCGAACCAGGTTGATGGAATCGGTCGGCATCCCAACCCTCTACGCCGGAGACACGCACGAATGACCAGCGCTCGAAACGACCAGCCCGCAGCCCTGCTTGCGGGCGCTTTCTTTCTCGCCATCGGCGCGATGACGGTGCCAGCGGCCGCGCAGACTGCCGCGGCAGTGGAGTGCGCCGCGACGGAGACGATGCGTGGCGGCAAGAACAATTTCGTCCCCGACGCGCCGCTCGTCGACGATCTCGGCAAGGGTTTCGTGGTGTCGGGCACCGTCAGAAAAGCGGGGACCTGCGAAGGGCTCGGGAATGTCCGGGTGCAGATCTGGGCCTCGACCGAGCGCGGCGGCGAGGGCGAGGCCAGCAACCGCGGGAGCGTGATGACGGCGGCAGACGGGACGTTCCGTCTGGAAACCTCCCCGGTCGTTCCCAATTTCGGCCAGGCGCACATCCACATGTCCTACGACGACGAACTGTTCGCCCCGGTGTTCCTGCGGCCGCTGCTGCAGAGCCGCGAAGACACGAGCATCCAGGTCGACTTCAACCTCGCCCCGGTTGCCGATGACGCCGCCGGCAGCTGAATTTTTCAGGCGCGCGGCGGTCTGGCTGGTCGTGGCCGGGGTCGCCGTCGTGCCGCTGGCCGTCGCCCTGGCCAGTCCACTGCAAGCCAGTCGCGACGCGCTCTGGATCATCGGCGGCATGGCGGGCGTCGTCGCCCTCGTGCTCCTGCTTCTGCAGCCTCTCCTGATCAGTGGCCTTCTGCCCCTCGGGCATGCGCTGGCGCAGAGGCGATGGCACCGGTGGGTCGGCGCGGCGATCACCGGTCTCGTCGTGCTGCATGTCGGCGGGCTGTACCTCACCAGTCCCGAGGACATCGTCGACGCGCTTCTCCTGGCGTCACCGACCCCTTTCGCCGTCTACGGGGTCATTGGCCTCTGGGCCGTGATCCTGACGGCGTGCCTTGCGGCCTTCCGGCGAAAACTGCGCCCTCGCCTCTGGCAGGCCGCCCACAGCGTTCTTGCCGTGGCGATCGTGATCGGCAGTGTCGTCCACGCCGTCCTTATCGACGGTGTCATGGGACAGACATCGAAGCAGGTGCTCTGCGTGTTCATCGTCGTGGCAGCCGGCGCCATCCTTTCGAAGGCCGTCCTGGGCCGCCGGATCGTCACCAGGCAATGACATGACGGGCGCAAGCGGGTAGCGCGGGCTCAAACGCCCCGTGCCGCAAAGGTCACCTTTTCGAAGCTTGACGCAGCGGGACTTTCGGCGTCTCCTGACCGCGATCAAGCGGAAGTGATCAGGGGACGTGACCAATGGACAATGACATGCTTCGCCGGGGCAGCGCCGAGTTCTTCGGCACGTTTTGGCTAACCTTCGGCGGATGCGGGGCGGCGGTGCTGTCGGCCGCCTTTCCGGAACTGGGTATCGGCTTTCTCGGCGTCGCCTTCGCCTTCGGCCTGACGGTGCTGACCATGGCCTATGCCGTCGGCCACATATCCGGCGGCCATTTCAATCCTGCCGTCACGCTGGGGCTCTGGTCGGCGGGACGCTGCGCCAACAAGCATGTCCTGCCCTACATCGTCGCCCAGGTCTTGGGAGCCATCCTCGGCGCCGGCATTTTGTACGTGATCGCGTCAGGCCGTGCCGACTGGGTGCCGGGCGGGTTCGCGTCCAATGGATACGGCGAGTTGAGTCCCGGAAAGTTCTCGCTCGGGGCCGGCTTCCTCGCCGAGTTCCTCGCCACCTTCTTCTTCCTGTTCATCATCATCGGGACGACGTCCAAGGGAGCCGCGACAGGCTTTGCGGGCATCCCGATCGGCTTTGCCCTGGTGCTGATCCACCTGATCTTGATCCCGGTCACCAATACGTCGGTCAACCCGGCGCGCAGCACGGGGCCGGCTCTCTTCGCCGGCGGCGAGTATGTCGGACAACTCTGGCTGTTCTGGATCGCACCGATCCTCGGGGCGATGGTCGCCGGCGCGCTCGCCAAGTGGCTCTACGAGCCGGCCGGCATCGTCGATACGATCGTCGTCGAGGAACGCGCGGCGTAGACGGCCCGCGTCACAGACAAATCATCCGCAGCCTTTCGTGATTGGCGTGGCGGGGAGACCGCGTTCAAGGCCCTGCAGGGCCGCGGTTATCGTCGCCGTCTTCTCATCAGACCGGTGGCGCGACAAGCCGCCCCCCCGTCGAGAGATCAGCGATTCTGGGCGAGACCGGCACGATGATCCGCGACAGCGTGAGGCGATACTGGGCCGCGTAAACTCTATTCCGGCGCGCCCGCGGTCCCGATCTTGCGCTTCTTGCGGTTCAGCAGGACGGAGAGACCGGCCAGGAGGAGCGTTCCCACGATCAGGAGCGCTGCCGCGGCCGCGACCACGGGGCTAATGTTCTCGCGGATCGAGGAGAACATCTGCCGCGCGAGGGTGCGCTGGTTCGGGCCGGCGACGAACAGCGTCAGCACCACCTCGTCGAGCGACGTGGCAAAGGAAAACACCGCGCCGGTGACCATTCCGGGCAGAGCCAGCGGCAGCGTCACGCGGCGGAACACGGTGACGGGCGACGCGCCGAGGCTGGCGGCAGCGCGGCCGATGCGGGGATCGATGCCCTGCAGGGCGGTCGAGACGCTGACGATGACGAAGGGCACGCAGAGCACAGTGTGCGCGAGGATCACGCCGAGATAAGAGTTTGCAAGGCCCAGCCTGACCAGCGAGATCTGCAGGCCGACGCCGAGCACGACCGCCGGCACGACCATGGGCAAGAGGAAGATGGTGCGCAGAAGATCTGGAAAGGGCAGCCGCGCGCCATGCAGGCCGAGCGCTGCCATGGTGCCGATGACGACCGAGAGCAGCGTCGCCGACAGGCCGATGATCAGGCTGTTGACGATCGACATGCGCCAGACATCGGCCTCCGCCAGCATTTCGAACCAGCGCAGCGATACCGAGGGGATCGGATAGTTCAGGAAGATGCTGGAGGTGAAGGCGAGCGGCAGGATCGACACCAGCGGCAGGAGCAGGAAGGCCATGGCGGCGACGCCGAAGACGGCTTGGAAGCTGCGCAGCATGTCAGGCTCCCGTCGGCGCGCCGGAGCGCGATAGCCGTCCGTAGACGAGATAGAGGATGGTGGTGACGACGAGGAGAATGAGGCCGAGCGCACCGGCCATGCCCCAGTTGGCGGTCTGCAGGGCATAGAAGGCGATGACCGAGGAGATCATCTGGTCGTTCGGCCCGCCGACCAGGGCCGGGGTGATGTAGTAGCCGAGCGCCACCATGAAGACGAGCAGCGAGCCGGCGAGGATGCCGGGGACGCTCAGCGGCAACAGGATGCGCCAGAAGGCGCGCAAGGGGCTCGCGCCCATCGAGGCGGCTGCCGGCATCAGCGATTTCGGGATGGTCGAGATGACGCTGTAGATCGGGAGCACCATGAAGGGCAGCAGCACGTGCGTCATCGCGATGATCACGCCGACACGGTTGAAGATCAGCGGCAGGGGTCCGGAGATCAGGCCGAGATCGATGAGAGTCCGGTTGATGATGCCCTGGTCCTGGAGGAGGATGAACCAGGCAGCGGTGCGCACCAGGAGCGATGTCCACAGCGGCAGGAGAACGGCGAGCAGGAGCGCGTTGCGCTTCCAGCCGGTGGTGGCGGCAGCGAGCATGGCATAGGGCAGGCCGATCGCCAGGGTGCAGAGAGTGATCAGGCCGGCGATCGAGAAGGTGCGCCAGATGATCAGCCGGTTGGCCGAGCTTCCCGCCGGCATGTTCTCGATCGATCCCGCCGCATTCCGCGTGAGGTCGAGCGAGGCCAGCAGATTGCGGTCGGTATAGGCCGAGGCGCCGCTGCGGATCGCCGACCAGAAGCGCGGATCGGCCCATCTTGGGTCGATGCCGGCGAAGTCCACCGCGTTCACGTCGGCAGCGTCCTTCGCGGCGCTGGTCGTCTTGCCCATCAGCGAGCGAAAACCCGCGACGTCGCTGTTGAGCCGGCGCACCGCCGGGCCGACGACGCTCGCCTCGCTCGCCTTGAGATCGGCCAGGAGCGCGGTCTCGACCTCCCGACCCGGCAGGCCCTCGCCGTCCCATTCGCCGATGGCTGACGCCGTCAGGGGCAGTGCGCGGGCGATCGCGTCGTCATGCACCGAGACGGAAATCATCGTCCAGAGCGGCCAGAAGAAGAACACGGCGAGAAACAGGATCATCGGCGAAACGAGCGCTGCCGCTGTCAGACGGCCGGATGCGGCCCGGTTCATTCTGGAAAGACCGAGCAGTCGGCCGCGGCGAAACCGACCGCCGTGGTGCTGCCGATCCCCGGCGCCGCACCGGCGCGCTCGGAACGGGCGACGAGCTTCAGCGCGCCGGCGGACAGATGCAGGCGCAGGTGGTCGCCCTGGTAGACGACGTCGTCGACCATCGCATCCAGACGATTGACGTGGCCAGCGGCAGCCTCGCCCAGCGCCAGTCGCTCCGGTCGGATCGAGACGACCACGGCGCCTGCATCCGCCGGCGGCGCGACCGGGGGCGAGGCCATGATGCGCAAGCCGCCGAGGTCGATCGACATGTCCCCGCCGGCGCGGCCGGAGACGGTGCCGGGGAGAAGATTGGTCTCGCCGATGAATTGCGAGACGAACTGGCTGGCTGGCCGGTCGTAGACGTCCGATGCCCGGCCGATCTGCGCGATACGGCCCCTGTCGAAGATCGCAACGCGGTCCGACATGGTCAGCGCCTCGCTCTGGTCGTGGGTCACGAAGACGATGGAGAGGCCGAGGCGGCGGTGCAGCGCACGGATCTCCAGTTGCATCTGCTCACGCAACTGCTTGTCCAGCGCGCCCAGCGGCTCATCCATCAGCACCACCTTCGGCTCGAAGACCAAGGCGCGGGTCAAGGCGACGCGCTGCTGCTGCCCGCCGGAGAGCTGCTCGGGCTTGCGGCTGCCGAGATGGGCGAGTTGCACGCGGTCGAGCGCCGCGGCGACGCGCGTGGCGATCTCGGCCCGGGGCAGGCCGCGCATCTGCAGGGGAAAGGCGACGTTTTCGGCGACCGTCATGTGCGGGAACAGCGCGTAGTTCTGGAACACCACGCCCATGCCACGCTGGTGCGGCGGCAGTTCATGGATGCGCTGGCCGTCGAGCCAGATCGTGCCGGCGGACGGCGCTTCGAAGCCGGCGAGCATCATCAGGATCGTGGTCTTGCCGGAGCCCGAAGGCCCGAGCAGCGACAGGAACTCGCCCTTCTCGACTTCCAGGTTCAACTGCTCGATCACCTGGATCGGGCCGTAGCTCTTCGAGACCTCGTGGAAGTGGATGTAGGAATGCGTCAATCTCGGCCCACCTGTCGTCGCGGTTCGTTGTCTTCCGCCGCAAGCCACGTGCCTGCGGCGGAAGGTGGTGATCGCCGCCGCAGCGCGGCGGCGACGCTTGCACTTACTGTGCGACCCAGGCGTTGAAGCGCGTGGTGATCGCCTCGATGTTGTCGACCCAGAAATCGCCATCGAGCGGCATCGCCACGTCGAGATTGGCAGGCGCGGTCGGCAGGGTGGCGGCGACCTCGGGCTTCAGGGCCTCGCCCGCGGCCTTGTTCGGCAGGCCGTAGGCGATGAAGTCGGGGAGTTTCGTCTGGTTCTCCGGCGCGCTGGCGAAGGCGACGAGGTCGAAGGCGGCGTCCTTGTTGGGCGAGCCCTTCAAGACCACCCAGCTGTCGACCGCATAGATGCTGCCGGGCCAGACGATCTGGAAGTTCTTGCCTTCCGACTTGTTGATGCCGGTCAGGCGGCCGTTATAGGCCGAGGTCATGACCACCTCGCCGGAGGCGAGCAACTGGATCGGCTGGGCGCCTGACTCCCACCAGGTGATGTCGCCCTTGATGGTGTCGAGCTTGGCGAAGGCGCGATCGACACCCTCCGGGGTCGCCAGCACCTTGTAGACGTCCGCAAGCGGCACGCCGTCGGCGATGAGGGCGAATTCCAGCGAGTATTTCGGGCCCTTGCGCAGGCCGCGCTTGCCGGGGAACTTCGTGGTGTCGAAGAAGTCGGCCCAGCTCGCGGGCGCAGTCGTCAGCTTGTCGGCATCGTAGCTGAGGCCGGTGGACCAGACGATGGCGCCGACGCCGCAGTCGCTGACGGCGGAGTCGATGAACTTGTCCTTGCCGCCGAATTTTTCCCAGTCGACCGTCTCGTAGATGCCGTCGGCGCAACCGAGCGCCAGTTCCTCGGTCTCCACCTGGACGAGGTCCCAGTTCGGCGTTCCGGCCTGGAGCTTGGCGGCGAGAACGCCGTAGCCGCCATCCCAGGACTCGTCGAGCACCGGCTTGCCGGACTTCTCGGCGAAGGGCTTGAAGTAGATCTCGCGCTGGGCGTCCTGATAGTTGCCGCCCCAGGACACGACCGTGAGGTCGCGGGCCGCAGCCGGATTGAGGGCCAGAAGGCTGCCGAGCAAAGCGCCGCCGATCGTTTTGATGAATGTGGTCTTGTGCATCACAGTTTCCTCAGTTGAGTTCGGCAATGCCTGACTGAACCACAAAAGCCGGCGGGTGCGCAGAACCGAAAGAACGCCGGTGAATATAGTCAACGATACGTCAATCGGTCAGCGCCTCACTTTCCTGAAAACGGCATGTCTTGCCGATTTTCGGCCAGCTTATCGGGCCAGTTCATCCGCCCGGCTCAATAGGTCGGCGGGGTGATGGCGCTGATGATCTCCGCGGTCTCGCCGCTCGCATTTCTGAATTGATGGGGCGTCTGGCTGTCGAAGTAGTAGGCGTCGCCGACGCCAAGTGTCCGCATCTCCGCCCCGACCGTCACCTCGACCGCCCCGCGGATCACCACCCCCGCCTCCTGCGCGGTATGCGAGAACGCCTTCCCGGTATCGGCCCCCGGCGCGTATCGCTCATGTAGCATCAGGAGATGCCTGTTCGGATGGTTGATCCCGACCATGCGGTAGGAGATGCCGTCGCTGCGGCCGATCTCGGCGAGATCGTCGCGGCGGTAGAAGGGCGAATGCGGGAGGCTAGCCGCCACTTCGGAGAAAAATCCGGTGAGCGTCGACCCCATGGCTTCGAGGATGGCGCTCAGCGTATCGACGGAAGGGCTGAGCCGATCGCGCTCCAGGAGCGAGATGGTCGAGTGCGAGATGCCGGAGCGCACCGCCAGCTGCCGCGTCGACAATTGCCGGCGCCGCCGCAATTCCCTTATTCCCGCTCCGATCGCCGGCAAGATCCGCCCCCCTGGTTGCACCGCAAAATGGCCTGCCGGTTTGTTGTGCAGATTTTTGCACTGTTGGTGAGAATATTGAACGTATGCGGCCTTCCTGCTTGTGAAGCAAGCTGCGCTTTGCGAGCCTTCGGGCGTTTCATCTCCCGGGGCCCACGCGCATGTCCGCTTCAGTCGATCTCTTCTCCCGCATCCAGTCGCTGAAGACCCCGGAATCGGGAAACGCCGACGGGCTTGCGGTTGAGACCATCGTGAAGGCGATCATTGCCGCCGTCCGGACCGAAGGCGACGCGGCCGTCCGGCGCTACGCAGCCGAGTTCGACAAGATCGAGATGGAGGCTTTCGAGGTCACGCAGGAGGAGCGGGCGCAGGCCCTGGCCGACCTCGATCCGCAGACCCGTGCCGACACGGAATTCGCCATCGCCAATGTCCGCGCCTTTGCCGAGGCGCAGCTGGCGACGATCCTGCCGCTCGAGGTCGAGCCGCTGCCGGGCCTGCATCTCGGCCATCGCGTGATCCCGATCCGCCGCGTCGGCTGCTACGTGCCCGGCGGGCGCTATCCGCTTCTGTCGGCCCCGGTGATGACCATCGTGCCGGCCAAGGTCGCGGGATGCGCGGAGGTGATCGCCTGCCTGCCGCCGGGTGCCCATCCCGCGATGATCGCGGGATGCCATCTTGCCGGGGCTGACCGGATCTTTCGCATCGGCGGCGCCCAGGCGATCGCCGCCATGGCCTATGGCACCGAAACCATCCCCGCCGTCGACAAGATCGTCGGGCCTGGCAACGCCTTCGTCAACGAGGCCAAGCGCCAGGTCTTCGGCCCGGTCGGCATCGACCAGCTCGCCGGCCCGAGCGAGATCTACGTCGTCGCCGATGCCACCGGTGATGCCGAGATGATCGCCACCGACCTTCTCGCGCAGGCCGAGCACGACGTGCGCACCCGCGTCGGGCTGATCACCACCGACCGATCGCTCGGCGAGGCGGTCATCGCCGAGGTCGAACGGCAGCTCCTCGATCTGCCGACCGCTTCGGTCGCCGGCGAGGCGTGGCGGCGCATGGGCGAGGTGGTGTTCTGCACGGACGAGGCGGACATGATCGCCTATTCCGACCACATCGCCGCCGAACACCTGCAGGTGCACACGCTCGATCCCCGCGCCTTCGCGCTGCGTCTCAGCAATTACGGCTCCCTGTTCATCGGCACGGCGGCGAGCGTGGTCTATTCCGACAAGTGCTGCGGCACGAACCACACGCTGCCGACCATGGGTGCCGGCCGGTACACCGGCGGTCTCTGGGTCGGTTCCTACGTCAAGATCTGCACGCATCAATGGCTGGAACCGGCAGGCGTTGCCGCCGTGGCGCCAGCGGCGATCCGGCAGAGCGCCAGCGAGGGCCTGGAGGGACATCGGCGCGCAGCGGCCCTGCGCCCTGCCCGTCAGCAGTTCGAACGCTGATCGCCGCCGCTGCGAGACGCGGTCGCGAGCAGGCCGGGACCCGCCGGAGGGACCGCTGACGTCGCCGTATCTCCGCGTCGCTTCAACCACCTGCCCCGCCGTACTCCCGCCCCGGCTGGCTTTTCAGGATGCGGGTGAGAGACGGCGATGTCGCCGCCATGCGACACGGCCCCGAAGTCCTGGATCTCGTCGCGCCCCAAGGAAATGACGGACCGAAAGAACTTTTACCCGCCGGAAAAGGCAAACTCTCCTGCTGCCTCCCATGGCCCCCCGCGATAGTGCCAGAGGAGCAGACCGGTCGCGGTCGCTTCGAACGGCAGGAACGATGCCGACAGCGCCTCGAAGAGGGTCCGGGATGCCGGCGGCGGGACCTTGTTCTGGATCGTGACATGCGGGCGAAACCCCTGCATGTCCTGGCGCGTCAGATGCGGCGCCCAGCGTGCCGCGAACTCGCCCCGAAGGGCGGCGAGGGGCGGACTGTCGATCGCATAGGCCGTCCCCTGCCCGAGAAAGCGCAAGCCCCTGATCGCCAGCGGGAAAGGCTCCAGGCGCGCCGCCCGCGACGCGACAGCCTCTGCTATTTCGGCATATCGATCACCGGGCAGATGGTGGAACAAGGTCAGATGCGCAGGGATGAAATTCCGCTCGGGCGGAAAGTGGCGCCGCCGCATGCCGTGGAAGTGCGCAAAGCTCGCGTCGTCGAACCGCAGCGTGAGGATCAAGGGGGCGCCAGACCCGGCGTCCGTGCGCACCACGTCGCCAGCTGCGCCCGTCACGGCACCCGGCTGAGTCCCGGGGCGCCATCCTCGTTCCGACCGATACCATCGTCGGCCGGTGGCGCCGCCAGCGCCGCCCGAACCGCCGCTGCCTCCGGACTGCCGCCTCCCCGCTCGAGAAACTCCTCGACCGGCATCGTCGTCTGCGTCCCGCCCGACGCGGGATTGGCACGGTGGACCACGGTGCGGACGCCCGACTCGTCGGTCGCGAGCAGCCAGTCGTCCCCATTTGCGCTTCGATAGATCATTCGGCTTGTCATCTACGGTGAATGCGCCGGTCACGAAAGCGATCCGAGGCCACCGACTCATTTCCGATGGCGCCTCACGACCGCCCGGACGGTGCGACGGGGCGGTCCGCAGACGGCCCTCCTCGATCATTTCTCGACGGCGGAGCGGCCTGCGCCTCGTCTGTGGGCGGGGTCCGATGAGCATAGGAGGCAGCTGGCACCAGAAAGGACCTCGCTTCCGCACGCTCCGAAGATCGCAGTGACGGAAACCGGGCACCGATGGCTGTTTTTTAGGCGCCGACATCGTCAATAGCCTCCGCCTCTGTGCCCGCCTCCCTGAAATCGCGCCATCACGGCTTTGGCACCGAGATTGCATGCAATCAGCCGAACACGTCGATTACCGTCATTTCAGGGGTGCACCATGCCGATCTCAATGCCTTTCTCCCGCCGCCGTCTGCTTCAGACGGGCGCGGCCTTCGCCGCCCTCCCGGGCTTCATGCGAATCAATCCGGCACTCGCTGCCGACCTGACCGTCGGCTTCGTCTATGTCGGGCCGCGCGACGACTTCGGCTACAATCAGGCGCATGCCCAGGGCGCCGCAGCGATCAAGGACATGGCCGGGATCACGGTCATCGAGGAGGAGAACGTCGCGGAAACCGACGCGGTGACGCAGACCATGCAGAGCATGATCGAGCTCGATGGTGCTTCGCTGATCTTCCCGACCTCGTTCGGCTATTTCAGCCCGTTCGTGGTCGACTCGGCCAAGGCCAATCCGGATGTCCAGTTCCGCCACTGCGGCGGGCTCTGGAACAAGGACAGCGATCCGAAGAACGCCGGTTCCTATTTCGGCTATATCGGCATGGCGCAGTATCTCAGCGGCATCATCGCCGGCCACCAGACGAAGTCGAAGAAGCTCGGCTTCGTCGCCGCCAAGCCGATCCCGCAGGTCCTCCTCAACATCAACTCCTTCACCCTCGGCGCCCGCAGCGTCGACCCGACGATCCAGACCCAGGTGATCTTCACCGGCGACTGGTCGATGCCGGTGAAGGAGGCCGAGGCGACGAACGCGCTGATCGACCAGGGCGCCGACGTCATCACCTGCCATGTCGACGGACCGAAGGTGCTCGTCCAGACGGCCGCCAAGCGCGGCGCCTTCGTCTGCGGCTACCACACCAGCCAGGCAGAACTCGCACCCGAACACTACCTGACCGGCGCCGAATGGGACTGGGCCACCGTCTACAGGAACTTCGTCGAGGCCGCCCAGAAGGGCGAGCCGCTCGAGAATTTCGTCCGCGGCGGCCTTGCCGAGGGTTTCGTCAAGACCAGCCCCTACGGCTCCGCCGTCGGCGACGCCGCCCGCAAACAGGCCGACGCCGTCAAGGCAGAAATGATGAAGGGCGGCTTTGCCGTCATCAAGGGTCCGCTGAAGGACAACCAGGGCAAGGAGGTCGTCGCGGCCGGCACCGACTATCCCGAGACGGCGATCGAGCTGGAGAGCATGGACTATCTCGTCGAGGGCGTCCTCGGCTCGACGTCGTGAAGCCGGAATAGTCGCCGATGAGCGCCGTCGCCGCCTCCCCGCCCCGCCTTGCCGAGCGGCTGACGGGTGAAACCGCCGCCCGCCGGATCGAGGCGGTTCTCATCCCGGTCATCGCGCTGGCTGCGGGACTTGCCGTCTTCGGCGCCTTCATCGCGGCCATCGGGAAATCGCCGGTCGAGCTCTATTCGCTCGTCTGGCGCGGCGGCTTCGGCACCTGGTTTTCGCTGCAGAACACCCTGCAGCGGGCGGCCCCCCTGATCCTGACGGCGCTGTGCGTGGCGCTGCCGGCGCAGCTCGGCCTCGTCGTCATCGGCGGCGAAGGGGCTTTCGTGCTGGGCGGCCTCGCCGCCGCCGTCGCGGCCGGCACGCTGTCGGGCCTGCCCGCCTTCGCCGGCATAATCGGCATGGCGATCGCCGGCATGATCGCCGGCGGCGCCTGGATCTGTGCGGCCGGGGCGCTCCGGCACTATCGCGGCGTCAACGAGACGATCTCGAGCCTCCTCCTCGCCTATATCGCCATCGCCCTCTTCAACCACCTCGTCGAGGGTCCCTTCCGCGATCCCGGCAGCCTCAACAAGCCCTCGACCCCTCCGCTCGACCCGGACTTTGCGATCGGGGCGATTCCCGGCCTCTCGGTCCACTGGGGCATCGTCATCGGCATCCTCGCCTGCATCGCCGCCAGCGTCGTCATCCAGCGCACCACCTTCGGCTTTGCCGCGCGCATCGCCGGCGGCAATGCGCGCGCCGCGGCGGTGCAGGGCCTCGGCGTCGGCAGGCTGATCCTTGCCTTCACCGCAGCCGGCGGAGCGGCGGCCGGCCTTGCCGGAATGATCGAGGTCGCGGCCATCCACGGCAGCGCCAACGCCTCGCTGATCGCCGGCTACGGCTATACCGGCATCCTCATCGCCTTTCTCGCCCGGCAGAACCCGCTGGCCATCGTGCCCATGGCGCTCCTGATCGGCGGGCTCGCCGCGGCCGGCGGACTGGTGCAGCGGCGCATGGGCCTGCCGGATGCGACCGTCCTCGTGCTGCAGGGCATCCTCTTCGTCTCCATCCTGATCAGCGAGACCCTGTTCGGCCGGCTGGTCGTCTTCGGCCGAGCGGCACGCGGGAGGGCGGCATGAACGACATCGGTCTCTGGGGCGTGCCGCTCGCCATTCTCGGCGGCGCCATCCGCGTCTCGACACCCTTCCTCTTCGTCAGCCTCGGGGAATGCGTCACCGAAAAGAGCGGCCGCATCAATCTCGGGCTCGAGGGCACGCTCGTCTTCGGCGCCATGGCCGGCTATGGCGGCTCCTACCTCTCGGGCTCGCCCTGGATCGGGGTTCTCGTCGCCGGTCTCGCGGGCGTGCTGTTCGGTCTCCTGCACGGTTTTCTCTGCAGCCTGCCGCGGGTCAACGACATCGCCGTCGGCATCGCGCTGATGATCCTCGGTTCCGGCCTTGCCTTCTTCTTCGGCAAGCCGCTGGTGCAGCCGGCGGCACCCCTCCTCCCCTCGGTTCCCTTCGGTTTCTGGTCCGACGTGCCGCAGGTGCGCGCGGCGCTCGAGATCAACCCGCTGTTCCTCATCGGCATCGCCATGGCCGTCGCGCTCTTCTGGATGTTCCGCACGACGCGGATCGGGCTGATCCTCAGAATGGTCGGCGACAGCGACGACGCGGCGCGGGCGATGGGCTATCCGATCCTTGCCGTGCGCATCGCCGCCACCGCCTTCGGCGGCTTCATGGCCGGCGTCGCCGGCGCCTATCTGTCGCTCTACTACCCCGGCAGCTGGAACGAGGGCATCTCCTCCGGCCAGGGACTGATGGCGGTGGCGCTCGTCATCTT
Organism: Aureimonas sp. SA4125; assembly: GCF_019973775.1. Classification (NCBI taxonomy): domain Bacteria; kingdom Pseudomonadati; phylum Pseudomonadota; class Alphaproteobacteria; order Hyphomicrobiales; family Aurantimonadaceae; genus Aureimonas; species Aureimonas sp. SA4125. The sequence continues at coordinate 1,878,305 of NZ_AP025032.1, read as the reverse complement.
CGCCCGCTGGAACCCCCTCGCCTGCCTCGGCGCGGCGCTCCTCTTCGGCGGGGCCGGCGCGCTCGGGCCGGCGCTGCAATCGGTCGGCGTCAACCAGGGCTACTACCTCTTCTACGCCGCCCCTTATGTCCTGACGCTGGCCATCCTCATCATCACCTCCTCGCCGAAACGCAGCCTGCAAGGCGCGCCACGCGAGCTTTCGATCACAAAATAGGAGAACGCCATGAACGGCCTCGGCGGACTGAACAAATCGGCGAACGGCGTCGTCATCGGCTGCGTGCAACTGCAGCTTCCGACGGTCGTCACACCCGAGGACCTGAAGCGGCAGACGCAGGTGATCGTCGACATGGTCGCCAAGGCCCGGCGCAATCTCGGCACCATGGACCTCGTCGTCTTCCCCGAATATTCGCTGCACGGCCTGTCCATGGACATCAACCCGGCGATCATGTGCCGGATCGACGGCCCCGAGGTCGCCGCCTTCAAGGCGGCCTGCAAGGCGAACCGGATCTGGGGCTGCTTCTCCATCATGGAGTTCAATCCGGGCGGCATGCCCTACAATACCGGCCTCGTCATCGACGATGCGGGCGAGATCCAGCTGAACTACCGCAAGCTCCACCCCTGGGTCCCGGTCGAACCCTGGGAGCCAGGCGATCTCGGCGTCCCTGTCATTGACGGGCCGAACGGCTGCAAGCTCGCATTGATCATCTGCCATGACGGCATGTTCCCGGAAATGGCGCGGGAATGCGCCTACAAGGGCGCCGAGATCATGCTGCGCACCGCCGGCTATACCGCGCCGATCCGCGAGTCCTGGCGTTTCACCAACCAGTCCAACTCCTTCTGCAACCTCATGATCACGGCCAATGTCTGCATGTGCGGCTCGGATGGCAGCTTCGATTCCATGGGCGAAGGCATGATCGTCGACTTCGACGGCGCGGTGCTGGCGCATGGTACGACCGGACGGGTCAACGAGATCATCACGGCCGAGGTGCGGCCGGACCTCGTGCGCGAGGCGCGCAAGGGCTGGGGCGTCGAGAACAACATCTACCAGCTCGGCCATCGCGGCTATGTCGCGGTGAAGGGCGGCGCGCAGGACTGCCCCTACACCTACATGCACGATCTCGTCGCGGGCAGCTATGCCGTGCCCTGGGAGGAGGAGGTGGCGGTGACCGACGGCACTTCCTGCGGCTTTCCCAAGCCCGTCCGGACCTTTGGCCAGCGCTTCGACGACGCGGCGGAGTAGGCGATGAGCACGCTGGCAGTCTCTCCCGGCAATGGCCTGACGGTCGACTCCTATCCCTATGCCTGGCCCTATGACGGCTCGCTGAGGCCAGACAACACGGCCCTCGTCATCATCGACATGCAGACCGATTTCTGCGGTGTCGGCGGCTATGTCGACGCGATGGGTTACGACCTGTCGCTGACGCGCGCGCCGATCGAACCGATCCGGCGGCTGCTCGCGGCGATGCGGGCGAAGGGCTATTCCGTCATCCACACCCGGGAAGGGCATCGTGCCGACCTTGCGGACCTGCCGGCGAACAAGCGCTGGCGCTCGCGCCAGATGGGCGCGGGCATCGGCGATCCCGGCCCGTGCGGGCGGATTCTCGTGCGGGGCGAGCCGGGCTGGGAGATCATCCCGGAGCTTGCCCCGATCGCGGGCGAAGTCATCATCGACAAGCCGGGCAAAGGCTCGTTCTGCGCGACCGATCTCGAACTCATCCTTCACCAGCGCCGCATCACCAATCTCGTCCTCACCGGCATCACCACCGATGTCTGCGTCCACACCACCATGCGCGAGGCCAACGACCGCGGCTTCGAATGCCTGATCGTCGTGGACTGCTGCGCGGCGACGGACCGCGGCAACCATGATGCGGCGATCAAGATGGTAACCATGCAGGGCGGGGTCTTCGGGGCCGTCGCCACCAGCGCCAGCCTGATCGAGGCGATCGGATGAGCGCACTCCCCGCGACGGCCTCCGCCCTGCCTCCTGCCAGCGCGACAGTGACGGGCCCGCGCCCGCTGCTGGAGGCCGTCGGCATCACCAAGCGCTTCGGCAGCTTTACCGCGCTGGAGAGCGTATCCATCGCGCTGATGCCCGGCGAATTCCACGCTCTCCTCGGCGAGAACGGTGCGGGCAAGTCGACCCTGGTGAAGTGCATCCTCGGCTACTACAGGCCGGAGGAAGGCGCCGTGATCCTCGATGGCCGCGAGCAGACCATCGACAGCCCGCGCGACGCACGGCGTCTGGGCATCGGCATGGTCTACCAGCATTTCACGCTGGTGCCGGCGATGACGGTGCTCGAGAACATGGTGATGGCGCGGGCCGAGGTGCCCGCCGTCATCGACTGGAAAAGCGAGCGCCGGGCGCTGGCCGAGTTTCTCACGACCATGCCGCTGAAGGTGCCGCTCGACACCCCGGTCGAGGCGCTGTCGGCCGGCGAGCGGCAGAAGACGGAAATCCTGAAGCAGCTCTATCTCGGCAGCCGCGTCCTCGTCCTCGACGAGCCGACTTCGGTGCTGACGCCCGACGAAGCCTCGGAAGTGCTCGGCTTCCTGCGCAGTCTGGCGATCGGAACCGGCATGTCGGTGCTCCTGATCACCCACAAGTTCAAGGAGGTCACAGCCTACTGCGACCGGGTGACGGTGCTGCGCCGCGGCCAGCATGTCGGCAGCGGCCTCGTCGCGGACCTGTCGACCGGCGAAATGGCCGCCATGATGATCGGCGAGCGGACGCTGCCCGACGTGCCCGGCCGCGTGGCGACGGTCGCTGCGCCCGGCCCGGTGCTGTCGATCCGCAACCTCGTTTCCGGCGACCCGCAGACGCGCGGCTCGATCGCCATCGAGGCCCTCGACGTCCATGCCGGGGAGATCGTCGGCGTTGCCGGCATTTCCGGCAACGGCCAGAAGCGGCTGGTCGAGGTCCTGTCGGGCCAGAGCGCGCCGGACGGCGGCACGATGACCGTGGCCGGCCAGCCCTATGCCGCGACCCGCAGCGAGGCGCAGGCGCGGAAAGTTCGCTGCCTGCCGGAGGAGCCCCTGAAGAATGCCTGCGTCGGCCGCATGTCGGTGGCCGAAAACCTTGCCTTCCGCACCTTCGACACCGCCCCGGACGGGACGAAGACCTGGTTTCTCGACCGGCAGCGCTTTGCCGCCGACGCGCACCGGCTGATTGCCGCCTACCAGATCAAGACGCGCTCGCCATCGAGCCCGATCGGCACGCTGTCCGGCGGCAATGTCCAGCGCGCGGTGCTGGCACGTGAACTTTCCGGCGAGACCGACCTCCTCGTCGCCGCCAATCCCTGCTTCGGGCTCGACTTCGGCGCCGTCGCCGACATCCGCGCCCAGCTCATGACGGCGCGCAACGAGGGGACGGCGGTGCTCCTCGTCAGCGAGGATCTCGACGAGATCGTCGCCCTCTCCGACCGCATCCTCGTGATGCTCGACGGCCATGTTGTCTTCGAGACCGCGGGTGGCGCCGGCGCCGACATCCACGCGATCGGTTCGCACATGGCCGGGCACGCCTGATGCCCGCGATCGAGGCGACGCCCTTCCCGTTCCCGCTCGACCGCGATGTCGTCGCTCTCGTCGTCATCGACATGCAGCGCGATTTCCTGGAGCCAGGCGGCTTCGGCGCCAGTCTGGGAAACGACGTCTCGCGCCTGGAGGCGATCGTGCCGACCGTCGCCGCTCTCATCGCGGGATTCCGCGATGCCGGACGGCCGGTGATCCACACGCGCGAATGCCATGCGCCTGACCTCTCGGACTGCCCTCCGGCCAAGCGCCTGCGCGGCAACGCGGCCCTGCGGATCGGCGACGAGGGTCCGATGGGCCGGATCCTCATCAGGGGCGAGCCCGGCGCCGACATCGTCGCCGCGCTGGCGCCGCTGCCGGGTGAACTGGTGATCGACAAGCCCGGCAAGGGGGCCTTCCATGCGACGCGGCTCGGAGCGGAACTGGAGCGGCTGGGGATCCGCCAGCTCGTCTTCGCCGGCGTCACCACCGAGGTTTGCGTGCAGACGACGATGCGCGAGGCGAACGACCGCGGCTACGAATGCCTTCTCGCCGAGGACGCCACGGAGAGTTATTTTCCCGCCTTCAAGCAGGCGGCGATCGAGATGATCCGGGCGCAGGGCGCCATCGTCGGCTGGGTCGCACCGACCGCGGCGGTCGTTTCCGGGCTGACGGCATGACGCCGCTCGTCCTGCCGGGCCTTGCCCTCGGCAATCTCGACGGTCTGGTGTTCGAGGCCTTTCGCGACGGCGTCACCATCTGCCACCTGCAGCGCTCCGTGGACGGGGGGCCGGGGCTCGCTCTCCTGCGCTATGCGCCCGGCGCATCGGTGCCCCGCCACGAGCATGTCGGCCTCGAGAGCATCGTCGTCATCGACGGCAGCCAAAGCGACGAACACGGCACCTACGAAGCCGGGACGGTCGTCGTGAACCCTGTCGGCAGCGTCCACAGCGTCTGGTCCGAGCAGGGCTGCCTCGTCCTCATCTCCTGGGCAAAACCCGTACGGATACTCGGCGAATAGCCCTTCAGGCCGGCGGCATGCGGGCGCGCGTCTCGGCTGGCCGTTCCGGCGCAAGCTCGCGCGGCGCCACATAGTCCGTCACCCGGTCGACGGTGCGGCGGACCTTGCCGAGATGGGCGCGCATCGCCTCTGCGGCAGCCTCGCCGTCGCCCCTCAGGATCGCCGCCACCACCAGCCCATGCTCGCGCTGGGATTCGGCGATGCGGTGAAAGGCGTCGAACTGGACCTTGCGGAACGGCGCCAGCCGGCGGCGGACGGCGACGGTGCTTTCCTCCAGGAACGCGTTGCCGGCCCCGGCATAGATGGCGTTGTGGAAGCGCTCATTGTGTGTGCGGAAGGCTTCGACCGCGTTGGCCGCGACATGGGCCGCGCCCGCCTCGTGCAGGATCGCCAGCGCATCGGCTTCCCGGCCGAGGAGGTTTTCCGCGCACAAACGCGCGCACAGCGCCTCGAGCTCGGCCATGACGAAGAAGACTTCGTCGAGCTGCGTATCGCACATCGAGGCGACGATCGTGCCGCGATGCGGGCGCGATTGCGCCAGCCCATACGCTTCGAGCTGGCGCAGCGCTTCCCGGATCGGCGTTCGCGACACGCCGAACTCGGCGGCGAGGACCGTTTCGTCCAGCGCTTCCCCGGGACGGAAATAGCCCTGCACGATCCGGTCCGCGATGGCCTCTCGGATGAGGTCGGTCTGGGTTCTCTTGACGACAGGCGGCACGGTTCCGTTCCAGGCAGGATGCAGCAGAGCCCGGCGGGCGACGACCGGACGACAGCCGCACTTTAGGTCATGGGCTGGCCGGCGCCATCCCTCCGTCAATGCTCAGACGTTGTTGATGCGGGCGAACTTATCCTTGCCGGCAGCTGCTGGCCTGGAACTCGATCATCCTGCGTGCCTCCTCGACCGATAATTGGAAGGAATGTGCAGGCTCGGCATTTCGCGGTGATCCTCAGCCGGCCGTGCTGCCGCGCCCGACGCCGATATAGCGGAATCCGTGCCGCGTCACGTCGGCGCTGGAATAGATGTTGCGCAGGTCGACGAGCAGCGGGTCACGCATCACCCCCTTGATGCGCTCGAAGTCGAGCGCGCGGAACGCGTCCCACTCGGTGACGACGACGAGCGCCTCCGCATCCTGGGCGATCTCGTAGGCGCTGCGGCCGAAGACGACGTTCTCGACCATGGCGCCCGCCGCCTCCATGCTTTCGGGATCATAGGCCGTGACGCGGGCGCCGCCGTCCTGCAGCGCCTGGATGATCGTCAGCGACGGCGCGTCGCGCATGTCGTCCGTGTTGGGCTTGAAGGAGAGGCCGAGGACGGCGATGGTCTTGCCGCGCACGCTGCCGCCGCAGGCGGCGATCACCTTCAGCGCCATCGCGCGCTTGCGCTGGTCGTTGATGCTCACCGTCGTCTCGATCAGGCGGACGGGACTGCCGTGGTCCTGCGCCGTCTTCACCAGCGCCAGCGTGTCCTTGGGAAAGCAGGAACCGCCGTAGCCCGGGCCGGCGTGCAGGAACTTGTCGCCGATACGCTTGTCGAGACCGATGCCCTTGGCGACCTTCTGGACGTCCGCGCCGACCTTTTCGCAAAGGTCCGCCATCTCGTTGATGAAAGTGACCTTCATCGCGAGGAACGCGTTGGCGGCATACTTGATGAGTTCCGACGTCCGGCGCTCGCAGAACAGCAGCGGCGCCTCGTTGAGGAAGAGCGGCCGGTAGACGTCGCGCATGACCGCCACGCCGCGCGGATCCTCCGTCCCGACGACGATCCGATCGGGGCGCTTGAAATCGGCGATGGCGGCGCCCTCGCGCAGGAATTCCGGATTGGAGACGACGATGACGTCGGCGTCGGGGTTTTCCTCGCGGATGATCCGCTCGACCTCATCGCCGGTCCCGACGGGAACGGTCGACTTCGTCACCACGACGGTAAAACCCGTTACCGATCGCGCGATCTCGCGTGCGGCGGCATGGACATAGGTGAGGTCGGCATGGCCGTCGCCGCGCCGCGACGGCGTGCCGACGCCGATGAACACGACCTCGGCCTGCGCCACCGAACGCGCCAGATCGGTGGTGAAGCTCAAGCGACCGGCGGACCTGTTGGCGCTCACCAATGCCTCGAGCCCTGGCTCGTAGATCGGCATGCGTCCCGCGTTCAGCGCGTCGATCTTGTCCTGCATCTTGTCGACGCAGATGACGTCATGTCCGAAATCGGCAAAGCAGGCGCCCGAAACGAGACCCACATAACCCGAACCCACCATGACAAGCCGCATCAGAAGCCCTCACCTCAACCCATTCGAGCTGCCGCGTCTCATGCGAACTATTCGGCCCATTGTCCAGACTCGGAACCCGCTGCGTGGCCGCTTCGCCGAGCGACCGCCGGAACCCTTCAGAAAAACCTGATCCGCCCAACGGCGCCGTCCGGGCAAACACACTGAACGGTCGGGGGCTCCGAGGGATGCGGCGGACGCCGCTCAGTCCGCCTTCGCTTCCGCTTTGGCAAGAGCGGCCTTGCGCTTGCGCGGTGGCTTCTTTGTCGCGGGCTTGCAATCGTCGGCGTCGGCATTGCGTTCGCGGATGGCCATCGCCTGCAGACGGTCGGCCTTTTCCGGATCGGCGTCTGCGCGGGAGATCACCGCGTAGAAGGCGGCTCTGACGATATCCTGCTTCTTGGCGTCGGGGTATTTTTCGCGGACCGCCTTGATCAGGTTCTTGGGTTTCATTTCCGGCGTCGCCAGTTCGTGGACGGTCGCGGCAATGGTTTCGATCAGACTGGGCATAGGGTTTTCCGAAGAGTTCACGGGATCGTCACAAACCGCAGGATGGGGTGTCACAGTCAATACTCGACGCGGACCGGCCTGGACGCCTGGTTTGCCGGGGGCGGACGCACGGTCGGACGCACGGTCGGGCGCACCCGGTGCGCCGACCGACAGGGTCTGGTGCGTCCTTGGCGCGAAACGTCGAGCCGAGCCGCCGCCAGATCTCCTGCGGCCCGGCGTTATCCTGCCGGTGGAACGGCTTGGTAACCATAAGCTGCGATTCTGCCCTCAGCGGCGGATTGGTCGCGGGCTCGTGACCGCCGGATGGCTGGTCGCATGATCGGTTCCTCTCGAGTTTCCTGGCGCGCCCCATGACATCCCGCTTCGACGCTGTCGCACCTTTCTGGACAAAGCCACAGTTGTCGGAAGAGCCGCCGCGCCCCACTCCTTTCCGCAAGCGTTCGGGCCTGATCTGGGCAGTCGCCGCCGGCTTCACGCTGTCGGCCGGTCTCGTCGCGGTCGCGGCGCGGACCGTGCCGTATGCCATCGCACCCGCGCACGCCGTCGCAGCCGCATCGGTGCCCCCTGCCGCAGGTTCCGCGAACGCGGCGAGGTCGTCTCGCGCCCACGACAAATCGATGCGCGTGCTGTCGCCGCTGCAGCCGGTTGCGCACCGCCTCTCCATTCCCCAGCCTGCCACCTTGCAGACCGGCCGGGCCGAGCCGAAGCCGGTCACCATGGCGATGACCATGCCGGGCTTGTCGCACCGACTTTTCGGCCCGGCCGGCCAGCCGACATCCTTCATGCCGTCGGCCGGCTACCGCATGGCACAGACCGACAGCCGCAGGATCGCTCTGGATCTCGCACAGGAGCCGGCTTTCGCCATCGCCAGCGCTGCCGTTCCCGCGACGATCGTCTCTCCGCCGGGCGCGACCGACAATGGCCCGCAGGTCGAGGTGGCGCTGCTCGAACCATCGCGGCTTCCAAGCAGCGTCATCGCCCATCCGGCGCCGGAGCTGGAAGCAGCCAGCGTCCCGACTCCCCGCGCCCGGCCGCGGCACCGGATCAGAGACGCCGACCGGCCCGTCGCCGCGACCCGTCCCGCACGCCGCGAGCCGAAGGTCCCCGTGCTTGCCTACGCCCGCCCGGATGCCGGCGACGACGATGTCCCCCCGCCGTTCAGGGGCCGCACCTTCGCGACGCCCGGCAAGGGCGTCGCCGTCTACGACATCAGCGCCGCGATGGTCTATCTGCCCAACGGCGAGAAGCTCGAGGCGCATTCCGGGCTCGGCATGATGCGCGACGATCCGAGTTACGCGCACAAGAAGATGCGTGGCCCGACCCCGCCCCACACCTACACGCTCAGCATGCGCGAAAGCCTTTTCCACGGCGTGGCGGCGATCCGGCTCAACCCGGTCGGCGGCCAGAAGGCGATTCACAACCGCAACGGTCTTCTGGCCCACACCTACATGCTGGGCAAAGGCGGCGATTCAAACGGCTGCGTTTCGATCAAGGACTACAAGCGTTTCCTCGCGGCCTTCCGGCGCGGCGAGATCAAGAAGCTCGTCGTGGTCGCGAAGATGTCCAGAAACCCGGTGGGCCGCTTCGCGTCGATCTTCCGCTAGGAGCCGACGAGAAATCCGGCCGGCGAACGGCTCGGCTGCCTGACTGCGCCGGCGGCCGTCCGTGCCGCAGAAATTCCGCGTGCCAAGGCGGCGCGGATGAAATGTCCGGAGTTTTCCGACGGATAGACCGACCCTTCTGGCAGGAGCCTGCCGCGTGCTTTGCCGCGGCCTTCCGCGCGCCCATGGACTCGACCGCCGGGCCCTGCTGGTGTATGAGAACGATCATTCGCTCTCCCTTTCCTGACGAAGGCCTGCCCTTGGTTTTCCATCTCGACGATCCCGAGCCGGTGACGGCGCACGATCAGCGGCGGCTGCATGTGCTTGCGGCCGCACGAGCGTGCTTTGCGCGATCCGGGTTCCATGGGGCATCGATGCAGCAGATCTGCGCCGAGGCACAGATGAGCCCGGGCGCGCTTTACCGCTATTTTCCGGCCAAGGATGCCATCATCGAGGCGATCGCCGAGGAGGAGCGCGGTCAGGCTGCCGCCTGCATGCAGGGCCTGTCGGCCGGCGGCAGCATCGTCGATCGCATCACCGCGGTTGCCATGGACTACCTGCGCAGCACCCGCGATCCCGCGACCGGCGGCCTGATGGTGGAGATCTGTTCGGAGAGCATCCGCAACACTGCTGTCGGCAAGCGATTCCACGAGGTGGAAAGAGAGGTCCGCGATGCCTTCCGCCAGAGCCTCGTCGAGGCCCAGACCGAGGGCGAGATCGACGCGCATGTCGATGTCGAGACCGCGCTCTTCGTCCTGTTCTCGCTCGGCGACGGGCTCGTGATGCGCTTGCAGATCGAGCCCGACTTCGACCTCGAGCTGGTCGAGCCGTATCTGCGACGCAGCGTCGTCGGTGTCCTCGGCGAGCCGCGGCGCAGGGCGTCTGACGAGAAATGACGGCCCTTCTTTTGGGCGCAATGGCGACTTTCAAATGGCGGATCGGCCCGCAGATGGTTGAGGAAATCATGTCCGTTCGTAATCGGATCATCCTGCCCCTTGTTGCTGTCCTCGCCTTTGCCGGGATGCCGGCGGCAGCCCAGGAAGCCGCGCCCGCAAACCCCGCACCGGCGGGTGTCGCACCGGTCGGTGTCGCCCCTCCGGCGCCGAGCGTCTCGGTCGTGCCGGCGACCGTGCGTGAACTCGTCGCCCGGGTCACCATCACCGGCACGCTGGTTCCGCGCGAGACGGTGATGGTCGGCGCCGATGTCGACGGTCTCCGGATCGAGGCGCTCCTTGCCGACGAGGGCGACAGGGTGTCGGCCGGCGAGGTCCTCGCGCGCCTGTCGACCGACCTGATCGAAACCGATCTGGCGCAGAACGTCTCGCAGCTCGCCCGCGCCGATGCCGCCATCGCGCAGGCGGAGAGCCAGATCGCGCAGGCCGAGGCCGCCGCGATCGAGGCCGATGCCGCGCTCGCCCGATCGCGTCCGCTCGCCACGAAAGGCATCGTCGGCCAGGACGTCCTCGAGCAGCGCGTCTCGGCCGCCGCAGGCGCCCGGGCGCAGCTCGCAAGCGCCCGCCAGGGTGTCGCCGTCGCCGTCGCGGACAAGGCGGTGCTCGACGCCAACAGGCGGCAGCTCGAACTGAGAAAGGCCAAGGCCGAGATCAAGGCGCCGACGGACGGGCTGGTCCTGTCGCGCTCCGCCCGCCTCGGCGCGATCGCATCCGCAGCCGGTGGCGCCCTGTTCGAGATCGCCCGCGACGGATTGATCGAACTCGACGCCGCGGTCAGCGAGACGGTGCTTGCGTCGCTGAAGAGGGATCAGGCCGTGAGCGTCTCGCTCGCCGGCTCCTCCGAACCCCTCGTCGGACATGTCCGCCTCGTCTCGCCCAAGGTCGACGAGACGACCCGGCTGGGGCGCGTCCTCATCGCGCTCGATCCCTCTCCCAGCCTGCGCACCGGCATGTTCGCGCGCGGCACCGTCGAGATCGCCCGCAGCCGCGGCGTCACCGTGCCGCAGACGGCCGTCGTCGTCGACGGCGACAAGGCGCTCGTCCAGGTCGTGAACGACGGCACGATCGAAAGCCGGGACGTCACGACAGGCATTTCCAGCGGCGGCGATATCGAGATCACCGGCGGCATCAAGGAAGGCGAGCGGGTCGTGGCGCTCGCCGGCACCTTTGTCCGGAACGGCGACGCCGTGACGGCGGTCGAGATCGATCCGGAGGCCAAGGGATGAACTGGAATATCTCCGCCTGGGCGATCCGCAACCCGGTTCCGCCGATCCTGCTCTTCGTCGTCCTGGTCGCGCTCGGCATCGTCAGCTTCTTCGCGCTGCCGATCACCCGCTTTCCGAATATCGACGTGCCGGTCATCGCCGTCACGGTGACGCAGTCGGGCTCGGCGCCGTCCGAGCTCGAGACGCAGGTGACGAAGAAGGTCGAGGACGCCATCGCCGGCGTCTCCGGCATCAAGCACATCACCTCGACCGTGACCGACGGACAGTCGGTGAGCGCCGCCGAGTTCCGGCTGGAGATCGATACCGACCGTGCGCTGAACGACGTCAAGGACGCCATCGCCAAGGTCCGTTCCGACCTGCCGCGGACGATCGAGGAACCGATCATCCAGCGCATCGAGGTCGAGAACCAGTCGATCGTCACCTATGCCGCCTCTTCCCTTGGCAAGACGCCCGAGCAGCTCTCCTGGTTCGTCGACGATACCGTCGTGCGCGCCCTTCAGGGGCTGAAGGGAGTCGGCCGTGTCGAGCGCGTCGGCGGCGTCGAGCGCGAGATCCAGGTGCGGCTCGATCCCGACCGGCTGGCGGCGCTCGGCGTCACTGCTGCCGGCATCAACGCGCAGCTGCGCGCGACCAATGTCGACCTCTCCGGCGGTCGCGGTGAATTCGGCGGCCAGGAGCAGGCCATCCGGACGCTGGCGGCGGCGGACAGCGTTGCGGGTCTCGCCGCGACGCGGATTTTTCTCCCGGGCGGCCGCGAGGTGCGGCTGTCGGAACTCGGCGAGGTCGTCGATTCCTGGGAGGAGCCGCGCTCCTTCGCCCGCCTCGACGGCGAGCCCGTCGTCGCCTTCTCGCTCTACCGGGCCAAGGGGGCCAGCGACACGACCGTCGCGGACGCCGCCGCCGACAAGGTCGCGGAACTGGCGACGCAATATCCGGACGTCATCTTCGCCAAGATCGACGACAGCGTCACCTACACCTACGGCAATTTCGAATCCGCCATGGAGACGCTCGTCGAGGGTGCGCTTCTCGCCGTCATTGTCGTCCTGATCTTCCTGCGCGACTGGCGGGCGACCGCGGTCGCCGCGATCACCCTGCCGCTCGCCGCCATCCCGACATTCTGGGCGATGTCGATGATGGACTTTTCGCTGAACCTCGTCAGCCTTCTCGCCGTGACGCTCGTCACCGGCATTCTCGTCGACGACGCCATCGTCGAGATCGAGAACATCGAGCGCCACATGGCGATGGGCAAGCCGCCCTATCGTGCCTCGATGGAGGCCGCAGACGAGATCGGTCTTGCCGTCATCGCCATCACCATGACGATCATCGCCGTCTTCGCACCGGTCTCCTTCATGCCCGGCGTCGCCGGCCAGTATTTCAAGCAGTTTGGCCTGACGGTCGCGGTGGCTGTGTTCTTCTCGCTGCTCGTCGCGCGTCTCATCACGCCGATGCTCGCCGCCTATTTCTTCAGGCCGCACGCCGCCACGGGTCCGGGCTTCTGGCGGCTGTTCGGGCGAAGGCTCCTCTGGTTCGGCATTCCGGGCGCCCTGGGAATCGCTGCCCTCTTCGGCCTCGCTTTCCTGCCGGATGCCGATCTCGGCAACGGAACGGCGGCGAGCATGCTGCGCTCCTATGCGGGCATGCTGCCGCCCGTGTCGCTCGACGAGGCACGCGAATACGGCCTTGCCGTCGCCGGCGGCGTCGTCATCGTCGCAGCGCTGTTTGCCTATATCGCCATGCCGCATCCGGCCGAGCACCACGACGGCCTCATCATGCGCGCCTACACCAGCTTCCTGCGCGGCACGATGCACACCTTCTGGATCTGGACGCCGTTCAAGCGGCGGCGCAAGGACGGCGAGCGGACGCGGGTGCACGTTCCCTTCGGCATGCGCTGGGTGACGCTGGCGGTCGGACTGGGGCTGTTCTTCTGGGCGATGGACAGCATCAAATACCTGCCGACGGGCTTCATTCCGAAGGAAGATGCCTCGCGCATCGTCGTCTCCTTCGAATTGCCGCCCGGCTCGACGCTGGACCGGACCCAGGCCGTCACCGACGAAGTCGTCGCCAGCATCCGAGAACTGCCGGAAGTGCGCAGCGTCCTCGTCATCGGCGGGGCGAGCCCCACCGGCACGCTGGAAATCCGCCGCGCCGGCATCACCATCAACCTCGTGCGCAAGTTCGAGCGCACGCGCAGCCAGGGAGATCTCGAACCCGTCGTCGCCGCCAAGCTCGCGGCCATTCCCGACATCCGCTCCTTCTACGTCAACGACCGCGGCGAGCGTGAGCTCTCGATCGGCATCCTCGGTTCGGACGGCGACGCGGTCGCCGAGGTCGCCGCCGATCTGGAAAGCCAGATGCGGCGCGACCCGATGTTCTCCAACCCCTCCGCCATGGCCTCCTTCGCCCGGCCGGAGATCCGCATCCGCCCCCGTCTCGACCAGGCGGCGGATCTGGCCATCGCGCCGGAAGCGATCTCCGAGACCGTGCGCGTCGCCACGATCGGAGACGTCGGCGCGAACCTTGCCAAGTTCAATGTCGGCACAAGGCAGGTGCCGATCCGTGTCGAGCTGCGCGAGTCGGCGCGCCACGATCTGGCAACGATCCGCAACCTTCGCGTCCTGACCGGCACCGGCGCGTCCGTGCCGCTCGAAAGCGTCGCCGACATCGGTTTCGGCCAGGGACCCTCGACGATCGACCGCTACGACCGCGAACGCCTCGTGAAGGTCGGCACCAGCATGATGCCGGGCTTCGAGATCGGCCAGGGCAGCGAGCGCATCAAGACCTTTCCGGCGATCACCGACATGCCGGCGGGCGTGCGCATGCAGGAGGTCGGCGACGCCGAGATCCAGGCGGAGGTCTTCACGGGCTTTGCCTCCGCCATGGGCGCCGGCATCATGATGGTGCTGGTCGTCCTGATCCTCCTCTTCGGCAGCGTCTTCGTGCCAATCACCATCCTTGCCTCGCTGCCGCTCTCGGTCGGCGGCGTGGTCGGTGCCCTCCTCCTCACTCACACGGCTGTGTCGATGCCGGTGGTGATCGGCATCCTGATGCTGATGGGCATCGTCACGAAGAACTCGATCATGCTGGTCGACTTCGCGGTGGAGCAGGAGAAGCACGGCATGCCGCAGCACGATGCGATCATCGATGCTGGCCGCAAGCGTGCCCGGCCGATCATCATGACGACGCTGGCCATGGCGGCGGGCATGGTGCCGGCGGCGATGGCGTCCGGCGAGGGCGGCGAGTTCCGCGCGCCGATGGCGATCGCGGTGATCGGCGGCCTCCTCGTCTCGACCGTCCTGTCGCTGGTCTTCATCCCGACGGTCTACACGCTGATGGACGACCTCAGCCATCTCGTCGGCCGCGTGTTCGGCTGGATGCTGAGCCCCAATGCGTCGGATGAACACTCGGCCGACCATGCCGAGGCAATCGTCCCGGCATCCGCCGTTGCCGCGGCGCCTTCGAAGCCGGAGAAGGCGGACGAGAAGGACACGACCTGGAAACGCGTGACCGAATTCTCCTCGGGCGATGGCCCCGACCGCCCCTCGCCTGCCGGCATGCAGCAGGCGGCGGAATAAGGCGGCAGGCACATCTTTCCCCCTGGGGCGAGGCACCGCTGGAAGCCTCGTCACGCCTCGGGTCCTACCGTGACTCAGGCGGTGACGGAGTACCAGACGGCAACGAAGTGGATGGACGCGGCGACGAGGACGAAGCCGTGCCAGATGACGTTCTGGAAGCGCAGTTTTTCCCAGACGTGGAAGATGATGCCGAGCGAATAGACGAGGCCGCCGGCAAGGATCAGTTCGCGCACGCTCGGCGGCAGCGACTCCACCATGTGTTCGTAGGTGACGATGCCGCTCCAGCCGAGCGCGAGATACAGAAGGATCGCCAGGCGATCGTATCGTCCCGGCCTGAACAGCTTCAGGAAGACGCCGATGGCGGCGACGACCCAGACCCCGGCCAGCATCCACCACAGGCCCATCTTGGCGATGAACGGGGTGTAGGTTCCGGCGATGAGGAGGAAGATGGCGGAGTGGTCGAGCCGCCGCAGCAGCCATTTCGTCCGCGACACCGGCCAGACATTGTAGGCCGCGGAGGCAGCGATCGACAGGACGAGCGTGGCGAGATAGACGCCGCAGGTCATGAGCTCCGTCGCGCTCGCCCGCCCCGACATGACGACCAGGAAAACCACGGCGCCCGACAGCGCCAGCACCACGCCGAGGGCGTGGACAATGCCGTCGGCCCAGAGCTCGGCCACCGAATAGGGCCAGTTGAACTCTCCGCCCCTGTCTTTCCGCATGCGCGCCTCTCCCGTCGACGGCTGTCACTGCCCATCGAATCGCGGCGCCACTCTGCCGACGGCGGCGGCGGAAGAAAACAGTTTGTTCGACCGAGGGCGATTGATCGCGCTGCGACGCAGCGCTGTCGTCGGACACAAATGTCCCCGATCATGGCGACCGGCACGTCAGCGGGACGAACTCAGGGTTTTGGCGGGTCGTCGTCCGACAGGATCCGCAGCGCGTCGCCCTCGGGGTCCTCGAACTGGCCGCTGCGATAGGCCCAGAAGAAGGCACCGAGACCAACGAGGCCGAGGGCAAGCGCCACGGGGATGAGGATGAGAAGGCTCGTCATTGCTGTGCCCACTGGACGGTGGCCATTGACGACGTGGCCGACGTCGGCCCGGCCGGGGTGGCGGCGTCTCCGGCACGGCGAAACTGCCATTGCAGCCGCAGCGCATTGCCGACGACGACGAGGGATGAGCTCGACATTGCGATGGCGGCGACAAGCGGGGTGACGAAGCCGAGAACGGCCAGCGGCACGGCGATGAGATTGTAGCCGATCGCCAGACCGAAATTCTGGCGGACGCAGTCGATGACGGCATGCGACACCCGGAAGACGTCGCCGACGCCCTGCAGCGACTGGCCGGTGAAGACGAAATCGGCATTCGCCCGGCCGACTTCCGCGGCGTCCGCCGGGGTGATCGAGACATGGGCGGTGCCGAGGGCCGGCGCGTCGTTGATACCGTCGCCGACGAAGAGGACCGGGCCGCCGGTGGAGGCCAGGGCCCCGATCCGTGCGGCCTTGGCAGCGGGCGTGAGCCGCGCCGCCGTCCGCGCCGGCTCGAAGCCGAGGTCGGCGGCGGTGAGGGCCACGGCCTCGGCGCTGTCGCCGGAGAGGATGTGGCGCGGGATGCCGGCTTCGTCGAGCACGGCCATGGTCGCCAGCGCATCCGGCCGCAGGACCGAGCGCACCGGGAGACGGATCATCGTCCCGCCCTCGCGCGCATACCAGAGCCCGTCGCGTTCCGCCGCAGCGTCGTCGGCCGCGATGACGCGGACGAAATCCCATCGTCCCAAGCGGCTCCGCTTTCCGTCGACCGTTCCCTCGAGGCCCTCCCCCGGCGTTTCCGAGGTGCCAGACGCTTCGGTCCCCGGCAGTGCACGCGACCGGGCCAGGGCGCAGACGGCGACCGACAGCGGATGACGGCTTTCCCGGGCAAGCGCTGCGGCCCGCCGCAGATCCTCGCCGGCGACCTGCCCTCCGTCGACCGAGAGGCTTGGCAGTGTCAGCGTTCCGGTCTTGTCGAAGACCGCCTGCCGGACCTCCGCCATGCGCTCGAAGGCGGAGCCCGTGCGCATCAGAACGCCGCGCCGCATCAGGATGCCGGCGCCGACGACCTGGGTGACGGGGACGGCCAGCGCGAGCGCGCAGGGACAGGTGATGATGAGGACGGCGATCGCCGCGGTCAGCGCCATGTGGCCGTCGCCCGTCAACGCCATCCAGCCGACGAAGGTCAGCAATGCGGCGACATGCACCACGGGCGCATACAAAGCGGCGGCGCGGTCGGCGAGACGGACATAGGCCGCCTTGCCCTGCTCGGCCGCTTCCATCAGGCGCAGCATTTCCCGGATGAGGCTGTGTTCGGCATCAGCCGTCGCCGTCAGCGTCACCGGCGCCAGGAGGTTCAGGGCGCCCGCCTCGACGGGATCGCCGGGCCCGAGACGAACGGGCGCGCTCTCGCCTGTCGCGAGCGAGCGATCGGCCTCGGTCACCCCGCCCGACAATACGCCGTCCACGGGGAAGCGTTCACCGACAGCCACGTGCAAGGTCATGCCGGGACGAACCGCTTCGATGCCGACATAGTCCAGCCCACCGTCCGCGCCGACGCGCATGGCGCCGCGGGAGGCGATCCGGCCGAGGCTGGCGATGCCGCTGCGGGCCCGCTCGCGCATCGCGTGGTCGAGCACACGGCCGATGAGGAGGAAGAAGAGCAGCGTCAGCGAGGCGTCGAACCAGGTCTCGCCGCCGCCGAAAAGCGCCTCGTAGATGCTCATCACCAGCGTCAGGAGCACGCCGAGCGAGATCGGCACGTCCATATTCACATGGCCGTTACGTATTGCGCCGAGCGCCGAACGATAGAACGGACGGCCGGCATAGAGGACGGCAGGGACGGCGACGACGCCGGAAATGAGCTGGAAGAGGGTGCGCGTCGCGCCCTCCGCTCCAGACCAGACGGAGACCGAGAGCAGCATCACGTTGGCCGCGGCGAAACCCGCGACGACCAGCGCGCGCATCAGTTCGGCAAGGACCGGATCAGCGCCCGTGCCGGCATCGTCCGTTCCGAGCGTGACGGCATAGCCGAGCGATTCGACGGCGCGCACGATCGCGAATGGCTCGGCCTGGGTGGCATCGGCGGTGACGAGGACGCGGCGGGTGGAAAAGTTGACGCGGGCCGAGCGCACGCCTGGCAGGGACTTCAACGCGCCCTCGATGCGGCCGATGCAGGCGCCGCAGTGGATGCCGGGCGCAACGAGAAGATAGTGGATGGAGCCGTCCTCGTGACGGTGGCCGGAATGGCGGAACTCCTCGGCGCGCAGCTGCTCGGGATCGGCGATAAGGCGGGGGTCGAGCGCCCCTGCGTCGCTGCAGCAGCTCATGGCCGCACCGGGGCCGGTGCGCCGATGACGACGCGCCGGGTGGTCAGGAAGGTTTCGCCGGCGCTGTCCACCAGCGACACCGTCGCATCCCAGGCGCCGGGCTTCAGCGCGGTCGGCAGGCGCACGGGACCGAGCGTCTCGTCGGCGTGGAGAAAGTGATCGTCGCGGTTCGTGGTCGGGCGCGTCATCTCCACGTCGACGCGGGTGGCCACCCGGTCGCCGTGCGCATCACGCACGTCGACGGTGACGGAATCAGGCAGGACGGCCAATTCCACCGTCCAGCCGAGCGCCTGCTGCCGCCGCATCGCCACGAGCTTTTCGTCGAAATGCTGGCTGGCGACATAGGAGTTCTCGACCACGAGACCGGCGAAGGAGGTAACGGCGGAATAGGCCATCAGGAAATTGACCCCGATGATCGAGCCGAAGAACAGCAGCATGATCGTCAGCATGTGCCAACCGGTGAATTCGCGCAGGGGCGGCTTGCTCATCGACGGGCCTCCTCGGGGGACTGGAAGACCGCGGCGGCGCGACTGGACTCGCCGCCCGCGGTGTCGGTGACGGTGACGAAGAAGTCCTGCCGCTCGTCGGTCACCGCTGCTGCGGGCTGCGAGACGAGGAGCCGGACCATCTCCACCCGGTCGCGCGGTACCTCGACCGAAACCCCGCCGCCATCGAGCGTGCGGCCGGGAGCGGCGACGACGGCGCCGGGCAGGCCCTCGACGGCCACCGTCACCAGGCGTGGGACATTCGTCATGTTGGCGATCTTGACCGTGTAGGCATTGCGCACGCCACCATCGCTGAGAAGGACGTAGACCGGATTTCGGTCATGCTGGACAGACGTCGTCAGCTGGTCGCGCGTGGCGAGCGAGTAGGCCATCCCTACCCCGATGGCAGACCAGAGAACGAGATAGACGAGCGTGCGAGGCCGGGCCATGTGGCGCCAGCGAAAATGCGCGACTCCCTCCCGCAGTCTGCCCGTGACGGGGTCGCGGACCCGTGCCGGTTCGATCGTCTCGCCCCCGCCGCGGGCGAGCGTCATGTTGGCATCGTAGTCGGCGAGCGTCGCGTAGGAAATCAGGCCCCGCTCGCGCCCCAGGTGATCCATCACGGAATCGCAGGCGTCGATGCAGAGGGCGCAGGTGATGCACTCCATCTGCTGCCCCTCGCGGATGTCGATGCCCATCGGGCAGACCGCGACGCAGGCATTGCAGTCGACGCAGTCGCCGACCGGCTGGCCCAGCGCCAGCGCCTTCTTCTGGTGCCGCGAGCGCGGCTCGCCGCGCCAGTCGTTGTAGGTGACGGTCAGCGACTGCTCGTCGAGCATGGCCGCCTGGATGCGTGGCCAGGGGCACATGTAGGTGCAGACCTGTTCGCGCATGAAGCCGCCGAAGACATAGGTCGTCGCGGTCAGGATGGCGATCGTCGTATAGGCCGCCCCCGAGGCATCGAGGGTCACGACATCGCGCAGAAGTGTCGGCGCGTCGGCGAAGTAGAAGATCCAGGCGCCGCCGGTCAGGACCGCGATGGCGAGCCAGACCGCGTGCTTGGCGAAGCGCTTGCCGAACTTGCCCGGCGACATCGGCGCCTTGTCGAGGGCGATGCGCTTGTTGCGGTCGCCCTCGAAGAAGCGTTCGACGACGAGAAAGAGATCGACCCAGACGGTCTGCGGACAGGCATAGCCACACCAGGCACGCCCGGCGACCGAAGTGACGAGGAAGAGCCCGAGGCCCGCCATGATGAGGAGGCCCGCGACATAGTAGAATTCCTGCGGCCAAATCTCGACGAAGAAGAAGTAGAAACGCCGGCCGGCAAGATCGATCAACACCGCCTGATCCGGTGCACCTTCGCCGCGGTCCCAGCGGATCCAGGGCGTGGCGTAGTAGATCGCCAGCGTCACCGCCATGATGATCCACTTGAGGCGGCGATAGCTGCCCTCGGCACGCTTGGGGTGGATCTTCTCGCGAGCGGCAAACAGCGGTCCACGTCGATCGGCGCTGTTCACCGGCTCGGCATTGAGGCGATCGACGCTGTTGTGAACGAGCATGGCAGTCTCCGGGAAGGCGCTTGTACCAGGCGCCCCTCCGGGTCTTGCCGGGTTTCGGCTTCTAAAGCCTTGATCCAGATCAACCAGGAAAGGCCGAAGGCCGGCCCCTCCGGTGCCGGCCTTTGCCGTATCGCCTGTGCCGAAGGGTGCCGACGTCAGTTGGCGTCGGCTGCCGCGAGCGCTGCCCCGCCGCCGAGCGAATAGACATAGGCGGCCAGCTGCTTGACCACGACGGGACCAAGACGCGGCTCCCAGGCCGGCATCACGCCGTGCTTGGGATTGACGACCTGCGAGATGACGCCTTGCTGGTCCGACACGCGCAGCCAGATCGGGTCGTTCAGCGCCGGCGCGCCCAATTCCTTGACGCCCTCGCCGCTCTCGCCGTGGCAGGCGGCACAGTTTTCAGCGAAGACCGTCTTGCCGGTTTCCGGATCGCCCGACGCATGCTTGGCCCCCGACAGCGTCATGACATAGGCGGCGACGTCGACGATGGCGGGCCGCTCCAGGATGCCGTCACGGCCAAAGGCGGGCATTTCCGAGACGCGCGAGTCGGGATCGTCGCTGCGGATGCCGTGGACGATGGTCAGGCGGATTTCCTCAGGCGATCCGCCCCAGATCCAATCGTCGTCCTGGAGGTTCGGATAGCCGACGCTGCCGGCAGCGCCCGAGCCGTGGCACTGGACGCAGTTGACCGAAAAGGCGGAGTGGCCCGCGCCGGCGGCGAAGCGGAAGAGTTCGGGGTCGGCGATGATCTCGTCCATCGAGGATGCCGCGATCTGGTCGCGCAGGCCCGCCGTCGCCGCCACGGCGCCGGCCATTTCCGTCGTCAGATCGCCCCGCGACGACCAGCCAAGCAGGCCGTCCGTCGCCCGGCTCAGCATCGGGATGGCCGGATAGAGCACGACGTAGACCGCCGAGAAGGCGATGCAGCCATAGAACGACCAAAGCCACCAGCGCGGCATCGGGGTGTCGAGTTCCTTGATGCCGTCCCAGTCGTGCCCGGTGGTGGGCGTGCCCGTGGCATCGTCGATCTCGCGCTTTTCGATGCCTCTATCGTCCATCGACGTCATCCTCTTTGAACGGAATCATTTTTGCATCACGGGCGTGGTCGCGGGCCTTCGGCCGGAACAGGACGAAGAGGACCACACCGACGAAGAAGATCGTCATGCCGGCCAGGGCCCAGGAGTCCGCGAACTCGCGCAGGGCGTGGTACGTCATTGGCTCGTCTCCAGCGTCTCGGCGGGAGCAGGCTTGTAGGCTTCGACGTCGACGAGGGTGCCAAGCATCTGCAGATAGGCGACGAGTGCATCCATCTCGGTGAGCTTGGCCGGATTGCCGTCAAAGTCGCGGGAACCGGCCTTGGCATAGCGCGACTGAAGGCCGGCCGGGTCCGCGGCGCTGCCCTGCGTGCGGGCATCGGCCTTGGCCTCGGCGATCATCTCGTCGGTGTAGGGCACGCCGACATGGCGGTTGGCGACAAGGTTTGCGCCGATGTTGTCGACGTCGAGTTCGGTATTGGCGAGGAAGGTGTAGGTCGGCATCACCGATTCCGGCACGACCGAACG
Organism: Aureimonas sp. SA4125; assembly: GCF_019973775.1. Classification (NCBI taxonomy): domain Bacteria; kingdom Pseudomonadati; phylum Pseudomonadota; class Alphaproteobacteria; order Hyphomicrobiales; family Aurantimonadaceae; genus Aureimonas; species Aureimonas sp. SA4125. Next base: position 1,856,685 of record NZ_AP025032.1, on the reverse strand, counting down.
TGGATCCTTCAGATGCGCGACGTGCCACTCGTCGGAATAGCGGCCGCCGACACGGGCCAGATCCGGCCCGGTGCGCTTGGACCCCCACTGGAAGGGATGGTCGTACATGGATTCGGCGGCGAGCGAATAGTGACCGTAGCGCTCGACCTCGTCGCGGAATGGCCGGATCATCTGGCTGTGGCAGGTATAGCAGCCCTCGCGGACGTAGACGTCGCGTCCGGCCAGTTCCAGCGGCGTGTAGGGCCGCATGCCCTCGACCTTCTCGATGGTGTTCTCGAGATAGAACAGTGGCACGATCTCGACGACGCCGCCGATCATGACGACGACGAGGGAGAGGACGAGAAGGAGCGACGCGTTGCGCTCGATCTTGCCGTGGCCCTTGACCAGGCTGCGGGCGGTGGGAAGTTTCATCGGAGCCGCTCCTATTCCGCCGCCACGGGGGTCGCCGCGGCCGCGACGGCCTCCGGTCCGCGGATGGTCATGAGAAGGTTGAAGGTCATCACCAAGGCGCCCGCCAGGAACAGAAGGCCGCCGCCGAGGCGCATGAGGTAGTAGGGATGGAGCGCCGCGACCGTCTCCGCGAAGGAGTAGACGAGGCCGCCCTGCGCATCGTATTCGCGCCACATCAGGCCCTGCATGATGCCGGAAACCCACATCGACGCGGCGTAGATGACGATGCCGATGGTGGCGAGCCAGAAGTGCCAGCTGACGAGCTTCAGGCTGTACAGGGCTTCGCGGTTCCACAGGCGCGGAACGAGGTAGTAGAGCGCGCCGAAGGTGATCATGCCGTTCCAGCCGAGAGCGCCGGAGTGGACGTGACCGATGGTCCAGTCGGTATAGTGGCTGAGCGAGTTGACCGACTTGATGGACATCATCGGGCCCTCGAAGGTCGCCATGCCGTAGAAGGCGACGGCCAGCACCATCATCCTGAGGATCGGATCGGTGCGCAGCTTGTCCCAGGCACCCGACAAGGTCATCAGGCCGTTGATCATGCCGCCCCAGGACGGCATCCAGAGCATGATCGAGAACACCATGCCGAGCGTCTGCGCCCAGTCTGGCAGCGCCGTGTAGTGCAGGTGATGCGGGCCGGCCCAGATGTAGAGGAAGATCAGCGACCAGAAGTGGATGATCGACAGACGGTAGGAGTAGACCGGCCGGTTCGCCTGCTTCGGGATGAAGTAGTACATCATGCCGAGGAAGCCGGCAGTGAGGAAGAAGCCGACGGCGTTATGGCCGTACCACCACTGCGTCAGCGCATCCTGGACGCCCGAGAAGGCCGAGTAGCTCTTGGTGCCGAGGAAGGAGACGGGAACGGCGAGATTGTTGACGACGTGCAGCATCGCCACCGTCACGATGAACGCGAGATAGAACCAGTTCGCGACGTAGATGTGCGGCTCGCTGCGCTTCATCAGCGTGCCCATGAAGACCACGAGATAGGCGACCCAGACGACCGTCAGGAAGATGTCGACATACCATTCGGGCTCGGCGTATTCGCGGCTCTGGGTGATGCCGAGGAGATAGCCGGTCGCCGCCATGACGATGAAGAGCTGGTACCCCCAGAATACCCACCAGGCGAGATTGCCGCCGAAGAGGCGCGCGCGGCAGGTGCGCTGCACGACATAGAAGGAGGTGGCGAGAAGGGCGTTGCCGCAGAAGGCGAAGACCACCGCCGACGTATGCAACGGCCGCATCCGGCCGAAATTGAACCAGGGCTCGATGTTGAGCTGGGGATAGGCGAGTTGGGCGGCGACGACGGCACCGACGAGGAAGCCGACGACGCCCCAGAAAACCGTCGCGATGGCGCCGGCCCGCACCACGCCGTCGCAATAGGCGCCGTCGTCGCGCACGCCGAGGATCGCGACCGACTGTCCGACCGGCGTGTCGTTGCGCAGGAGAACGATGGCCGCCGTGCCCAGGACAAATAGCAGGACATAGGCATGGTTCTGGAACGCCGCATCTGCCGCGGCCAGTGCCGCCAGGAGCGCCAGCAGCGCTCCGAGGCCGGCGATCGTCGCCTCCGTACCGAATTTCATCCTGGACCCCCTGTCGCCCGTAATCGTCCCGCCTCGCCGGTCGAGCCGGCTCACGATGACTTTCCCGGTAGCGCGGGGCACGGGCGGGTGCCTTGATCTGGATCAAGGCGAGGCACGGCGACAGGACGGGGATGCCCGCGAGACGGCCGCCGGGAAATCGAGCCCTATGCCGGACGCGCCGCGGTGACGGCGGCGAAGGCGTGGGTGAAAAGACCGCGGCGACCCTCTTCCAGCCGGCAGAGCGGGCTTGCCGGCCAGAGCCCGGAGAGCTCGGTGCCGGCAAAGCCGGCGCGAACGCTGACGGCAGCATCATGCCGCGTCACGTCGTTGGCGCCGATCGCCCAGAGCATCCGCGCGGCAAGCAGCGGAAAGGCCGTGCGGCGCGGCTCGGTGGCCACGAAGACCGGGGCCATCGGCGCCAGGCGCGCGAGCAATCCGGCGAGCGGGCCGTCCTCGAAATGATGCAGGAAGAGGTTGGTGGTGACGGCATCGAATCGCTCGTCCGCGGCATCCATTGCCCAGGCGAAGATGTCGGCCTCGACGACATGGACGGTCCAGCCCAAGGCGGCGAACTCCGCGATCCGCTCGCGAGTGACGAGGCTCTGGCGATCGAGGAGGAAGAGGTCGACCTTCGGCCAGTGCCCGTGGAGCCGGCGGGCCAGCGACAGCATGAAGCTGCCATCCCCTGCCCCGATCTCGAGAAGGCGCCGCGGCGGCGCGGCGAGATGCCGGGACAGGAGGCCTCGGGTAATGCCGGCCTGGAACATCAGCGCGTTGACGCGGCGGAGATCCCGGCGCGAGGCCACGGCGCGGGGATCGTCCTCGGCGAGGTCGTCGAGGATCTCCGGGATCACCTCACGCTGGGCCAGCCGGGAGCTCATCCCACCGCCTCGAACAGCATGGTCTCCGCCGTAAGGCCCGGGCCGAAGGCCATGCCGCAACCGCGCATGCCGGGCTCGGCCGTCGCCAGCATCTCCTCCAGCACGAACATCACCGTCGCCGACGACATGTTGCCCCTGTCGCGCAGCACCTTTCGCGAGGGGCCGAGCGCGTCTGCCGGAAGATCCAGCACCCGCTCCACGGCGTCGAGCACCGAGCGACCACCCGGATGGACGGCCCAGAGATCGATGTCCCTCACCGCCGCCCCACGCAGGAAGACGTCTCGGCACGTCTCCAGCGTCTCCTCGATGGCGCGCGGGACACGGCCGGAGAGCACCATGTCGAAACCGTCGTCGCGAACGCTCCAGCTCATCAGATCGGCCGTATCGGCGGCGAGCAGCGCCTTGAAACTGTCGAGCCGGATCCCCGCCGGATCGGCGGTGACGAGCGCCGCCGTGCAGCCATCGCCCCAGAGACAGAAGGAAAGAAGCTTTTCGAGGTCCTTCGTCTCGCGCAGATGCAGCGTGCAGAGCTCGATGTTGACGACGAGCACCCTCGCCTCCGGCTCGGAGCGCACGATGTGGCGGGCGAGCTTCAGGGCGTTGATCGCGGCATAGCAGCCCATGAAGCCGATCATCGTGCGCTCGACGGAGGGGTCGAGGCCGCAACGGGCGACGATCTCGAGGTCGATGCCGGGCGCCGAGAAGCCGGTGCAGGTGGCGACGATCAGATGGGTGATGCGGCGAATGTCGTTGCCGAGATCGAGCCCGCCGATCGCCCGCGTCGCCAGCCGATGGGCCTGATCCTCGAACATGTCCATGCGCCGAGCCGTGCCGGGAAAGGCCCCGCGCCGATAGAGATTGCCCTGATCCAGGCACTCTCCTTCCGGATCGCCCGATGGAACGAGGCAGGAATAGCGGTGCTCGATCCCGCCCTTGTCGGCCATGCGGTTGAAGACGGCCTGGCGGCGGGGATCCTCAACCAGTTGCGAGGCGGCGAAGCGAAGAAAATAACGATGCACTTCGTTCTCGGGGACCGCCGAGCTGACGCGGTTCAGATAGGCGTGGGACAATCGCAGAATCGCTTTCCATGCACGAAGAGCGGCAGTGCCCCTCGATCAGAACTAGCAATCGTTCCCGCGCGATCAACAAGATAACGAAAACGTATAGTTGGCCGGGTCACCGGCCATCCTTTCCAGCAGGAGTCCCCGATCGGGCCGGTCGGGTTCAGCGACCGTGCGCGCGATCCGGTCGCGCGTATCCGGCAATTGGCCGACGAAGGCGGGCGCGGCGGTGCTGTCACCCGTCCCGACCTCCCCCGCCCCTCGCCATTCAGCGTGGCTGTCCGACAGCGCGCCCTGCCGCGTCCGGAACGGCAAGACTCGCATGTGCTGCCGCGAGGCTTTCCATCGTCTGCGCAAGCGCCGGCGCGGCGGCCACGGCCTTGCCGCTGGTGGTATCGACATGCAGAAGCATGTGCTCGCCCGTCGCCACGACGTCGCCGCTCGTGGCGTTCGTTATCGTGTGGAAGATCCGCAGCCGCTTGCCGTCGCTGGAGAGCACCTGTGTCGAGACCGCCAGCCGGTCGCCGACACGGCACTCGGCGAGGTGCCGGAGATGGCTTTCGACCGTGTAGAAGCTGCGGCCGGCGGCCAGCATCTCGGCGTCGAGGCCGATCAGCGCCAGCAGCGCGTCCGTCGCCTCGCCCAGTACCTGGAGATAGCGGTATTCGGTCATGTGGCCGTTGTAATCAGCCCATTCCCGCAGGACGGTCGCGGTGTGGAGGTCGAGCGGCCGGGTGATGTCGGGCTCGGCAGCCGCCGGCGCCGGCTGGGCCAGGCTCGCCTCGTAGGTGTTCAGCAGCTCGCCCGCGCCCCAGCCGGCGCCGCCCGCCTGGCCGGCCAGCGCGCGCATGATGGCGACGAGGTTGTCGTCGCGGATCCGCTCGAGGTCGCGGATCGACAGGCCATGAGCCTGCGCGTCCGACTGGTCGGAGATCTTGTCGACGAGCGCGTCGGTGAGGTCCGGCACGTCCATCAGCTTCGTCCACGGCCATTTCAGGCAGGGACCGAACTGCGCCATGAAGTGGCGCATGCCGGCCTCGCCCCCGGCAATTCGGTAGACCTGGAAGATTCCCATCTGGGCCCAGCGCAGGCCGAAGGAATAGCGGATGACGTCGTCGATCTCCTCGGCGGTGGCGACATCGTCGTTGACGAGCCACAGCGCCTCGCGCCACAGCGCTTCGAGCAGGCGGTCGCCGATGAAGGCGTCGATCTCCTTGCGAACGTGCAGCGGCTTCATGCCGAGCGCGGCGTAGAAACGCTTGGCCGTCTCGATCGTCTCGGGCGCCGTCGCCGCGCCGGCGACGAGCTCGACCAGCGGCACGAGATAGACGGGGTTGAAGGGGTGGGCGACGAACAGCCGCTCGGGCCGCCGCATCGCCTGCTGCAGGTCGCTCGGCAGGAGACCCGAGGTCGAGGAAGCGACGAGAGCGCCGGCCCGCGCGTGGACGTCGATCTCGCCAAGGATCTTCTGCTTCAGCGCCAGCTGCTCGGGCGCACTTTCCTGAATCAGATCGGCATCTTCGACAGCTTCCCTTAAGGTCGAAACGAAGCGCACCGTGCCGAAATCAGGCCTGTCGCCCGGGATCAGCGCGGCGAAGGCGCGCGCGGCATTCTCCATCAGCCCGGCGAGCTTGCGCTCGGCCTCCGGGTCGGGGTCGTAGACGGCGACGTCGTGCCCGTTCTGGGCAAAGCGCGCGACCCAGCCGCCGCCGATGACGCCGCCACCGATGACGGCGACTTTCCTGATTCCGTCCATGGCCCTTACGTCCGCTTCTTGAGGTGCAGCTTCGCCCGCGTCTCGGCGGGGGTGAGGACCTTTGCGCCCATCGAGGTCAGCGTCGTCTTCGCCGCCGCGACGAGATCGCCGTTCGAGGCGAGCACGCCCTTGCCGAGCCAGAGATTGTCCTCGAGCCCGACACGCACATTGCCGCCGGCGAGGGCCGCGAGCGCCGCATAGGGGAGCTGGTTGCGGCCGATCGAGAAGGCCGAAAAAATCCAGTCCTTCGGCAGGTTGTTCACCATGGCCATCAGCGTGCCGATGTCGTCCGGCGCGCCCCAGGGAATGCCCATGCAGAGCTGCACCAGGACCGGGCCGTCGAGGAGGCCCTGTTTCTCCAGCCATTGCGCCAGGACGAGATGGCCGGTGTCGAAGATCTCGATCTCGGGCCTGACCCCCAGCGCCTGGATCTGCGCCGCCATCGCCTTCAGCATGGCCGGCGTGTTCGTCATGACATAGTCGCCCTCGCCGAAATTCATCGTGCCGCAGTCGAGCGTGCAGATCTCCGGCAGGAGCTCGGCGACGTGGGCAAGGCGCTCGGTCGCGCCGACCATGTCGGTGCCAACCCGCGAGGGGGGCAGCGGCGCCTCGACCGATCCCAGCGTCAGGTCGCCGCCCATGCCGGCGGTGAGGTTGAGGATGACGTCGACGCCCGAGGCGCGAATGAGGCGCACCGTCTCGCGGTACAGGGCGAGATCGCGCGAGCCCTGCCCGGTCGCGGGATCGCGGACGTGGATATGGGCGACCGCCGCCCCGGCCTCCGCCGCCTCGATCGAGGCCGCGGCGATCTGCTCCGGCGTCACCGGCACCTTGTCGGAGCGCCCGGCGGTGTCGCCCGCCCCTGTGACGGCGCAGGTGATGAAGACTTCGCGGTTCATGCCAAGCGCCATGTCGTGTCCTTCCAGGGCCGATAGAGGACCACCATGCTGGCGAAAGCCGGCTGCGCTTGCGATACACGGTGCGCAGAAACCGATACGGATTGCGCATGCACGCCAATATTTTCGCAGCCGGCGACGACGTTCTCGCCATCGATTTCCTGGTCCTGCCGGAGTTCTCGCTGCTCTCCTTCGCCTCGGCGGTCGAGCCCTTGCGGGCGGCCAACCGGGTCGCCGGCCGGACGCTCTATCGCTGGCGGGTTCTTTCTTCCGATGGTGCGGCCGTTGCGACGTCCAGCGGCCTGCGCCTTGAGGTCGATGGCATCTTCGATCCGCAGGCGACAGGCGATGCGCTCGTCGTCGTCGCGGCGTTCAACGTCGCCCGTCATGCGGGGCCGAACCTCGAGAAGGCATTGAGGCTCTGCGCCCGCCGCCGACTGCCGCTCGGCGGGATCGAATCCGGCGCCTTCGTTCTGGCCAGAGCCGGCGTCCTCGCCGGGCGGCGGGCGACGACGCACTGGGAGGATCTTCCCTCCTTCACCGACCGTTTTCCCGATATCCTGGTCTCGCCGAGCCGCTACGTCGTCGACGGCGACCGCTTTACCAGCGGCGGCGCCTCGCCGACGCTCGACATGATGCTCGACCTCATCCGCCTCCGGCAGGGCTACGCGCTGGCGCTGAGCGTCGCCAGCATCTTCATCTACGAGCGCGCGCATCCCGCCGAGGATCCCCAGCCCAGCCTCTCGCTCGGCCGGCTCGACTGGTACGAGCCGCGGCTTGCCGCCGCGATCCGCCTGATGGAGACCCATCTCGCCGATCCCCTGCCGATGTCGTCGCTGGCGCGGCGCCTCGGGACGAGCCGAAGGACCCTCGAAATGCTGTTTCTTTCCCATGTCGGACAGTCACCACAGGAGTTCTGCCGTGGTCTGAGGCTCGAGGCGGGGCGGCGATTGGTGCTTGAAAGTCGCGACAATATATCGTCTGTTTCGACACAGTGCGGATTTCAGTCCGCCTCGGCTTTCGCAAGAGCTTTTCGGCAACGCTATGGCACGAGCCCCGGCGAGGCACGGAACGCCCGGCGCCGGCCATAGTCATCGGGTTCGGGCCATAGTCATCGTGGGACTTTTCCCTTCGGCGCCGATGGCCTCCGAGAAGACCGCTCGCTGCAGTGCAATATTTTTGCACATGCCGACTACAATTTCGGCAGATCATCTGTTCTGTGCTTGGCCGACAGACCCTTTGGCGAGTCTGTGCAGACACGACAAGCGATGTCGCACGTGGACATCTTGCTTTCCCTGGCCAACGATAGCTTGTATTGCGGCGGTCCTGACGATGTCAGCCGCGGATCCTGGCATCACGGTCGCAGCGCGCGGCCCTTTCGACAAACCGCCGGCAAACGGAGACGATGATGAGCGACTATCTGAAATATCTGGGCAGCCAGGTCACCCGCGGCGGCATGAGCCGCCGTGATTTCATGGGCCGGGCGCTGGCCGCCGGCGTCAGCCTCTCTGCCGCCGGTTCGATGTTCGCCACCAGCGTCGCGGCGGCCGAACCGGTGAAGGGCGGCCACCTGAAGCTCGGTCTCGAAGGTGGTGCCGCCACGGACGTGCTCGATCCGGCCAAATATCTCTCGCAGGTGCTCTTCGTCGTCGGCCGCAACTGGGGCGACATGCTCGTCGAGAGCGACCCGCTAACCGGCCAGCCCGTCGCGGCCCTTGCCGAATCCTGGGAATCCTCGCCGGACGCGAAGATCTGGACGTTCAAGATCCGCAAGGGCGTGCAGTTCCACAACGGCAAGGAGATGACCGTCGACGACGTGCTTCAGACCCTGAAGCGCCACACCGACGAGAAGTCCGAATCCGGCGCGCTCGGCGTCATGAAGTCGATCGGCGACATCAAGGTCGAGGGCGGCGACCTCGTCATCACGCTCGCCGAAGGCAATGCCGACCTGCCGCTGCTCCTGTCCGACTACCACCTCATCGTCCAGCCGAACGGCGGCTTCGACGACCCCAATGCCGCGATCGGCACCGGCCCCTACAAGGTCGCCAGCTTCGAGCCGGGCGTGCGCGCCACCTTCGAGAAGAACCCGAACGACTGGCGCCAGGACCGCGGCTATGTCGATTCGATCGAGATCATCGTCATCAACGACGCCACCGCCCGCGTCGCCGCCCTCTCCTCGGGGCAGGTCCACTTCATCAACCGCGTCGATCCGAAGACCGTCGGCCTCCTGAAGCGCGGCCCGAACGTCGAGATCCTGAACACGTCGGGCCGCGGCCACTACGTCTTCATCATGCACTGCAACACCGCGCCCTTCGACAACATCGACCTGCGCCTGGCGCTGAAATACGCCATGGACCGGGAGTCGATGGTCAAGACCATCCTCGGCGGCTACGGCAAGGTCGGCAACGATTTCCCGATCAACGAGACCTATGCACTCTTCCCCGAAGGCCTGGAGCAGCGCGCCTACGATCCGGACAAGGCCGCCTTCCACTTCAAGAAGTCCGGCCATGACGGCGCCGTTCTCCTGCGCACCTCCGACGTCGCCTTCCCCGGCGCGGTCGATGCGGCCGTGCTCTACCAGGAAAGCGCCAAGAAGGCGGGCATCAATATCGAGGTGAAGCGCGAACCCGGCGACGGCTACTGGACGAACGTCTGGAACGTCCAGCCCTTCTCCACCTCCTATTGGGGCGGCCGGCCGACGCAGGACCAGATGTACACCACGGCCTACTATTCCAAGGCCGACTGGAACGACACGCGCTTCCTGCGTCCGGACTTCGACAAGATGCTGCTCGAAGCCCGCGCCGAGCTCGATGAGCCCAAGCGCAAGGACATGTATCGCACCATGGCGACGATGGTGCGCGACGAGGGCGGCCTGATCCTGCCGATGTTCAACGACTTCGTGAACGCCTCCACCAAGAAGGTGAAGGGCTACGTCCACGATATCGGCAACGACATGTCGAACGGCTTCGTCGGCACCCGCGTCTGGCTCGAAGCCTGATGGCTTCCGGGCTCGGGACAACCGAAAAAGGCCATCCGGCCGGCACCCTGCCGGCGGGAGACCCCCTGGCGACGGCCGGTACCGCGGGCTCCGTGCTCGTCTCCCTTCCGCCGGCGCCCCGGTCGACCGAGCCCGGAACCTCGGCCCTGCGCCGGTTTGCCGGGACCTATCCGCTGGCATCGATGATCCTTCAGCGGCTCGCCATCAGCTTCGTCCTGCTTCTGGCCGTGTCGCTGCTGCTTTTCCTCGGCATCCAGGCGCTGCCGGGGGATTTTGCCCAGACCTATCTCGGCCAGTCGGCGACGCCCCAGGCCGTCGAGAACATCCGGCGCGAGCTCGGCCTCGACCAGCCCGCCGTCACCCGCTACCTCTCCTGGCTCGGCGGCGCCCTCCAGGGCGATTTCGGCACGTCCTGGGCAAGCCGCAATTCGATCACCGAGCAATTGTCGAACCGGCTCGGCAACACGCTGTTCCTTGCCGCCTTCGCCGCCGTCGTCTCGGTGCCGCTCGCGGTCGGTCTCGGCATGCTCTCCGTCTTCTACCGCGACCGGCTGCCGGACCGGGTGATCAACGTCTTCTCGCTGGCCGCGATCTCGCTGCCGGAGTTCTTCGTCGGCTACCTCTTCATCTTCCTCTTCGCGATCAATCTCGGCTGGGTCTCCTTCCCCTCGACGGTCTATGCCGGGATGCCGTTCCTCGAGCGGGTCGAAGCGATCATCCTGCCGGCCGGAACGCTCGTCCTCGTGGTTCTGGCCCACATGATGCGCATGACCCGCGCCGCGATCCTCAACGTCATGGCGAGCCCCTATGTCGAGACCGCCGAGTTGAAGGGGCTCTCGAAGATGCGGATCATCGCCAAGCATGCCGGCCCGAACGCCATCGCGCCGATCATCAACGTCGTGGCGCTGAATCTGGCCTATCTCGTCGTCGGCGTCGTCGTGGTCGAGGTGGTGTTCGTCTATCCCGGCATCGGCCAGTACATGGTCGACGCGGTGACGGTGCGCGACATGCCGGTGGTGCAGGCCTGCGGCCTCCTCTTCGCGGCGGTCTACATCGTTCTCAACATGATCGCCGACATTCTCGGCATCGTCTTCAACCCCCGCCTGCGGCATCCCAAGTGAAGGCCCCGACATGAGATGGCGCACCATCCCCCTCAGCGCCTGGATCGGCATCGCCGGCATCGCGCTCGCCCTTTTCTGCGCGCTGTTTGCGCCTTTCATCGCGCCTTACGGTGAGACCGAGGTGGTCGGCGACGTCTGGGAGCCGATGGGCGGGGCTTTCCTCCTCGGCACCGACAATCTCGGCCGGGATCTCCTCTCGCGCCTGATCTTCGGAGCACAGACGACGATCCTCGTCGCCGCCTGCGCCACCTTCCTGTCCTTCTCCCTCGGCATCCTCCTGTCCTTCACCGCCGCGGTCCTGCGCGGCTGGACCGACCAGGCCCTGTCGCGGCTGAACGATCTGATGATGGCGATCCCGACGCTGATCTTCGCGCTCGTCGTCCTTGCCGTCCTGCCGCAGAAACTGTGGATCCTGATCCTCGTGATGGCGGTGCTGGATTCGACCCGCGTCTTCCGGCTCGGCCGTGCGGTGGCGACCGACATCGCCGTCATGGACTTCGTCGAGGCGGCACGGCTGCGTGGCGAAGGGACGGGCTGGATCATTTTTCGCGAACTTTTGCCCAACGCCCTGTCGCCGCTGCTGGCCGAATTTGGCCTGCGCTTCGCTTTCGCCGTCCTCTTCCTGTCGACGCTGTCCTTCCTCGGCCTCGGCATCCAGCCGCCGGCCGCCGATTGGGGCGGCATGGTCAAGGACAACAAGGACGGCATCATCTTCGGCATCGGGGCGGCCCTGATCCCGGGCGCGGCGATCGCCGCCCTCGCCGTCTCGGTCAATCTCGTCGTCGACTGGCTGCTCAACCGTACCTCCAGCCTGAAGGGCGGCCGCGGATGACCGACCAGCTCCTCTCCGTCCGCGACCTCGTCATCAAGGCCCGCATCTACCCGCCGGGCGAGCCGGCGCGTGACATCACCATCGTCCACGGCGTCTCCTTCGACGTCGCCAAGGGCAAGGTGCTGGGCCTCATCGGCGAGTCCGGCGCCGGCAAGTCGACCATCGGCCTCGCCGCGCTCGGCTACGGTCGCGGCGGCATCACGATCGCCGGTGGCACCGTCACGCTGAACGGCACCAACCTCGTCGGCTGCACCGCGGGCGAACTGCGCCAGCAACGCGGCGCAAAAGTCTGCTACGTCGCGCAGTCCGCGGCGGCGGCCTTCAATCCGGCCTTCCGGCTCGGCGACCAGATGATCGAGGCAGCGCTGAAGCACGGCCTGATGACGCGCGAACAGGCCCGGGCCAAGGCAGATCACCTGTTCAAGATCCTCGGTCTGCCCGATCCGGAGACCTTCGGCCGGCGCTATCCGCACCAGGTCTCCGGCGGCCAGCTGCAGCGCGCGATGACGGCGATGGCGCTCCTGCCCTCGCCCGACCTCATCGTCTTCGACGAGCCGACGACGGCGCTCGACGTGACGACGCAGATCGACGTCCTCGTCGCCATCAAGCGGGCGATCGAGGACACCGGCACGGCGGCGATCTACGTCACCCACGACCTCGCCGTCGTCGCGCAGATCGCCGACGACATCATGGTGCTGCAGCAGGGCAAGACCGTCGAATACGGCACGACGCGGCAGATCCTCGAGGCGCCGCGGGAGGAATACACCAAGAAGCTCGTCTCGATCCGCCAGCTCGGCAAGGCCGAGGCCACCGACCAGTCGGACAGGCTGCTGTCGATCGACCATGTCGATGCCGGCTACCCCTCGGGCCTGCGCGTTCTCCACGGGGTCTCGATGCATCTGCCGAAGGGCCAGACGCTGGCCGTCGTCGGTGAATCCGGCTCGGGCAAATCGACGCTGGCACGCGTCATCACCGGCCTCCTGCCGGCGCAGAACGGGCGGGTCGTCTTCAAGGGGCGGGAGCTGCCGGCCGAACTCTCCAAACGCTCGCGCGACGATCTGCGCAAGATCCAGATGATCTACCAGATGGCCGATACCGCGATGAATCCGCGCCATACGGTCGCGCAGATCATCGGTCGCCCCCTCACCTTCTATTTCGGCCTGCGCGGCGCCAAGAAGACGACGCGGATCAACGAGTTGCTCGGCCAGATCGAGATGGACGCGGGCTTTGCCGACCGCTATCCGGCCGAGCTTTCCGGCGGCCAGAAGCAGCGGGTGGCAATCGCGAGGGCGCTGGCCGCAGAGCCCGAGCTCATCCTCTGCGACGAGCCGACCTCCGCTCTCGACCCGCTCGTCGCCGACGGCATCCTGAAGCTCCTGATGCGGCTGCAGAAGGAGACCGACGTCTCCTACCTGTTCATCACCCACGACATCGCCACCGTCCGCGCCATCGCCGACAGCGTCGCCGTCATGCACCGCGGCCGCCTGGTGCGCTTCGGCCCCAAATCGGAGGCGCTCTCGCCGCCCTTCGACGACTACACCGACCTGTTGCTGAAGTCCGTGCCGGAGATGCGGGTAGGCTGGCTCGAGGAGGTGCGCGATCAGCGGCGGATGGTGGCGGCGGGGAACTAAGCCCGCCCTCCAGCACCATCGCCGTCGAAGGCGCCCAGAAACGTCTCACTTCAGATTGAAGAGCGTTCCGTGGGCGAGCATCTGGATGTCGACGAACTGCGCCAGCTTTTTCAGCTTGGAGAGCTCGTCATCCGTCACCCGGCGGGGCTTTTTGCCCAACACGCAGAGCGCGCCGATACCGCTCGTGAGCTTGACGCCGGCATAGAAGCGAATGTCGGGGGCGGAGGTGACGAAGGGATTGCTGGCGAAGCGCTCATCCCTCGTGGCGTCTTCCACCACCATCGTGCCCGACGATTGAATCGTGTGGGTGCAGAACGAGTGGCTGCGTGCCGTTTCCTTCACATCCAGGCCGACAATCGTCTTGAACCACTGACGATCGGTATCGATGAGAGTCACCGCGGCGATGCAGGTCCCCGGGAGTGACGCCAAGGCCTGTTCGGCAAATCCGCGAAAAACGTCGTCGTTTTCGGTATCGAGAATGCCGATGTCGTGAAGACGTCTGATCCTCAGTGTTTCCTGAGCGGAATCCATGTCCAGCATAGAACTTCTTACCATCTGACTGTCGGGTCGCCTGACACTATGGGTGATGTAGAGATATATCTTGCGCCGTGGTGTGGTTATCGTACCAGGCAATTTTCAACGAAATTGTTATTTTCGCGTAATTCCCTGCATATTCTGATTGTTTACGACAACGGCCAGCCGTGGGCGACGACTCGGTGCCTCGACGATCGGTTTGGTATCGATCTTGAACTCACTGATCAGCGCCGTCATCTCGGCCGCAGCGATCTCCAGGCTTTGAGCGGCCGCTTTTGAATCAGCGAGCATCTCGGCATTTTGCTGGGTGACGTGGTCCATGCGGTTGACCGCCAGGTTCACATCGCCCAACCCTGCCGCCTGTTCCTGCGCAGATTTGGCGACGGCGGACAGGACCGCATCGATTTCGCCGACTTTGCCGGTAACCCCCTCGAGGGCCGCGGCGGTCTCGTTCACGAGCGCAACACCGCGCTTGATCTGATTGGCGCTCGACGAGATCAAAGCCTTGATCTCCTTGGCGGCAACGGTCGAGCGTTGAGCCAGACCACGGACCTCCTGCGCAACTACCGCAAAGCCGCGGCCGGCCTCGCCGGCACGAGCCGCTTCGACACCGGCGTTCAATGCCAGCAGATTGGTTTGAAAGGCGATTTCATCGATGATGCCGATGACTTCCGCGATCCTGCCGGAACTGACATTGATCTCGCCCATGACCACGGCGGCCTGATTCATCACCCTGCTCGAGAGAAGCGTTCCCGAACGGGCTCCAGAAGCGGCGATGGCCGCCTCCAACGCGCCTTCCGCGCTCTTTTTTACGGTTGCCGTGATCCCATCCAGGGCACTGGCGGTCTCCTGAAGACTGGCAGCCTGCTGTTCGATGCGGCTCGAAACGTCATCGGAGTGCTGGACAATCTGAAGTGTTCCGGTGTTCACCGTCCTGGCGCTGGCGGCCACTCTCGACATGGTCGCCTGCAGCCCGTCGAGTGACGCGTTATAGTCGGACCTGAGCCGCTCGAAGGCGGGAACGAAGGGCCGGGCCAGGCGGTGCTGGAGATTGTTCCGGGACAATTCGGCAAGCCCGCCCGCCACCTCCGCGACGGCCCGCACACGATCGGTAATGTCGGTGGCGAACTTGACGACCGACGTGACCTTGCCGTCGCTGTCCGCAATCGGATTGTAGGACGCCTGGATCCAGACGCTTTTATTGCCCTTGCCGAACCGCTCGAACTCGGCGGCGACAAAATCCCCTTCGTTCAGCTGGCGCCAGAACTCCCGATATTCCGGGGAAGCGGCATAGGCGTCCTGCACGAACATGCGGTGGTGCTTGCCCCTGACCTCTTCCAGGCTGTAGCCCATCAGGCTGAGAAAATTCTCATTTGCGTCGACGATGATGCCCTCGGGTGTGAACTCGATCACCCCCTGGACTCGCTCGATCGCCGCCAGCTTCGCCTCGAAGGTCGCATTGCGCAGGTGCGCGGCGGTGGTGTCGCTGGCCACCTTGACCACGCGCACGACTTTTCCGCGCGCGTTCAGCACCGGATTATAGGAGGCCTGAATCCAGAGCTGCCGACCGCCCTTGCCGTATCGGCGGTACTCCTGATTTTCAAACCGGCCCTGCGCCAGGCCGGACCAGAAATCCCTGTATTCGGCCGAAGCGGCATATTCTTTCTCGACGAAAATGTTGTGATGCCGCCCGACGATCTCGTCGGGTGAGTATCCCACCAGCCCGCAGAAATTCTCGTTCGCAGACAGAATAATCCCCGTCGGGTCGAACTCGATGATGGCGAGGGACTTTCCCAGCGCCTCGATCAGACGTGTCGACTTCGATCCGAAAATATTATGATTGCCAAGCATAGCGAATTAATATCCGGTTGAAGCGACATAGACTGGTGCGGGACTTTTCCGTTTCTGACGATGGGTGTTAGAAACTAAGAAGCTCTGAATTTTTTGTTGAAGTTTCAAGGGTATGCGACGCATTTCTGGGAAACCTCGGCTCTGCATCGGCACACGATCTCGCATTCGCCTGCTCGCCACGGATCGATCGCAATTTCCCGCCTGTTTCCGACGAGCACGCCGCGGTCGTCCGGACCGGAATACCGCGGTGAACGATCGGACGAGACACCGGCGCAAAAGCACACCGGCGCAAAAGCCAGGGCTTACTCCTCGGGGGCACGGCCGACCCTTGCGTCGCCGCGGCAAGTCGGGCAGAGCCACGTCTCCTCGACAGCCGAGAACCGCATGTCCCATACCGTCATCGAGAACACCTGGATCACGCTTGCCGACGGCACGCGCCTCGCCGCCCGCCTCTGGATGCCGGACGGCGCCGTGCACGAGCCGGTGCCGGCGATCCTCGAATTCCTGCCCTATCGCAAACGCGACGGAACGAGCCCACGGGACGAGGCGACCTATCCCTCGTTCGCCGATGCCGGCTATGCCGGCGTGCGCGTCGATATCCGCGGGTCGGGTGAATCCGAGGGGGTGATCGACGGCGAGTACACGCCGCGGGAACTGTCAGACGCGCTGGAGGTGATCGACTGGATCGTCGCCCAGCCCTGGTCGTCGGGCGCTGTCGGCATGATGGGCATCTCCTGGGGCGGCTTCAACTGCCTGCAGGTGGCGGCCCTGAAGCATTCGGCGCTGAAGGCGGTGATCTCGCTCGCCTCGACCGTCGACCGCTACAACGACGACATCCACTACAAGAACGGCTGCCACCTCTCGGCCAATCTCTCCTGGGCGTCGAACATGCTGGCTTACCAGTCGCGCGCGCCTGACCCCGCGATAGTCGGCGATGCCTGGAAGGCGATGTGGCTGGAGCGTCTGGAGGGCGAGCCCTTCATGCTGGAAGAATGGCTGGAGCATCAACGTCGCGACGACTTCTGGCGGCACGGCTCGATCTGCGAAGATTTTGGCGGTTTTCCCGTCCCGGCGCTGGTCATCGCCGGCTGGGCCGATGGCTACCGCAATACGCCTTTCAAGGCGATCGAGGGCCTTGGCCCAAAGGCGAAAACCCTCGTCGGTCCCTGGGTGCACAAGTATCCGCACTTCGCCTGGCCGAAGCCGCGGATGGATTTTCTGGGCGAGGCGATTCTCTGGTGGGACCGCTGGCTGAAGGACGTGCCGAACGGGGCCGAAGTGCTGCCGCAGGTGCGCGCCTATATCCTCGACGGCCCCCGCCCCGCGAAGCGCCGCGCCGAAGACCCCGGCCGCTGGGTCGCCGTCGACACATGGTCGGCACCCGAGATGCTCGTGCTGCGCGGCGGAGCAGGACGGACGTTGTCGCCCGCCGCATCCGAAGACGCCGGAGAATTTCTCTACCTGAAGTCTCCGGCCGATACCGGCACCATGGCCGGCGAGTATTTCACCCTGAAGCCGGACGCGGAGATGGCCGGCGACCAGCGGCTGGACGATGCGGGCTCGCTGGTGTTCGAAGCGCCGATCCTCCCCGACGCGATCGAGATCCTCGGCCAACCCCGCCTTTCCCTCGTGCTGACGCCAGAAACGGCATCCGGCAATCTCATCGCGCGGCTCGTCGACGTCCATCCGGACGGCATGGCCACACGCGTCGCTTTCGGCGTCCTGAACCTCGCGCATCGCGGTGGCAATGCCGCGCCCGAGGCGCTGGAACCGGGCAAGCCGGTCCCGGTGCAGATCGATCTCGATGCCTGCGGATACCGTTTCCGACCGGGTCACCGCCTGCGCCTGTCACTGTCGACCGCCTATTGGCCGATCGTGCTGCCGGCCCCCTCAGGCGGCGGCGTGACCATCGACGGCGGAAGCCTTGCTTTGTCGCTGCCGCTTCTCGGCGACGCCGGGACGATCGATCTTCCGGAGCCGGCGAACCCGAACCCGCTGCCGACCTATGTCGAGCATGCACCCTCCGCGACGAAACGGACGGTCGAGCGTGACCTGCAGGAAGGCGTGACGCGGTATCACATCCTGGAGGATACCGGCCTGTTCGAGCATCCGGACACCGGCCTCTCCACGCGGCAGGTCCGGGACGAGACCTGGACCATCGCGCCGGACGACCCGCTGTCGATGACCGGCGAATCGCGCTGGACGACCGAGATGGTCCGCGAGGGCTGGGCGACGTCGACGCGAACCGTGGCGCGCATCGCCTGCACGGCGACGCACTGGCTGATCTCGGCCGAGGCCATCGCCTTCGAGGCGGAGACGGAGGTCCATCGCAAGACCTGGGAACGCAGCATCGCGCGCGATTTCATGTAACGGGGACGGCGCGGCCGCGGTGCGCCTCGTTCCGTGGCACAGGCTCATGGCTGCGTCGGCCCGCCAGTTGCCGCCGGTGGATTCATGCGCGGCGATACGGCAGCGCGGCGAGGGCCTGCGACTGACCGGACTCCCCGCCCTATCGGCGGACCAGCACGGCGAGACCTTCCGCCAGCGCCCGGAACCCGGCGCGCGCGCCGGGGCTCATATGCCGGGCCCTCAGCCAGGCATGCACCATCTCGGGCTCCTCTCGAAACGTGACATCGACCCCGGCCTCGACCAGCCGCGCGGCAAAGCGGCGACCGTCGTCGCGCAGCGGATCGAAGCGGGCGACCGTGACATAGGCCGGCGGCAGTCTGGCAAGGCTTTCCGCGCGCAGCGGATGGGCGACCGGGTCGTCCTCCGCCGCGCCATACAGCGCGCGGTAATAGGCGACGTCCGACGTCGACAGGCCTGGGGCCTCCGCCATCTCGGCATAGGAGCCGCTGACGAGGTCGCCGCCGAGACCGGGATAGATCAATACCAGCCCGACCACCCCCGAAAGGCCCTCGTCGCGGGCGCGCAAAGCGAGCCCCGCGGCGAGGTTGCCGCCGGCACTGTCGCCGGCGAGGACGATGCGCCGTCCCTCGCCGAGAAGCGCGCGCAGCACCGCCATGCCGTCGTTTGAGGCGGCGGGATGAAGGTGCTCGGGTGCCAGTCGGTAATCGACGGCGACGAGTTCTGCCGCTGCCGCACCGGCGAGCTCGGCACAGATCGCATCGTGGCTCTCCAGCGAGCCGACGACGAAGCCTCCGCCATGGAGGCAGAGGACGGTCGCCCCCACCGCGTCGCACGAGGGCCGGTAGTGGCGCACGCCGATGCCGGCCAGCACCCGGTCGACCGCCGAGACGCCGGCGGGATGGGGCGAGTCGAACTTTCTGCACAGCGCGTCATACCAGGTTCGCTGCTGAGCGATCGCAGCAGCGACGGCATTCGGCGGATAGAAACCGTCGCAGATCGCCTGGAAGGCCAGGATTTCCCTCTCGGTCGGCTGGCTCGCGGTCATCGGCGGCTCCTCGTCGGCGTCGGGAGCAAGGCTACCAGAACGTGGACGGGCCGGCAGTCTCCTGCCGGCCCGTCCAAAGATCTTCCACCGGCAGATGAGGTCCGAAAACTCGGATCAGAACTCTTGCCACTCCGACGGTGCGCGCTTCGGCGCGGCGCCGCCGCCGCCGCCGCCGGTCTGGCGCATCTGCACCACCGGCCGCGGCGTTCCGCTTGCGGTCGGCCGAGACGGAACGCGACCGGCCGGCCGGCTGCGCGCGTCGCCCGTCGAGGTCCGGAAACGGTTCACGAGATCGGACAGGGATTCGGTGTCCGTCGTCAGCGTCTGCGCCGCGGCGGTCGTCTCCTCGACCATGGCGGCGTTCTGCTGGGTGACCTTGTCCATCTGGTCGGCGGCACCGGAGACTTCGCGCAGGCTGACCGACTGTTCCTTGGCGCTTCGGGCGATCTCGGCGACGACGGTCGACATCTGGCCGACCTTTCCGACGATCTCGTCCAGCGACTTTCCCGAGGCCGTCACGAGCTCGACGCCCTGACGCACCTGGTCGGACGATGCCGAGATCAGGTCCTTGATCTCCTTGGCCGCTTCCGCCGAACGCTGGGCAAGGCCGCGGACTTCCTGCGCGACGACGGCAAAACCCCTACCCGCCTCGCCGGCGCGCGCCGCCTCGACACCTGCGTTCAGCGCCAGCAGATTGGTCTGGAACGCGATCTCGTCGATGACGCCGATGATCTTGCCGATCTTGCCGGACGACTCCTCGATGGCCGCCATGGCGAGAACCGCCCGCCCGACGATCTGGCCGCCGCGTTCCGCGTCGTTCTGCGTCACCGTCGCCGTCTCCTGTGCCCGGCCGGCGCTGTCGGCGGTGTTCTTCACCGCGCCGGTCACGTCGGACAGCGCCGCGACCGTCTGCTCCAGACTCGCGGCCTGCTGTTCGGTGCGCTGCGCCAGATCGTTGGAGGCGATGGAGATTTCTGCGAGTCCGGTTCGCAGCGAATGGATCGACGTCACCACCGAACCGATCGTGCTGTCCAGTTCCGAGACCGAGTCGTTGTAGTCCTCTGCCATGGCCTGGAAGTCGCGAGGCAGGGCCGAGGAGACGCGGAAATCCATGTTGCCGGCCTTCAGCTGCTTGAAGGCCTCGCCAAAAGCCTGCACGGCCAGCTTCACTTCCGCATCGGCCTTCTGCTTGGCCTCCTCGACGAGCCTGCGCTCCGTGGCGAGGGTTTCGAGGTAGACGGAGATCGCATAATCCATGTCGAGCAGCGCCGCCTTCACCACGACACCGATCTGGGCGGCGAGCTTGTCCGACTTGCTGCGACCGAAGCGCGACGGCCAGTGCTTTGCCATGATCGAACCGATCAGGCTCTCGAGAATGAGGGCATAGCCGCCGATGTACCAGCGCGGCTCGAGACCGAGGCGCGCGTGCACCTTGCCAACCGTCGAGACGCCTGCGACATAGGAGGCGTCGAAATCCGCGCCGCCGATGACGCCCCAATGTTTCTCCTGCCGCCCCTTGGCCGCGGCGATGTGCTTGTCGTCGGAGAAGAACTTCCTGGTATGGGCATTGCTGCGCACCTTCCCGTAGAAGCCGTCCAGCGCCTCACCGATGCTGCCCTCGATCGTCGGCTGCAATTCCCGCAAGTGGTTGCGGGCTTCCGCGTCGATCCCCAAAAATTCGAGCCGATCGCGCAGAGCATTGATGTCGATAGTATCCACTCAATCCACCCAATATATAAGCATGACGTTACAAACTTTAGTATCCGTCAGCGAGGCTTAGACTTTCGGTTATATTGTCTGAAAGTGACACATTATCCTTAAGAGGTCGCTAATTCGGCGCGTGGTTTGGCCCTGGCGGAGAGACAAATGGGCGGGCCATGGCTACGCGTAATGCGGATGGAGAACGCGCCTCGGCAGCTTTTCACCCATGCGCAGCGGGCGGTCGACGACGATCCTGACGGAGTGGCCGAGCCGGTAGATCCTGTCGGCCTCGCCGATCGCCGACCGCATCGCGTCGACACGGCGAATGAACGTGCCGTTCTGCTCGTGGCAGAAGGAGATTGTCCACGCGTCGCCGCGCGGCTCGATCTCGAAAGTCAGCTCGCTGGAATGCATTGCCATTCTCCTCTCGTTACGGTGGATCAGTGCGCCATCAGCAGGGGGATGCGGCACTTCTGCAAGAGATCCAGCGTCACCCCGCCCAGCAGCCTTTCGCGCAGGCGCGATCGGCTGTAGCCGCCGACGACGAGGAGCCCGGCGCCGACATTGGCACCCTCTTCCATCAGCGCGTCCGCGGGGCGCGCCTGCTTGGGAAGATGCCGGATCTCGACGCTGACGCCGTGACGGTCGAGATGGCGCGCCATGTCGGTTGCGGGCGCTCCGTTGAGATCCTCCCCGGCGGTATCGGCGACGATCGTCAGGTAGACCCGCCTTGCCCGCTGCAGCAGCGGCAGTGCCGCGGCGACGGCATGGGCGGATTCGCGCGTGTCGCGCCAGCCGACGACGATGGTCTCGAGCGCCCGCGGCGCGGGAGGGGACGGCGGAACCGCCAGCACCGGCACGCCGGCGTCGAAGAGGATCGTCTCGAACATTTCCGGCAGGAAAGCGCTGTCGCCATAGGGCATGGCCATGACGAAGAGATCGGCCACCCGCGCCAACGGAATGGCGACGGACAGCAGTTCGCGGCGGCTGCCGTCCACCCGCCTGAGGTCGGCGCTCGCCTGCATGGCTTCGATGGCCGCCCGGGCCTGACGCTCGATGCGGTCGAGTTCGTGCTCCTCGCGGATCCAGACGTCGGGAATGCCGTCGGAGATCGCCCCGCCGCCGAGCCCGACCAACGGAATCTCGTTGGTCAACAGGCCGGCGACATGGGCATTTCCCATCACTCCCAGCATGTCCGCAAGCGCGATGACGGGGGCGTCGCGCGGGGATCCGTCGAGATGCACCAGAAGGTCGCGAAAACTGCGCTCGGCAGGTGCGGGATGGCGCGCCGCGCCTGTCGGGGCCCGCGTCTCCTCGCCCGTTGGTCTTGCCTCGGCTGCACCGTTCATCTGCGCCTCCACATGTCGGGGACGAAAAGCTCCCGCAGACACCGAGTATCGCCCAGCCGCCGGACCGCACCTTGATCGGGATCAAGCCCGGATCATTTGTGACACGAACGCGGTCGGCGCGAAACGTCCCGCCGTGGAAGCCGGAGCACTGCCCGTCCCGTCCATGGGACGCGCGTCGAGCGCTTGCGGGTTTTCCAGAAACGGATGAGACGGTTGCGCAGAGGGCGGGCTCTCCCGATCTACCGACAGACCCACCCACTCCAGCGTGACACAGCGGCGCCCATCAAGGTAGAAGCGCCCGCTGACGGCGGTGTCACCGCGCCCGGCCGGACACCACGGCCGTTCTCTCTGAAATCCTTGACGGCCTCTCTCGAAGGGACAATCAGGGGGCGAGTGGACTGCCGAGCAGAAGGTGGTCCTGTCCGGGAAATGCCGATACGGTCGCGGAAGGGCAAATCATGCAGGAAGTTGAGGCAGCGCTGCGACTGATCGCCTCCGGCGACTCCGCGCTGCTGTCGATCGTCAGACTGTCGCTTGTCGTCAGCGTTTCGGCGGTGCTTGCCGCGGCCGTCGTCGGCCTGCCGCTCGGCGCCGTCCTTGCGCTGTCGCGGTTTCCCGGCCGCACGGTCCTGATCGTCATCCTCAACGGCTTCATGGGCCTGCCGCCCGTGGTGGTCGGGCTCGTGGTCTACCTGCTTCTCTCGCGATCGGGTCCCCTCGGCAGTTTCGGGATCCTGTTCACGCCGACGGCCATGATCATCGCACAGGCGTTTCTGGTCCTTCCCATCATAGCGGCGCTGACGCGGCAGACCATCGAGGATCTCTGGCGCGAATATCGCGACGAGTTGAACGCGATGGACGTCGGGACCACCGGCCGCGTCGCGACACTCCTGTACGACAGCCGCTACAGCCTCCTCACCGCTTTGCTGGCCGGTTTCGGCAGGGCTGCGGCGGAAGTCGGCACGGTGATGATCGTCGGCGGAAACATCGACGGCTTCACCCGCACCATGACGACGGCCATCGCACTCGAGACATCCAAGGGCGATCTCGGCTTGGCGCTGGGCCTCGGCATGATCCTCATCGCGCTCATCCTGGCCATCAACGCCCTCGCCTGG
Organism: Aureimonas sp. SA4125; assembly: GCF_019973775.1. NCBI lineage: Bacteria > Pseudomonadati > Pseudomonadota > Alphaproteobacteria > Hyphomicrobiales > Aurantimonadaceae > Aureimonas > Aureimonas sp. SA4125. The sequence goes on along the minus strand of NZ_AP025032.1, from coordinate 1,833,511 downwards.
AGCGTGACGGCATGGTCGAAGGAGCGGTTTCCCGGATGACGGCGGCATGGTGACTGAACCGAGCAACCTGCCGCTGGTCCTCGACGGCGTCGTCCTGCAGGCGGGAAACACGACGGTCCTCGATCACGTCGACCTGACGATCCGGCCGGGCCCGCCAACCCTCCTGGTCGGGCCGAACGGCTCGGGCAAGAGCTTGCTTCTGCGCCTCTGCATGGGGCTGGAGCGACCTTCCGCCGGACGGATATCGTGGGGCGGACGGCCCCAGCCGGCAGCGGCGAGGCAGGCCATCGTCTTCCAGCGCCCGGTGATGCTGCGCCGGTCGGCCGCGGACAACATCGCCTACGCGCTGGCAAACGCCGGCATCGATGGGCGCAAGCGCCAGGACCGCGTCGGCGCACTTCTCGAGCGCGTCGGCCTCACGCGGCAGTCACGCCAGTCCGCCCGGACACTGTCGGGTGGCGAACAGCAGCGGCTGGCCCTGGCAAGGGCGCTGGCGCGCGATCCGGAAATCCTGTTCCTCGACGAGCCGACATCCAATCTCGATCCGGCGTCGAGCCGCATCGTCGAAGCCATCGTTCAGGAAAGCGCGGCGGCCGGCATCAAGGTCGTCATGGCCTCGCACGACCTTGCCCAGGTGAAGCGACTGGCCGGCGACGTGCTCTTTCTCGATCGCGGGCGCCTGCGCGAGCAGAAGACAGTGGCGGAGTTTTTCGATACGCAGGGTTCCCAGGCGTCCGCCGCTTTCGTGCGCGGCGATCTCTGGTACGATGCACCGCTCGACGCGTGATCTTCAGGAGCCCCGTCATGCCCCCCCGCTCGCTGTCCCGTCGCTGGCTGCTGCCCCTCATGGCCCTCGCGCTGTCGCTGCCTTTTGGCCTCCAGCCCAGCGTGGCTGAAGATCGCTCGATCGTGGTCGCCTCGACCACGTCGACCGAGGATTCCGGGCTCTTCGGCCATATCCTGCCGCTCTTCCAGGCAGAGACCGGCATTACCGTGAAGGTGATCGCGCAAGGCACCGGACAGGCGCTGGAAACCGCGCGCCGCGGCGACGCCGACGTCGTTCTCGTCCATGCCAAGGCGCAGGAAGAGACGTTCGTCACCGACGGCTTCGGCGTGAAGCGCTTCGACGTGATGTACAATGATTTCGTCCTCGTCGGTCCCGCCAAGGATCCGGCCGGCGTGGCCGGCATGGCGGACATCGCCGCCGCGCTCGAGCAGATCCGGGCGAGGGCGCTGCCCTTCGTCTCGCGCGGCGACAAATCCGGCACGCATTCGGCCGAACTCGGCCTGTGGAAGGCCGCCGGCATCGACATCGCCGCTGCCGGGGGAGACTGGTACCGCGAGATCGGCCAGGGCATGGGCGCCGCCCTCAACACCGCCGGGGCCATGGGTGCCTACACACTGTCCGACCGCGGCACCTGGCTCTCGTTCAAGAACCGAGGCGATCTCGGCATCGTCGTCGAGGGCGACCGCAGGCTGTTCAACCAATACGGCGTCATGCTGGTCAATCCGGCCAAGCAGCCCCATGTGAAGGCCGACCTCGGCCAGACCTTCATCGACTGGCTGGTCTCGCCGACGGGCCAGGCCGCGATCGACGCCTACAGGATCGATGGACAGCAGTTGTTCTTCGCCAACGCAGCGGCGGGCCGAAGCTGACGACGCAAGGAATTCCGTTCGGCATGACGACACAGGCGCCTCCCGAAGGCACAGGGACCGCCGGCGTCTTTGCCGCCCTCACGAGCCTGGAGACCGCCCTTGCGCTTCTCCTGGAGAAGCTCGAGCCGGTTGGCGCCGTCGACCTCGCCCTGGATCTGAGCCTCGGCGCCGTCGCGGCAGAGGCTCTACCCGTGGCGCAAGGCCTGCCCGTCGCCGACGAGGCGACCGCCGACGGGTTCGCCTTCTCGGCGGCGGACCTCGTCGGAGCGTCGAGCTATTCGCCCGTCGCCTTCTTCACAGAACCACGACGGGTGGAGGTCGGCTGCCCGATGCCGGGGGGATGCGACTGCGTCCTCGACGCGAGCCTCGTCGAATGTCGCGATGGCCTCGTGGAGGCGATGGCCGAGGCTTTTCCAGGCCAGGGCATGCGCCGCGCCGGCGACGATCTGCGCGTCGGCGGGTCGGCGACGACCCCCGGCCGGCGCGTGTCGCCCATCGACCTCCTGATCGCCCGGCGGCTGGGGCGGACGAGCCTTCCCGTGCGCCGGCCCCGCGTCGCCATCGTCAATGTCGGTAACGACCGTCACGGCCCGTCGGCCGCTTTCGTCGCCGACTTCGCCGCCAGCGAGGGAGCCGCCATCGCGGCAATCGCCATGACTCCGCGCGATCTCGCGGCCATCGGAGCCGCGATCGACCGGGTGCTTGCCGACGGCTGCGATCTTCTCGTCCTCGTCGGCGGCACCGGCCGCGGCGCGAAGGACCATACCGTCGCCGCCCTCAAGTCGCGCGCCGAGACGCTGCGTCACGGCGTTGCCCTGCGGCCTGGCGGCAGTGCAGCGGTCGGGCGTATCGCTGGACTTCCGGTGATCGCGCTCCCCGGCACGCCAGGCGAGGCGGTCGCGGCGACCCTGGCGCTGTTGCGCCCCGTCCTCGACCGCCTGTCCGGCCGGCGGCAAAGGCTCACCTCGACCCTTCCGCTGGCGGGCAAGATCGCATCGTCCGGTGGTCTTGCCGAACTCGTCCTGCTGCAGCATCAGGGCGCCGCGCTCGCGCCCATCGCGACCGGCACGTTCTCGCTGGAAAGCCTTGGCCGCGCCGATGCTTTCCTCATCGTCCCCGGTGCCAGCGAAGGCTTCGCCGCCGGCATGGCGGTCGAGGCCTTCGCCCTGTTTGAAGCGGTCTGAGGTCACTCCGATGCCCCCCCATCTTCCACCCTCCTCGCCCCCGCACCTTCCGCCCCGAGCGAACGACGCGTCCGGCCTCGAGCAGAACCAGTTCCTGACCATTCTCTCCCGCGAGGACGCCCAGGAGCGTTTCAGGGAGGCGCTTTTCAGCGCCGGGCGCCAGAGCGGTCGGCTCTCGCAGCTACGGTCGCTTGCGGACGCTCTCGGCATGCCGCTCCACGGAGACGTGTTCGCGCCCGGCGACGTGCCGCCCTTCGACCGGTCGAACGTCGACGGTTTCGCCCTGCGTGCCGCCGACGTCGCAACGGCGAGCGAGGACCGGCCAGCCGTGCTTGTCGTCAACGGCGAGACGATTGCCTGCGGCACGGCACCGAAGCTCGCCGTGTCACCGGGCACGGCGACGCCGATCGCCACCGGCGGCGTCGTTCCGCGCGGCGCCGACGCCGTGATCATGATCGAGCACAGCGGCGTCGCCGACGACGGCAACATCGCCTTCCGCCGCGCGGCGACGCCTGGCCAGTTCATCGCCTATGCCGGGTCCGACATCGCAGGCGGCGACGTGCTCCTTCGCGCCGGAACTCTGCTTGGCGCGCGCGAAATCGGCATTCTGGCGGCCGCCGGCATCGCGGAAGTTCGCGTCGCGGCAAAGCCGCTTGTCGCCGTGCTGTCGACGGGGGATGAACTGGTCCAGCCCGGCGAGCCGCTCCGTCCCGCCGGCGTCCACGATGCCAATGGCGCCATCATCACCGCCGCGGTGACCGAAAACGGCGGCGCGGCGCATTTCATCGGCGCCTTTCCCGACGACGAGGCGGTGCTCGAAGCCGCGATGCGCGCGGCCCTCGCCGACCACGACATGCTCATCCTCTCCGGCGGCACATCCAAGGGCGCCGGCGATGTCAGCCACCGCATCGTCTCGCGCCTCGGCCTTCCCGGCATCATCGCCCACGGCGTCGCGCTGAAACCGGGAAAGCCGCTCTGCCTCGCCGTCTGCGACGGCAAGCCCGTGGTCATCCTGCCGGGCTTTCCGACCTCGGCGATCTTCACCTTCCACGACATGGTCGCCCCGGTGCTGCGCCAGATGGCCGGTCTGCCGCCGCGCGCGGAAAACACCGTCGAGGCAAGCGTGCCGGTCCGCATCCCGTCCGAGCTCGGCCGGACCGAGTTCGTGATGGTCTCGCTGGTCGAGGCGGCGAACGGCCTCGTCGCCTATCCCACCGGCAAGGGCTCCGGCGCGATCACCTCCTTTGCGACGGCGGACGGATTTCTGCGCATCGAAGCGCTGGCCGATCATCTGCCGGCGGGAAGCCGCGCGACGGTTCAGCTCTTGACGCCGCAGCTTCGTCTGCCCGACCTCGTCGTCATCGGCAGCCATTGCACCGGGCTCGACCGCGTGCTGACACCGCTGGTGCGGGCGGGTCTCGGCGTGCGCTCGCTCGCCGTCGGCAGTCTCGGGGGCCTCGCCGCCGCGCGGCGCGGCGAGTGCGACCTCGCTCCGATCCATCTCTTCGACGCCGAAACCAAGTCCTACAACACGCCCTTCCTTGCGCCGGGGCTGACGCTCGTGCCCGGCTGGCGCCGCCTGCAGGGCTTCGTCTTCCGCCGGGACGACCCGCGCTTTGCAGGCCTGGATGCCGCAGCCGAAGCCCTCCGCCGGGCGCTCGCCGATCCCGACTGCCTGATGGTCAACCGCAACCAGGGCGCCGGGACCCGGATCCTGATCGACTCGCTGCTCGGCCCCGCGCGGCCGGGGGGCTACTGGAACCAGCCGCGCTCGCACCACGCCGTGGCCGCAGCGGTCGTCCAGGGACGGGCCGACTGGGGTGTGACCATCCGGCCGGTGGCCGAGACCAGAGGGCTCGGCTTTCTGCCGCTCGCCGAGGAGCATTACGATTTTGCCCTCGTCGCGGCGCGCCGGGACCGGCCGGCGGTGATCGCCTTCCTCGCCGCCCTGCAGGACCCTGCCGTGCGCCGAAGCCTCGAAGAGGCGGGCTTCACCCCCGCCTGAGACATCGGGACATGGAGCAGCGGCCCGCCCGGCCTTACCCCCTGCCGGACCGGCGGCCGAACTCTCAGTCGGGCAGCAGCATTGCCAGGCGCTCGGCGGCGCCGAGATCTTCGGGCGTATTGGCGTTGAAGAAGGGGTCGACGGGCTCGGTCGGCCAGTCGACGAGGACGCAGGCGTGGCGCTCCTGCCAGCGGCTGATCTTGCGGATGTCCTCCTCGACCAGCGCCTTGCGCAGGTCGGCCCGCAGCGCGACGCGCCAGAGCCCGATCACCGGATGCGTCTGCCCGCCGGATTGTGCGACGGAGAGATCCGCATCCCCGTCGATCCGCGCAGCCTGCAGCCGGGCGACGAGGTCGCGCGGCAGAAACGGACAGTCGCCGGGCGCGGTCACGACGAACTCCGCCTCCGGCCGATGCTCGGCGGCCCAGTCGAGTGCGGCCAGCACGCCCGCGAGCGGACCGGGATGGCCGGCGACCGTGTCGGGCACGACCGGCAGGCCATAATGGGCAAAGCGCGCGGGATCGCCATTGGCGTTGACGACGAGCGTGTCGCATTGCGGCGCCAGCCGCGCCAGCACGTGGTCGAGGATGGTACGTCCGCCGATCGTGCGCAGCGGCTTGTCGCCGCCGCCCATGCGCCGGGCCAGCCCGCCGGCGAGGACGACGCCGACCGTCTCGCAGATGGTGTCAGTCATGGGTTCCTGCTCCTCTTGCCGCGCGCACGCCGATCCGGCCCTTGTCGCGCGTCGGCTCGTCGGCGATGGCGGCCGGGTCCTCGTCGAAGACGATCCGCTCCTGGCCGGAGGCGACGATGAAGCGCTTGCCGCGGGCGCGACCGACCAGCGTCAGGCCGGCCTTGCGTGCGAGGTCGACGCCCCAGGAGGTGAAGCCCGAGCGCGAGACGAGGATCGGGAGGCCCATGCGCACCGTCTTGATCACCATTTCCGAGGTCAGCCGGCCGGTGGTGTACATGATCTTGTCGGCGGTCGGCACATCGTTGCGGTAGAGCCAGCCGGAGATCTTGTCGACGGCGTTGTGACGGCCGACATCCTCCATGTAGCAGATCGGCTCGCCCTCCCGGCAAAGGACGCAGCCATGGATCGAGCCGGCTTCGAGATAGAGCGAGGGGGTCGTGTTGACGCTGCGGGTCAGCCGGTAGAGCCAGGAGGTCCGCAGTTCCGCCGCCGGCAGCGACACGCCCTCCATCGATTCCAGGAGGTCGCCGAAGGCGGTGCCCTGGGCGCAACCGGAGGTCAGCGTCCGCTTCTTCAGCTTGGCCTCATAGTCCGTGCCGCGCTCGGTCCGCACGACCACGACGCCGAGGTCTTCGTCGTAGTCGACCGCCGTTACCCGGTCGTCGTCGTGCAGCATGTTCTGGTTGAACAGATAGCCGAGGGCCAGATATTCCGGATAGTCGCCGATCGTCATCATGGTGACGATCTCCTGCGCGTTGAGGTAGAGCGTCAACGTGCGCTCGACGGGAACGCTGATGTCGACCCCGGCGCCGGTATGGTCCAGGCCGCCGACCTTGGCGGTCAGCCGGGGGTCGGAAGGGTTGGGCATCACGACCAACGGGTTCTGGCTTTGCATGAAATCCTCGCAACAGGCAGCCGGCCCGAGGGCGGACCGGATGGGCTGACCCTATAGCCTCTCCAGCAGCGCGGGGCGCGAAAAACGCCGGCATCCGCTCCGGGACAGGTTGCCGCGGCCCTGGAGCGGTGCGCTTGCTCCATTGGTTTCAGGCTGTTAAGCCGCCTTGGCGGCGACAGGCGGCAGGCGCTGGCCGAGGACAAAGGGAGCGGCATGGCGCAACTGTCGGACGACTGCTTCGCTTTCGGCGGCCCGATGCGGACCGTGGCGGAGACCGTCGCTCTGATCCGCACGCGCCTTCTCCCCGTCACCGAGACCGAGAGGGTCGGCCTTGCCCTCGCCGACGGGCGGGTAACGAGCGAGGTCGTCATGGCCGGCCTGCCCCTCCCCGCTTTCACCAATTCGGCCGTCGACGGCTACGCCGTGCGGGGCACCGACCTGCCCACGGATGCGCCGCAGGCATTCGCCCTCGCCGACCGCATCCAGGCCGGCATGGCACCGTCGCGGCCGCTGGCGCCCGGTGAGACCGTGCGCATCTTCACCGGCGCGCCGATGCCGGCGGGTGCCGACACGGTGTTCATGCAGGAGGATACGGTCGTCGACCCCTCCGGCCGCATCCTCCTGCCGCCCGGCCTGTCGCCCGGGGCCAATGTCCGCCCGGCCGGCGAGGATGTCGCGCCCGGCCGCATCGTCATCGCCTCCGGTCACCGCCTGCGCCCGCAGGACGTGGCGCTGCTGGCGGCGCTCGGTCAGACCGAGGTTGCCGTGCTCCGGCGCGTCCGCGTCGCAGTGTTCTCGACCGGCAACGAGATCGTCGCGCCCGGTGATCCTTTGGGACCTGCCCAGGTCTACGATTCCAACCGCTTCATGCTGATGGCGATGCTGGCGCGTCTCGGCTGCACCGTCACCGATCTCGGCATCCTCGCCGACGCGGCCGGGCCGATCGCCGATGCGCTTGCCGAGGCTGCCGCCAATCACGACCTGATCCTCGCCTCGGGCGGCGTCTCTACCGGAGAGGCCGATCACGTGAAGTCCGCCGTGGAGGCGGTGGGCAGCCTCACCTTCTGGCGCGTTGCCATCAAGCCGGGACGGCCGGTCGCCATGGGTGTCGTCAAGGGTGCGGCCTTCATCGGCCTTCCCGGCAATCCGGTCGCGAGCTTCGTCACCTTTGCCCGCATCGCCCGACCGGCCATCCTGGCGCTGGCCGGAACGCAGGAGACCGCGCTGCCAGCGACGCCCCTGCGCGCCGCCTTCGCCTATGCCAAGAAGCGCGGACGGCGCGAATATGTGCGGGTGACCCTCCTGGAGGGTGCAGACGGCGTGCTGGAGGCGCACAAATTCCCCCGTGAGGGAGCCGGTCTCCTGTCGTCGCTGGTCGACACCGACGGCCTGGTCGAACTGGACGAGGAGAGTGCCGGCACCGAGGTCGGCGCGACGGTCGCCTTCATCCCCTATGCCGCCCTGATCTGACGGGCGGGCCAACCGAGCTCCGTCCGCATCGCGCCTGACGGCCCTCTCACCTGCCGGAGAATTTCGTCATGATCGTGCTAGACCTGACCGGCCTGAAATGCCCCTTGCCGGCGCTGAAGACGCGCAAAGCGTTGAAGGGCATGGCGCCTGGCGACAGGCTGTCGGTGCGCAGCACCGATCCCCTGGCCGGCATCGATATCCCAGCCCTCCTGAACGAGACCGGCGACCGCCTGGTGTCGACATCGCGCGAGCCGCAGGCGATCCTGTTCACCATCGAAAAGGCGGGTGGCTGAGCCCTCAGCCCCCCGCCACGCCGTCGCCGGGCTCGCTCCAGTCCGGGCCGACGAGGTTTTCGCCGGGGTCACCCACTCTGGCGCCGGAGGTGCTGTAGACGACATAGGCGCGTCGCTGCGCCTCGGCCAAGGCGAAGGCCGCCACGACGCCGATACAGGTCATGAGAGCAAGGCCGAAGACGATCGATTTCACGGCGTTCCTCCCGGCGCGGCGGGCGCGGCCGTCTTTTGGAATTTCAGGTCGAGTGCGGCGAGTGCCATCAGCGCGGGCGGCATGTCGACACCCTCCCGGCGCATCGAACGGGCGGCGTTCTGACAACCGGCGATATCATTGGAGTCAGCCAGCGCCTGCCCCTCGGCGAGCGACATGGTCGGCCCCTTCTTCAGGATTTCCGGAGACGTCGGGATTGGCGCCGAGAGACCAGAAGTCTGCGGCGCGTTCTGGCCCGAGCCCTGCGCGGCGGGCGCGTTGGCGCTGTTGGGCGCCTCGACGGCCGAGCCGGACTGGTTCGAGGCGTCCTGGGCGGAGCCGCCGGGTGACTGGCCCTGCGCTGCAGCTGCGGCAGGTGCCGCGGCCTGATCGGCAGTCGGCGCGGTGGCAGTGCCGGAGGCTGCAGGCGCGGCAGGCGCGGCAGGCTGGCCTTCGGTCGCCGCGGCAGCTGCGCCAGAGGCGGTCGTCGCCGCGATCTGGCCCGCGGCCGGCGCGACACCTGCAGCGTCTGTCGCGGCAGGCGCTGCGGCCTGGCCCGTGGCCGGGGCGGCGGCGCCAGGGGTGGTCGTCGTGGTCCCGGCAGGCGGCGGGGTCGCTGCCGCCGTCGGCGCTGCCGGCTGGCCGGGCGTCGGCGGCGCGGGCGGCTTCGGCGTGAGATAGGCGACGAGCTCGGTGCAGATGTTGGCCGCACCCGCCGCAGCCGTCGCGGCGGGTGCGGCGACGGTCGCGGTCGCCGGCGGCGTCACGCCAGTCGGTGCTGCCGGAACCTGGTTTGGAGCGGTGGCCGGCGCTTGCGGGGCGGCCTGCGCGCCGGTCTCGGGTGCCGGTGCGACGACAGCGGCCGGCGCTTCGGCGGCGGGCGGCGACGCCGTCTGAGCACCCGCTGGGGCAATGATGCTGCCACTGGCGAGAAGCAGAGCAAGGATCTTGAGCTGCATGGTCTCTACTCCGCCGGAACCGCGCCGGGCCGAATCGTCTTGGCCGCGCGCGCCTCTTCCTCTTCGACCCAGAGGCTGTGATGCGTCTTGGCCCAGCGGAGGTCGACCTCGCCGCTTCCCATGGCATCGTAGGCTCCCTCCATACCGAGCGAGCCGATATAGATGTGGGCGATCATGATGGCGATGAGCAGGACGCCGACGATGGCATGGATGTACTGAGCCGTCTGCATGCCGTTGACGTCGAGGACGGTGAACGGGAAAAGCATTGCCAGGCCCGTGGCCGACAGGGCCACTCCGCCGATCGCCACCGACCAGAATATGCCCTTCTGGCCGGCATTGAAGCGTTTTGCCGGCGGGTGGCCCTTGCCCGCGAAGCCGCCGAGTTCCTTCAACCAGCGCACGTCGGTGCGGTCGGGGATGTTGTCCTTGATCCACACCAGGATCATGACGACGAGACCGAGCATGAAGGCCCAGGAGACGTAGTTGTGGATATACTTGCTCCACTGGCTCATGGCGGCGAAAGCGTCGGGGCCGACGAGGGGAAAGATCAGCCGCTTGCCGAAGATATAGTTCAGCCCGGTCAGCGCCAGGAGAATGAAGGCCGAGGCGGTCATCCAGTGGTTCATCCGCTCGATCGCGCCGAAGCGCAGGATCTTGCGGCCGGTATCGGGGCCGTCCTCCATCATGATACGGCCGCGGGTCATGTAGAACAGCGCGAGCGCGATCAGCATGCCGAGAACGGCGATGCCGCCGATCCAGGGAAGCCAGCCCTCGTGGAAGCTGCGGTAGTCGCGCCCCTCCGGCTGCTCCAGGACGGCCGCCTTGCCATCGGGAATGGTGACGCGGCCGACGATCTTGCCGCCCTTGAGGGCGTTGAGAAGCTCGGTTTCGGTGGGCGCGGCGGCGGTCGGGTTCTGGCCGCTCGGATCGGTCGTTGCCTGCGTCGGCACGCCCCCCGGCTGGTCCTGGGACGCGGCCGGGCCGGCGAGCACGGCAAGGCCGAGCAGGACCGAGGCTGCCAGAGTGAAAAATCGCGTCATCGTCCCCGCCCTCACGTCTGCACGGTTTCACGATAGGCCGTCTGCCAGCCCCAGGCGCCGGAGCCATAGCCGCGCCGGGCCACCCGCTCCTTGTAGATGTTCGCGATGATCTCGCCGTCGCCGGCCAGAAGCGATTTCGTCGAGCACATTTCCGCGCACATCGGCAGCTTGCCCTCGGCGAGCCGGTTCTTGCCGTATTTGGCGTATTCCGCCTCGGTGCTGTCGGCTTCCGGACCGCCGGCGCAGAAGGTGCACTTGTCCATCTTGCCGCGCGAGCCGAAATTGCCGACGCGCGGATATTGCGGCGCGCCGAAGGGGCAGGCGTAGAAGCAGTATCCGCAGCCGATGCAGAGGTCCTTCGAATGCAGGACGACGCCATCGGCGGTGGTGAAGAAGCAGTCGACCGGGCACACCGCCGCGCAAGGCGCATCGGTGCAGTGCATGCAGGCCATCGAAACCGACCGCTCGCCCGGCTTTCCGTCGTTCAGCGTAACGACCCGGCGGCGGTTGATGCCCCAGGGAACGTCGTGCTCGTTTTTGCAGGCAGTGACGCAGGCGTTGCATTCGATGCAGCGATCCGAGTCGCAGAGAAACTTCATGCGCGCCATGTCTGGCCTCCCTTATGCCGCGGCGATCTGGCAGAGGACGACCTTGGTCTCCTGCATGCCGGTCACCGGGTCGTAGCCGTATGTCGTGACGGTATTGACGGATTCGCCGAGCACGATGGGATCGGTGCCTGCGGGATAATGCTCGCGCCAGTCGGCGCCCTGGTAGTAGCCGGAGAAGTGGAAGGGCATGAAGGCGACGCCCGGCCCCACGCGTTCCGTCACGAGCGCCTTGACCCGCGTCTTCGCCGCGTTCTCGGTCCCCATCACCCAGACGAAGCTGCCGTCCACGACGCCGCGAGCCTCCGCATCCAGCGGATTGATCTCCACGAACATGTCCTGCTGGAGTTCCGCCAGCCACTTGTTCGACCGCGTCTCCTCGCCGCCACCTTCGTATTCCACGAGGCGTCCCGAGGTCAGGATGATCGGGAAGCTGCGGAAGACGTTGTTGTCGACAGCGGCTTTCTGGACGGAAAAGCCGATGTTCGGCAGGCGGAACTGCATCTCGTCCGGCCGCGTCGGATATTTGGCGACGAGTTCGGGCCGCGCCGAGTAGATCGGCTCACGGTGGACGGGCACAGGATCGGGCAGGTTCCAGGCGACGACGCGGGCCTTGCCGTTGCCGTAGTGCATGACGCCATGGTCCATGCACACGCGCTGGATTCCGCCTGAAAGATCCGTCGCCCAGCTGACCGCATCGGGCTTTTCGCCGCCGACGCGAAGGATCGTCGCCAGTTCCGCCGGCCGCAGGTCCTTTTCCCAGCCGAGCTTCTTCAGGATGCCGAAGTTGATCTCCGGATAGCCGTCGGTCAGATCGGAATCCTTGGAGAAGGAGTCCTCGGCCAGAAGCGTCTCCCCGTTGCGCTCGACGCCGAAGCGCGCCCGGAACGTGCCGCCACCTTCCCAGATCGAGACCTCGGTCCGGTACAGCAAGGGCGACCCCGGATGCTTCATCTCGGGCGTTCCCCAGCACGGCCAGGGCAGACCGTAATATTCGCCGCCGACTTCCGGATCGTCCACCGGAGCCCGCAAGGTCACGAGATCGAATTTCTCCTGATTGCGCATATGCGCCTTCAGCCGCTCCGGCGACTGGCCGCAATAGCCGGTCGAGAATCCGCCGCGGTTGATCTCGCGCAGCACGTCCTCCGCAACAACCTTGCCGTCGACGCGGGCGATGTTCTTGAACATCTGATCGGCGAAGCCAAGCTTGGCGGCGAAGTCGTAGATCACGTCGTAGTCGGTTCGAGCCTCGAATGCCGGCTCGACGATCTTCTCTCCCCACTGGAGCGAGCGGTTCGACGCCGTACGTGACCCGTCGCATTCGAGGGATGTCGCGATCGGAAGCAGATAAGTGCCGTTGCGCCGTCCCGGGATCGCCGCGAAGGTCGTCGGGTGCGGATCGGCGACGACGAGAAGCTCCAGCTTCTCCAGCGCCTTCAGCATCTCGGGAATGCGCGTGACGGTGTTGCCGCCATGGCCCATCACGAACATGCCGCGCAACGGACTGCGCTGGTCGATGTCCTCCTCCGCCAGCGTGACGGCGTCGAACCAGCGCGTGGACGTGAGACCGGGGGTCTCCATGTTGTCCTTGCGCGAGCGCGGCTTGCGCCCACCCTTTGCCGGCACTTCGTCGAAACGGCTCTGGAGGTACTCGTACTCGACCTCCCAGACGCGCGACCAGTGCTTCCACCCGCCTTCGGTCAGGCCGTAGTAGAGCGGCAGCGACGTCACGTCGAGGCCGAGATCCGTGGCGCCCTGAACGTTCGTGTGGCCGCGGAAGATGTTGGCGCCGGTACCCGGCTTGCCGACGTTGCCGGTCGCCAGGACCAGCGTGCAGTAGGCGCGCACATTGGCCGTGCCGACGGTGTGCTGGGTCGCGCCCATGCACCAGATCAGCGTCGAGGGCTTTTCCTGGCTGAAGAGGTAGGCGACGCGCTTCAGCTGCTCGCCGGGAACGCCGGAGACACGCTCCACCTCGTCCGGTGTCCACTTGGCGACTTCCTTGCGGACCTCGTCCATGCCGTAGACGCGGGTACGGATGAATTCCTTGTCCTCCCAGCCGTTCTGGAAGACATGCCAGAGAATGCCCCAGATCACCGGAATGTCGGTACCGGCGCGCAGGCGCACGTATTCCGTGCCGTGCGCGGCGGTGCGGGTGAAACGCGGATCGATGACGATCATGTTCGCGCGATTCAGTTCCTTGCCCGCCAGGACGTGCTGCATGGCGACCGGATGGGCCTCCGCCGGATTGCCGCCCATGATGATCATGGTCTTGGCGTTGCGGATATCGTTGTAGGAATTGGTCTGGGCGCCGTAGCCCCAGGTATTGGCGACGCCGGCAACGGTCGTCGAGTGGCAGATACGGGCCTGGTGATCGACCGAATTCGTGCCCCAGAAGGCACCGAACTTGCGGAAGAGATAGGCGCCTTCATTGGTGAACTTGGCCGAGCCGAGCAGGTACATGGCGTCGGCGCCGGAGGTCTCGCGGATCTCCGCCATCTTGTCGCCGATCTCGGCGATCGCCTGTTCCCAGCTGAGGCGCTGCCACGCCCCGTCGACCAGTTTCAGCGGATATTTGAGGCGGCGGTCGCCGTGCACGATCTCGCGCAGGGCCGCGCCCTTGGCGCAGTGCGTGCCGCGGTTGATCGGGCTGCCCCAGCTCGGCTCCTGCCCCGTCCAGACGCCGTTCTGCACTTCGGCGGTCACGGTGCAGCCGACGGAGCAATGGGTGCAGATGTTCTTCTTGATGACGATCGGCACGCCGGGCATCGGGCCGGCGATCGCCTCGGCCTTGCGCACGGCACCCGGCGCCATCGCGCCGAACACGGCCACGCCACCGACGGCAAGGCCGGAATTGCGCAGGAAGGCGCGGCGATCGAGCCCGCGCGGGGCCTGCGCCGGGAGGGAGGCGGCAACGGAGGGTACCGCGGCGCCGGCAGCGGCGGACTTGCGCTTGGTCAGCATGGCGGCCTCACTTGTCCTTCAGGGTTTCGTAGCCGTTCGACCGATAGAAGGCCTGAACGTCGGCAGCGTCGGGCTGATACTTGGCTCCGGTCTCCTCGGGGCCCGGATCATAGGCCTGCGCCTCGGTGACCATCGCCGGCGAGATCGTCGCGGTGACGGCGGCGACCGTGGCAACACCCGAAGCCGAACGGAGGAAGCCTCTGCGACTGACCTTCTCGCGGGTATCTGACGTCATCGTGTTTTCCTCCCAGAATGCTGTTGTCGCAACGTCCGACGCATCATGCGGCACGGACCGAGGCCTCGGCCTCGATGGCCATCAGGGCCGATCCGACGGCGGCGACGTTCCTGTAAAAATCAGAGGCCCTCGCCGCGGCGACATCCGCGAAGAACCGCGCTCCCCAGGGCATGAGATGACGAACGAAGAATCGCTCGTCGGCCCCCTCGGGCGTCCCGAAACCACCATCGGCGAGACCCGCCAGGATTTCGCACACGACGGCGATATGATCCTCGAGCTCGCGGCTCCCCGGCCGCCGCTCGATCCCAAGCTCGCCCAGATCCTGCCGAAGCCGCGCCAGCGGCTTCTCCTGGAGAAAGCCCGTCACATAGTAGGAGCCATACGGCACGATTTCGCCGCGTCCGACGCCGATGAAGAGATCGAAATATTCGCGCTCGAGGACATCCGGAGCAGCCATCGACGCCTTCGCCGCAAGGGCGCGGCAGGCGTCGCCGATGGCGCCCTGTCCGCCTTCGATACCCGCCAGTGCGGCAAGGGTGGAGTGCGTCGGAGCCCGCGCGAAAAGAACCGCCAGCATTCGGTAGAGGTGCGCCCGCGCGATGTCGGCCGGATCACGCTCACCTGCAGCAGCCGGATCGATCGCGGGCACCATTTCCCCAGCGGGCAGATCCTGCTCGTCTGGCATATACTGCCGGGAAGCCGCGTCGTTCTCGTCCTGCCTCAAGCGCCGATATCCTGTGAATGACCGGAAATCTCAAGCGAATGCTGTCTCGTCCGGTCTGGCGGACGATAAAGCGGAAGACAGGCGATGCAACTCTTTTTTTGAACGGTTCCAAACAGGAAGCCGCCTAAATATCGTGCCTCAACCCGGCAGTGCCCCGCCGTGGCGAAGCGGGCGCGCCTGCGCCGACGCCAAAGGCGTCTCGGCTGGATGCTCGGGAGCGAGAGGGGCGGCCTCGGCGCGCATTTCAGCCGTGGCCGATGACGGCTCGCTGCCGTCGGGTCCCTCCGCGACGGGGATTTCGGCCGGGACCGGACACGGTCCCGGGATCTCGGCGGGCACCGGGTCGGTTTCGGGCTCGACCTCCTCGCTTTTCTCGGTCCCGAAGATGCCGCGGACCATCTTGTCGATATCGATCGAAGCGGGGATCGGACCGGAGACCGGCATACCGCCGGGAACGTTCCAGTCCCAGGCATAGTCGCGCGCGTCGCCGATGGCGTCGCGAATGGCCGGATCGATGGACCACATCCGCCGCAGCGCCCGGTTGCGCAGTGCAGCGGGAACACCGCTGCGCAGAAAGCCGGTGATGTCCGATGCCGCGGTCAACTCTTCGGGAGACGGCAGGTCCGCAAGCTCATCTGCAGACAGGGGGGCGAGGATCGAATCGCCCTCCCCTTGCCAAGCGATCTCTGCGGGCAAGCCGGCCTCCGCGGCTTCGCCGTCAATGCCGGCGGAGAGGTCTGGGCTCGCATCCTCTGGCGGCGTCGGAAGGGCCGACGATGGGTCGGCGCCGCGCTTGCGGCGCGACCAGCGGGCGATGAAGTCGGTGCTCATGGCGCACTCTTTCCCGCGGACACAGCCATTGCAAGCGCTTATCCGGAGCGGGGGGATCGACCTTGGAAGAGGGCGCCTTGCGGCATGGCCGGAGGATTGCGTGACGCGCGCCGGCAAAGCAGGATCGCGGGATGAAACGCTCCCTCATTCTCGCCCTTCTCGTCGGCCTTCTCGTCGCCATGCTCGCGCCCCGGTCGCTCGCGGCCGACCTTCGCGGCCATGGCGGGCCCGTTCGCGCCCTCTCCGTCACCGCGGACGGTCGGGGAGCCCTGTCCGGCAGCTTCGATTCGACGGCGATCCTGTGGTCGCTCGAAACGGCGTCGGCCCGGCAGGTCTTCCGGTTCCACGCAGGCTCGGTCAACGCGGCGATCTTCCTGCCGGATCTCCCTTCAGAGGCCGCCCGTTTCGCCACGGCGGGCGATGACGGTCGGATCGCGATCTGGGCGGCCGGAAGCGCCGTTCCGCTGCGCGTGCTCGAGGGCCATGAAGGGCCGATCGTGGCGCTCGCGCTCGCCCCCGACGGGTCGCATCTCGGATCGGCCGCGTGGGATGGCAGCGCCCGGGTCTGGCCCCTCGACGGCAAAAGCGCCCCCCGCGTCCTCCAAGGCCACCAGGGCAATGTCAACGGGATCGGCTTTCTCGCCAGGGGGGAGGTCGCGACCATCGGCTATGACGGAACGCTGCGCATCTGGCCCGCCAGCGGTGCCGCCCGCGTCACGACCTTCGACACGCCGTTAAACGCCCTGGCGATAGTCGGTGACGCCACACTGGCGGTCGGCGGCGGCGACGGTCGCCTGCGGCTCGTTTCGACATCCGATGGCAGCGTCGCCGACGAGGTCGAGATTGCGCCGACACCGATCTCGGCGATCGCCGTGTCGGGGGACGGACGGACGATCGCCGCCTCCGGCCTCCGCGGCGTCGTGCAGATCCTGGACGGGCGCACGCTAAAGCCCCTTCGAGCACTTGTCGGCCCGGGAATGCCCGTCTGGTCGCTCGCTTTCGTGCCGGGCACCCCAGAGCTTCTGACCGGCGGGAACGATCATGTCGTCCGGCGGTGGGACGCCAGGACAGGTGCCCATCTCGGCAACACGATCCTTCTGGCGGAGACCGACCCGCTGGCTCCCTATGGCGACGACCCCGGCGCGGCGGTCTATCGCGCCTGCGTCGCCTGCCACACCCTGCAGCCGGGCGACGGCACGCGTGCCGGACCGACGCTTCACGGCATCATGGGTCGCCGCATCGCCTCGCTGCCGGACTACGACTACTCGCCGGCCTTTGCCGGCCACGACATCGTCTGGACGAAAGAGACGATCGCCCGCCTCTTCGAAATCGGTCCCCATGCCTATACGCCGGGCACGAAGATGCCCGAGCAGACCATCCTCCGTGCCGAAAGCCGCGAGGCGCTCGTCGATTTTCTCGAGCGAGCGACGGCCGAGAAGAAGTGATCCCGGCGCGCTCTCGTCCCGCTCAGGCCTCGTCGTCCACCACCGCATAGTCCGCCGCGGTCCGCGGGCGCTGACGCGCCGGGCCGGCATAGGGGTCGAAGCCCTCGTTCAGCGCGGACTCGACGCGGCAGGGCTCGCACATCCGGATGGCGTCCAGCCGGCGCGCATTCTCGCCGGTGAACATCCAGTGGCTGCCCTCGAGCTTGGCGATCACGCGCTCGATCGTGCTTCTCGTGCCGAAGGGTTTTGCGCAGCGGACGCAAGGATAGGGCTCCTCCTCCTTCAACGTCACGCGCGGTGCGTTCCAGGCGGCGAAATCGAGCTGCGGGCGGAGCGTGATGACGTCCTCGGGGCATGTCGCGGCGCACAGGCCGCACTGGACGCAGGCATTCTGCGAGAAGCGCAGCATCGGCCGGTCCTCGCCTGCCGACAGAGCCCCGGTCGGGCAGGCCGACACGCAGGAGTGGCAGAGCGTGCAGCCCTCGGTCTCGACCAGAACCGTTCCGAAGGGCGCGCCTTCCGGCAGGGGCACGAGCGCGACGGGCGCCGGTGCGACCTCGTGCATGGTGCGCAGGCTGAACTCCAGAAGCCCGCGCTTGGCGCCGACGGGTGCAAAGCGCGAGGGGCTCGGGCTCGGCGTTCCCATCGGCAGGGCGGCCAGCGCGGCGAGCAGGTCGTCCGGCGCATCGGCCTGGACGATCGCACAGGCCCCTTCCCCGTAACCCAAAGCCTCCGCGAAGGTGGTGGCGATGGCGACCGTCCCGGCAAGCGCGACCATGCCATTCTTCGGCGCCTTGCGGGTCAGGAGACGGACGCCCGACACGCCATAGGCGAGAGCCGCGGCCAGGACTTCGATACCGATCTGCTTGATCTCGTTTACCTCGAAAGGCAGCACTGTCGCCGGCAACCCTGCGCCGATCGCCGCGATCAGGGGGCGTCCCACCGTGACGTCATGGATCAGGAGGATGGCATCGGACCCGCCTGCGTCGCGATAGGCCAGGATCATCGCCCGCAGGCGGGCAAGCTGCTCGTCGGTCGGCGGAACGGTGTAGGAGGCAGCGCCCGTCGGACAGACCGCCGCACAGTTTCCACAGCCGGCACAGACCATGGCGTCGATCGCCACGACATCGCCGAGCGGTGTGATCGCCTCCATCGCGCAGGCATCGAGGCATTTCGTGCAGCCCGTGATCGAGGAGCGCGAATGGGCGCAGAGCTCGGGCCGGAACGCGATGTATTTCGGCTTGTCGAACTCCCCGACGAGCGCGCCGGCCTCCTCCAGCGCCCGTGACAGGGCCATGCCGTTGGCCGGATCGACCTTGAAGTAACCCTCGCGGGCCTCGAAGGCGGGAAACAGCGCCGGCGCCTCCGACAGATCGAGGATCAGGGCGCACCGCGACACCGCGCCGTCCCGCACCGGACCACCCTTGGTAGCGGCAAAGCCGTCAACGACGGCCTCATAGGCGCCGAAATGGCCGGATGCCGAAACGACGCGGCCGAAAACGACCGGGAAGGCAAGATCGCCGGGAATATCAATCAACTCGCCGCCGGACAGGATCACCGTTACGTCGAGCCGGTCGGACAGCGCGATGCCCGCGTCGATCGCCGCCCTGCCA
Source organism: Aureimonas sp. SA4125 (assembly GCF_019973775.1). NCBI lineage: Bacteria > Pseudomonadati > Pseudomonadota > Alphaproteobacteria > Hyphomicrobiales > Aurantimonadaceae > Aureimonas > Aureimonas sp. SA4125. Next base: position 1,814,708 of record NZ_AP025032.1, on the reverse strand, counting down.
CTGCCGTGGACGAGAACGACGCCGTCGCTCGACAGCGTCACCACCGGCGGCTCCGCCACCACCCGCGCGCCGAGCGCGGAAAGCGCGGTCTGTCTCGGCCTGTCCATTGCAAAGATGGGCACTGTCTGGGCGATCCTCGTTGACGCTATTGGGTTTTCGGCGCTGGCCGTTCAGGCTAGAACCATTGTAAACTGTCCAAAGTCAATCCGAATCCGTGTGATCATGCCCCTGCCCCGCTCCCCTTCGACGGCTCCTGACCTGCTGCTGCCGCCGCCCTACACGCTTCATGTGGTGCGCGAGGTTGTCGATCCCTTTTCCCATGCCAGGGAGATCGCGTCCGCGGCGGGCGCTGGGACCCTCATCTGGGCGCGCCGCTTTCATCTGGCGGAATTTGCGCTCGTGCTCGAGCCCGAGGAGCCGCTCGCTCCGGCCCGCCGCGTCGCCTATGCCGCCGGCAATGCACTCTGCGATGCCCTCAGCAGCCATGCCCCGGCCCAGGTCGACATTTCGCTGGACTGGCCGGATGCGATCCGGGTGGACGGCGCCCTGGTCGGCGGCCTTCGCCTCGCCTGGCCGGAAGGCACGCCGGAAGACGCCGTTCCCGCCTGGCTGGTCCTCGGTGTGACGATCCGCCTCGTCGTGATGCAGGCCGGCGAAGCCGGGCTGCGCCCGCTGCTCGGCGGACTTGACGAGCAGGGATTTGAAGACTTGAACCCCGGGATGCTCGTCGAGGGATTTGCCCGGACCTTCCTGCGCGAGACGAATGTCTGGGCCGAAGAAGGGTTTGAGGCAGTGCGTCTGAACTGGCTGCACCGCTGGCGCGGAGAAGCCGTCGAGATCCTCGACGACGGCGATATGCTTTCCGATGGTTCGAGCCGATCGCTCGGGGACGCGCTCACGACGGTGTCATGGCTCGATCCCGCGACCGGGACGCCGTGGATTTGACCGGCATTCTCAAGCTGCCGCGCACGATCCGTCTCGATCCGTCGGATGAATTCGTCTTCGACGAGGTCGCAGAGCCGGGCGAATGGGCCGTCTCGGGCGCCTTCCGCTTCTGGACGCGCGATGTCTCCGCGCTCGCGGGCAAGCAGCGGCAAGCATTCCGCTCCGGGCTGCTCGGCCTGTCGAGCTTCGGCTGGTCGACGCTCGTCGTGGTCACCCCCGTCAGTGCCGCCGAACGGGAGGCGGCCGTTTCCCTGCTCGCGCGACAGCTCGTCGTCCATCTGGGCGCGCCGGACGAGGCCTCGGCACGCGCCGCGGCCGAGGAGGAGATCGCGTTCGCCGCCTCGCTGTGCGACCATCCGGAGAACACGATCCTCGCCGTGCAGCGCAGCATCGAGGATGACGGCATCCGCGAACGATTCCGCACGCTGAAAAAGCGCGACGACCTCGTCCAGCACACGCGCGCCTTCGACATCGTGGCGCTCGATGATGAAGACGAGGGTGCCGTCACCGAGGCGGTCGATCTGCACGCACTGATACGAGGCCCGACATGACCGATTTCTGGGTCTCTTCCGGACACCAGCTTCTCGACCGGGACGAGAACGGACGCCTCGTCCTCACCGACGACTATCTGAAGGCGCATTTCGCCCGGCCGGAACTGATGCCCCCGCCCGAGGCCTGCGCGGCCGAGCGGAGCCTTCACTCAGCGCTCCTCGACGATCCGCGCCGTGCGGTCGAGGCATCCGAGATTGCCGCTCTCGAGGACGCGGACGCGCAGGAGAACTGGCGGGTCATGCTCGCCTTCCGCGACCGGCTGGCATCGGCCCCGACGCTGGAGGCGGCCTATCTCGAGCTCGTCCGCGGATCGATGCGGCAGACGCCGCCGCTCTTCGTCAACCAGCTGACGCAGGTGATCCTGCGCAACGTCCTCGACGGCTGTGACGACGCGCATGTCCTGCGCGCCGCCGAGCTGTTCTTTCGGCCGCAGCGCGCCAGCGTCGAGGCGGGAGCCCTGCTTCTCGCCGATGCCGAGATCATCGAGCTGCAGGAAGACCGTGGCCGCTCGTCACCGCCGCTGCTGCAGATGTTCGCCGAACCCGTCGTCACCGAACTCGACGTCCTCACCGACGAGAACGCCGCCTCCTACGTCCACCGCAGCGAATCCTTCGACCTCGTCCTCTCCTTTTCCGGCGGCGTCGCCTCGCGGCGGGGCCTGGCGCGGGTTATCGAGCTGTGGGTCGCCCATCTCCTCGGCGTGACCGTGACCGTGACGCCCGAGGTGCGCGCGGACGAGGAGGACTGGGCCTGGTTCGTCGGTCTCGACGCCGAGGCGACGCGCATCGGCAACGCGCTCTGGCGCGGCGAGCACCTCGGCGACGGCGATGCCGAGCGGATCATCGGGCTCTTCGCGCTGCGATTCTCAAGCCCGGAGGAAGCGCTCCCGGTGATCGGCGCGCGGCCGGTCTGGCTTCTCCTCGCAATGACGCCGAGCGGCGAAGTGAGGATGAAGCCGCAGAACCTCGTCGTGGGATTGCCGCTTCGAACGCAAGAGGAGACGAGCTGAGCATGTCAGGCCCAAACTTCCGTGTCGGGGTCGTGGTCGAGCGGCGCCCGTCGTCGAGCCCCTGGGCGACCCACGCCTATCGCGTCGCGGCGATCGTGCCGGAAGCCGCCGGCACGGCCGACGGCCATCTCCTCGGCGAGGAAGACGGCGTCGCTCTGCTGTATGCCGGCTCCGCCGATGTCGAGTTCCACCGCGTGGAAACGGGCAACTACCGCGACAATCTCGCGTCCGGCGAGGCGATGCTCTGGGTGACGCTGTCGATCGAGGACACGGGCGTCCGCCTCCTCTCGGTCACGGCGGACCCCGCCGAGGGCGAGGCGATGACGGAGGCCGGCAATTTGATGGTCGACGTCGCGCCCATGCCCGCCGAAATCGCCCAGCGCCTCGCCGACTTCATCAAGACCCACCATGTCGAACGCGTCTTCAAGAAGCGCAAGCGCGAATAGCCCGCTCGCCTTGCCGGCGACGGAATGCAGCCAGCCGGCCCTGCCACGAAAGACATCGCCATCGCCGACAGGCTCGATGGACGGGCGCGCCGCCCCCGCGTGGTCGGCCGGCCGCAACGATGATCGAGGCATCGCGCTACACTGACGACGGCCGTGAAGTGCCTCGGCCGGACGTCGGAGCCGCGTCGGCCGGAACGATGCCGCGCGGGAGGGACCGGCCGCCGGCCGATCCCTCACCCTGCCGTGTCAGGCGGCCTTCGCCGCCGGAGCCTTCTCGGCCTCCTCGATCGCGCGGACATAGAGGTCGAGGACGGTTTCGTGCTCGTCCCGCTCGTCCTTGTCCTGCTTGCGCAGCTTGATGATCTCTTTCAGGATCTTGACGTCGAAACCCTCGCCCTTGGCTTCCGCGAAGGTTTCCTTCTTGCCCTCGTTCAGTTCGGCGATCTCCGTCTCGATCTGCTCGATCCGCTCGATGAAGGCGAGGATCTGGCCGCCCGCGATTCCAACCGTGTCCGTCATGCTTGGCTCCTTGAAGTGTGCCCGCGCACCATCGGCGGGAGCCGTGACCATTTTGTTAACGACGTTGCCGCGCCGGGACGCATCCCCCGGCCTTCGCGCCCATCCCTTGAAATTGTGAAGGCGCCGTCCTTGCCGGCGGCCCGTCCCGCCGACATTCTGCCGCGCGGCCGGCTGTCATCGCGCCGTCATTTCGGGGGGCTACTGCAGCCTTTCGCACTTGCTCCGGAACAGAGGTCTCCATGCGCTCCGCCATCATCGCCGCCTGTCTTCTTGCCGCCAGCCCGGCTTTCGCCGTCGACGGCACGCTGGTTCTCTACACCAGCCAGCCGAACACCGACGCGCAGCAGACGGTCGACGCCTTCATGGCGGAGAACCCGGGCGTGAAGGTCGACTGGATCCGCGACGGCACGCCGAAGATCATGGCCAAGCTCCGCGCCGAGATCGAGGCAGGCGCCCCGCAGCCGGACCTTCTCCTCATCGCCGACGTCGTGACCATGCAGGGCCTGAAGAAGGAGGGACGGCTGATGGCCTATCCCGAGGCCGATCTCACGGCCTTTGCCGATGCCCAGTCCGACCCGGACAAGACCTATTTCTCGACCAAGCTCATCACCACCGGCATCGTCTACAACACCAAGGCGCCCTTCGTGCCGGCAAGCTGGGCCGATCTGGAAAAGCCTGAAGCCAAGGGTCTCGTCGCCATGCCGAGCCCGCTGACCTCGGGCGCCGCCCTCATCCATGCGGTCACCCTCACCGACAATCTCGGCGCTGGCTGGGGCTATTACGAGAAGCTCGCCGAAAACGGCGCACAGGCCTCGGGCGGCAATGGCGACGTCCTGAAGGCCGTTTCCGGCGGCGAAAAACTCTACGGCATGATCGTCGACTACATGCCGATCCGCGAAAAGGCCAAGGGCGCGCCGGTCGAGTTCGTGTTCCCGGCCGAGGGCGTCTCGGCCGTCACCGAGCCGGTCGCGATCCTCTCCACGGCGAAGAATCCGGAAGCCGCCAAGGCTTTCGTCGATTTCGTCCTGTCGGAAAAGGGCCAGGCGCTGGCGTCCAGCCAGGGCTACATCCCGGCGCGCGCGGGCGTCGCTCTGCCTGCCGGCTATCCCGAGCGCTCGGCGATCAAGGTCCTGCCCTATGATGCGGCCGCAGCGCTTGCCAACGAGACCGCCAACAAGGAAAAGTTCACCGAAGCGATGGCCCAGTAACCCGAAAGCCGCGATGTCCCTGACGTCTTTATCCGGCCGCGGCTTCCCCCCGCGGCCGTTTTTACGCCTCCCCTTCGGCCCGGCCGTGGCGCTCGCCGTGATCCTCTGTCTCGGTGCGCTGCCGATGGGGCGGATCGTCGTCGAGGCACTGGTGCCAGGCGGCCTTGTCGATCTCCAGGCGTTTGCCGAACGGCTCGGCAAGGCCTCGGCCCTTCGCGCGACCTGGCATACGCTCGACACCGCTTTCTGCGGTGCGCTCATCGCGCTCGCCCTCGGCACGGCCTTTGCCGTCGCCGTCTCGATGACCGACCTGCCGGGCAAGCGCACGATCGGCTTTCTCTTCCTGCTGCCGCTGATGATCGCGCCGCAGGTGACCGCGCTCGCCTTCCTCCAGTTGCTCGGTCCGTCGAGCGCGCTCCTCGGCGCCCTCGGCCTGGCACCGCCTCCAGGCACCGCGAACCCGCTGCATGGCCGCGGCGGCATCATCTGGCTCTACGGCATCCAGCATGCGCCGATCGTCTTCATCACCCTGCGCGCCGGCTTCGCCCGGATACCGCGCGACCTGACGGAGGCCTCCCGCGCCTCGGGCGCGGGCGCGGTCGCGACGCTCCGCGCCATCATCCTGCCCGTTGCAGCGCCCTATTTCGCCGCCGCCGCGGCGCTCGCCTTCGTCTCCGGCGTCGGCAATTTCGGCATTCCGGCGCTGCTCGGCCTTCCCGTCAACTATCTGACGCTGGCGACGCTGATCTATCAGAAACTGTCGAGTTTCGGGCCGAGCGTCCTGCCGGAGGTCGCGGCACTGTCGACGCTGATCGCGGGCCTGGCGCTCCTCGGCGTCGCCTGCCAGTCCTTCGCGCTGCGGCGTGCGGGCCACCGCCTCGGCATCGGCACGCCGGCGACGTTTCGGCTCGGACCCTGGCGCTGGCCGCTCGGGCTTGCGGCCTGGGCCGTCGTCGCGCTGATCCTCGTCCTGCCCGCGCTGGCGCTCCTGTCGACGGCGCTGGTGCCGACCGTCGGCGTCAAGCTGTCGCTCGCCACGGTCACGCTCGACAATTTCGCCGAGGTGCTGACCCGGCAGGCATCGACGCTTCGCGCCTTCCGCAACTCGTTCCTCCTCGCCGGCACGGCGGCGCTGCTGCTCGCCGTGATCGCGGTGCCGCTCATCGTCGCCAGCCAGCGTTTCGGGCTGCGCTGGCGAAAACTGCTCTTCGGCTCGCTGGCGCTGGCCTATGCCGTTCCCGGCATCGTCCTTGCCATCGCCTGCATCCTCCTGTTCCTGCGCCCGCTGCCCCTGATCGGCAGCCTCTACGGCACGGCCGCGATCATCCTCGTGGCCTATCTCATGCGTTTTGCAACACTGGCCCTGCAGCCGGTGGAGGCGTCGATCGGACAGATCTCGGGCGACCTGACGGAGGCCGCCGCCGTTGCCGGGGCCGGCCCGCTTCGACGCCTGACGACGATCACCGCGCCGCTCGCGCTGCCGGCGGCGGTGGCCGGCGCGCTGCTCGTGTTCATGAGCGCCTTCAACGAGTTGACTGTCTCCGCCCTGCTCTGGTCGGGCGGCAACGAGACGCTCGGCGTCGTCCTCTTCAGCCTGGAAGAGGCGGGGCTCGCCAGCGCCGCGGCGGCGATCGCGGTGTCGACGGTCGTGGTCGTCGTCTGCCTCCTGATCGTCCTCGACCGGGTGGGCCGGCGCCTGCCGGCAGGCGTCCTGCCCTGGCGCTGACGGCTGCCGGCGCTTTTTCCGTACGCGCTCGGGCCGGGCACGCGCTCAGTCCGGCACGACGTAGGCGTCCGAGACGGCGACATGGACATTGTCGCCGATCGCCGGCGGCAGGATGCAGTCGACGGCGAGCGTTTCGCCGGATGGCGTGCGCAGCAGCACCTCGAACACCGGCCCGCGGTAGATCGCACCGACGACGGTGGCGGCGATCCCCGTCGTATCGATCCGCATCGTTTCCGGTCGGAGAAGAACGGTGGCCGGGCCGAGCGTGGCGGCCCTCCCCCCGGCAAGACGCGCGCCGAAGGAATGGCCGGCGACGCTGACAAGGGCCATGCCATCACGGCAGGCGGACACCGCGCAGGGCACGAGAAATCCTCGTCCGACAAAGCCGGCGACGGTCCTGTCCGCCGGCGCGGCGTAGACGTTGGCGGGTTCGTCCGCCTGCAGGATTCGGCCCGCCTGCATGACCACCACCCGGTCGGCGAGCGCCAGCGCCTCGGACTGGTCATGCGTGACATAGACCATGGTCGTGCCCGTGCGATCGTGGATCTCGCGAAAGGCGACCGTCATCGACGCTCGCAGATGCATGTCGAGATTGGCCAGCGGCTCGTCAAAGAGAATGATCCGCGATTCGGCGACGAGGCAGCGCGCCAACGCCACGCGCTGGCGCTGGCCGCCGGAGAGCTCCTCGATCCGCCGGGTGCCGAACCCGCTCAGGCCGACGGTCGCCAGCACCGCCTCGACCCTTGCCTGAACCTCCTCGCGGCCGACGCGTCGGGTCTTCAGGGGATAGGCGACGTTGTCGCCGACATTCATGTGCGGCCACAGCGCATAGGACTGGAAGACGACGCCGACGCCGCGGTGTTCGGGCGCCACCTGACGCCGGGCGTCGGCGACCACGTCCCCGCCAAAACGGATCTCGCCGCTGTCGGGCGCCTCGAAACCGGCGATGAGACGCAGGAGCGTGGTCTTGCCGCAGCCCGAGGCGCCGAGAAGCGCGGTGAACGAGCCCGACGCGAAATCGAGGGAGATGTCGGCAAGGGCCTGCGTCGCGCCGAAGCGTTTGCTGACCCCGCGCACGGAAATGTCGGTCATATCATTCCTTCTGTCGCGCAAGGCTCTAAGCGGGGGACATGACGGTTTTGCGAAGGCGCCGCCAGGGTGGGCCAGGAGACGACTCTCGCAAGGTCAGCCGGGCAATTCGCCAGGCGAAAGGTCGAGGGGAGACGGATCAGCCGGCGACGCGTCGGCGGCCGACGTGGCGAGGAGCGCTTCGAGCGCGTCGATCTCCGCGGCAGCGCCGGCGAGGATCGTCTTTTCGGCAGCGCGGTAGAGCGCGACAACGCGCGAGCCCGTCTCCGTCAGCGCCGCTCCGCCGCCATTGCGGCCGCCCCCGCGCGCCGCGACCATGGGCGCGGAGAACATCCGGTTGAGCTCGTCGACGAGGAGCCAGGCCCGGCGGTAGGACATGCCGAACTCGCGCCCAGCCGCCGCGATCGACCCGTGCCGCTCTACGGCCTCGAGCAAGGCGATCTTGCCGTGGCCAAGCCGCCGGCCGGCGTCGAAATCGAGGCGAAGGGTGACATTGGCTGGCATTCGGCGGCCCGGAGTGGATCGGCTGGAGGGCGACTGTCGGCGGAGGGTGCCGGCCGGTCAAGGACGGCCTGTCCTGCCGTCCTGTCGCCTCGGGGAGAGTGCCGCGATCACGGAGACGCGTCGCGGTCCTCTCCGCGAGGCCCGCCCCGCTCCCCACCGCCGCGGTCGAAGGAGATCGTCTTGACGACGGCGTGGACCGGGAGGCCGACCGAGAGGTCCAGCATGGCGACGGATTGCCGGGTGATGCGGGCGGAGATTTCGGTGCCGTGGCAGTCGAGCCGGATGTCCGCCGAGGTCGGACCGCTGTCGGTGATCGCCCTGATCGTGCCGGAGAGAATGTTCAGCGCGCTGAGGCCCTCGGGGCGCCGCGTGGCGATCATCACGTCGCGGGTCCGCAGCCGCAGCCGCACCGGGGTGCCGATCGCGTCCGCCAGCAGCGGCACCTGCAGCGTGCCCGCCGCCGAGGCCAGATGCGTCAGGCCGAAATGCTCGTCGTGGCGCTCGACCCTGGTGTCGACGATGCTGCCGGCCTCGACCTCTTCGGTCATGGGATAGAGGTCGAGACGGCGCAGCGTCGCCGCCGGATCGCCTTCGGCGACGACGCGTCCGGCCGAGAGAACGACCACCATCGATGCCAATTGCAGCACCTCGGCGACGGAATGGCTGACGTAGAGGATCGGGATGCCCGCTTCGTCGCGCAGGCGCCGGATATAGGGCAGGATCTCCGCCTTGCGGGCCTCGTCGAGCGCGGCCAGGGGCTCGTCCATCAGGAGGAGACGGGGACTGGCGATCAGCGCCCGGCCGATGGCGACGCGCTGGCGTTCGCCGCCCGACAGGAGGCTCGGCCGCCGCTCCAGCAGCGGCGCGATGCCGAGCAGGTCCACCACCCGGTCGAAGGACTGGTAGCGCTCCTCCCGGGGCGTGAACCAGCGGCCATAGACGAGGTTCTGCCGGACGGTGAGATGGGGAAACAGCCGCGCATCCTGGAAGACATAGCCGAGCCGTCGACGGTGTTTGGGCACGAAGACCCCTTTCCCGGTGTCGACGAGCACTTGTCCGCCGACCGCGATCGTCCCCTCGTCCGGGCGCATCAGGCCGCCAACGAGGTTGACGAGCGAGGTCTTGCCGGAGCCGGACGGGCCGAACAAGGCGGTGAGCCCGCCGGCGCTGTCGAAGCGGACGTCGAGGGAGAAGTCGCCGAGCCGGTGCCGCAGGTCGATCGCGACGGTCATGCCCGCTCGATCCGCCGGCCGACGCGCCGCGCCAGAAATTCCGAAAGCATCAGGGCGGCCATCGAGATCACGATCGACACCAGCGTCAGCCTGAGCGCGCCGGCATCGCCGCCGGGCACCTGCAGAAAGCCGTAGATCGCGGCCGGAAGCGTCTGCGTCTCGCCGGGAATGGCGGAGACGAAGGTGATCGTCGCGCCGAACTCGCCCATCGCCTTGGCGAAGGAGAGGATCATCCCGGCGATGATGCCGGGCAGGATCAGCGGCAGCGTGATGGTCAGGAAGACCATGGCGGGATGGGCGCCGAGCGTGCCGGCGGCATCCTCCAGCCGGCGATCCACCGCTTCGATGGAGAGGCGGATCGCCCGCACCATCAGCGGCAGGCCCATCACCGCGCAGGCGAGCGCCGCGCCCGTCCAGCGAAACGAGAACACGATGCCGAAATGCGCCTCGAGAAAGGCCCCGATCGGTCCGCGCCGGCCGAAGCCGATCAGGAGGAGATAGCCGGTGACGACGGGCGGCAGCACCAGCGGCAGGTGAACGAGGCCGTTCAGCCAGGCCTTGCCCCAGAACTCGCCGCGGGCCAGCACGTAGGCGAGGAGAAGGCCGAGGGGCAGGCTGGCGACCATGGCGACGAACGCGACGCGGATGCTGAGCCGCACCGCCGTCCACTCCTCCGGGCTCAATGCCAGCCAGTCCACGATCACTCGTCTCCCCGGGCCTGTAAATGCCGGCCAGCCCTACTTCGCAGCCGCGGCGAGAACGGTAAAGCCCTGCTCTTCGAAGAGCGCCCTGGCCGTGCCACCCTGGAGGAAAGCCAGAAAGGCTGCAGCGTCCGGATCAGCCGCCTCCGCCGTCAGGGCAACGGGATAGACGATCGGCTCGTGGGCGTTTTCCGGGAAGACGCCGACGACGCTTACGCCCGCCTCGGCGGCGGCGTCGGTGGCGTAGACGATGCCGAGCGGCGTCTCGCCGCGGGCGACGAGGACGAGCGCCGCGCGTACGTTCTCCGCCTGCGCCAGCCGGTCCTTCACGCTCTCCCATACGCCGAGAGTGTCGAGCGCCGCCTTGCCGTATCTGCCGGCGGGGACCGCGTCGACATTGGCCATGGCAAGCCGGCCGTCACCGAGGAGGGTCGCCAGCGGAAACCCGTTCGTGATGGCGACGTCGGCGCCCGAACCCTTCGGCGCGACGAGCACGATCGAATTGCCGAGGAGGTCGGTGCGAGTCGCCGGCTCGATCAGCTTGCGCTCGGCGAGATAATCCATCCAGTCCTGGTCGGCCGAGATGAAGAGATCGGCCGGCGCACCCGCCTCGATCTGCCGGGCAAGGGCGGAACTCGCCGCGTAGGAGATGGCGACGGTTTTCCCCGTCTCCCGGCGCCAGGCTCCCGCCACCTCGTCGAGCGCCGTCTTCATGCTGGCGGCGGCGAAGACGACAGGCTCCGCAAGCGCCCGGGCGGGTTGACCCAGGCAGAGCGCCAAGACGGCAGCCAGGCCTGCGATGCGACGCAACGATCCATCCCACATCAGGCCAAGCCCCATTCGACAGCACTATATCCCCAGAAATATAGCGCAAAACCGATGGCAGCAAGCCGTGATATTTCGGCGGATATATCGCTGCCCCGCCACGACAAAGCGGCAGCGCCGGGCGGCGAGCGACGGGCTCGCTGCGGGGACCTCGAACACACGCGCCTGCCGGTCCTTGTCGCCGCAGCCTAACTCTCGGCGGTCTCCGGCAGAATCTCGTCGGTGATGACGTCGAAGCGCGCCAGCCGCGTCGGTCCGAAATGCGTGGTCAGCGCCACGTCGGTCGCATCGCGGCCGATTCCCATCAGGATGCGCCCGATGCGCGGCGCGTTGTGCCGGGCGTCGAAGGTGTACCAGTGGCCGCCGAGATAGACTTCGAACCAGGCGCTGAAATCCATCGGACACGGCACGGCGGGAACGCCGATGTCACCGAGGTAGCCGGTGCAGTAGCGCGCTGGAATGTTCATGCATCGGCACAGGGTTATGGCGAGATGCGCGAAATCGCGGCAGACGCCGACCCTTTCCGAAAAGCCGCCGAAGGCCGAACGCGTCGCGTCCGCGAGCTGGTAGTCGAACCGGATATGGTTGTGCACGAAGTCGCAGATCGCCTGGACGCGGCCCCAGCCGAGCGGCGTGTTGGAAAACTGCGACCAGGCAAAATTGCCGAGACGGTCGGTATCGCAGTAGCGACTGCCGAGGAGGAAGACGAGAACCTCGTCCGGCAGGTCCTTGATGTCGTGCTGGATCGCGTCCCAGGCGGCGATGTCGGGCTGGCCGCTGTCGTAGACGTCGAAGCGGGTCGATATCGTCGTCAGTCCGGGCGGCGCCATGATGCGGCTGCAGGCATTGCCGAAACCGTCGACATAGTCCCAGGCCTCGATATCCCGGTCGAAGGTCAGCGTCTGTTCCGTCAGGAGGTCGACCCGGCGCGACGGGTGGATATTGAGCACCAGCAGCATCGGCGTCGGTTGCCAGCACTCATAGGCCACATCGAAACCAGCACGAATTTTCATTGGATCTCCACCAGCAAGCCTTCCCCGCAAAACGGGCTTCCGCCCGCATGGCAGGCAATGCAAGCAGTGTGCCATGGTTTCATCGGCAGCAGAAGAATCGCGACGCCGCGGCGGGTGGTTTTGATCGCTCCGGCCCGTATTGCGTCCGGCCCTCCGCCGATCCCAAGCCCGTCGGAGGGATTGCCTGCGGGTTCAGCGCACGAAGAGGCGGGTGGCCAGCGCGATGAGCGAGGCGTCCGAGCCGCGCGGTCCGATCAGCGACAGGCCGATGGGCCCGCCATTCGCACGGCCCGCCGGAAGGGTCACCTGCGGAAGGCCGGCGAGACCGGCGACGGACAGGAGGGTGATCGCGTCGCGGCGGAAGGTCTCGTGGACGTCCGCGCCTGCGTCGAGACGGAATGGCGCGTCGTGGACCGCTGGCGCGATCAGGACGCCGTCCTCGCCGAGCAGCGCGTCGATGGCGGCGCGAAAGCGCGCGCGCACCCCATCCGCCGTCTCTTCCTGCTCGTCCGTCAGCGAGCGCGCATAGGCAAATCGTGCCGCGACCGCGCTGCCGAGCGCCGGGCGAACCCTGTCGATCCACGGGCCGAAGGCGCGCAGGATTTCGCGTGCCTGCAGGATGCGGAAGGCGTCGTAGACCGTTTCGGCGCCGAGGCCCGCATAGACGTCGACATCCGGCGCCGGGATCCCGGCCGAGGCTTCATCGAGCACGGCGCGGGCATCGCCCGCCATCCGCGCGAACATGTCGCCCGCTCGCAATAGGCGCGGCGACGCCGGCAGAGGAGACGAATCGTCGCCCAGGAGCACGGCGCCGGTCTTCGTCAGCGTCGCGGCGTCGCGGGAGAAGAAGCCGAGCGTGTCGAAGCTCTCGGCGAGCGCCATGCACCCGTCGAGCGAAATCCGCCCGTGGCTCGGACGAAAACTCCAGAGGCCGCAGAAGCTTGCCGGCGCCCTGACCGATCCGCCGGTATCGCTGCCGATGCCGATGTCGACGAGATTGGCCGCGACGGCCGCGGCCGAGCCCGACGAGGAACCTCCGGGGATCCGGTCGGGGGCGGCGCTGTTCACCGGCGTGCCGAAATGCGGATTCATGCCGAAGAGCGACCAGGCGAGTTCGTCGGTCTGGGTCTTGCCGACGAAGGTGGCACCCGCATCGAGAAGCTTCTGGATCGAAGGGGCCGTCCTCGTCTTCACCGCGCTCGCGGCAAGGATGAAGGGACTTCCGCAGCCGGTGCGGTAGCCTGCGACGTCGTAAAGGTCCTTGACCCCGAGGCGCAGGCCGGCGAGCACGCCCTCCTTTGCCGAGACCACGGGGACGGCGGGATAGGGAAGGAAGGCGCCGACCGTATCATCCAAAAGCATCGTCTCTCCCCTGTTGCCGGCAACCGATAGCCGTCAGCCTTGTTGCCACCGCAGGCGCAGATGAGCAATGTCTCCTCAGGCGCACGACCCCTCTCCGCCCCGCGGAGCCAGCGAGGAGACCACCATGAAGATCGATGCGACGACGCGCCTCGAGGACCACGACACCGCCTATTCCAATTCCGGCGCCGTGAAGGGTTCGGAGCGCTTCGCGCCCGCCTGGACCGCAGCGGCCGAGAGCTTTCGCGCGGCGCTGATGGCGGACGGGCGCGGCAGTCTCGACCAGCCCTATGGCGGCGGCGCAAGGCAGGCCTACGACTTCTTCCTGCCCGTGCACCCGCCGCGCGGTCTCTTCGTCTTCGTGCATGGCGGCTACTGGCAGCGGTTCGACAAGAGCCTGTTCTCGCATCTGGCCGGGGGACCGCTGGCCCGCGGCTTTGCCGTCGCCATTCCCAGCTACACACTCTGCCCGGACGTTCGGATCGGCGACATCGTCAAGGAGATCGGGGCATTCCTGGAGCATGTCGCGGCGAAGGTCGACGGCCCCATCACATTGGCCGGCCACTCCGCCGGCGGCCATCTCGTCGCCCGCATGGCGGCCGCGCCGTCGCCGATCTCGGACGACGTGCGCGCGCGCATCGCGGCCGTCCTGTCGATCAGCGGCGTGCACGATTTGCGGCCGCTCCGCGCCACCGCGATGAACGCCGTGCTGCATCTCGATGGCGCGGAGGCGCGGGCGGAAAGTCCGGCGCTGCTCGACCCGGCGATCGCCGCTCCCGTCACCTGCTGGGTCGGCGGCGACGAACTGCCGGAGTTCCTGCGCCAGAACGCCCTTCTCGCCAACCTCTGGTACGGTCTCGGCCACCCCACGCGGACCGTGGTCAGCCCCGGCCGGCATCACTACGATGTCATCGATGACCTCACCGATCCGGACAGCGCCATGACGGCGCTGGTCAGCCCGCAGCCGCCCGAGCCGGATTGAACCCGCACGTCACCCGCAGGCACCTGCCAGACAGCTCCCGCCGCTATGGCTCGGCTGATGATCCGGCAGGCTGATCAGTTGCTTGGCGCGCCTTTCTGCAAGACTGATTCGGGTTGCTGATAGTCTGATTCCGGAAGTTGAGACGGCGATTCATCGCAGGCGCTTTCGGCCGACGCTTTTCTTCCGGGCAGCGCCCTCGTCACCCGCATTCGCCGCGCCAGATAGGTCCGATGAACCCTCACCCGCACCGAGACCCCCCCGCCCCCGGACAGGAGAGCGTCTGGGACTTTCCACGCCCGGCGCGCATCGAGCCCGTCACGTCGACGCTGCAGGTGATCTTCGCCGACCGCGTCGTCGCCGAGACGCGGCGGGGCTATCGTGCCATCGAGACCAGTCATCCGCCCTCCTACTATTTTCCGCCGGGGGACGTCGCGACAGCCCTCCTGGTGCCCGCCTCGACGCGGACACTCTGCGAGTGGAAAGGCGGCGCCGCCTATCACGACCTTGTCGTCGGTGATCGCAGGGTTGCGGATGCCGCCTGGTCCTACCCGCAGCCGACGCCCGATTTTGCCGCCGTCGCCGGCTTCTTCGCCTTCTATGCCGGCCGGGTCGACGCCTGCTTCGTCGACGGCGAAAAAGTGACGCCGCAGGAGGGCGACTTCTACGGCGGCTGGATCACCCGCTCCCTCGCCGGCCCCTTCAAGGGACCGCCCGGAACGCGCTTCTGGTGACGCGCATTGGTTGCGCGGGCGCAACGGTGGCCTTCGCCTGTTCGCGGCAACAGGCGCAACAAAAAGATACTGCGGGAAGCGCGCGACCTAGCGTTCCGGGCGATTTTCCGGGATCGCGCGAAACGCCGGCTTTCGAGTTGCCGCGCCGGGCGAAAAACCGGTTCCCACTTCTTCGCCCGGCGCTCTAGGCTCTCGCCGATGCGTCAGGCATGCCGGCCCGTCTCATCCACATTGAGGAACTGGAGCACCTTGGCGAGGATCTGCTGCTCGGCCTCGGCAAGTTCGCGGATGGCGGCCACCTGGGATCCCCGGGAATGCCGGAACGCCTCGCCCAGATAGGCGTCCGTCCTTGATCGGGCGCTCGCGAGTTGAGCCAGAAGCGTCTGGAACTCATTGTTCCAGTAGGCGCCGCCTTTGGCGTCGGGACGCTCGATCATCTTGATGGAGTCACTGCTCACCAATCCGGGCGTTCGTCCCGGATCGTCCCATTCCACCGGCACCCTCCAGCCACGATCCTCGACGCTGAAGCGAGGAGACGCGTCGGTTCCGTCGACGGCAACAGGCACCCCGTTGACCGTACCCAAACCGAAGTTGGAATGGCTGACCCTATCTCCCCACTGAAACTGGTAGGGTTTGCGCGGTTGTGGGTCGGCCATGCAAAAATTCCTCGGTCGCTTGATGATTCTGAAGCCAGGATTGCCACCGCAACCTGCTGCCAGTGTATTCGTTGTCGATGACGGCGATCATACACCTAGAGCATGATCCCGAAAGGTGGCTTCCGGCTTTCGGAAAGAGATCATGCGGAAACAAAGGACTAAAGCGGGACGGCGATTCGAAGAAAACCCATCCCGCTTTAGAAACCTAACGCTCCCATGCCTGTGCGGATGACGCCTGCCGCCTCCATATCCGCGATCGCCCGCTCCAGCGACCCGGCGACGTCGATGGCACGGCAGGCGTCCTCGACAAGCACGACCTCGAACCCCTTGTTGCGCCCGTCGACCGCGGTCCAGGCGACGCAGAAGTCGAGCGCGAGACCCGCGACGAAGATCCGCTCGACGCCGCGCTCGCGGAGATAGCCGGCAAGGCCGGTCGGCGAGGTCCGGTCGGCCTCGACAAAGCCGGAATAGCTGTCGACGGAATGGCGAAAGCCCTTGCGCACGATCGTCTGCGCTCCCCGCAGATCGACGCCGGGATGAAACGCGGCGCCTTCGCTGCCCTGGAGGCAGTGGTCCGGCCACAGCACCTGCGTGCCGTAGGCCAGTTCCACCGTCTCGAACGGCGCCCTGCCATGCGTCGAGGCGAAGGAGATGTGGCCCGGCGGGTGCCAGTCCTGCGTGAGGACGACGTTCTCGAACGCCTGGCCGATCCGGTTCACCAGCGGTACGACGGCCTGCCCGTCGGCAACCGCCAGTGCCCCGCCCGGACAAAAATCGTTCTGCAGGTCGACCACGACAAGCGCGTCCCGTGCTGAAATGCCTCGCATCCTGTCGCTTCCCCTCGCTCCGGACCAGGCACCCGGCTGCCTTCCCGATGAGTAGCAGTTCCCCTGCCGGAGACCAGTCGCAGCCCTTGCGCCCGCCCAATTGCCGCCATCACCGGGACAAGTTGGTTTGGTTCTCTGGGATCGTCTCCCATATATCGTTTCTCGTACCCTGCGTCCCCACCCGTTCCTGCCCTGCCTTCGCCGATCGGACCGACATGCCCGCACCCATTCCGCTTCTCGACATCCGTGCCTGGGTCGTCTGGGGCCGCGACCATGTCGAAGCAGCAACGCTCGCGAAGGTTGGCATCGCAGCCGCTGCGATCTACTCCTTCTTCGCGATCGCCGGCGAGGTGATGGAGGGCGAGACGCACGGCTTCGATTCCTACCTGCTTCTGGCGCTGCGCAATGCGGCCGATCCGGCGCAGCCGCTGGGGCCGACCTGGATGCAGGAGGTGCTGCGCGATTTCACCGCGCTCGGCGGCAATGCGGTGCTGACGCTGATCACCCTCGCCGTCGCCGGCTTCCTGTGGATGCAGGGGAACAGACGGTCCATGCTCCTCGTGCTCGCCGCGATCCTCGGCGGCTTTGCCATGACGTCACTCCTGAAGCTCGGCTTCGATCGGCCACGGCCCGATCTCGTGCCGCACAGCATGACGACCTACACCGCGAGCTTTCCAAGCGGCCACGCCATGCTCTCGGCGATCGTCTACCTGACGCTCGCCGTTCTCGTCGCGCGGGTGCAGACCCGCCGGTCGATAAAGATCTACCTCCTGACGACGGCAAGCCTTCTCACCGTGATCATCGGCGTCAGCCGCGTCTATCTCGGCGTTCACTGGCCGACCGACGTCATCGCCGGCTGGGCGGCAGGCGCCGCCTGGGCACTGCTCTGGTGGACGATCGCGTCCTGGCTGGAAAGGAGCGGCGTCGTCGAAAAGGAAATCACGACCGAGCCAAAGTCCGTTGTCGGCTCCCCCGCATCCTGAGGTCCCCGTACGCCGCGGAGTACGGCATCACACGTAAGTGACAAGCGCTAGAATTCCTGCCATCTGGCAGGGATGAAACAGCTCAGACTCATCATGGCCGATCGGAGCACGGGGGGCGTTCTCGCATCCTTCGTCGCCGTCATGGCTCTGGTGCAGCTGTTTCTCGGCGGCATCGCTCTCGGCGCGACCGCCCTGCCCGGCACGCAGGTCATCTGTTCGGCCGGCGGCGATCACGGACCCCGCCACGCTCCGGGACAGGACCAGACGGCGGCGGACTGTGCCCTTGCCTGCCAGGCCGGTCGCTCCCTTGCTGCCCCGCCGCCGCAGACCGATCCCGGTGAAATCCTGCCGGTGCGTCTTTCCGTCGCGGCCGAGCGCCCGCCCTTCGTCGTCACGCGATCGTCGCGCGGCGACGTCGGCCTGCACAAAAACGCCCAGGCGCCCCCTCTCCCTCTCTGATCGTCACGCCCATGTGCCGACCGGCAGTTCCGGCCGGCCACCGTCGACAGGACGACCGCTGACGCATGAAGCGCTCGGCGTCCAAGAGAGAGAACCGCCATGACCGAACTCAGCCTTTCCGAGGGGCGCCTTCGCGCGTCCTCGGTGAACGACGCCTATCGCGCGATCTGGCGCTGGCATTTCTACGCCGGCCTGATCGCCATCCCCTTCATGATCGTCCTTGCCGTCACGGGATCGCTCTATTTGTTCCGCGACGAGATCGACAATACCTTCTACGCCTCGCGCAACGTCGTCGCCGAACAGGAGGGCCTCGGCGCACCGGCCAGCGCCCTCGTCTCCCGTGCCGAGGCCGCGATTCCCGGCGGCAAGGCGATTGCCTTCCGCGATCCGGCGCGCCCGGATCAGTCGGCGCGGGTGACGCTGTCGACCGACGCCGGCACTACCTACGTCTTCCTCGATCCCCACGACGCAACGGTTCTGGGCAGCGTCCTGAAGGTCGAAACGCTCAACGAGGTCGTGCGCAAGATTCACAGCCTGGAATATTTCGGCGTCTACGCGAACCGCGTGATGGAAGCGATCGCCGGCTTTGCCATCATCCTCGTCGTCACCGGCCTCTATCTCTGGTGGCCCCGGCGTCGGGGCGGCGGCGTCGTGACCGTGCGGGGCGTGCCACGCCAGCGCGTCTTCTGGCGCGACCTGCATGCCGTGACCGGTGCGTTTTCCGGCATCCTCATCGCGTTTCTCGCGATCTCCGGACTGCCCTGGTCGACCGTCTGGGGCGGGCAGCTGACGGCCATCACGACTGCGACCGGTACCGGTTACCCCGCCGCGCTCTGGGACAGCGTGCCAGTCTCGGACGAGCATGCCGCTCATGCGATGGAGACGACGGCCTGGACGCTCGAAACCT
Source organism: Aureimonas sp. SA4125 (assembly GCF_019973775.1). Lineage (NCBI taxonomy): Bacteria > Pseudomonadati > Pseudomonadota > Alphaproteobacteria > Hyphomicrobiales > Aurantimonadaceae > Aureimonas > Aureimonas sp. SA4125. The sequence goes on along the minus strand of NZ_AP025032.1, from coordinate 1,796,035 downwards.
CGCCGATGCCGATGTCGCAAATGCCCGGAATGGCCGGCGCCGGCATGCCCGCCGCGGGATTGCTTGTTCCGGCAGCAGCGCCGCAGCCCATCGGGCTCGACGCCGCGCTCGCCATCGCGCGCACTGCCGGCATCAGCCGCGGCTTCGAGATGAGCCTTCCCGCGGACGCGACCGGCGTCTACACCGCGGCGATCTTTCCCGACGCGCTCGACAAACAGCGGACGATCCACATCGACCAGTTCAGCGGCAAGCCGATCGTCGACATCGCCTATGCCGACTATGGCAGCGTGGCGAAAGCGGTGGAGCTCGGGGTCAACATCCACATGGGCCAGGAATTCGGGCTCGCCAACCAGCTCCTGATGCTGGCGACGTGTCTTGCGATCATCCTCGTCTCGGTCGCCGCCGTGGTGATGTGGCTGAAGCGTCGTCCCGCCGGGCGTCTCGGCGTGCCACCCTACCCGGCTTCGCGAAGCGTCTACCCCATGCTCTGGGCGATGGTCGTCGTTCTCGGCATCGCATTCCCGCTGAGCGGCGCACTGATCATCGCGATGCTGGCCATCGATCTCATCCTCGTGCGCCGCATTCCTTGGCTGCGGCAGCGCATGGCCTGACAGCAAAAGGCCGGGCGCAGATTTCTCCGCGCCCGGCCCAGGTTCATGCCGTCAGTGCCGGAAAGCTCAGGCCTTGTTGCGGTTGTAGACGTCGAAGCAGACGGCGGCGAGAAGGACGAGGCCCTTGATCACCTGCTGGTCGTCGATGCCGATGCCCATGATCGACATGCCGTTGTTCATCACGCCCATGATGAAGGCGCCGATCACCGCGCCCGTGACCTTGCCGACGCCGCCATAGGCGGAGGCGCCGCCGATGAAGCAGGCGGCGATGACGTCAAGCTCGAAGCCGACGCCGGCCTTCGGCGTCGCCGAGTTGAGGCGGGCGGCGAAGATGAGGCCCGCGAGCGCGGCGAGCACGCCCATGTTGACGAAAGCGAGGAAGGTCAGGCGCTCGGTGTTGATACCGGAGAGTTTCGCCGCCTTCTCGTTGCCGCCGACGGCATAGATGCGCCGGCCGATGGTCGTGCGGGTCGTCATGAAGCCGTAGATGGCGATGAGCACGGCCATGACCATCAGCACGTTCGGGAAGCCGCGATAGGACGCCATGAGGTAGGTGATCAGCATGATCGCCATGGCGATAAAGATGTTGCGACCGAGGAAGAGGCCGAAGGGCTCGTCGACCTTGCCCATTTTCGCCTGCTTCTGGCGGGCGCGGTTGCTGAAATAGACGAGCGCCAGCGCGGCAAGCGCGCCGAGGACGATCGTCGTCATGTGAAGGCCGCCGCCCGCCGACAGGAAATCGGGGATGAAGCCCTTGGAAAGGAGCTGGAACGTCTCCGGGAACGGGCCGACCGAGGCGGAGCCCAGAACCTTCAGCGTCAGGCCGCGGAAGACGAGCATGCCCGCCAGCGTCACGATGAAGGACGGGACCTTGAAGTAGGCGACGAGGTAGCCCTGCGCCGCGCCGACGACGGCGCCGACGGCCAGGCAGATCAGCGCCGACGAGAAGCCGTCGAGCCCCATCTTCACCATCAGCACGGCCCCCAGACCGCCGATGAAGCCGGCAACCGAGCCGACGGACAGGTCGATGTGCCCGGTGATGATGACGAGCAGCATGCCGATCGCCATGATGATGATGTAGCTGTTCTGCAGCACCAGATTGGTCAGGTTCAGCGGCTTCATCAACACGCCGTTGGTCATGACCTGGAAGAAGATCATGATCACGACGAGGGCCAGCAGCATGCCGTATTCGCGGATATGCGCCTTCAGGAAGCCGAAATCGAAGCCGCTGCGCGGCGTTGTCGGCTCGTCGGCCGTCTTGATGCTCATAGCGTGTCACCCTGGACTTGCTGGCCTGACCGGATGATCGCCCGCATGATGCTTTCCTGGCTCGCCTCGGCGGCCGGCATCTCGGCCACGATCCGGCCCTCGTTCATGACGTAGATCCGGTCGCAGATGCCGAGGAGTTCCGGCATTTCCGACGAGATCACGAGAACGCCTTTGCCCTCGTTCGCCAGCTGGTTGATGATGGTGTAGATTTCGAACTTCGCGCCGACGTCGATGCCGCGTGTCGGCTCGTCGAGGATCAGAAGTTCCGGCCCCGAGAACAGCCACTTCGACAGGACGACCTTCTGCTGGTTGCCGCCGGAGAGGTTCAGCGTCTTCTGGAAGATGCCGGAGCAGCGGATCTTCAGCTTGTCGCGGAATTCCTCGGCGACCGAGCGCTCGCGGTGATTGTCGATCACGCCGCCCTTGGAGATGCCGCCGAGATTGGCGAGCGAGATGTTCTGCTTGATGTCGTCGTCGAGGATCAGGCCGAACTGCTTGCGGTCCTCGGTGACGTAGGCGATGCCGGCCTCAATGGCACGGGGAATCGTCGAGACGTCCACCTTCTTGCCATGCATCCGCACTTCGCCGGAGATGTTGCGGCCATAGGACTTGCCGAAGACGCTCATGGCGAGTTCTGTGCGCCCTGCCCCCATCAGACCGGCAATGCCGACCACCTCGCCCTTGCGCACATTGATAGCGATGTCGGACAGGACCTGGCGCTTGGAACTCAGGTGATGGAAGGCGTTCCAGTTGGTCACCTCCAGCAGCATCTCGCCGATGTTCGGCGTGCGCGGCGGATAGCGGTCGGCAAGGCTGCGGCCGACCATGTCGCGGATGATGCGATCTTCCGAGATCGCCTCTTTCTTGCAGTCGAGCGTCGAGACGGTCGAGCCGTCGCGCAGCACGGTGATCTGGTCGGCGACCCGCGAGATCTCGTTCAGCTTGTGTGAGATGATGATGGCCGACATGCCCTGCGCCTTGAACTCCAGCAGAAGGTTCAGGAGCGCCTGGCTGTCACTCTCATTGAGGCTCGCCGTCGGCTCGTCGAGAATGAGCAGCTTCACGTCCTTGGCGAGCGCCTTGGCGATCTCGACCAGCTGCTGCTTGCCGACGCCCAGATCCTTGATCAGCGTCGTCGGCGATTCCTTCAGCCCGACCTTGGCGAGAAGTTCGGCCGTGCGCTGATTGGCGGCGTTCCAGTCGATGATGCCGTAGCGCGCCACCTCGTTGCCGAGGAACATGTTCTCGGCGATCGACAGAAGCGGCACCAGCGCCAGTTCCTGATGGATGATGATGATGCCGAGATGCTCGGAATCGGTAATGCCGGAAAATTCGCGCGCCTCACCTTCGTAGCGGATCTCGCCCTCATAGGTGCCGTGCGGATAGACGCCCGACAGGACCTTCATGAGGGTCGACTTGCCCGCGCCGTTTTCCCCGCAAATGGCGTGGATTTCGCCCTGCCGCACCGTCAGGTTGACGTTGTCGAGCGCCCGGACGCCGGGAAATGTCTTGGTGATGCCGCGCATCTCGAGAATGGGAGCCATTTTTCCTCCACCGGCAGACCCGCAAGGGGCGTCGCCGCCGCGTGGGGAGATAGCCGGATTGCAGCCCGTATGCAAAAACGGCCCGGGGAGCGTGACGCTGTCCCGGGCCGCAACCTGTCGTGTCGTCTTACTTCAGCTGATCGGCCGTGTAGTAGCCGCTGCCGACGAGGATTTCTTCCCAGTTCGACTTGTCCACCGGAACCGGCTTCAGGAGGTAGGACGGGACCACCTTCACGCCGTTGTCGTAGGTCTTGGTGTCGTTGACCGGAACCTCGGTGCCGGCAGCCATGGCGTCGACCATGTCGACGGTGACCTTGGCGAGTTCGCGGGTGTCCTTGAAGATGGTCGAGGACTGCTCGCCGGCGATGATCGACTTCACCGACTGGACTTCCGCGTCCTGGCCGGAGACGACCGGCATCGGCATGTCGCCCGAGCCGTAGCCGACGCCCTTCAGCGACGAGATGATGCCGATCGACAGGCCGTCATAGGGCGACAGCACGGCGTCGACTTTCTTGTCGGCGTAGTTGGCAGAGAGGAGGTTGTCCATGCGGGCCTGGGCCGTCGCCGGATCCCAGCGCAGCGTACCGACCTTGTCCATGCCCATCTGGCCGGACTGGACGACGAGCTTGCCCGAGTCGATCAGCGGCTGCAGGACGCTCATCGCGCCATCGTAGAAGAAGAAGGCGTTGTTGTCGTCCGGGGAACCACCGAACAGCTCGATGTTGAACGGACCGGCGGCGGCCGGAAGACCCAGCTTGTCGACGATCGACTGCGCCTGCAGCACGCCGACCTGGAAATTGTCGAAGGTCGAGTAGTAGTCGACGTTTTCCGAATTCTTGATCAGGCGGTCATAGGCGATGACCTTGATGCCGGCGTCGTGCGCCTGCTGCAGCACGTCGGTCAGCGTCGTGCCGTCGATCGAGGCGATGACCAGGACCTTGGCGCCCTTGGTGACCATGTTCTCGATCTGCGAGAGCTGGGTCGGGATGTCGTCCTCGGCATACTGGAGGTCGGCCGTGTAGCCCTTCGCCTGCAGTGTCTTGACCATGTTGTCGCCGTCCGCGATCCAGCGCGCGGAAGACTTCGTCGGCATCGACACGCCGACAGTGCCCTTGTCCTGCGCATAGGCGGCAGGTGCCAGGGCTGCCAGGCCGAACACGGCGCTGGCAAGAAGCAACTTCAATGATTTCACGGTACTCTCCCAATTTGACGGTGTGTCGCGACGTGGCTCGCCCAGCAAAGCTCGCGCTCCGGAAGCCAGCGGCAATCGCAAAATCTGTCGCTCCTCGCCATCCCGAGCCGACTCTCTCCCGGCCCCCGGCAGCCCGAGCGAAAGGGCCCCGCGGATGGTGATGCGAACTTGATTTTGTTTAGCCGCCCTGTCAAGGGCATGACATCCATTCATCATATCAATCCCCCGTCCTGACCGGATCCATGGTTACCATTGCTTCTGAACGTGCCAATGATAGGATGATTGAGGGCACAGGTGAGGTGAAATGGCAGAGCCGACGAGGCAACCCGAACACTGGGGAGGCGGTGTCAGGGGCGAAAAGGTCAACCGCACCATGACTCTTGCCGCCGAAATCGGCTGCAAGATCACGTCGGGAGAGCTGGCCGCCGGATCCATCCTGCCGACCGAGGCCGAGATCCAGCATCAGTACGGCGTTTCGCGGACCGTCGTCCGCGAGGCGATCCGCCATATCGCGGCCAAGGGGCTCGTCACCGTCGGGCCGAAGGTCGGCACCCGCGTCCGCGACACCAACGACTGGAACGTCCTCGATGCCGAGGTCATGCGCTGGCATCTGATGGCCGGGGAGCGCCGCGGCTTCGTCGAGGCGCTCTACGAGATGCGGCTGATCAACGAGCCGGAAGCCGCGCGCCTTGCCGCCACGCGGATCACGCCCGAACAGTCGGAGCGCCTTGCCGATGCCCTGGCCGCGATGGCGGTGCATCCCCGCGGCTCCGACAGGCTGATCATCGCCGATCTCGACTTCCACCGGATCATCCTCGAGGCCACCGGCAATCCCATCCTGCGCTCGCTCGGGACGATGATCGAGCGCAGCCTGTCGATCTCCTTCTCCCTTTCCTGGCGGCAGAATCCACAGGACGAGACGGTCCGCCAGCACGCCCGCGTGCAGGAGGCGATCATGCGCGGCGATGGCGAGGCGGCGAGCCTCTTCATGCGGCGCCTGATCGAAAGTGCCTTCCAGGACGTCGTCGCCGCGCTCTACAACGAGCCCGCAGCGGACGAGACGCTGTATCCTTCCGTTGCAAATGGCAGCGCTGCCAGCGCTGCCGACTTACAGGTGCCATGACATGAAAACCATCACGGTCGGCCTCGTCGGTGTCGGCAAGATCGCCAGGGATCAGCACATCCCCTCCCTCGCCCGCACGCCGGGCATCGAACTCGCCGCCGCCTGCAGTCGCAATGCGGCCGTCGACGGTGTCCGAAATTTCGCGACGCTGAACGAGATGCTGGCGGCCATGCCTGAACTCGACGCCGTCGCGCTCTGCACGCCGCCGCATGTCCGACACGCGCTCGCGGCCGAGGCGCTTGCGGCGGGAAAGCACGTGCTGCTGGAGAAGCCGCCCGGCGCCACCCTGTCGGAGATCGAACCGCTCATCGCGATGGCCGAGGAGAAGAGCCTGACGCTCTTCGCCACCTGGCATTCGCGCTTTGCCCCCGCCGTCATCCCGGCCCGCGAATTTCTCGCCGATGCCCGGATCCGTTCGGTGTCCGTGGAGTGGAAGGAAGACGTTCGCCACTGGCATCCCGGCCAGGAGTGGATCTGGGAGCCGGGTGGTCTCGGCGTCTTCGATCCTGGCATCAACGCTTTGTCGATCGTCACCGCGATCCTCCCGCGGCCGATCTTCCTGACCACGGCGTCGCTGGAATTTCCGGCCAACCGCGCGACGCCGATCGCCGCCGACCTCGCCTTCACGGACGGCGAAGGCTTGGCGGTCGCGGCTGTCTTCGACTGGCGCCAGACCGGCCCGCAGACCTGGGACATCCATGTCGAGACGGACAAGGGACGGCTGACGCTGTCGTCGGGCGGCGCCAAGCTCGCGATCGACGGCGCGGCTGTGGGCATCGGCCCCGAAGCGGAATATGATGGGATCTACGCCCGCTTCGCCGACCTCGTCCAGACCGGCCGGTCGGATGTCGACGTCTCGCCGCTCCGCCATGTCGCCGACGCCTTCATGCTCGGCCGCCGCCTGGAGGTCGACGCCTTCGACTGACCCATCCTCGAAAACACTGCCCCTTTCATTGAAACAGACGAGAGCATCATGTTGAAGAAGAACGAAAATTCCGGCCAGACGAAACTGCGTTCGCGCGCCTGGTTCGACAATCCCAGCAATCCCGACATGACGGCGCTCTATCTCGAGCGCTACCTGAACTTCGGCCTCAGCCTGGAGGAGCTGCAGTCCGGCATGCCGATCATCGGCATCGCGCAGACCGGCTCGGACCTCAGCCCCTGCAACCGCCATCACCTGGAACTGGCCAAGCGCGTGCGCGACGGCATCCGCGAGATGGGCGGCATTCCGCTGGAGTTTCCGGTGCATCCGATCCAGGAGACCGGAAAGCGTCCGACGGCGGGTCTCGACCGCAACCTCGCCTATCTCGCCCTCGTCGAGGTGCTCTACGGCTATCCGCTCGACGGCGTCGTTCTGACCATCGGTTGTGACAAGACGACGCCCGCCTGCCTGATGGCGGCGGCGACGGTGAACATCCCGGCGATCGCGCTCTCGGTTGGCCCGATGCTGAACGGCTGGTTCCGCGGCGAGCGCACGGGCTCGGGCACGATCGTCTGGAAGGCGCGCGAGCTGATGGCCAAGGGCGAGATCGACTACCAGGGTTTCATCAAGCTCGTGGCGTCCTCGGCGCCGTCGACCGGCTATTGCAACACCATGGGCACGGCGACGACGATGAACTCGCTCGCCGAAGCGCTCGGCATGCAGCTCCCGGGCTCGGCCGCGATCCCGGCGCCCTACCGCGACCGGCAGGAAATGAGCTACCTCACCGGCAAGCGCATCGTCGAGATGGTGCACGAGGACCTGAAACCCTCCGACATCCTGACCCGTGAAGCCTTCGAGAATGCCATCCGCGTCAACTCGGCGATCGGCGGCTCGACCAACGCGCCGATCCATCTGAACGCCCTCGCCCGCCATGTCGGCGTCGAGCTCGACATCGACGACTGGCAGAAATACGGCGAGGAGATCCCGCTGCTGGTCAACCTGCAGCCAGCCGGCGAATATCTCGGCGAGGACTACTACCACGCCGGCGGCGTGCCGGCGGTGGTGAACCAGCTTATGACGCAGGGGCTCATCCACGAGGACGCGCCGACCGTGAATGGTAAATCGATCGGCGACAACTGCCGCGGCGCGCGGATCGAGGACGAGAACGTCATCCGGACCTTCGACAAGCCGATCAAGACGCATGCCGGATTCCGCGTCCTGCGCGGCAATCTGTTCGATTCCGCCATCATGAAGCTGTCGGTGATCTCGCCCGAATTCCGCCAGCGCTATCTCGCCAACGCCGAGGATCCGGAGGCCTTCGAGGGCCGCGCCATCGTCTTCGACGGCCCGGAGGACTACCACCACCGCATCGACGACCCGACGCTGGCGATCGACGAGCACTGCGTCCTTTTCATGCGCGGCGCCGGTCCCATCGGCTATCCCGGTGCGGCCGAGGTCGTGAACATGCGGGCCCCCGACTACCTCATCAAGCGCGGCATCTCCTCGCTTGCCTGCATCGGCGACGGCCGCCAGTCCGGCACCTCCGGCTCGCCCTCCATCCTCAACGCCTCGCCGGAAGCGGCGGCCGGCGGCGGCCTCGCTCTGCTCCAGACGGGCGACAAGGTCCGCATCGACATCGGCCGCGGTACCGCCGACATCCTGATCTCGGAAGCCGAACTGGCGACGCGTCGCCAGGCGCTTGCCGACGACGGCGGCTACCACTACCCGGCGCACCAGACGCCGTGGCAGGAGATCCAGCGCGCCATCGTCGGGCAGCTGTCGACCGGCGCGGTCCTGGAGCCGGCGATCGCCTACCAGCGCATCGCCCAGACCAAGGGACTGCCGCGCGATAATCACTGAGGCCGCCCTCTCCCGACCCAGGGAATACGAGGACCGGGCGCCGTCGTGGCGCCCGGTTCGCCGGACTTCTTCACTTGCCTGCCAGACCTGTCCGCCAGGAGAGCGCGATGACGACATCAGACACACGCCCCTTCTGTGCGGCCGTCGACTGGGGGACGACGAGTTTCCGCCTCTGGCTGCTCGGCCGTGACGGGACGGTGCTCGGCGAGCGGCGCAGCCGGGACGGCATGCAGTCGGCGGCAAAGCCTGGTTTCCAGGCGGTGCTGGAGCAGCATCTTTCGGCGGTGAAGGCAGCGGACGACCTGCCGGTGATCGTCTGCGGCATGGCGGGTTCGCGCCAGGGCTGGGTCGAGGCGCCCTATGTCGACGCGCCCGCCAGCTTCGACGCCATCGCCGGCGGCGCCATCCGCGTGCCGGACATGGCCCGCGACGTTCGCATCCTGCCCGGTGTGGCTCAGCGCCCCGGCATGGCCGGCGGAGCGCTTGCCGGCGACGGGCTGCCCTTCGGCCCTGACGTCATCCGCGGCGAGGAAACGCAGGTCATGGGTCTCGGTCTTTCGCCCGGCTCGCTCCTCTGCCTGCCCGGCACGCATTCCAAATGGATCAGCATCGGCGATCAAAGGATCGAGGCTTTCTCGAGCTTCATGACGGGCGAATTGTTCCAGCTCCTGTCCACGCAGTCGATCCTGCGCCACACCCTCGATGCCGAGGCCGACGTCATGGCCGAGAGCGCGAGCTTCATCGGCGGCGTCGAGGCCGGGCATGGGGCGCCGGCCTTGATCCTCAACCGACTGTTCTCGATGCGCGCCGAGGGACTCTTCGGCAGCCGCAGCCCGGCCAAGGCGCTGGCGCGCCTGTCGGGCATGCTCCTCGGCCTCGAGATATCAGGCGCCGCCGCGATCTATCCGCAACGCAGCGTCTTCCTCGCCGCCTCGGGCCCGCTCTTCGATCTCTACCGCACGGCACTCGCCGCCACCGGCTGGACCGTCACCGTCGCCGATGCCGACGAAGCCGTCCGCAAGGGTCTCATGGCCGGCGCCCTCCAATGTTTCAATCCTGCGTGAAAGTTGTCCGATGAGCCAGTCCCCCTTCGCCGACGCCGCCCTTCCCCAAATCGCCTGGCCCGCGCTCAAGCGCTCGCTGGTCGCGATCCTGCGGGGCCTGACGCCCGATGAAACCGAAACGGTGGTGGGCGGCCTGATCGAGCTCGGCTTCGAGGCGATCGAGATCCCGCTGAATTCGCCCGACCCCTTCCGCTCCATCGAGACCGCCGCGAAGATGGCACCGGCGGGCGTCCTCATCGGCGCCGGGACGGTGCTGTCGACCGATTCCGTCGACCGGCTGAACGATGCCGGCGGCCGCCTCCTCGTCAGCCCGAACGTCAATCCCGCGGTGATCCGCCGCGCGGCCGGACATGGCATGGTGACCATGCCGGGCGTCTTCACGCCGACCGAGGCCTTCGCCGCGATCGAGGCCGGCGCCTCGGCGCTGAAGTTCTTTCCCGCCGGCGTCCTCGGCATCTCCGGCATCCAGGCGATGATGGCCGTGCTGCCGAAGGACGTGCCGATCGGCGTCGTCGGCGGCGTTTCCGACAAGGACTTCGAGGCCTTCGGCCGCGTCGGCGTCAAGGCCTTTGGCCTGGGATCCAGCCTCTACAAGGCCGGGATGCCCGCGAACGAGGTTGTTGCGCGGGGCGCTGCGGCGATCGCCGCCTATGATGCAGCCTTTGCGGCGAACAGGGCATGAAGCCCGAAACGGTCACCACGACGGTTCTCGATGCGCCTGCCTGCCTCCTCGGTGAAGGGCCAGCCTACGACGCCCAGACCGATACCGCCTGGTGGTTCGACATTCTGGGAAAGGGGCTGTTCGAGCATGTGTTCGCGACCGGCAGGACGCGGCGGCACGACCTGCCGTTCATGGCGAGCCAGTTGTCGGTCATCGACGCCGAACGGCAGATGATCTTCGCCGATACCGGTCTCTTCGTCCGCGACGTCACCAGCGGAAACCTGACGCTGCACACCGCGATCGAGGCGGACAACGCCGCCACCCGGTCGAATGACGGCCGGGTGCATCCCTGCGGTGCGCTCTGGATGGGCACGATGGGACGGGAAGCCGAAACCGGCCTCGGGGCCATCTACTGGTTTTACCGCGGGGAGTTGCGGCAGCTTTACAAGAATATATCGATCCCCAACGCGATCTGTTTCTCGGCCGACGGCGCCACCGCCTATTATACCGATACGCCGACCGGCCTCCTGATGCGCGTGGCGACCGATCCGGCGACGGGTCTGCCGATCGGCGAGCCCGCCGTCTTCCATGACACTCGCGCGACCGGCGGTGGCCCCGACGGTGCGGTGGTGGATGCCGAGGGATGCCTGTGGAACGCCCGCTGGGGCGGCGGCCGGCTCGATGTTTACGGCCCCGACGGCGCCGTCCGGCGCTCGTTCGGCCTTCCCGTCAGCCAGCCGACCTGCCCGCTTTTCGTCGGCTCCGATGCCGGACGAATGCTGGTCACGTCAGCTCGAAAGGGTGCGCCGACCACCGAAGACCGGGCCGGCACGACGCTTCTGCTCGGACTGCCCGTTCGAGGACGGCATGACGCACGGCTTGCGCTGGTCTGACAGGCATCAGATTTTCTGTCGGCGGACTCAGCAAAACTTATCCTAAGCAATTGAATGCGATGGGTATTCGCCCGTTGCAGGGCAGCCATGCGCCCAGGGCTTTGTGCAATGCAGCGTAAGAGGATATTAGTGCGAATGAAGACGCACTCAATCTTTCTTAGGACGAGACCCATGACCCGCCGTATTCTTCTCGCTGTCGCGACCCTCCTTGCCGTCGGCTCCGCCCATGCCGACGAGATCCGGCCGATGGCCGGCAAGAGCTTCGCGCTCGCTTCGGGATCGGGCGTCGTCTATTTCACCAAGGAGGCCGAGGGCTTCCGGGTCGTCGCGACGATGAACGCCGGGGAAGGCGCCACTCCCGTCCGGATCGTTTCGACGCTCGCCGACGGCCAGACGATGACGCTGTCGATCCCGACCGAAGTCGGCAGGAATGTCCGCGAGATCGAGATCCGCCGCGCCGGCGAGACGCTCAGCATCGACACCGCCCCCGCGCTGATGGTCCGCGCCTCGCTGAACTGATCTCCGCTTTCGCCGCGAGATCCTGAACGACGAGAGGGCCCTTCGGGGCCCTCTCGATTCGGTGCGCCGGGTGCGACCGGTCGGTGCTGTCCGCGATGAACGCTCAGGCGGCCGAGGCAGCTATCGCGGGGGAGTCGTCGTCGCGTTCGGCAAGGAGGACGTCGACGGCGTCACCGGTCATGGGTTTCGAATAGTAGAAGCCCTGGACTTCGGTCAGCCCCTCCGAGCGGGCGAAGGACAGCTGGCTCTCGGTCTCGACCCCTTCGAGAATGGTTTCCATCCGCAACGTCCGCGACAGGCGTACGATCGTGCGCACGATCTCGGCATCCTCGGTGCTCGCCGCGACGTCGCGGGTGAAGGACCGGTCGATCTTCAGGCGATCGAAGGAAAAATTGCGAAGGTTCGACAGGCTCGAGAAGCCGGTGCCGAAATCGTCCATTGTGATGCGCACGCCGAGTGCGCGCAGGCGCGACATCGCCGTCTTGACCCGGTGCGAGGCTTCGAGCAGCAGCGATTCCGTGATTTCGAGATCAAGCCGCCCCGGCGCGAGGCCGCTTTGCGCAAGCGCCTGTTCGACATGGTCGACGAGATTGGCGTCCTTGAATTGAACAGGCGACAGGTTGACGGCAATGCCGATCGGCTTCGGCCAGGTCGCCGCCGTCCGGCAAGCTTCGATCAGAACAAAGCGCCCCAGCCGGACGATGAGGCCGGAGGTTTCCGCCAGCGGGATGAAATCGAGCGGCGGCACCAGGCCGCGCGTCGGATGATTCCACCGCACCAGGGCCTCGAAGCTGCGGATCGCGCCGCTCGTCGTGCCGTAGATCGGCTGGTAGTGAAGCTCGAATTCTCCCCGATCGATGCCGGCCCGCATTTCCGCCTCGAGCAGGAGCTGATCGTCCTTCATCGCCTTCATCTCCGGCACGAAGAGGCGGTAGCTGCTCTGGGCCTCGAGCTTGGCCTGATACAGCGCGACGTCGACGGAGCGCATGACGTCGGACCATGTTGCGCCATCGAGGCCGACGCGGGCGATGCCGATCGAAGTATTGGGGCTGATACGCGTGTCGTCCACCCGCATCTCCCGCGTGACCATGGCGAGAAGCTTCTCGGCAAAGAGCTCCGGCAAGGTCTCGTCGGCGGCCGGAAAATGCACGACCACGAACTCGTCGCCACCGAGGCGGACCGAGAGGTCTTCGGGTCCCGCGGCGGCGATCAGTCGCCGCGCCACTTCTTCCAGAACGAGATCGCCGGCGCGGTGACCGAAGGTGTCGTTGATATGCTTGAAGTCGTCGAGATCGAGCATGTAGAGGACCACGCCGCGTCGCTCCCAGATCCGCGTCGCGAGGCCCTCCTCCAGGCGCTTGGTGAGATAGGCGCGGTTGTAGAGCCCCGTGACGGGATCGAGATGTGCCTGACTGCGCAGCAGCTGTTCGGTCTGGTTCAACTGCATGAGCTTGTCGCGCAGGAGACGCTGCGAGCGGCCGATGGTCAGGAAAATCCAACCGATGATCGCCGGCGAGAGCAGCGCGAGGCTGTGCATCGCCGTTGCGGAAAACGTCGCGGCCGCACTGGGGTCGAGACTGCTCCAGGCCCGGACCTGCATGTCGACGAGAAGCCCGGTCACGGAGAAGGCGAGGCCGAGCCCCGCTCCCGTTGCCGCGTAGCCGAATTCGACTTTGCGCTCGCGGAGCGCTTCCTTGGCTGCAGCGTTCAGCATCACTGGTCCGATCCGTGCTCTTACCCGCTCCCAGACATCCCCGCGCCCATGACAGCGTCGCAGCCGCGTCCTCAGTCGATGATTAGGTGAAAGTCGCCGATGTCACTCCCCGATAGTGAGGGAGCAAATCTTTCATCTTGATTAAGCTTTGCGACTTTTTGAACAAAATACCGCGCCGAAATCGGGAGACGCTTTTCATCCGTCGTATGGGCCGACTTATTTCAGGTATTTGCGTATTTGCTGAGCACATTCCCGGATGCGGGAGGTTATCCCCTCCAAGAGCAATAAGGGATTGTCGGCGGTAAAACGAGGAAGAAACCTGGGAGACCGAGGCCGCGACTTCCCTTAGGGAAAGCGAAGCCGCCGCAGGCAGTTCGACGCCGTGACGCCGAACTGCATCGAGTGGTGGAAGCATGTGCCTTCGGTCGACTATTCCGCAGCTTTCGCCACCAGCGCAGCAATCCCGCTTTCGTAAATGCCGGCGATGATGCCGCTCGCTTCGTCGACGCTGACGCCCTTGGCGTCGAACGAGCCGGTCCAGGCTATTTCGCTGCTGCCCGCGCCAGTGGCCGGTCTCACCGACAATGTCGAGAGATAGTTGCTGACCGGCAGCGGTCCTTCGACGATCTTGTAGCTGTAGGTCCTTGCGGCGTCATCGCGCTCGACCTCTGCTTCCACGAGCGTGGCGCCGCCGACAAGCGTCAGGGTTGGCGTCCGCACTCCGCCCTCGTCGGACAGGACGCATCGTTCGACGGCAAAATGCCAGTCGGCGATGCCGCAGAAATCGCCGATGATCGTCCACACCTTGTCCGGTGCCGCCTCGGCCATGCCACTGCGCGCGACTCGGATCGACGTGGCGGCGTTCGCCGTTCCGGGCCCGTCAGAAGCCGATGAGTTGATGTCTGTCATCAGTCTTTTCTCCCGAGGTGCCCGCCACGGAAGATAGTATGCCCCCGCGCGGCGGGAAGGATGCTTCTCGCCTCGATGCCGACGACCCAGCGCAACGAGAGCCAAAAAAAAGGGGCGGCACAGCGGCCGCCCTGAAAATCTTGTCTGGAGTGTCAGATCGAAACCTGATGGCTGTAGAACAGTCGAAAGCCCGGATGGTTGCGGCGCGCGGAGAACTTTCGGTTCCGTGCCCTGCCGCGGGACAGGCTCGACAACCGGGCCGGTTGACCCAGATGCACTGCCATCGCTGCGGCGCAACCATCGCGGCGATGGCCCGTTGAATGCGGAACCGGCATCGTCATGCGGCCGTATCATTTCGCAGCAGCGCAGCCTCCGATTTTCGAGCAGGCCAGCCCCTTTCAGGAGATCAGAATGTTTCGCGACACATCCAGCGCCTACGATCGCATCGCCGAGTCGATCGGAGATATCGGTGAGCGCATCGGTGAACTGGAGCACCAGATCTCGGAACGCATCAGTCCGACGCCATCAATCACCGAGCGCGTTCGCCGCTCCGTGGGCTTCCCCTCGCGTTCGCACTCCTTTCTCCCGGATACGTTCCGCAACCTGTCGATGCCGACGGTCTCGGACGCCCGTTCATCCTACCGCAGCCTCATCGAGGCGATGCCCGACCTGCGCGGGCAGCTCAGCGAACTGAGGTCGCACCTTCCGTCCTGGGGGGCGTCCGAGCTGGCGTCGCGCCTGCCTGATCCCCGCTTGCCGCGCGCGCCCAGCTTCCGCCGCGGGATGCAGGCTCAGCAGGGTCTCGCCTTTCTTCGCGGCCGTCCGGCGTTGACGACGGTTCTCGTTGCCGGCGGTGTGATCGCGGTGGTCGGCGCGGCGTTCTACGTCAGCAAGAAAGTGGCCGAGCACACCGAGGAGCCGGATTACGATACCGTCCGGACGGACGGTGACATCGAGATTCGCGACTACGATGCGATGATCGTCGCGGAGACCATCAAGAGTGGCTACCACGAGAAGGCGCGGCGCATCGGCTTCGAAACGCTCGCCGACTATATCTTTGCCGGCAACCGCGCCGGAAAGAAGATCGCGATGACGGCACCCGTCCTGCAGCAGCTGTCGGAGAACGAAGGCAAGACCAAGGGCTGGGCCATCCGCTTCGTCATGCCGAAGAAGTTCACCAAGGACACGCTGCCGGCCCCGGGCTCCGACGACGTGGCGATCCGCGAACTGCCCTCGAAGCGCGTCGTCGCGATCCGCTTCAACGGCAACTTCACCGCGAGCCTCGCTTCGAAGAAGCTCATGATCCTCTACAACTACATTGCCGAGGAAAACATGAAGCAGAAGGGGGATCCGGAATACGCCTTCTACAACCCGCCTTGGACCCCCGGCTTCATGAAGCGCAACGAGATCCTCATCGAGGTCGAACGCTGAGTCTTTCGGCTAAGCCTTCGGGCTGAGCCTGTCCCGGTATTCGTCGTGGGCTGATCGACGGCGCATCGCATGATCGCGGTGCGCCGTCGCTTTTTGTCTGTCTTGTTTATCACCGCGCGAATCCGCGCCAGGATCCCCGGCGGTGGCTTGAACGGTCCGTTTCGGCCCGGCACATTGCCGCCATGCAAGTACAGCTCCCTTCCAGCCTTCACGTCGACGGAGACGACAGGCGGCTCCGACTGGACCCGCGTGACGCGGGCTTCTTTCAGAATCCCTATCCCGCCTATGGCGAACTCCACCGGGCGGCTGTGCCGCTCTTCTGGGAGGAACTCGGCTGCCTCGCCATTGCCGAGCACAGACTGATCTCGGCCATCCTTCGCGACCGCCGCTTCGGACGCATCATCCCCGATGCATCAGGACGGGCCGAGGGCGACGCTGTGCCGGAGGGAAGCCGCAACTTCTATGGCTTGGAAGCCAACTCCCTGATGGAGCTGGAGCCGCCGGCCCACACGCGCCTGCGGAGTTTCGTGACGAAGGGCTTTGTCGCCCGCCGGATCGATCCTCTGGAGCCCAGCATCGCGGCGATTGCGGATGATCTGATCGACGGCTTTGCCGACAGGGCCGAGGTCGACCTCGTCGCGCGCTTCGCGACCCCGCTTGCCGTCGCCGCGATCGCCCGTCTCGTCGGACTGGATGCTAGCGCCCACGCCGACATGCTCGCCTGGTCGCACGCCATGGTCGCGATGTATCAGTTCGGCCGCACGCCGGAAGTCGAGGCTGCAGCGGATGCAGCCGCCGCGAAGTTTCGCGATTTCATGCACGCGGCCATCGCGACCCGCCGCCGTCGGCCCGCAGACGACCTGATCTCAAACCTGATCCAAGCGGAGACGGTAGCCGGCCGGCTCGGCGAGGACGAGATGGTCGCAACCCTCATCCTCCTGATGAATGCCGGCCACGAGGCAACGGTGCACCAGATCGGCAACGGGGTGAAGGCCGTGCTCGAGGCCGGCGCGAACGGCGCGGCGCTCTTTTCCAGCCGCGATCGCAGTTCCGCAGCGGTGGAAGAGATCCTGCGCTTCGACACGCCCTTGCATCTGTTCCGGCGCATTGCCCTCGAAGAGGTCGAGCTTTCCGGCGGTACGCGGTTGCGGCGGGGCGAACCGGTGGCTCTGCTTCTGGCCGCCGGCAACCGCGATCCCCGTCGCTTCGCCGATCCCGATCGCTTCGACCCGGAGCGCTCGGCCTTCGGCCACGTTTCCTTCGACGCCGGCATCCATTTCTGCATCGGCGCGCCGCTCGCGCGGCTGGAAATGGCGGTGGCGCTCGAGCGGTTGTTCGGGCGGCTGCCGCAGATCCGGATCGCCACTCCGCCGCGCTATGGCGACACCTGGCATTTTCATGGACTGACCCGGCTCGATCTTGCGCTTCGCTGAGCGGCCGGAAACGTCCGTCATCTCGCCTCGACCGCGATCAGCGGGAAGGTCTCAGACCTTGACGACGTAATGCTTCACGGTCGTCTCGACGACCCGCCATCGTCCCTTGAAGCCGGGACGAATGACGAAGCTGTCGCCGGCGCGATAGGTGACGGGCTCGGCGCCGTCCTCGCACAGGACCGAGACGCCGGAGACGATGTGGCAGAATTCCCATTCGGTGTAGTCGACCCGCCACTCTCCCGGCGCCGACTCCCAGACGCCGGCATAGACGCCACTTTCGGTCTCTTCGAGGTTCCATGTGCGATTATGCGGCGCGCCGTCCGTCACCTTCTCCGGTGCGGGCGACGCGCTGTCGGGCGTCAGGCCGGCGAGATCGAATGTCAGCAGATGGCGGGTCATGAAGCTCCCTGGAATCTTGGTGAACGGACCCCCTTGCAGGAGCGCAACCTGCGAGAGGGCGCCTTGTTGAGGCCGATGCAAGTTTCCCGTGCGATGATGATGGCATATCGGGAGAAATGTGATGACCTTAGGGGACTTGGCGCAATTCGTCGGTGTTTTCACCGCCACGATCGCGACCGCGAGTTGTCTGGGCTGCCTCGTCGATCGCAGCCTGATGGCCTGGCGGACGAACCGGGGGATCGACGAGGACTACTAAGCCGTCACGTCTTGCCGAGCGCCTGATCGAGATCGGCAATGATGTCCTCGATGCTCTCGATGCCGACGGACAGGCGCACGACGTCGGGCGCCGCACCGGCCGCAACCTTCTGCTCATCCGTCAGCTGCTTGTGCGTGGTCGAGGCCGGGTGAATGACGAGCGAGCGCGTGTCGCCGATATTGGCCAGATGCGAGAACATCTCCAGCGCCTCCACGAAGACGACACCTGCATCGTAACCGCCCTTCAGGCCAAAGGTCAGCACGGCGCCCGCCCCCTTCGGCGCATAGGTCTGCATCGCCGGGTGATAGCGGTCGCCGGGAAGTCCGGCATAGGATACCCAGCCGACCTTCTCGTGCCCGTTCAGGTATTCTGCGACCTTCAGTGCGTTGTCGCAGTGGCGCTGCATGCGCAGCGGCAGCGTCTCGATGCCGGTCAGGATGAGGAAGGCGTTGAACGGCGAGATGGCGGGACCGAGATCCCGCAGGCCGAGCACGCGACAGGCAATGGCGAAGGCGAAATTGCCGAACGTCTCGTGCAGCACGACGCCGTTGTATTCCGGACGCGGCGCCGAGAGCATGGGATAGTTCGCGCTCGCCGACCAGTCGAATGTGCCGCCGTCGACGATCGCCCCGCCCATCGAATTGCCGTGGCCGCCCATGAACTTCGTCAGCGAATGCACGACGATGTCGGCGCCGTGCTCGATCGGGCGGCAGAGATAGGGGCTGGCCAGCGTGTTGTCGACGATGAGCGGCAGACCGTGCCGGTGCGCGATCTCGGCGATGCCGGCGATGTCGCAGATGATGCCGCCGGGATTGGCGATGGATTCGATGAAGATCGCCCGCGTCCTGTCGGTGATCGCCGCCTCGAAGCTCTGGAGGTCGTCCGGGTCTGCCCATTTGACCCGCCAGTCGAAGGACTTGAAGGCGTTGGTGAACTGGTTGATCGAACCGCCATAGAGGCGGTGGGAGGCGACGAACTCGTCGCCCGGCTGCATCAGCGTCTGGAAGATGAGAAGCTGCGCCGCATGGCCCGAGGCCACCGCCAGCGCCGCCGTGCCGCCTTCGAGCGCGGCGACGCGCTCCTCCAGCACCGCCTGCGTCGGGTTCATGATGCGGGTGTAGATATTGCCGAACTTCTGCAGGCCGAACAAAGCGGCGGCATGGTCGACATCGTCGAAGACGAAGGCGGTGGTCTGGTAGATCGGCGTCGCGCGGGCGCCGGTCGTCGGGTCCGGCCGCGCGCCGGCATGGATGGCAAGGGTATCGAAACCGGGTGTCGTCGTCATCGCTGATCCTCCCTGATCATTTTGCAGAGTGTGGCCCGGCCTCGGTACCCGTCCAAGGACGAAAAGCGGCTTGCCGCCACCTTTGCCGGGAAAACTTTTCGAAACGCGGCCGGATCCCGCGCCTCGGTCTCAGCGCGCGCCGATGCCGAGGCGCGGAATCTCGATCGCCGGGCAGCGGCCGGCGACGACGGTGAACCCTTCGGTCGTCGCCTTCGCCTCCGCCTCGGCATGTCGGACTCCCAGCTGCGTCCAGATCACCGTCGGCCGCGGCGACAGCGCCATGGCGTCCTCGACGATCCCCGGCAGCGCGTCGCCGGCCCGAAACACGTCGACCATGTCGATCGGCTCGGCAATATCGGCAAGTCCGGCGACACAAGGCTGGCCGAGAATCTCCTTGCCGGCTTGGCCGGGATTGACCGGGATGACGCGATAACCCTGTTCCAGCAGAAAGCGCATCACGCCATGCGAGGGCCGCGCCGGATTGGGGCTTGCGCCAAGAAGCGCGATCACCTTGACGCTCTCCAGGATGTCGCGGATCACCGCGTCCTCGGCGGCACTCATTGCCCGGTCCAGACGGGCTTGCGCTTGCCGAGGAAGGCGGCGATCCCCTCGCCCGCATCGCGCGCCAAAAGGTTCTCGACCATCACCCCGGCCGCATAGTCGTAGGCCTCGGCCAGGCCCATCTCGGCCTGGCGGTAGAAGGCTTCCTTGCCGGTCTTCACCGTCAGCGATGATTTCGAGGCGATCGTGTCGGCATATTTGTCGACGACGGTGGCGAGATATTCCGGCGGCACGACGCGGTTGACGAGGCCGAAATCGCGGGCCGAGCGCGCGTCGATGGTCTCGCCGGTGAGGAGCATCTCCATCGCGTGCTTCGGGCTCATATTGCGCGAGAGCGCGACCATCGGCGTCGAGCAGAACAGGCCGATGTTGACGCCGGGCGTGCAGAAGGCGGCCTCTTCCGAGGCGATGGCGAGATCGCAGGAGGCGACGAGCTGGCACCCGGCGGCAGTGGCGAGCCCCGCGACCTCGGCGATGACCGGCCGGGGATGGCGCACGATCGCCTGCATCAGTTCCGCGCAGCGCCGCATCGTCGCCTCGAAAAAGGCCCGACCGCCGTCCTCGTCGGCCCGGTGCGCGGTCATCTCCTTCAGGTCGTGCCCGGCCGAAAACACCCGGCCGGCGGCGGCGATCACCACCACCCGGCAGTCCGGATCGTCCGCCGCCTCGGCCAGCGCTTTCATCAGCGCATCCATCATCGCCATCGACAGCGCATTCGTCGGCGGGCTGGACAGCCGGATTCGATGCATGCCGCCCGCCCGCTCGACGGAAACGGGATGGGCGAGATCCGCATCCGGCAGTGTGACGATATCGGCCATGTCGAAATCCTCCTGTCTGTTTCGTGCGTTCTACCGCAATACCCCGGAGCGCGGGAGGCCCGCCATGGGGGACGCCTTGCAGAAGGAGGAGGCATTTTTGCGGTATTATGATACCTTTATTCTCAAGTCTTTGTAATTACTACCGATTACCCAATATGCACGACCCTTTTGTTCTTGACGTCCACCCCTTCCCCCGCTACAGACCCTCCCAGAGAGCGGCAAGTGCCGCGCTTTTCGTTTGGCGCCCCTTCAAGAGCGCCGCATTGACGCTCATCCAAGGGTAGACCTTATGAAAACCTTCTCGCAGAAGAACGAGACGGTGGTGAAGAAGTGGGTCCTGATCGACGCCGAAGGGCTCGTCGTCGGCCGCCTCGCCTCCATCATCGCGCTTCGCCTCCGTGGCAAGCACAAGCCGACCTTCACCCCGCACATCGACGACGGCGACAACATCATCGTCATCAATGCCGACAAGGTGGTGTTCACCGGCAAGAAGTTCACCGACAAGACCTATTACTGGCACACCGGCTATGCCGGCGGCATCAAGCAGCGCAAGGCGCGGCAGATCCTCGAGGGCCGCTTTCCCGAGCGCGTCGTCGAGAAGGCCGTCCAGCGCATGCTGCCAGAGGGCCCGCTCGGCCGCCAGCAGCTGAAGAACCTGCGCGTCTATGCCGGTTCCGAGCACCCGCACACCGCGCAGACGCCCGACACCCTCGACGTCGGCGCGATGAACACCAAGAACCGGAGGGCTGCATAATGGCCGATCTGAATTCGCTCCAGAGCCTCGGCAGCGTCGAGACCCTCGTCGAAGCCCCGGTCCACGTCCAGAAGATCGACTCGCTCGGCCGCGCCTATGCGACCGGCAAACGCAAGGACGCGGTCGCCCGCGTCTGGGTCAAGCCGGGTTCGGGCAAGATCGTCGTCAACGGCAAGGAATTCGCGGCCTACTTCGCTCGCCCGGTGCTGCAGATGGTGCTGCGTCAGCCGATCGTCGCCGCCGCGCGTGACGGCCAGTTCGACATCATCGCCACCGTCGCCGGCGGCGGTCTGTCCGGCCAGGCCGGTGCCGTGCGCCACGGCATCTCCAAGGCCCTCACCTATTACGAGCCCGGCCTGCGTGCCGTCCTCAAGAAGGGCGGGTTCCTCACCCGCGACAGCCGCGTCGTCGAGCGCAAGAAGTACGGCAAGGCCAAGGCCCGTCGTTCGTTCCAGTTCTCCAAGCGCTAAGCTTCGAGGTTACGGATTTGGAGGAGGTCGGCGGCAACGCCGGCCTCTTTTTCGTTTGTGCGACGGCGCAAAGGGCAGAATCGAACGCATCGGCTGCTGCGCTGACCGGGGCGCCACTGCGCAGGCGATCGCCCTTTGGCGCGTGCCGACGGTCTGCTGACGCACCGAACCGGCACACCGGAGTGCGGACTGGTCTGCGATATTCGGACGGCGAACGAGCGGAGGCGCAGCGGACGATCAATATTGACCGCCCGACCATCCAGATCGGCGCTACCGGATCAGGCGCACCGTGTTGTTGCCGACGATGGTCACCTCAGGACATTCGATGATCACGCGGATGTCGTCATAGTCCCGATCGGAATCGCCGCGGCCGGGCGGTCGGTCTTCCCAGCCATAATACATGAACTTGCCTGCCGAGCAGGCTTCCGTCGACCGCTCCGGGGTCCGGTTCTTGCCGTAGGGGATGACACCACCCTGGTTCTTCGGCTTGCACTTTTCGAGGCTCGGGCAGAGCACGGTCTCGAGGATCGCCCAGCCGCCGAGATCGTAGGTTTCAGCCTGATTCTTGTCGAGCTCGGTATCGGTGCGATAGTCGTAGCGCTCGACGGAAGGCTTGTCCCAATTGTTCTTGTTCGTGCGGGAGTTTCGCACGTTGTAGAGCCGGAAGCTCATCATCTCGCCGGCCTGGCACACCGGCATGGGATCCTTGTACTTCGTTCCGCCGTTGTCGGCGATGGCGATGTCCGGCGTGCGCCCCTTGCTGACAGGATCGCCCTTCTTGTCCTTGTTGAAGCAGTACGCGTAGACGCGGTTGTAGTCGCCGGCCTCCGGGTCGAGCTGGGTGACGTTCGGCGGCTTGTAGATGCGCAGGGCGTCCTTGAAGCGCGCGACCGTTTCCGCCTTCACCGGCAAGGTCGAGCCGACGCCCGGCATGACCTGCGTCAGGCTCAGCGGAAGGTCGCCCGAGATCGTCACCGTATAGTCGTTGATGGCCGTCCAGCGGGCGTCGATGACGACGTTGCGCATGCCCGCCTCGTTCTGGAGCGTATCGCGAACGTTCTGAAGGATGGCGGACTGGGAATTCGTCGGCCCGTATTTCGCCACCGACAGGGCCGCGGCATCGGCCTTCGTCTGGAAGAGGTCGCGCGCACTCAACGCCCGCGAATAATCCATCGCCATGCCCATGGCGCCGATCAGCGGCAGGACCGCCAGCGCCGTGAGGACCCCGAAATTTCCTCGTCGATCCGAGATGAAAGCCTTGAACACCTTCGATTCTCCAGCCTCGATTTCTGAGGCTGCATCGTAGGCGGGGCAAAGATAACGTTGCCCCAAGGAAGGAAGTGAAGAACCGGTAAATTCCGTCGTGCAAATCTTCGGGTCGTGTCCCCGCCCGTGGTGTAGCTCGACGGTAGCGTCGCCGATCTCGCCCGCGCCTTTGATTGCGCTGTAGGACGGGATTGGCGACGCGGTGGTCACCAGCGGTTTCCGGTTAGGCTTGGGTTGCGAGACCTAACCGCAACCGGAGATCCCCTGATGACCGACGACATGATGAGCCTGCGCAGCCTTCTGGAGAAGACCCCGGACGCCGATCTGTTGCGCGAGATGATCGGCTTTGCCGCCGAGCGGCTGATGGAACTGGAGGTCGGCAATGCGACCGGCGCCGGCTATGGCGAGAAGAGCGCCGAGCGCCTCGCCCAGCGCAACGGCTATCGCGACAGGGACTGGCATACCCGTGCCGGCACCGTCGAGCTGCGCATTCCCAGGCTGCGCAAGGGCAGCTACTTTCCCGGCTTCCTCGAGCCGCGGCGCATGGCCGAGAAGGCCCTGACGGCCGTGATCCAGGAAGCCTATGTCCAGGGCATCTCGACCCGTTCGGTCGACGACCTGGTCAAGGCGATGGGCATGGACGGCATCTCCAAGAGCCAGGTGTCGAGGCTTTGCGAAGAGATCGACGGCAAGGTGAAGGTCTTCCTCGAACGGCCGATCGAGGGCGACTGGCCCTATCTCTGGATCGACGCGACCTACCTGAAGGTCCGCCGCGGCGGGCGCATCGTCTCGGTCGCAGTGATCATCGCCGTCGGCGTCAACGCCGATGGCCGGCGCGAGGTGCTCGGCATGGAGGTCGGCACCTCGGAAGCCGAACCGATCTGGACCGAATTCCTGCGCAAGCTGACCCGGCGCGGCCTGCGCGGCGTGAAGCTCGTCGTGTCCGATGCGCACGAGGGCATCAAGGCGGCCGTCACCAAGGTCCTGACGGCGACATGGCAGCGATGCCGGGTGCACTTCATGCGCAACGTGCTGGCCCATGCCGGCAAGAGCGGACGCCGGGTGGTGTCGGCCTTCATCGCCACCGCCTTCGCCCAGGAGACGCCCGAGGCCGCAAGCCTGCAATGGCGCTCCGTCGCCGACCAGATCCGGCCGAAGGTGCCCAAGCTCGCCGCCATCCTCGACGGCGCCGAAGAGGATGTCTTGGCCTACATGACCTTCCCCAGGGAGCATCGCGCCAAGCTGCACAGCATCAACCCCATCGAGCGGCTGAACGGGGAGATCAAGCGGCGCACCGACGTCGTCGGCATCTTTCCGAACGACGAGGCCATCCTGCGTCTCGTCGGCGCTCTGCTGCTCGAGCAGAATGACGAGTGGGCCGTGCAGCGGGCGAGGTACATGACGCTGGAATCCGTTGCACCCTTGAGCGATGATCCTCTCGTCAGCCTGCCAGCAATGACGCGCTGATCAACCCGGCCTGGCCGGAACCGACGTGTGACGCCGTCAGCTACACCACGCTAGGGGACACGATCAATCTTCGCTTTTGCACATGCCCAGACGGGCCTGTCATAAATCCGGTGAACGCCCGGCTTGGGATGGCGGCGGGCCGACTTCATTATGTCGGCGTTTTGCTCTAGAGCGCGAGGCTCCAGCAGCGGAGCGGACAAAATGGCTTCCAAATCGATCGACAACGCCTTCACCGCCGCCGACGTGCTCGGCGGCGCCAGCGACCCGACCTATGCCGGGATCGCCTCCTTCATGCGGCGCAAGCTGACGAAGTCACCCTCCGGCGCCGACGTTACCGTCTGGGGCATTCCCTTCGACGCCTCGGTGTCGAACCGGCCGGGCACGCGCTTCGGCCCTGCGGCGCTGCGGCGGGCGTCGCAGATCTTCGACAACGATCCGCAATATCCCTTCCACCGCGACCTGTTCGAGGCGTTAAGCGTCGTCGACTATGGCGACTGCCTGCTCGATTACCGGACGCCGGAGACGGCGCACGCGCTGATCCGGGCCGAGGCGGAGGCGATCCTTGCCGAGACCGGCTTCCTCCTGACGCTCGGCGGCGACCACTCGATCACCTTCCCGCTGCTGCAGGCGCATGCCGACCGGCACGGCGTGATGTCGCTCGTTCATTT
Source organism: Aureimonas sp. SA4125 (assembly GCF_019973775.1). Lineage (NCBI taxonomy): Bacteria > Pseudomonadati > Pseudomonadota > Alphaproteobacteria > Hyphomicrobiales > Aurantimonadaceae > Aureimonas > Aureimonas sp. SA4125. The sequence continues at coordinate 1,770,946 of NZ_AP025032.1, read as the reverse complement.
CGATGCCCACCAGGACACCTGGCCACTGGCGCAATCGGCCGCCGGCGAACGCGTCGACCACGGCTCCTTCCTGACGGCCGCGGTAAAGCATGGGCTCGTCGATCCCTCGACCTCGATCCAGATCGGCATCCGGACCCATGCACCGGAGACGCTCGGGCTGGAAATCATCCATGGCAATGCCGTCGAGGACCTGACGTCGAGCGAGATCTCCCGGCGCATCCACGAGCGCACGAAGGGCCGGCCGGTCTATCTTTCCTTCGACATCGACTGCCTCGACGTCGCCTTCGCGCCGGGGACCGGCACGCCCGTCGCCGGCGGTCCATCGAGCGCGAAGATGCTCGCCGTCCTGCACCGGCTGAAGGATCTCGGCATCGTCGGCGCCGATGTCGTCGAGGTCTCGCCGCCCTACGACCATGCGGACATGACCGCCGTTGCGGGCGCGACGGTGGCTCTCTATGTCCTCGGCATCCTGGCCGAACGCAAGGCAGGATGACCGAATCAATCGACGCTCTTGCGGGACACAGCTGACAAGGCGATTCAGATCGCTCAGAAACCGATTCAACGACCTGTCGGCCGCGCATTCAGAACATCTCGCAAACCATTGAACATGAACACGGAGCAGACGCGATGGCGGACAAGATCAGGATCGGCGTGCTCGGCGCCAGCGGCTACACCGGGGCCGATCTGGTGCGCCTCGCCGTCCGCCACCCGAACATCGAGATCACGGCGCTCACCGCCAACAGCCATGCCGGCAAGCCGATGCGCGCCGTCTTCAAGCACCTCGCCCATGTTCCGCTGCCCGATCTCGTGAAGATCGAGGACGCCGACTGGGGCGCCGTCGACGCAGTGTTCTGCGGCCTGCCGCATGGCACGACGCAGGCGATCACGAAGAAGATCTTCGAGACCTATCCGGATATCAAGATCATCGACATGTCCGCCGATTTTCGCCTGCGCGACGCGGCGACCTACAAGGAATGGTACGGGCTCGACCATGTCGCGACCGACATCCAGCCGGAAGCCGTCTACGGCCTCACCGAGCACTACCGCGCCGACATCGCCAAGGCACGGCTGATCGCCTGCCCCGGCTGCTACCCGACCGCGGTGCTTCTGGCGCTGCTGCCGCTCGCGGGCGCCGGCCAGATCGACGTTACCGACCTCGTCATCGACGCCAAGTCGGGCGTCTCCGGCGCCGGCCGCAGCCCGAAGGAGAACGTCCTGTTCTGCGAGGCGGGCGAAGGCATGTCGCCCTATGCCGTCGGCAAGCACCGCCACATGGCCGAGATCGAGCAGGAGATCGGCAAGGTCGCGGGCGTTCAAAACCTGCGCGTCAACTTCACCCCGCATCTCATCCCGATGAGCCGGGGCGAGCTATGCACGAGCTATGTCCGGCTTGCCGGCGGAGCCACCGCGGCGGATTTGCGCGACACGCTCGTCGAGGCCTATGCGAACGAACCCTTCGTCACCGTCGCCGACGAGGGCGTTCTGCCGCAGACGCAGATGGTGCGCGGCTCCAACTACGTCGTCGTGAATGTCGTGCCCGACCGGATCCCCGGCCGCGCCATCGTCATCTCGACGCTCGACAATCTGGTGAAGGGCTCGGCTGGTCAGGCGATCCAGAACTTCAACGTCGCCTACGGCCTCGGCGAGACGACCGGCATCGAGCAGCTGCCGCTGTTCCCCTGAGCGGCAGCCTCCCTCACCTGAAGGAGGAAGGGCCTACGGCGTCATGCCGGCGGCGTTCTCGATCGGCGCACGGCGTCCCTCGGTGACTTTTGGCCTGACGCGGCCGGACGGCCGGGTATCCACGGCATAGGGACCCTTCAGCGCGCGGGCGTGGGCGGTGGCAAAGCCGAGCACCACGAGCGCGCCCCCCTGGTGCAGGAGCCCCCAGCCGATCGGCACGGCGAGGATCAGCGTAACGACGCCGATCGCCGCCTGCACGAGCACCAGGGCCAGAAGGATGACGGCGCGGCGGGCATGGGTGCTGCGCGGCGCCTGGCGAAGGCTTGCAAAGGCGTGCATCGCCACGACGGCGAGAAGGAGATAGGCGCCCATCCGGTGCATGAACTGCACCGTCATGACGTTCTCGAAGAAGTTGCGCCAGGCCGGCTGCATGATCATCAGGCCCTGCGGCACCAGCGAGCCGTCCATCAGCGGCCAGGTGTTGAAGGACAGGCCCGCATTGAGGCCGGCGACGAGACCGCCGAGATAGATCTGCAGCAGCGAAAGGATGACGATCAGCCGGGCCGCGCCGGCCGATTTCGCCGAGGGCGGCGCATCGTCCGAGTGCGGCGCGAGGCCCCGCGCCACCCAGAGCGTCGCGGTGAAGATCAGGCAGGCCGTCGTGAGATGGACCGCAAGGCGATACTGGCTGACATCCGTCCGGTTGACGAGGCCGGAAGCGACCATCCACCAGCCGATCGCCCCCTGCAGCCCGCCCAGCGCCAAGATGCCCACGAGCCGCGGCTTCAAACCCGCCGGGATGCGCCCGCGGATCCAGAACCAGGCGAGCGGGACGGCGAAGACGAGGCCGACGAAGCGGGCGAGGATGCGATGCGCCCATTCCCACCAGTAGATCGTCTTGAACTGCGAGAGCTCCATGCCCTGGTTCAGCTCGCGGTATTGCGGGATCTGCTGGTAGAGCGTGAACTCCTCCTGCCATTCGGCGTCCGAGAGCGGCGGCACGACGCCGTGGATCGGCTTCCACTCGGTGATCGACAGGCCGGATTCGGTAAGCCGCGTCGCGCCGCCGACGAGGACGAGCGCGAACACGACCGCCGCTACGGCGTAGAGCCAGTAGCGCACGGCCCGCCGGTCCCTCAGCGCGCGATCCTTCGTCACGCCGGTATCGGGAAAATCCTGGGTGGACGCGGTCGACATCGGCATCATCCCTCGAAAGTTCGGCGTACACCGCCGCCTGGGTCCGCCTTAGGATCGGTGGCGGTGCTTTCCGGTGATGTGACTCGAACCGGTCGCGGATTCAAGCGCCGCAAGCGTCGCAGGCGCGGCGCTGGCCTTTTTCGCTCGACGCGACTAAGCCGGCGGGGAAGCGTCAGGGAACGAGGCCCATGTCCATCAGAATGAAGAAGCTCATCGGCACGGTGGTGATGATCATCCTCGTTTCGCTCTACGCCATCTTCGCGACGGCCTACGCCTCGCTCTACCTCGCCAACGCCGGTGGCTGGACGCACCTTGCCTTCTTCTCGCTGACCGGCCTCCTCTGGGTCGTGCCGGCGATGCTCCTGATCCGCTGGATGGAAGGCTACAAGGGCAAGCCGCGCTCCTGATCGCGCACGAGCGCATGAAAATGCCTGCGCCACGCTCATCTTGACGCATCGGCCGGCGCTTTCGTCTGGTCCATCGCGCGGCAGCACCAGTTCCGGCGGCCGACCTCAGCCGAGATAGTGCGGGTCCGTGCCGCGCTCTTTCCAGAGCCCCGGCAGGCCGGACATCAGCACGTCGACATAGCGCGGGTCCTGATAGTAGCCGTTGAGCGAGAGACGCGGCAGCGCCTGGATGTTGGCCGACGACTTCGCCGTGAGGGCGTGAAGACGCGTGGTGAAGGCGGCGCGGTAGCCGAGATGCGCCGCCATCGCGAACTCGCGCGGGCCGCATGCATTGCGGTAGCCGTAGGGGTAGGCGAAGAAATCCGGACGGCGCCCGAGTTCGTCGCCGATGATCTCGCGCGAGCGCTGCATTTCGTAGACCAAGTCCGCCTCGTTCAAGCGTGCCAGCCGCGGATGCGTCATGGAGTGGGCGCCGATCGTGCAGAGCGGATCTTGGGAAAGCGTGCGCAGCTCGTCCCAGTCCATCACGCGCGCGCCGGCGTCGAGGACGTCGATGCCGTTGGCGGCGGCAATGCGCCGAACCTCGACGTCGACCTCCCCCTCGGCGCAGCGGTTCCTCAGATAGATGCTGAGCTGGTCGAAGACGCCGCATTTTTCAGCCGCGGTGCGGCACGGAAGAGAACCCGGCGCAAAGGGAACGACGACAGCCGCATTGTCGCGGACGACCTTCTCGATCATTTCCCACCACGGCAGGACGGAGCCGTCCGACAGGCCGGGCGTGACGAAGATCGTGTAGGGCACCTCTTCGCGCCGGAAGATCGGCGCGGCATGAACGGCATTGTTGCAGTAGCCGTCGTCCAGGGTGAAGGCGGCGAAGAAGCGCCCGCGCGCCCTGCCCTCGGCCTGCGCCTCGACGCGGCGGGCGACCTCGGCAAGATCGACGAAGTCGACGTCGCGCGCCTTGAGATGGCGAATGACCGCCTCCAGAAAGGCCGGAGCGACACGCAGGTGGCCGTTTGGCGGGAAATTGCCGAGCGGCTCCGGCGTGACATGGTGAAGGGTGAAGATCGCGCCCATAGGCCGCGTCCACCTGGCAGCGAGATCTGCCACACCCGATCGCCAGGTGGCATTCAGCGCACCCCGTCCGCCCCATGTCTTCCAGTCGGCCATTTCGCTTTCCGAGGCAACCGATCGCGGCTTGCGATCCCTACGCGCCATCCGCTCTTTTGCATCGTTCGGAAAAACTGTCAGCACCAGCCATCCAACCCTTTGCGACAGCCTAGAAGGCGATTCTTAAAATTTCTATGGCAAGTGAAGTGGCGACAGCGTTTCGGGAGGCCAGCCATCACTTCCTCTGAGGACTTGCTAGCCATGCCCGCCCTTTCGCTGCGGTTCGGGTTTTTCGCCGAAGGGGGCGGCGATGCGCTCGCGGACAGAAAATATGTCGGCACGCCTTTCCAGTCGGCAGGTTTCGTCGCCGCCTGGGAACGGACGCGCGGGCGCCTGAAACGCCGCACGCCGCTCTGGCTTGTGGCCGAGGACGTCGGTGGTGTCGCTGCCGTGCTGCCGCTCGAGGTCGACCGCCGCGGTCCCTGGCGGGTGGCCACCTTTCCCGGCGAGACCCATGCCAACGCCAATGGCTGGCGAGCACGCCCCGGTTTCGCGGCGCCGCGGCTGACCGCCGAGATCCTTGCTGCCGCGGCCCGTCCGGCGGATCTGCGGATCGACGCGCTGGACCTTCGGCGGATGCCCGACACCGCGTTCATCGGCCCCGATTTCGACCGACGTCCGGCCATCGAGGAACGTTTTGCGATCTCGCTGGCCGGTGGCCTGGAGGCCGTGCTGGCGCGCGGCAACGCCAAGCGCAAGCGCAAGAAATTCCGTTCGCAGCAGCGCTTCTTCGAGCAGCGCGGGGGCTACGTCTTCCAGGACACGCCGCCGGGCGATCGACCGACCGCCCTCGCGACCTTCTTCGATCAGAAGCGATCGCGGTTTGCCGAGCTGAAGATGCCGAACCCGTTCGCCGATGCCGGGATCAAGGCCTTTCTCGGCGATCTCTTCGCAGCCCCCGGGATCGACACGCGGCTTTACTGCATTCTCGGCGGCGGCGGCATCAAGGCGATGATGGGCGGGATCGTCGAGAACGGCGTCTTCTGGGGAATGTTCTCGTCGTTCTCGGACGATGCCGACGCCGATGTCAGTCCGGGAGAACTTCTGCTCTGGAATCTGGTCGAACGGCTCGCGGACGAAGGGCTCGAGCTCCTCGACCTCGGTCCGGGCGAGGAGCGCTACAAGCGATCCTGGTGCGACCGCGTGATCCCGCAATACGACGCGATTCTCGCCCTGACGGCCGCCGGAAGTCTCTACGTCGCGGCCGCACGGCTGCGCGGACAGTTCGTCCGATGGGTCAAGACCGATGCGCGGATGAAATCGGCGGTGCAGCGGGTTCGTCGACACCTACGCCGATCGTGATGGCCCCGGGCGAATTGGCAGTCAGAGAAGCTACCCGCCTCCCCTCTTCCCAACCGCCTCCCACGACTTGCCTCCAGCAAAGACCTCAGGCCGCGTGGCGGCGCTCGGCGATATCGTCGGGTGCGCCGAGGTTCATCAGGACGACATCGCCCAGACCGGCGTCGGCGAGTTCCTGCATCATGGCCTCGCCGCTCGCTTCCTTGCCCGGCTCGACCGCGACGATGAGGGCGGCCGTGCCGTCCATCAGGCGCAACAGCTTTTCCGGCGGCAGAAATCCGCAATCGACCATGGTGCAGTCGTAGACCTTGCCCAGTGCCTCGAGCACCACGTTCACTTCCTCGAAGGAGGCGTCGTCCGTGAGGGCGAGCCCTGACGACGACATCACATGGGCCGAGGTCCGGAGGTCGCGGTGGATGAGGTCGGCGAAGGAGGCCGTGCCGTCGGCCAGATCATGGCCGGACATGTTGTCCTCGGGAACGCCCATGGCGCGGGCCGCGGCGCTGTTCGGCGTCAGGTCGACGAGTATGGTCGAGCGATCGTGCGCGGCCAATTCGCGCGCCAGAATGACGCCGGCGGGGCGTCCCTGCGCATCGGCGGAAACGATGAGGACGCGCGGCACCTCGCTCTTCAAAAGCGCCTCGCCGAGCTCGGCCGCGTTCGTCAGGCTGCTGGCGGGCGCAGGGGGAGCCGGCGGCATGGTGGTCGGCGCAACGGTCACGGGAGCATCGACCAGGGTCTCGTTCCGGCGCGGCAGCGGGCTGGGCGTCAGTGCGCGCCCTGAGAAGAGTTCGCGCAGGAGAAGCGCTATGGCGGAGAACAGGAAGCCGGCGACCCCGGCCGCAGCGGTGATCGGCAGGACCTTCGGGAAATAGGGCTCGGCCGGAAGCTGCGCCTGCGAGAATACGCGCGCGTCGACCGGCAGGTAGTCGCGCGAGCCACGGGCAATCGCCTCGCGATAGCGTGTCATGTAGCTCTCGAGAAGCTGGCTCTGGGACTCGGCCTCGCGCTCCAGCGAACGCAGTTCGACCGCCTGGCTGCCGGCCTTGGCGGAATCGATCTTCAACTGCTCCATCTCGGCCGTCAGGGCGGCTTCCCGCTGGCGGGCAGCGTCTGCCTCGGTCTCGAGGGACGCACGGACCTTGGCGGCCTCGCGCGCGATTTCGGTATCGAGATCACGCCGCTGCGAGCGCAGCGACCGCAGTCGCGGGTGATTTTCCAGAAGCGTCGTCGACAGGTCGGCGATCTCCGCCTTGAGCGCCACCTCGCGCTCGCGCAGCGCCTGCACCGTGGGCGACGCCAGGACTTCCGAGACGGTGTCGAGGGCGATCCCGCGCTCGATCGCATCCTGGACGCTGTTCGCCCGGCTTTCCGCCGCGGCGCGCGCCGCCCGGGTCCGCGACAGTTCCGTGGCAATTTCCGAAAGCTGCTGCGTCGCCAGCACGCTCTGGTTCTGACCGACGAGGAGGTCGGATTGGGCCCGGTAGGCCGCGACCTTGCCCTCGGCATCCTTTACCGAGGTCTGAAGATCGGCGATCTCCTGTTCCAGCCAGCCCGTCGCATTATTGTTGGAGGTGAGCAGCGCCCCCTTCTGCCGGCTGAGATATTCCGTGGCGATGGCGTTCGGAATGTCGCGGGCGAGAAGCGGATCGTGCGAGGAGAACTCGATGACGAGGACGCGCTGGTTCTCCTTGCGGTAGACCTGCAGCTTCTCGCGCATCTTCTCGATGACTTCGCCCGGCAAGGAGTCCGCCTCGGGGCGGACACGGGTGACGAGGCGGTCGAGAAGCGACGGCGAGGGAGAAAACTCTGCAAGGGTCGCCAGTTTGAATTTTTCGGCGACGTCGCCGAGGATCTCCGCCGAGGTCATCAGCGACACCTGGCTCTCGACGCTTTCCGGGCTGAGCGTGCCCTCGGCAGCGTTGGTCGAGGCGTCGCTGCGCGTGAAAGCCGATTCACGCGCCTCGATCACGATCTGCGTCTCGGCCTGGTAGCTGGACGGCAGCAGTGTGGCGACGGCAAAGCCGGCACCGGCGAAGGCCACCGTGGACAACAGCACCGTCAGCTTGCGCGCCCAGAGAGCGGAGGTCAGCCGGCCGATGTCGACGTCGACATCGTTGTGATCCTGTCCAACCTTCGACATCGCTATTCTCCAGCCCGCTCGCTCCGAAGAAAATCCTCTATTAAGGTAACCGAGAGGTTAACGCGCCTTCTCACTGACGATTATCGCGCTTGGTTTACGTTCGATTAACCCTAACGAAGCTATAACGTTTGGCAGCCAAAGCGGGTTTTGAGCGGTGGGGACGAGGGTCGAGCGGTATGGGTATTCGAAGCATGGGACTTCTTTGCCTGGTCGGCTCGATGCTCGCCGGCTGCGCCAGCTATCAGCCGACGCCGCCCGCCTTTCACGACGTCCTGAACGAGCCCTATCATCTCGACAGCGGCGACCGCGTGCGCGTCACGGTGTTCGAGCAGGATGGCCTCACCAACACCTATGCGGTGGACAAGGGCGGGTATTTCTCGATGCCCCTCGTCGGCACCGTCCCTGCCCGCGGCAAGACCACCAAGCAGCTGGAGACGCTGTTGTCGCAGAAGCTGCGCGACGGTTTCCTGCGTGACCCGGACATCACGGTCGAGGTCGACCAGTACCGGCCCTTCTTCATCATGGGCGAGGTCGGCACCGGCGGCCAGTATACCTACGTCCCCGGCATGACCGTGCAGAATGCCGTCGCCATCGCCGGCGGCTACAGTCCCCGCGCCGAGCAGAAGACGGTCGACGTCACGCGCCAGGTCAACGGCAACGTCGTCACCGGCCGGGTGCTCACCTCCGATCCGATCCTGCCCGGCGACACGCTCTTCGTGCGCGAAAGGCTTTTTTAACCGATCTCGGACGCGGGTTCTAAACCACTCGTCGTTTAGATTGTGGGCAAACTGCTAGCCGCGATCGCGGTCGCCCCGACACTTCACGCCGAGCGACACTCCATGAAGAAGCTCCGTATCGTCCATTGCTTCCGGTCTCCCGTCGGCGGAATCCTTCGGCACGTGCGCGATCTCATCGACGCCCAGATCGCTGCCGGACACCAGATCGGCATCCTCTGCGACTCGATCACCGGCGGCGCCTTCGAGGAGGCGCTGATCGCGGAGCTTGCTCCACGGCTGACGCTCGGGGTGCACAGGGTGACCATGCGGCGGGCGATCGGACCGACGGACATCGTCGACCTCTGCCGGACCTATGCCCTCATCCGCGACATCGCACCGGACGTGCTGCATGGCCATGGCGCCAAGGGCGGTGCCTACGCCCGGCTCGTCGGCACGGCCATCAGGCTCTCGGGCACGCGCACGGCCCGCCTCTACACGCCGCATGGCGGCAGCATGCATTATGATCCGCGCACGATCGGCGGGAGGTTGTTCTTCGCGCTCGAGCGGATCTTCGAACGTATGACGGACCACCTGCTGTTCGTCTCCGAATATGAGAAGACGGCCTATCGCACGAAGGTCGGGGAGCCGCGGGTCCCCGCACGAATCGTCTACAACGGCCTGTCGGAGGCCGAATTCTCTCCCGAACCGGTCGACGCGAATGCGGTCGATTTTCTCTACATCGGCATGCTGCGCGCGCTGAAGGGTCCCGACATCTTCATCGAGGCCCTGGGCGAGATAGCGAGATCCACCGGCATCGCGCCGACCGCCGTCGTCGTCGGCGCCGGCGAGCAGAAGGGCGAACTGGTCAGGCGGGCCGAGGCGCTTCTTCCCGGCCAGGTCAAGTTCTACGATCCGATGCCGATCCGTCGGGCGCTGCGCCTCGCAAGGATCATGGTCCTGCCGTCACGGGCCGATTCCCTGCCCTATGTGCTCCTCGAAGCCATTTCCGCGGATCGTCCCGTCGTCGCCGTCGATGTCGGCGGCGTTAGCGAGATCATTCCGCCGGACCTGCAGCCCCTCGCCAGGCCGAACGACGCCGCGGCACTGGCCGCGATGATGGCGGCGCGCCTCGCGCAGCCACTCCTCACGCCGCATCCGCTGATGCAGCATGTGCGCAGCCGCTTTGCTTTGGCGCGGATGGCCAGCGACACCATGGCCGCCTACCGCGAGGCGATCCGCCATTCGAGAAAGGCCAATTCCAGCCGCCAGCCGCTTGAGGTCAGCCGGCTGGAAAAACCGGCAGAGCCCGTCCGCCCAGCCAACGCAAAGGAATCTTAGCATTGTCGCGCTAGGGTCGCGGCAGCGATCCCGCGATGTCCGCTGGCCCGCGATGCGGACCTCGTTCGAACAGCCAGTCCTGCGCCGCAGTGGCGGAGAAGGGCGGCCCGGCACGACGGGACAGGAGGCGGCAGCGTGAAACACGACGGACAAGGGCCCTTCTCGCGCGACGCCATTCGGGCCATCCCCGCCGAAGTGGTGGCGTCCGCCACCCCTTCGCTCAACAGCTTCGCCGCGAGAACCGCGGCACAGTTCCAGACCCAGGTGATGTCGCCGAAGCTCTTGAGCGGCATCTGGCGACTGGTGGAGTTCGGGCTCCTCCTCGGCGCCGCCCAGAGCGTCTACTTCGCCTATGTCGGTTCCGAGAACGGCGTGTTCTCGCAATATCTCCTCATTTCGCTCCTCGGCGCGGCCCTCGGCGTGCTCGGCATCCAGCTGGGCCATGGCTACGAGATCGCCACCATGCGATCGCGCCTGAAGCAGCTGGCGCGGGTGAGCCTCGCCTGGTCGGCAGCAATCGCCGCCGTCGCCGTGATCCTCTTCTTCATGAAGGCACAGACCGATTACTCCCGCGTCTGGATGGGTGCCTGGTTCCTGACGGGACTGCTGGCGCTGGGCGCGGCGCGCCTGTTCCTCGGCATGAACATCCGCCGCTGGGCCCGCAACGGCGTGATGGAGCGACGCGCGGTCATCGTCGGCGGTGGCGAAGCCGCCGAGTCGCTCATCCGCGGCCTGGAACGCCAGGATGACAACGACATCCGCATCTGCGGCATCTTCGACGATCGCAACGATCGCCGCTCGCCGCCCATCGTCGCCGGCTATCCAAAGCTTGGCAATGTCCATGAACTGGTCGAATTCGCCCGATTGGCGCGCATCGACATGCTGATCGTGACGCTGCCCCTGTCGGCGGAAAAGCGCGTCCTGGCGCTCCTGAAGGAGCTTTGGGTCCTGCCGCTCGACATCCGCCTGTCGGCCCACGCGGCGCATCTGCGTTTCCGACCGCGCTCCTATTCCTATATCGGCCAGATCCCACTGATCGACGTCTTCGACCGACCGCTGGCGGACTGGGACCGGATCGCCAAGCGGATTTTCGACCTCGTCATCGCGAGCCTTGCCCTCGTCCTCCTGTCGCCCGTCTTCCTCGCCACAGCGATTGCGATCAAGCTGGATTCCAAGGGCCCGGTCTTCTTCAAGCAGAAGCGCCACGGCTTCAACAACCGCGTCGTCGAGGTCTTCAAGTTCCGCTCGATGTATCACGAGATGTCCGATCCGACCGCGCGCCGGATCGTGACCAGGGGCGATCCGCGCGTCACCCGCGTCGGGCGTTTCATCCGCAAGAGTTCGATCGACGAGTTGCCGCAGCTCTGGAACGTCATCCTCGGCTCGCTCTCGCTGGTCGGTCCGCGGCCACATGCGGTCAATGCGGTGTCGAGCCAGAACGAGGCCTTCGTCGAGATCGTCGACGGCTATTTCGGGCGTCACAAGGTGAAGCCGGGGATCACGGGCTGGGCGCAGATCCACGGATTCCGCGGCGAGATCGACCAGCAGGACAAGCTGAAGAAGCGTATCGAGCACGACCTCTATTACATCGAGAACTGGTCGATCCTGCTCGACATCGCGATCCTCGCGCTGACGCCGATCAGCCTGTTCAAAACCGAGCACGCCTACTGAAATGAGTCTCGCCCCCTCCCCGCTCTGGCCGCCGGCGCCCCGGTCCCCGCCTGGTCCCGGCCTGTCGCGGGCCGAGCTCGGGCGCCGGCAGTTCGCCATGCTGGCCAGCGGCTCGATCGGCTTCGGCGTGTTCCTCTCGGGTTTCGTCATCTCCGAGCCGGCGCCCTACGAGCTGTTCATGGCGGGGCTGATCGGGATTTTCGCGCTGACGGGCGCACTGAGGATCAGCGCCGGCACGGCGCCCCTCCTGGTGCTGCTGCTCGTCTTCAATATCGGCGGCCTCGTCTCGATCACCCAGATGGCGAAGCTTGCCGACGGACCGATGTATGTCGCGGTCTCGACATTCCTTGCCCTCTCGGCCGTGTTCTTCGCGGCGGTGATCGAGGCAGACTGGCGCCGCCTGAAGCTGATCTACAACGCCTATACCCTTGCGGCCCTCGCGACCGGGACCATCGGTATCCTCGGCTATTTCAACGCCTTTCCCGGCGCCGAGATGTTCACGCTCTACGACCGCGCCAAGGGCGCCTTCCAGGACCCCAACGTGTTCGGGCCGTTCCTGACGCTGCCGGCGGTCTTCCTCGTCCAGCGCATCATCACCGAGCGCCTGGCGACCGTGCCGCTGAAGCTGATCACGCTCGGCATTCTGACGCTGGCCGTCTTTCTCTCGTTCTCGCGCGCCGCCTGGGGCCTCTTCGCGTTCTCGATCCTCCTCTCGGTCGGCTTCCTGCTTTTGAAGGAGCGCTCGACGAGATTCCGGCTGAAGATCGCGGCCATCGCCGCGGTGGGCGTCGTGACGATGATCCTCGTCATCCTCGTGGCGATGCAGTCGGAAAAGGTGTCGGATCTCTTCTTCGAGCGCGCCGAGCTCGTCCAGTCCTACGATTCCGCGCGCCTCGGGCGCTTTGCCCGCCATCTTCTCGGCTTCCAGATGGCGATGGAGCATCCGCTCGGCATCGGGCCGCTGGTGTTCGGGCCGATCTATGGCGAGGACACCCACAATATCTGGCTGAAGGCGCTGCTCGACTATTCCTGGCTGGGATTTGTCGCCTGGATCGTCTTCACCTTCCTGACCCTGGCGCTCGGCCTGAAGATCCTGCTGCGCCATCGCCCCTGGCAGCCCTATCTGATGGCCGCCTACAGCGTCTTCGTCGGCCATGTCGGCATCGGCAACGTCATCGATACCGACCACTGGCGGCATCACTATCTGATCTTCGGGATCATCTGGGGCTGCATCGCGCTCGAGCGCCGCTGGCAGTTGCACGGACCGCCCGAGGGCTGGGCGTCCGCGCCGGATTCGCCGCCGCGGGCGGCGGCCTGAGCCCCGCCGCTGCCCGCTGATTTCGGGCGGGCTTGGCCCGGCCTGCCAGGCGACCGTTCGAGCCAGCACGGTACGGTCGATGCCGATGGCCTGCCCCGCCCCGTCGATCAGGCGCCGCGTGCTCGATGATCAGTACTCGACGACGCCTTCGAGCGCGTAGTGCTGCACCGTCTTGCGGTTGGCGATCAGTTCGTCGACCGTCGGCGATCCGGTCATGGCGCGCGAGATGGCGAGCTTCGTCGCCTCGTAATTGGTACGATAGAGGTCCTTGAGATCGATCTCGGCATGGTCGGCGCAGCGCGGGTCGAGCCAGATCATGATGATCATGCACAACTCGTCCGCCTCGTCCTTCGGCAGAATCCCCTCGATCAGGCAGTCGACGATGGCGTCGCCCGTCGCGCCCTGCACCACGCCGCCGAGAAGATTGACGTAAGCGAGATCGTGGATCGTGGCCTTCGTCGTCATCATCGTGGCGGGACGGACCAGCTGGTTCAGGTCGCGGACGACGAACATGCGGGTGTGACCGGCCGTCTGGCCCATCATCGCGGCGAAAGCGGCGCCGACCGGGCCACGCACGGATCCGAGCAGCACTTCCGGCATGGCGTCGGTATATTGCCCCTCTGCGGCGAGCACGGTCGCCTCGCCGGTCCTGAACCAGATGTCGGTCATGTCTGTCTCCTGCCTTCGTTCCTGCCGTCGGCTAGGCATGCTGCATCGCCGCGCCGTGGGCAAGCCCCGGGCAGCCACGGCGGCTTCGCTCGGCTTCGCCAAGCCGCCTTGCTCGGTATCGGTCGCCATGCCTGCCCCTTAGAGCATGACCCCGAAAGCTGGCTTCCGGCTTTCGGGGTCATGCGGAAACAAAGAACGAGAGCGCCGGGCGAAAAAGTGGGAACCGGTTTTTCGCAGTATCCGGCGCGGCAACTTGAAAGCCAGCGTTTCGCGCGATCCCGGACAATCGCCCGAAACGCCAAAGCGGGCCGGCGATTCGAAGAAAAGCCATCCCGCTTTGGACGTGCGTGTGCGGCCCGATCATTCCGTCGTGAGCCGCCGCGGTCGACGCCAGGCGATGGTCGGTCCGGCAGCGTCTGGAAGGCGCGCCGGAGATGGACAGATGCCGCGGGCGATCTGCCCTGACAGTCGGCCGCAGGGTGCTTCCTGCAGCGAGCTTTCCGAATGAGGCCCGGCCCATCTGTGCGATCGGCGCGGGCGCGCGCGGAGAAAATGTCCGGAAGGGGCAAGCCGAAGGCAATGCAAGGAAGCGGATTTATCCGGGGAGGCCGAACCCGGCGGTCTCAGAAGCCGGCGCCGGTTCCAAGTCCCATGCAGACGAGAAAGTTCGAGTTGTTGCGCAGATCGGACGCGGCGAGCTTGTCGCCGCGCGCGACCAAACGACCCCTGCCCTCGCGGACGGCAACGGCGGCGGCGAGTTCATCGGCGATCCCCGGCGTCCCATAGACGTCCGCTCGGCAGTCGCCGTCCCTCCGACAGGACTGCACCGCCCAGGACTTCGCCTCGGAAAGCTTCCGGAAAGCACGGAACATCAGGGCTTCGTCGGTTTCGACCTTGACCACGAACATCGGCACCTCCCGCGGGGTAACACGATGAGTGAACCACAAAGAACTGTGGCTGAAAAGCGGCAATGGGAGGAGCCCAAGATCGCCGTTTGTAGCGTCACCCCTGAAAAGGCGGTGGCGCGCTGGCGCTGACGCCGTGACGCATGGGCGACCCAACAACCGCGGCCGCCAGACTGCATGTCGCAGCGACAGAGACGGCTGTCCTAAGAATATCGGTCGTCCGATGCCGGGAGTGGCAGGGAAATCAGTAGGAATTCGGTCGGCGGGCAAACATTCCCTGGTCGATCTCGCGTTGCCGACGCTCGAGATCGTCGATCGAGACGGACTCGTTCAGGTAGTCCATCGCGCGGTCGCGCTTGTTGCGCTGACCGAAGGCGGCACGGAGGGAACGGCTGAGGATATTCATGGAAAAGCTCCTTATATCTGCTGCAAATTACCGCGCGCCCGGATTTGCTGCAACGCACAATCCTGCATGCAAGCCATGCATCGGGATCGAAGCATTCACCTCCGTCCGCGATGGTGTCCCGACGTGCCGCACGCCCTGTCAGCAACGCAGAATATTTTTATACCGACCGATATAATTAAAGCTTGACCCTGAGCGGCGCGTTTGGCATTTCGTTTCATATCGAACGGTATGCAACGGAGGAGGCGCGCGATGAACGATCAGGCCAGTGATACCGAAGGGACGTCGAAGCAGGCCCTCTGCGGTCGCCTCGCTTCCATGACGGCCCCGCAAGCCGATGCACCGGCCGTCGACGCCGGCAGACCGCAGGCCGACGAGGCGACCGAAGAGGGGCTGACGATCCCGCTCACGACGCTGGAGCGACTGCGCCGGCTCGAGGAATTCAGCGCCGCCTGAACAGGCGCCCTGCCGCTCGCGGGCTGTCGGGATAGCCCCATCCCGGCATGAAAAATCGGCATGAAAAAACCGGCGGATCCAGTGGATTCGCCGGTTCTTTTGCGTCGGGTCGGGCCGATCAGGCGTGATCGAGCTTGCCGTCGTGGCGGCGCCAGAGGCCGAGCGGGTTTTCGTCCTTCAGCGCGTCCGGCAGGAGCTCTGCCGGCAGATCCTGGTAACAGACCGGACGCAGAAAGCGCGCGATGGCGAGGCTGCCGACCGAGGTCGAGCGGCCGTCGGACGTCGCCGGGAACGGCCCGCCGTGCACCATGGCATGCGCCACCTCGACGCCCGTGCCGAAGCCGTTGACGAGGAGGCGTCCGGCCTTGCGCTGAAGCAGCGGCAGAAGCTTCGCCGCGGCCGCATGGTCGCCGGCGTCGATGTGGAGGGCAACGGTCAGTTGGCCCTCGAGCGCCTCGACCACGCGGCGCAGCGCCGCCTCGTCGGCGCAGCGCACGACCAGCGAGGACGAACCGAACACCTCGTCCTGAAGCTCGGGATGGGCGAGGAAATCCTCGGCCGTCGTCGAGAACAGCATGGCCTGGCCACGCAGCGTCTCGGCTGCCTGCCCCTCGCCGACCTTGGTGACGCTCGCATGGCCGGCAAGCCGCGCAGTGCCTTCGCAATAGGCCTTGTGGATGCCGGGGGTCAGCATCACGGCGGCGCTGGCGCTGGCGAGAGCCGTTGCCGCGGCGGCGACGAACGCGTCGAGCCCCTCGCCCTCGACCGCAAGGATCAGGCCGGGATTGGTGCAGAACTGCCCGGCGCCCAGCGTCAGCGAGCCCGCAAAGGCCGTGCCGATGGCGGCACCGCGGGCGGCGAGAGCGGCGGGGAAGAGGAGGACCGGGTTGATGCTGCTCATCTCGGCATAGACCGGGATCGGCTCGGGACGGGACGCCGCGATCTTCATCAGGGCCGTGCCGCCGCCGCGAGAGCCGGTGAAGCCGACGGCGCGAATGCGGCTGTCAGCGACGAGGCCCTGGCCGACTTCGCGGCCGCTGTCGAAGAGAAGCGAGAACACGCCCTCCGGCAGGCCGCAATCCTTGACGGCCTTCTGCACGGCGCGCCCGACGAGCTCGGACGTCCCGGGATGGGCCGAATGCGCCTTGACGATGACCGGGCAGCCGGCAGCGAGCGCCGAAGCCGTGTCGCCGCCGGCAACCGAGAAGGCGAGCGGAAAATTCGAGGCACCGAAGACCGCCACGGGACCGACAGGCACGTTGCGCAGGCGCAGATCGACACGCGGCAGCGGCTTGCGGTCGGGCAGCGCCTTGTCGATCCGGGCGTCGAGGAATCCGCCGTCGCGCAGGACGCCGGCAAAGTGCTTCAGCTGGCCCATGGTGCGGCCACGCTCACCCTCGATCCGGCCGCGCGGCAGCCCGGTCTCGGTGATGCAGCGCTCGATCAGCTCGTCGCCGATGGCGAGGATGTTGTCGGCGATGGTCTCGAGGAAGACGGCGCGGTCCTCGAGGCTGGTCTCGCTGAAGACGTAGAAGGCCTCGTCGGCCAAAGCACAGGCGGCTTCGAGGTCGTCCATCGTGGCGCCGCCGAAGCCGGGCTCAAGCTTCTCGCCCGTCGCGGCATCAAGCCCGAAAATCTCGCCGTGGGTGCCCTTGCGGACGGCATGGCCGATGATCTGTTCGCCGAGAATGGTCATGGAGAGTCTCCTGAACGGAAATGTCGTGCCGCATCGTCTTGATCGGCAGAATCGTCTGGATGGCAGGCCTAGAGATAGGTCCCCGGAGCCAAAACCCAAGCCTCCCCGGCCGGGCAAACGTCCTTTCGAGCGCCTGCCGCGGCCGGGAGGCGCTTTATTTGCCCCAGTGCATGACCAGCGGATCGAGCTCGCGGGCGAGTTCGAGAAGGCCTGCCTTGGTGTCGGGGTGGATCTGGTCGAGCGGGTGACGGACGACGTCGCTGCGGATGACGCCGCCGGCGGCCATGGCGGTCTTGGCGGCGCGCAGGCCGCACTGGCGGTTCTCGTAGTTGATCAGCGGCAGGATGCGCTCGTAGGCCTTGGCAGCGGCCTTGCGGTCGCCGGCCTTGTGATGCTCGACGACGGGACGGATGAGGTCGGGCAGGAGCGCGCTCGACATGGTGCCGGTGGCGCCGGCGTCGAGATCGGCCATCAGGGTGATCGCCTCCTCGCCATCGAAGGGCCCGGCGACGAGATCGCCGCCGGCGGCGATCAGCGCGCGCAGCTTGGCGGCGGTCTGCGGCACCTCGATCTTGAAATAGCGCACCAGCGGAACGGCCTCGGCGATCTTCAGAAGCGCCGGCACGGACAAAGTGACGCCCGAGAGCGGCGCGTCCTGGATCATGATCGGCAGGCCGCTCGCATCAGCGACGCGGCCGAAATGCTCGATCATCGAGGTCTCGTCGATGCGCATGCCGACGCCATGATAGGGCGGCATCAGCATCAGCATGGCCGCGCCCTGCTCGGCGGCGCGGCGCGCACGGTCCGCGGCGATGGCGGTGGCGAAATGGCTGCAGGTGACCATCACCGGCACCCGGCCGGCGACATGCTCGAGGCTGAGCTTGGTCAGCGTCTCGCGCTCTTCGTCGGAGACGAGGAACTGCTCGGAATAGTTGGCGAGGATGCAGATGCCGTCGACGCCCTGGTCGACCATGCAATCGAGAACCCGGCGCATGCCGTCGAGGTCGAGGTCACCATTCTCCATGAAGGGGGTCGGGGCCACCGGAAAGAGACCGGCGAAGGGGGTAGACGCAAGATTTGCCATCAGGTTTTCCACGAAGCGACTGGAGCGATGGCCGGAGATCACCGCGGTGATCGACGGCGGAGGGAATGGAGCGTTTGCCGGCCCGTTCGTTGGCGCGCCACAAGGCGGCACGCGGTCCCGGCGGCGCGAGAACTCGCGCCTTGGAATAGGCCAGGCGCGCGCAAGCGTCCAGCACCGGCGCACGAATTTGGCGGAGCGGGCGCAAGGAATAAGGCGAAAGGCGGCTGAAGGAACCGGCCTGAGCCGGTTCGGACGTTCAGCTGGAACTCGCGGTCCGGCGCGGCGCCGAACAGAACGTCATCTCTTTCGGAGGGATTTCAACTCGCGTCGGGCCATGCCGCAACGGGCGCGCAACGACGGATCAGAAGAGAAAAGGCGAGGGATAATTTGGTCGGAGCGAGAGGATTCGAACCTCCGACCCCTTGGACCCCATCCAAGTGCGCTACCAGGCTGCGCTACGCTCCGACTGGGGAGTTCGTAGAGTTTCTGAGGCCGCCGCGCAAGTGTCTTTCATCGCTCAGGCGAAGAAGCCGGCCGGAACGGCGTCGCGACAGGATCGTCGGATCAGCGGACCTGGTCGAGGAGACGCTTGCACTCCAGGAGTTCCATCAGAACGTCCTGCAATGTCTGCGCGCTGTCGGCGGGCATGCCGAGGCGCGGGCCCGGTTCCGGGTCACGGCGCAGAAGGCCGGACAGGCCGAGACGCGAGCGGCCGGCCTCCGGCTTGGCCGCGGGAGGGGGAAGCTCGTCTTCCTCGGTGTCCACCGAAATCGTCTCGGCCACATCGCCCTGCTCGTCGTCGGATGCGTCGCCACGCCCCATCTCGAGCGTCTCGAGACCCGACATGTCGCCAGAGCCGAGCGCCATCACGAAACGGTTGCCGCTCTCCTTCAGGATGCGCTGCACGCCCTTGATCGTGAAACCCTTGACGTAAAGGAGAAAGCGGATCCCCTTCAGGAGCTCGACATCGTCGGGCCGGTAGTAGCGGCGACCGCCGCCGCGCTTCATCGGCTTGATCTGCGCAAAGCGCGTTTCCCAGAAACGCAGCACGTGTTGCGGCAGGTTCAGGTCCTCCGCCACTTCGCTGATGGTGCGAAAGGCGTCGATGCTCTTGTCTGGCATGGGGGGTATCGGGACTTCGGTCAGGGAATTACTCGGCCGCCTTCAGCATGTCCGGGGCGGGAGCGCTGGCCTGCCGGCGCTTGCTGTGGGATTCGAGAATGCAGTCCTTCATGACGTTGGACGGCTTGAACACCGCAACACGGCGCGGCGAGATCGGCACTTCCTCGCCGGTCTTCGGATTGCGCCCGACGCGCTCGTTCTTGTCGCGGACCAGGAAGGAGCCGAAGGAGGAGATCTTGACGGATTCGCCGCGCGCGATGGTGGAGCAGATTTCCTCCAGGACCATCTCGACGAGATAAGCCGACTCGGTGCGAGACAGACCAATCTTGCGAAACACCGCCTCGGCGAGGTCGGCCCTCGTCACCGTTCTGTCACCCATTGCGATCCCCTTGTTCCGCCTTGATTTGCATCGCCCGCTCCCCAACGGAGACGATCAATCAACTGGCCTGCTTTAAAATACCGATATTCGCCTGTTAATCAAGATTTGACCCATCACCACCGCACGACGACCGCGCCCCAGGTGAAACCGCCGCCCATCGCCTCGAGGAGGACAAGCTGGTCTCGCTGGATTCGGCCATCGCGGACGGCGCGGTCGAGTGCCAGGGGTATCGAAGCGGCCGACGTGTTGCCGTGGTCCTGGACGGTGACGACGACTTTTTCCGGCGCGATGCCGAGCTTCTTGGCCGAGGCGTCGATGATCCGCCGGTTGGCCTGATGCGGAACGAACCAGTCGATGTCGTCGGGACCGATGTCGAGGGCGGCGAAGGAATCCTCGATGACGTCTGTGATCATGCCGACGGCGTGCTTGAAGACCTCGCGCCCCTCCATCCGCAGCTTGCCGACGGTTCCGGTCGTCGAAGGCCCGCCGTCGACGTAGAGCTTCTTTTCGTGCTCGCCGTCGGATCGCAGCCGCGAGACGAGGATGCCGCGGTCGTTGACCGTCCCCTCGCCTTCCGCCGCCTCGATCACCACGGCGCCCGCTCCATCGCCAAACAGGACACAGGTCGAGCGGTCCTCCCAGTCGAGGATGCGGGAGAACGTTTCTGCGCCGATGACGATCGCGCGCTTGGCCATGCCGGTGCGGATGTAGAGATCCGCCGTCGTCAGGGCGTAGACGAAGCCCGAGCAGACCGCCTGGAGGTCGAAGGCAAAGCCGTGGCGCATGCCGAGTCGCTGCTGCAGCTGCACGCTCGAGGCCGGAAAAGTGTTGTTGGGCGTCGTCGTCGCGAGAATGATGAGATCGATGTCGGCGATCGTCAGGCCCGCCGCATCGAGCGCCCGTCGCGCGGCGCCCTCCGCCAGCGATACCGTGGTCTCGCCCTCGCCGGCGACATGCCGGCTGCGGATGCCGGTACGCTGAACGATCCACTCGTCGGAGGTCTCGACGACGCCGGCAAAATCCTGGTTCGTCATGATCCGTTCGGGCAGCATCGAGCCCGTGCCGCGAACGATCGATCGAATGATGGTCATGTCACTTGCTTTCCGGCATGCCCGCTGCGGCCTCTTCGGAGACGCGAAGATAGAAGATGCGAAGATCCTGCTCGATCTTCTCTCTGAGACCGTTCACGGCCATGGCGTGGGCGAGGTCGATCGCTGCGGCCATGCCCTCGGCATCGGTACCACCATGGCTCTTGATCACGATGCCATTGAGGCCGAGGAAGACGCCGCCATTGACCTTGCGCGGATCCATCTTGTCGCGGAGCCGGTCGAAGGCGCCCTTGGCGAGAAAATACCCGGCCCGCGCCATCCAGGTCCGGGTCATGGCGGCGCGGAGGTAGCCGGCGATCTGCTTGGCCGTGCCTTCCGCCGTCTTCAACGCGATGTTGCCGGTATAGCCCTCGGTGACGACGACGTCCACGGTGCCCTTGCCGAGATCATCGCCTTCGACGAAGCCGTGATAGATCAGCCCGGGCAGTTCGGTCTCCTTCAGGAGGCGGCCGGCCTCGCGCACGTCGTCCTGTCCCTTGACCTCTTCGACGCCGATGTTGAGGAGGCCGACCGTCGGCCGCTCGATGCCGTGGAGGGCGCGCGCCATGGCCGCGCCCATCATCGAGAAGTCGATCAGCTGCTGCGCATCGGCACCGATCGTCGCGCCGACGTCGAGGACGACGCTCTCGCCGCGGATGGTCGGCCAGATCGCCGCGATTGCCGGCCGCTCGATATTGGCCATGGTGCGCAGGCAGAATTTCGCCATCGCCATCAGGGCGCCGGTGTTGCCGGCGGAGACCGCGACGTCCGATTCGCCCGTCTTCACCGCCTCGATGGCGCGCCACATCGAGGATTTGTAGCGTCCCTGACGCAAGGCCTGCGAGGGCTTCTCGTCCATGCGGATCGACATCTCGCAATGGTGGAAGCTCGACGCCGCCTTCAGCTGCGGCAGGCCGTCGAGGATCGGACGAACCTCTTCTTCCTTGCCGTAGAGGACAAAGCGCAGGCCGGGATGGCGCTGCAGGGCGATATTCGCCCCGGGCAGCACGACCGATGGGCCGTGATCTCCGCCCATGACGTCGAGGGAGATCGTGACTCCGGATTTCAGGTCCAACGCTGTCTCGCTTTCCTTCGAAGAACGCCCCAAGGCGGCGCGAACATAGCCAATTCACATGCACAGACAACAGGCCTGGCGGGTCAGGATGCGCCGGGCTTGAGTTTACTCAAGGTCGCAAAGGGCGAGACCTTGCCGCCATCGGGGTCCGGATCGGTGTCGAAACGCTCGAAGCTGGCGTCCTCGGCGCGCGGATAGGGGTCGAGCCCGAGGGCGAGGGCCTCGGCCAGAATGGTCCCCAGTTCGATGCGGTCGCCGACATAGGTCTCGGGAATGTCGTCCCCCTCCGGGTCGAGATGCAGTTCCCCGTCCTGCGGCTGGACCATGCGGGCAAGCCGCGAATGCTCCGGCAGGAAGAGGAGTTCGATCTCCTCGTCCACGGTCTGCGGCAGCGGCTCGAGCGTCACCACGTCGGACTGGACGACCTCGGCCCTCAGGCGGCCGGTGATCTTCACGCCTTCGCCGCGCCAGCTCTTGACGAGAAGGTCGGCCCCGAGGCTTTCGACCGCAGGAATATCGAGGAAGGCGGCCATGGCAGCCCGCGCCTCGTCCGAGGCGACGAAGCGGATCGTCATCCCGTCCTTGGGAAGCTTCGAGACGATGATCGGATAGGAGACGGGCGGGGCGGCCTTGACCGTTTCGGGCATGATCTTGCTCACTCCTTGGCGTCGAGCCGGCCGGCTGTAATGTCCTCGGTGCGGACGGCATCGAGCGCGGCCTTCTGCGCCATCATATAGGTGGCCAGACGCAGCCCCGCTTCTTGCGCTCTCTCCACCGGCAGCGCGAGGCACAGAAGCGCCGCACCGAGACCCGCGGCGTCGCCCGTCCGCAGCGGCGCATCATAGGCCGCAACCCGCTCGTAGAACATGCCAGCGAGCTTGCGCATGCGCTTCGGCACCGAGGGGTCGCCGACGCCGATCTCGCGGATGGAATCCTCGACGTCGCGGATGAAGCGGTCGACGAGATCCTGCGCCAGCGCCTTCAGGCCGGCATCGTCGCGGCAGCGCGCCAGAAACAGGAAAACATGGATCGACAAGGACTCGAAGCGGCCCATCACCGTGTCGGGAAGACCGCTGTCCTGATAGAGGTCGGGCGCCCGGGCATCGGCGACGATCGCCGCGTACAGCGTATCGACGACCGCGCGATTGCGCCTGAGCTTTCTGAAACGTTCGAGCATTCGGCTTCCCATGGCCAGTCGAGGACGCGGTCGCATGGACTGGAGCCGATTGCAACGCCTCGAAAGGTGCTTTACCTAGGCCGACCCATCCGGATTGCCCAGAGCACGCCGCGATGTCGCCTTGACCGGCTCATATAGACCGCCGGGCAGCCGAGTGCCGGACGCCGCCCCAGGGGAGATGACACGCGTGAACCGTAGCCACCCATACCGTCGCCCCGCTCTTGCCTCCATGGCGCTCGGCGCAGCCCTTCTTCTCAGCGCCTGCAATACCAGCGAGGTCCTGAACCAGGGTTATATCGTCGACGACCAGACGGTGGCGCTGGTGCCCGTCGGATCGAGCCGCGAGCAGGTGCTTCTGGCGCTCGGATCGCCTTCGACGACCGCGACATTCGACAATGAGGTCTTCTACTACATCTCGCAGAAGCGGGTCCGGCCCGTCGCCTTCATGAAGCCCCACATCGTCGACCAGCGCGTGCTGGCAGTCTATTTCAACCAGACGGGCACGGTCGATCGCATTGCCAATTACGGCCTGCAGAACGGACAGGTCTTCGATTTCATCTCCCGCACGACGCCGACCGGCGGCCGCGACGTCAGCTTCATCGGCCAGATCCTCGAGCCCGGCGCGCCGCCGAGCATCGGCCTTCCCGGTGGCGGCAGCGGCAACCCCGTCGATCCGAACCGGGCGGCCGGCCAGTAACAGAGGCGAGACGTTCAGTTCGAGGACTTCCGACCGACATGCAAAACCCGCGGGGCGCGAGCTCCGCGGGTTTTTTGCGACCGTCGATGAGGCGCGGATGGCCCCCGGACCTCGGGCGCGGCTGTCCGCCGGCCCGAAGTCAGCGGAGCCTCAGCTGTGCGAGAGCACGGCCAGGAGCAGCAGCGCCACGATGTTGGTGATCTTGATCGCCGGGTTCACGGCGGGACCGGCGGTGTCCTTGTAGGGGTCGCCGACGGTGTCGCCGGTCACCGACGACTTGTGCGCCTCCGAGCCCTTCATGTGGCGGGTGCCGGCGGAATCCACGAAGCCGTCCTCGAAGCTCTTCTTGGCATTGTCCCAGGCGCCGCCGCCCGAGGTCATCGAGATCGCGACGAAGATGCCGGTGACGATGACGCCCAGGAGCATGGCGCCGAGGGCCGAGAAGGCCTGGCTCTTGTCGGCGATGAGAAGCACGCCGAAATAGACCGCGAGCGGCGCCAGCACCGGCAGGAGGGAAGGCACGACCATTTCCTTGATCGCCGCCTTCGTCAGAAGGTCGACGGCTCTGGCATAATCCGGCCGTTCCGTGCCCGCCATGATGCCCGGCTTCTCGCGGAACTGCCGGCGCACCTCATCGACCACCGAACTCGCAGCGCGACCGACGGCGGTCATCGCGATGCCGCCGAAGAGAAAGGGAATGAGACCGCCGAGGAGAAGGCCGACGACGACATAGGGGTTGGTCAGCGCGAAGTCCGGCCGGACGCCCTGGAAGTAGGCAAATCCCCTGCCCGCGTCGGCCTCTGCGACGAAATACTGCAGGTCGTAGCTGTAGGCGGCGAAGAGGACGAGCGCGCCGAGACCCGCCGAGCCGATGGCATAGCCCTTGGTGACCGCCTTGGTGGTGTTGCCGACGGCGTCGAGCGCATCGGTCGAGCGGCGCACATCGGCCGGCAGGCCCGCCATTTCGGCAATGCCGCCGGCGTTGTCGGTCACCGGCCCGAAGGCGTCGAGCGCGACGATCATGCCGGCGACGCCCAGCATGGCCGTCACCGCGATGCCGGTACCATAGAGGCCGGCGAGCTGGAAGGTCGAGATGATGCCGGCGACGATGACGAGCGTCGGCAGTGCCGTGGATTCCAGCGAGACGGCGAGCCCCTGGATGACGTTCGTTCCATGCCCGGAGACCGAGGCCTGGCTGATCGAGCGCACCGGCCTGAAGCCGATGCCGGTGTAGTATTCGGTGATCCAGACGATGAGGCCGGTGACGACGAGGCCGACGACACCGCAGGCGAACAGGTTGAGGCCGTTGATGGACAGGCCGTTCGAGGTCGTCGCGACGTCGCCGAAGCCGACGGTGGCCCAGGTCGCGAGTGCGAGACCCGCGATGGACAGGATCGTCGTGACCCACAGGCCCTTGTAGAGCGCGCCCATGATCGAGCCGTTGCGGCCGAGGCGGACGAAGAAGGTGCCGACGATGGAGGTCAGGATGCAGGCGCCGCAGATCGCGAGGGGATAAAGCATCACGCTTTCCAGCACCGGCTGGCCGACGAAGAGGATGGCGCCGAGCACCATGGTCGCGACGACGGTGACCGCATAGGTCTCGAAAAGGTCCGCGGCCATGCCGGCGCAGTCGCCGACATTGTCGCCGACATTGTCGGCGATGGTGGCGGGGTTGCGTGGGTCGTCTTCCGGAATTCCCGCTTCGACCTTGCCGACGAGATCGCCGCCGACATCGGCACCCTTGGTGAAGATGCCGCCGCCGAGACGGGCGAAGATGGAGATCAGCGAGGCGCCGAAACCGAGGGAGACGAGCGAATCGATGACGACGCGGTCCGACGGCGCATAGCCGAGACTGCCCGTGAGGACGTAGAAATACCCGGCGACGCCGAGAAGGGCGAGGCCCGCGACGAGCATGCCGGTGATCGCGCCCGACTTGAAGGCGATGTCGAGGCCGGCCGAGAGCGAGCGCGAGGCGGCCTGCGCCGTGCGCACGTTCGCCCGGACCGAGACGTTCATGCCGATGAAGCCGGCAAGGCCCGACAGGACGGAGCCGATGAGGAAGCCGATGGCGGCGTGGACAGACAGGAGCCACCAGGTGAGAGCGAGGACGACGACGCCGACGAGCGCGATGGTCGTGTACTGGCGGGCGAGATAGGCCTGCGCACCCTCGCGGATGGCGCCGGCGATCTCCTGCATGCGGGCATTGCCCTGGTCTGCCGACAGCACCGAGCGCGTCGCCCAGGCTGCGTAGACCAGCGACACCACGCCGCAAAGTAATACGATCGGTAGAATGGCTGGCATGCTGTTCCCTCGCTCTCGCCGAGGGTTGATCCCCGGCTGCCCTGCACATGTTACCGGCGGGGGATCCCTCCCCCCTCCTCCCGGCGGGGCGAGGTTATAGGAGGGTTGCAACGCGTCAAGGCGTCGCGCGGAGGTTCAGCCGCGCATGGCGGGCGCCGCGGGTCGCCTTCCCTCGACGAGAAGGACCAGGAGGCAGACCCCGACGACGGGAAAGACGATCATGTTCATCGTCTGCCACCCGTCGGCGACAAGGACGCGGCCCGACAGGAAGGACGACAGCGCGACGCAGGAGAACAGAATGAAGTCGTGCATCCCTTGCGTCTTGTTGCGCTCCGACAGCCGGTAGGTCTCGGCGACCATCGCGGTCGAGCCGATGAAGCCGAAGTTCCAGCCGAGGCCGAGGAGAATGAGCGCCAGCCAGAAATTCCAGATCTCGAGGCCTTCGAGCGCCACCGCTGCGCTGAGGCCGATGAGGACAAGGCCCGTCGCCACGACCTTCTCCTTGCCGAAGCGGGCGATGATTCGGCCCGTGAAGAAGCTCGGGGCGAACATTGCGAGGACATGCCACTGGATGCCGAGGACGCCGATGTCCTGCGAGAAGCCGCAGCCGACGATCGCGAGCGGCGCGCCGGTCATCACGAAGCTCATCATGGAATAGGTGCCGACGCCGCAGACCAGCGCCACGAGGAATTTCGGCTGGCGCACGATGTCGGCGAGCGGCCGCGCCGGAAGGCCATCGGTCATCTGCGAGGCCGCAGGCGGCGCGACGTCGCGCAGGGCATGGAGCACCAAGGCGCCGGCAAGGCTGAGGGCGGTGACGGCGACGAAGGCGCCGGCAAATTCGGTCGGCAGGAACAGCCCGCTGCTGAACCGCACGGCCTGCGGTCCGATCACCGCGGCGAAGATGCCGCCGACGAGGACGGTGGCGATGGCGCGCGCCTGAAACGCCTTCGGCGCGCCGTCGGTCGCGGCGAAGCGGTACTGCTGGACGAAGGCGCCACCGATTCCGATCAGGAGAAGTGCCAGCGCGAAGAGCCAAAAATCCTGCTGGAAGAGCGCCGTCGCGGCCGCAAGGCCGCCCGTGGCGGTGAGGCAGGCGCCGGCGACGAAGCCGTGCTTGCGTCCGACGATCCGCATCAGTGCCGCGGCCGGCAGGGCGCCGAGCGCGATGCCGATGTTGAAGCCGGTGACCGGGAGCGTGGCGAAAGCCTTGTCGGTGCCGAGCAGCCAGAAGCCGGCGAGACCGCCGCTGGCGATGGTGATGGGTGCAGCCGCGCCGACCAGCGCCTGCGCCGCAGCCAGCACGACCGCATTGCGCCGCGCCAGCGTCTCGCCGGCAGGATGCGCCGTCATGATCAGCTCGTGCCGCGGCCTTCGCCCCGCGACCGGCGGGCGATGCGGTCGAGGACGGCGTTGACGAGGCGCGGCTCGTCCTCGGAATAGAAAGCCTTGGCAACGTCGACATATTCGGTGACGATCACGGCGACCGGGACGTCCTTGCGGTTCATCACCTCATAGGTGCCCGCCCGCAGGATCGCCCGGAGCGTGGTGTCGAGACGGGCGAGCGGCCAGTCCGGCGTCAACGAGGTGTGGATCAGCGGATCGATCTCGGTCTGGCCCCGAACGACACCCGAGACGACGTCGCGAAACCAGGCGGCGTCGGCGTCGCGATAGGTCTCGCCGTCGACTTCCTGGCCGAGGCGGAAGGTCTCGTATTCGGCGACGATTTCCAGGAGCGGCGTGCCGCCGACATCCATCTGATAAAGCGCCTGCACCGCGGCAAGACGCGCCGCGCCCCGCTTGTTGGCGGGCTTGATGGGTTTTGCGTCGGCGTCGGACATCTCAGCCTCCCAGCTTTTCGCGCAGCGCGATCATCTTCAGCGCCGCCTCGGCCGCCGCACCGCCCTTGTTCAGGCGCTCCGGCATTGCCCGCTCCAGCGCCTGGGCCTCGGTCTCGACCGTCAGGATGCCGTTGCCGATGGCGAGGCCCTCCTGGAAGGTCAGGTCCATCAGCGCGCGCGAGGATTCGTTGGCGACGATCTCGAAGTGGTAGGTCTCGCCGCGGATGACGCAGCCGAGCGCGACGAAACCGTCATAGGCCGTGCCGCCCTCTTCGCCGCCGACGAGGGCAAAGCTCACCGCCGCCGGTATTTCCAGTGCACCCGGCACAGTGACGACGTCATAGGTCGCGCCGGCCGCTTCGAGCGCCGCCTTGGCGCCGGCAAGCTGGGCGTCGGCGATGTGGTCGTAGAAGCGGGCTTCGATGACGAGGAGATGCGGAGCGGACATGGCGGACCCTTTGGCGTCGATGCTGGCGGCGGGCGAAGCATCTGCCCGCGGCCGAAGCGCAGTCCTTACCCCAAGTCGCGCGCAAGCGATATCGAGACGTCGAAGGATGTTGCCTGACCGCGTGCCGAGATCCCGATTGCCGGTGGCTGTCGCTGACCGGCCGACACCCTTCAGCTTCCGGCTCGCCCATCACGGTCAAGTTCCTGCGACGTCCCCAGCAGCGTCCGGACGAAGCGGGCGGTGCGCGGGTCGCCCGGATGGCGGAAGATCGCGTCGGGTGGTCCCTGTTCGACGATCCTGCCGCCGTCGAGAAAGGCCACGCGATGGGCGACCTGGTCCGCCAGCCGCAGGTCGTGCGTCGCCATCAGCATGGTCATCCCCTCCCCGGCCAGCGCGCCCAGAACCTCGACCACCTCGGCGGCAAGCTCGGGGTCGAGCGCCGAGGTCGGCTCGTCGCAGAGCAGCAGCGTCGGCGAGGCGGCGATGGCGCGGGCGATGGCGACGCGCTGCTGCTGGCCGCCCGACAGCGTCGAGGGCCAGGCATCGGCCTTGTGCGCCATGCCGACCTTGTCGAGGAGGTCCATGGCATGAGCCCGCGCCTTGTCAGTCGGCCACTTCCACACGGTGACCAGCCCTTCCGTCACATTGTCGGCGACGCTGCGATGGGGAAAGAGCTGAAAATTCTGGAAGATCATGCCCGTCTTGCGGCGCATGGCGAGGATTTCCGCCTGCGCAGGGCGGCGGACGGGGGTGAACACGATACGCGCATCGCCGATTTCGAGGGTCCCGGCCTCGGGAAGCTCCAGCAGGTTGGCAGTGCGCAATAGCGTGCTCTTGCCGCTGCCGGACGGGCCGATCAGGGCGGTCACCTGACCCTCGGCGATGTCGAGATCGACGCCATCGAGGACGGTGTTGTCGCCGAATCGCTTCACGATGCCGGAAAGGCGGATCATGCGCCCTGCTCCAGAAAGCCGCCCTGGCGCCCGAAATGCTTCTCCAGACGGCTCTGCAGCGCGGACAGGACGGAGGACAGGAGGAGGTAGAGGAACGCCGCCTCGACATAGAGGATCAGCGGCTCGTAGGTGACGGCGACGATGCGCTGGGCCTGCTGGAACATCTCCGGCACGGTGATCGCGGCGGCGAGCGAGGTGTCCTTCACGAGCGAGATGAAGGAGTTCGACAGCGGCGGCACGGCGACGCGCACCGCCTGCGGCACGATGGTCCGCCGCAACGCCTGCGGCTGCGTCATGCCGATGGCATAGGCCGCCTCCCACTGCCCCTTTGAGATCGACGAGAGCGCGGCCCGAATGATCTCCGAGGTATAGGCGCCGACGCTGAGACTGAAGCCGATGAGCGCGGCGGGAAAGGCATCGATCAGGATGCCGAGGCTCGGCAGGCCGTAGAAGATGACGAAGAGCTGGACGAGCAGCGGCGTGCCGCGGATGAACCAGACGTAGAAGCGCGCGACGAGTGCCAGCGGCCTCGGCCCGAACAGGCGGGTGATCGCGGTAAGGAAGCCGAGCGTCAGGCCGAAGACGAAGGAGAGGATCGCCAGCGGCACGGTGAAGGTGATTCCGGCGCGGACCAGCGGCAGCAGCGAATCGAGCATCAGTTGCAAGGCGGGGGGCAAGGCAGTCCGTTCCTGTCGCAGCGGTCATCGACGTTCCGAGAAAGCCCGCGGCCGGAACGCGATGCTCCTGGCCGCGGTGTCGATCAGTCGATCATTGGGCCTCAACAACTAGCGCAGGCACGGCGGCAATCACCGGCCGCCCTTGCCTAAAATCTACTGCGAGACGTCGGCGCCGAAATACTTGTCCGAAATCGTCTTGTAGGTGCCGTCGGCGCGGATCGCATCGAGCGCTGCGTCGATCGCGGCGACGAGTTCGGGATTGTCCTTCTGGACGATGATGCCGGAGGCGGCAGCCTCCTCCTGCGTCGCCACGATCTTCACCGGCGCGTCCGGCTTCTGCTTCTTGAAATCGAGGAAGGACAGATTGTCGTTGATCGTCGCATCGGCGCGGCCGGTCAGGACAAGCTGGATCGACTGATCGAATCCGTCCGTGCCGACGAGGCTGGCACCGGCCGTCTCGGCGATCTTGCCGTAGTTCGACGTCAGCGACTGCGCCGCGCGCTTGCCGTTGAGATCGGCAAAGCTCGCGATGTCAGCATTGTCCGCCTTCACGATCAGCACGGCCTTGGAGACGATGTAGGGCTTCGAGAAGTCGAAGCGCGCCTTGCGCTCCTCGGTGATGCCGACCTGGTTGATGACGGCGTCGTAGCGGTCCGAGGCAAGACCGGCGATCAGGCCATCCCACTTGCCCTCGACGAACTCGGCCTTCACGCCGAGCTGCTTGGCCACGGCCTGGCCGATCTCGACGTCGAAGCCGACCAGCGCGCCCGTCGCGTCGTGGAAGGTGAAGGGGGCATAGGTGCCCTCCGTGCCGATGCGCAGGGCGCCGGCTGCCGTGACGTCGTCGAGGCTGCCGGCCGAGGCGGCGGTGCCGAGCGCGAGGACGGAAAAAGCGGTGGCGAGGATACGGATCATGGCGGAAATTCCTGAAGCGAGAGGCGCACGCAGCGCGTTGCCCGGAAACTCGGCATTTAGCTGCTCAATCTCAAGGCATGAATTGTCGCCTGGCGGATGAACTGGGGTCGTTTGTTCCGCTCGGTCCGCTATTTCGAAGAAACGGTCGGCAGTACCCGGCCCACTGTCTCGTACCGATCCTGTCCGGCCTCGCCATACCCGCGTTCGCACCACACAGCCACCGCGGGCGCAAATGTTTCAGCGCGTCTCGCGCGCGGAAAATAACCGCTCGGCATAGCGGGCGATCTGGTCGATCTCGAGGTTGACGCGGTCGCCCGCCTGCCGCTCGCCCCAGGTGGTGACGGCAAGCGAGTGGCGGATGAGGAGGACGTCGAAAAGATCGTCGTCGACGCCGTTGACGGTCAGGGACGTGCCGTCGAGGCAGACCGAGCCCTTTTTCGCGATATAGCGCTTGTGCTCGGGGTCGACGCGGAGGGTGAAGCGCGTCGCCTCGCCCTCCTCGACACGCGAAACGATGTCGGCCATGGCGTCGACATGGCCGGAGACGAGGTGGCCGCCGAGCTCGTCGCCGAGCTTCAGGGCGCGTTCCAGGTTGATGCGGGTGCCCTCGCCCCACGTGCCGGCTGTCGTCAGCCGCAGCGCCTCCTCCCAGGCCTCGACCTCGAACCAGCGCTCGTTGCCCCCCTCGTCCGGCAAGGCGGTGACGGTGAGGCAGACGCCGCTGCAGGCGATCGAGGCGCCGATGGCGATGCCGCCCGGCTCGTAGGCAGTCTCGACGCGCAGCCGCTTGCCCTCGTCGAGCGACGTGACGCGGGCGATCCGACCGATGTCGGTGACGATGCCGGTAAACATGGCGCTTCCTAGAAAGTTCGGCGCTCGTATTCGCGCCAGAGGTCGGGTCCGAGCTGCAGCTGGCGGCCGGCCCGGAACTCTGCCGGCATATCGGACGGCGTCAGCGGCGACGCAATACCGTCCGGGCCGATCACCATGTCGCCGGTGACGAGGACGACCCTGTCGACGAGGCCGTGCTCGAGAAAAGACCGCGCCGTCTCGGCCCCGCCCTCGACGAGGAGGTTCGAATGGCCGCGCGCCGCCAGATCGTCGAGCAATTCGTCCAGCGCTATCCGTTCCGTCCCGGGCTCGGCCTCGCAGGCAACGAGGTCGCAGCCGGCGGCGCGAAAGGCGGCGGCGGCCGGCGGCTGGCCGAGCACGGCAAAAGCGGTCGGTGTCTCGCGCGCCGTGCGCACCAGCTGCACCGTCAGCTTCGTGCGCAGGCCGGCGTCGAGGACGATGCGCAGCGGCGAGCGATCTTCGAGGCCCGGCAAGCGGCAGGTCAGCGCAGGATCATCCGCCAGAACGGTACCGGCGCCGACGAGGATGGCGCCATGGCGCGCGCGCAGAAGATGCGTCTGCGCGTTGGCGATGGCGCCGGTGATCGCGACCTGGCCGCCGCCGCGGCGCCCGATCATGCCGTCGCGCGAGAGCGCGAGTTTCAGGGTCACTTCGGGCCGCTTTTTCGTCAGGCGGGCGAGGTAGCCGGACATCGGCTGGCGCGCCTCCTCGGCCAGGAGGTGCGGGACGACGTCGATTCCGGCATCGCGCAGGATGGCATGGCCGCGACCGCTGACGCGCGGATCGGGATCGCCGGCCGCCGCCACGACGCGGGCGACACCCGCGCGCACCAGCGCATCGGCGCAAGGCGGGGTGCGACCGTGATGGGCGCAGGGCTCGAGCGTGACATAGGCCGTGGCGCCGATCGCGAGGTCACCGGCCTCGGCGAGCGCGATCGTCTCCGCATGGGGCCGCCCGCCCGGCGCGGTGATGCCGCGTCCGACGATGACGGGACCGTTTCCGTCGTCGCGAACGATCAGCGTGCCGACGGAGGGGTTCGTGCCGGTGAGGCCGACATGGCGCTCCGACAGCCGGATCGTGGCAGCCATGAAGCGGCGGTCGAGATCGTCGACCGGGCGAAGGGGACCAGCGAAACGCCGGGTGGCGCCGTCGGCCTGCGCCGGAGAGGCAGCCGCAGGAGAAAGGGCGGCGGCAGCCTTCGCGGCTTGTGCCGCCGGACCATCCGTCGCTTCAGGCGGCATCATCGGTTTCAGGCTTTGCGGCATCAGGCTTCTCGGCATCGGGCCGCGCCGGTTCGGGCTTGTGGCCGCCGGGCAGCGGCGGCAGGGAGACCTCGCCATCGGGCGCCGCGACCGAGCCGGCGAGTTCTCCGATCACGGCGGCAAAGTCCTTGGCCTCGCGAAAATCGCGGTAGACCGAGGCGAAGCGGACATAGGCGACGTCGTCGAGACCGCGCAGCGCCTCCATCACCAGAAGCCCGATATGGTCGGACTGGATGTCGGACTCACCCGTGGACTCCAGCTGGCGCACGATACCCGAGATCATCCGCTCGATCCGGTCCGGGTCGACGGCGCGCTTGCGCAGGGCGACCTGCACCGAGCGGGCCAGTTTGTCACGGGCGAAGACGACGCGCCGGCCCGATTTCTTGACCACGACCAGCTCGCGCAGCTGCACGCGCTCGAAGGTGGTGAATCGCCCGCCGCAATCGGGACAGACCCGGCGACGGCGGATCGCGCCGCCATCCTCGGCCGGGCGCGAATCCTTCACCTGGCTGTCGAGCGATCCGCAATAGGGGCAGCGCACGCTGGCTTAGCCGAGACCGTCGTAGATCGGGAAGCGGGCTGTCATCGCCAGGATCTTTTCCTTGACCTTGGCTTCGACGGCCGCATTGCCCTCGTCCGAATTGGCCGCCTTCAGCCCGTCGAGAACCTCGACGATCAGCCGGCCGACCTCGCGGAACTCCTCGGTGCCGAAGCCACGGGTGGTGGCGGCGGGGGTGCCGAGGCGGATGCCGGAGGTCACCGCCGGCTTTTCCGGATCGTTCGGCACCGCGTTCTTGTTGCAGGTGATGCCGGCGCGGCCGAGCGCGATCTCGGACGCCTTGCCGGTGAGGTTCTTCGGCCGGAGGTCGACCAGCATCAGATGCGTGTCGGTGCCGCCGGAGACGATGCCGAGGCCGCCGTCGACCAGTGTTTCGGCCAGAACCTTCGCGTTGTCGGTCACGGCCTTGATGTAGGTGCGGAAGCCCGGCTTCAGCGCCTCGCCGAAGGCGACCGCCTTGCCGGCGATGACGTGCATCAGCGGGCCGCCCTGCAGGCCGGGAAAGATCGCCGAATTGATCTTCTTGGCGATGGCTTCGTCATTGGTCAGCACGAGGCCGCCACGCGGGCCGCGCAGGGTCTTGTGCGTGGTCGACGTCGCGACATGGGCGTGCGGGAACGGGCTTGGATGCTGGCCGCCGGCGACGAGGCCGGCAAAATGCGCCATGTCCACCCAGAGGATCGCGCCGACAGCGTCGGCAATGGCGCGGAAGCGGGCGAAATCGATCTGGCGGGAATAGGCCGAGCCGCCGGCGACGATGATCGCGGGCTTCGACTCGTGCGCCAGGCGTTCGACTTCATCGTAGTCGATGAGGCCGGTCGCGAGATCGAGGCCATACTGGACCGCGTTGAACCAGCGGCCGGACATGTTCGGCTTGGCGCCGTGCGTCAGATGGCCGCCGGCGTCGAGGCTCATGCCGAGCAGCGTCTCGCCGGGCTTCGACAAGGCGAGCAGCACAGCCTGATTGGCCTGGCTGCCGGAGTTCGGCTGGACGTTGGCGTAGGCGCAGCCGAACATTTCCTTGGCGCGCTCGATCGCCAGTTCCTCGGCGATGTCGACATATTCGCAGCCGCCATAATACCGGCGGCCGGGATAGCCCTCGGCATATTTGTTGGTGAGAACCGACCCCTGCGCTTCCAAGACGGCGCGCGAGACGATGTTCTCCGAGGCGATCAGCTCGACCTCGTGGCGCTGGCGGTTCAGTTCGCCGCGCATGGCCTTGAACAGCGCCGGGTCGCTCGTCGCGATACCGGTGGTGAAGAAGCCGTCGAGGACGGTCGTGGATTCGATGGCTGCGGACATTCCGGTCACTCCGATGTCGGGGCGGGAGCGCAACGGCCCGCCGGATGCAATGGGCCGATAGCACATGTCCCGGCCTCTCGCCACTCGTCCCGGCGCGACAGGGCGGGGCCGCAAACGGAACGGCCGGGGACGTTTCCGTCCCCGGCCGAAAGCTGCCTGATGTTCAGGATGTCAGCAAGTGTTCAGTTCGTCAGCAAAGCTGTGTCAGTAGGGAATCTCTTCCGCCACGGCCATGCCAGCGGGGGCGGTCTGCTCGTTCATCGCGAGGAGCTCGGAACCGTCGCGGTGATAGATGTCGTCGCGGAACTGCACGACCGACGGGTCCGTCGCCCAGGCGGAGATATAGGTGAAGTAGACAGGCACCGGGTTGGAGAGGTCGATGTCCTGGCGCTCGCGCGTCCCGATGACCTGTTCGATGCGCTGGCGGTCCCAGCCCGGCACGTCGCGCGCCAGCCAGACGACGAGATCGCGGACGTTCTGCACGCGAACGCAGCCCGACGATTCAAAACGCAGCAGCTTGGAGAAGAGGCTCTGCTGCGGCGTGTCGTGCATGTACACGGCGTGTTCGTTCGGAAAGTTGATCTTGACCGACGACATCGCGTTGTTCTTGCCGGGGTTCTGGCGGAAGAGATACCTGGTCGCCTCTTCCGTGTTCCAGTTGATCTGCTCCGGCGGGATCTCGCTGCCATCGGGCGCGAAGATGTGGATGTCGTTCTTGGCCAGATACTGCGGATCCTTCTGCATCAGCGGGATGATGTCCTTGCGGACGATCGACACCGGCGCATGCCAGTAAGGATTGAGGTTGAGGTTGGTGATCTTGGAATTCAGGATCGGCGTCTGGCGGTCGATCTTGCCGACGACGGCGGTATGACGCTGGACGACGCGGCCGTTCTCCACGGCCTCGATGGTTGCGGCCGGAATGTTGACCATGACGAAGCGGTCGCCGAGGGGGCCGGACATGGCCTGAAGGCGGACGATATTGGTCTGCAGCTGGCCGAGCCGGATATCGGCGGGCACGTTCAGCGCCTTGAAGCTGTAGGTCGAGATCACGCCGTCGCCGGGAAGCCCGTGCCGCGTCTGGAAGCGCTTGGCGGCGGTGTCGACATAGCTGTCGAAGGCCGTCGACATGCCCGCCGATTGCGACAAGTCGCCGGAGACCATCAGGCGCTGGCGCAGGGTGGAAACCGCGGGGTGGTCGACACCGAGCTGCAGCTTGGCCTGGTCGGGCACCATCGGCCAGCCGCCGGCGCCGACGATCTGCCGATAGGTCTCGAGTGCCTGCTGCATCGAGGCGACGGTGTTGGGCGAAAATACCGGCTCGTTCGACGCGACCTTGACCGTGCTCGAACCGCGCGTGTCGAACTGGTCGTTCCAGTTGCCGCGGCGCGGCGCGGACAGCAGCCCCTCCAAGGCCGACTGCGCATGGCCGACGCCCGGAATCATGGCGGCACCCGCGGCGGCAGCGCCGGCAAAGAACTTGCGCCGCGACATGGCTCGGGAATCGGTGCCCTTGGTGGGTTTCGTCATATCAACCTCGTCAATGCTGCGGCCCGGTCGGTCGCGTGTCGGCGCGGATTATCGCGCCAACAGGGTAAACGGAAAGACAACGCGGCAGACTGGCGGAGACTCTACACCCATAGCGCGCCTTAACCCGTGAAAGGTCATGGCAATATGGCCAAAGCGTGAAGCCACCGGCGTTTGGCCGCCACCTCTTCGTGAACGGCGCGGCCCGCGTATGGCAGGTTTCCTCCCCGGCGCATGCGGGGCGCCCTCACCTCACCGCGATGCGCCCGTCACCAGTGGTTGCCGGCATCGATCCTCTGCGCCCACCGGAAACACCGGCGCCCCGACGAGAGCGGCAGAAGCCGGTCATCGTCGAGGCGTTGAAGGCCAGAGCGGAGGGGACTAGAGGCGGTAGAGGATCTGGTCGTTCCAGAACCGGTCGAGCAGCTGCAGCGACTTGTTCATCTTCTGGAATTCCTGCTCGTCGAGACCGCCGACCTTGTCGATCGAGCCGATGTGGCGATCGTAGAGCTCGGCAACCATCGTCGCGACTTCGGCGCCGGCCTTCGTCAGCTGGACGCGGACGGCGCGGCGGTCGACCCGCGAGCGCTGGTGGTCGATGAAGCCGAGATCGACCAGTTTCTTCAGATTGTAGGAGACGTTCGAGCCGAGATAGAAGCCCCGGGTGCGCAGTTCGCCGGCGGTGAGAACGGAGTCGCCGATGTTGAAGAGCAGCAGCGCCTGCACGGCGTTGATGTCGGTGCGGCCGGCGCGGTCGAACTCGTCCTTGACGACGTCGAGCAGGCGGCGGTGCAGCCGCTCGACCAGCTGCAGGGTTTCGAGGTAGAGCGACTTCAGTTCGAGCTTCGGGGCGGCGGGCGTCAAGGCATCATGCCTAATCTGCGTCTTCATCTGTATTTCTCCGCTGTGTTCTTTGATGAGTGCTCTTACTCGGCTTCATCTTGAGACCAACACTACGGGGCGCATCTAAAATTCGACTTAAAACCCAGGCTTAATGCAGTCTTACCTCGGATCATCCCGAGACTTGCTTAATGAAATCCCTGCGATTCCTTACCTTTTTGTTTCAATATCGGGGATTGCCGGGCATCAAGGGCGGCGCAGGCGGCGCCAGCGGACCCAGGCGGCGACGAGCCGGAGCACGGCGAGCGCCGACAGGCCGACGAGGTGGAAGAACATCCAGGGCGTCGGACTGCCGAACAGTCCGGGAAAGCCGAGATGCATCACCGCCTCGACCAGCGCCACGATGATCCAGATCACCGCGCCCCAGGACACCACCATCCACAGGCCGACGCCGGCGACGGGCGCCAGCACGGCCAGGACCGTCGCGGCCACCCTCCACCAGATCGGCATCAGGTCGAAACGCCAGAGCGGGCCGTCGTAGATACCGACCAGCCTTACCCAGTAGAAAATGCCGATGGCAAAAAGAACCATGGCCGACAGCCGGAGCAGCCAGACCAGCATCTGGCGGTTGCGCCGCTCCAGATGATCCAGGGCCGACGGTTCCAGCGTCATGCGGCGGGTCGAACGGCGGTCGGCATGGCAAGCCTTTCCTGGCAAAACTTCTGGCGTCGATGGCCGATCGGGCCTGGACGGGATCCATCGTGTCGCAGCGAGCGGCATGCCGGGGCGGGAGGGCCGACGCTAAGGGTGCCGGGCCGGGCCGTCAACGCGCTTCGCCGATCGTCTCCGCGACGGGTCTTGTCCCGCGCAACGGTTGAAGCATGCCCGTTATATCGCCTAGAAGACTGGGAAAGCGACGTTTCCTTGGGCAGTCTGCCCCGCCGACAGCGCCCAAACGAGGACTTCCCGCCATGGCCAAGCGCAGTGACATCTCCCAGAAGATCGACGACGCGACGGGCGGACTTCGGCTGCGGCGCCTGCGGCAGAACGACTGGACGCGCCGGCTGGTGCGCGAGACGACGGTCTCGGTCGACGATCTGATCTGGCCGATCTTCGTGCGCGACGGCGACGGCGAGGATCAGAAGGTCGAGTCGATGCCGGGCGTGTTCCGCCTCTCGGTCGCCCGCTGCGTCGACGCCGCCAAGGAGGCGCGGGACCTCGGCATTCCGGTGATCGCGCTGTTTCCCTACACCGACAAGAGCGTGCGCGACGAGCGCGGCACCGAGGCCCTGAACGAGGCCAACCTCGTCTGCACCGCGACCCGCGCGATGAAGGCCGCGGTACCGGAGGTCGGTATCCTCTGCGACGTGGCCCTCGATCCCTACACCATCCACGGCCATGACGGCATTATGCGCGGCGAGTGCATCGACAACGACGAATCGGTGGAAATGCTGTGCCGGCAGGCGCTGGTGCAGGCTCAGGCGGGCTGCGACATCATCGGCCCCTCCGACATGATGGACGGGCGCGTCGCCTGCATCCGCTCGGCGCTCGACGGCGAGGGTCTCCGCGACACGCTGATCATGTCCTATGCGGCGAAATATGCCTCCGCCTTCTACGGGCCGTTCCGGGAAGCGGTCGGGTCCGGCGGCATGCTGAAAGGCGACAAGCGCACCTATCAGATGGACTACCACAACGGCGACGAGGCAATCCGCGAGGCCGAGCTCGACATCGCGGAGGGTGCCGACATGATCATGGTCAAGCCGGGCATGCCCTATCTCGACATCGTCTCGCGGCTGGCGCGGGAATTCGGCATGCCGACCTTCGCCTACCAGACCTCGGGCGAGTACTCGATGATCATGGCGGCCGCCGGCCATGGCTGGATCGACGGGGAACGGGCGATGATGGAGAGCATCGTCGGCTTCAAGCGGGCGGGCGCTGCCGGCGTCCTCAGCTATTTCTCGCCGCGCGTCGCCAGAAAGCTGCGCGGGGACTGAGACGCTTCCAGCCGAATATTGCGGCGGCGGCGCGGCGATCCCATCTGTAAGGGGAGATGGGGAAGCGTCGCTTCCCCGCGCTCGCCGCAAAAATCGCGCGGGCCAGCACGGACCAGGAGATGGGGACAGGGATGAGCGAGCACATTGGTGCGCAGTTCGAGCCGCGGGGCGACGCCTTCAGTGCAGACCACCTCTACGAGGGCGTGCGCCGACGCCGCATGGCCGCCTTCGTCGCCGACTATGCGATCGTCCTCCTTCTCTCCGTGCCGACGGCGGTGATCGTCTTCCTGTTCGGCATCGTGACGCTGGGCCTCGGCTGGATGCTCTACGCCATTCTCCTGCCGGCCATTGCCGTCGTCTACATCGGCACCACGATGGGCAGTGCGGCGCAGGCGACCCTCGGCATGCGCATGGCGGGCCTCAAGCTCGTGCGTCTTGACGGCGCCCGGGTGGATCCGATGCTGGCGATCGTGCACGGCGTTGTGTTCTGGGCATCCAATGCGGTCCTCACGCCGTTCGTCCTGCTCGTCGGCCTCTTCACGCCGCGCAAGCAGCTCCTGCAGGATCTGCTGCTGGGAACGGTGGTCATCCGGAACCGGTGACGCGATCCTGCGCCGGCGCGGTGCCTGACCGGGCTGGCGAAGGTCGACCTCGCGGCGGACCGCGGCCGATGCGCCCGGACCCGCGCATCCGTATTTCAATTGGATCGGGCCTGTGGTTAGTATGACGATCAGCCGATCAGCCATCGGTTGCAGGGGGAGGAGACTGGCGTGCTGATGACGGCGCATCCGCAGACACCGCAGTTCTTCCTGACCTCGCCGACGCCCTGCCCCTACCTCCCCGGACAGCTCGAGCGAAAGGTGTTCACGCATCTCGTCGGCGAGAAGGCGCCGGAGCTTCTCGACCTTCTGACCCAGGGCGGCTTCCGGCGCAGCCAGAACATCGCCTATCGCCCGGCCTGCGAGCGCTGCCGGGCCTGCACCTCGGTGCGGATCGTCGTCGACGAGTTCGAGCCGACGAAGTCGATGAAGCGGGTGATGGCGCGCAACCGCGACATCGTCGGCCGGATGGATGCAGCCTTCCCGTCGAGCGAACAGTACTCCCTCTTCCGCCGCTATCTCGATGATCGCCACGCCAAGGGTGGCATGTCGGAAATGTCGGTGCTCGACTACGCCATGATGGTCGAGGACAGTCAGGTCGACACGCGCCTCATCCAGTACCGGATGCGCGGTCCCGACTCCGGCTTCACCCGCGCCTCCGACGGCGCCCTCATCGGCACCGCGCTCAGCGACGTGATGGGCGACGGCATGTCGATGGTCTACTCCTTCTTCGAACCCGACGAGCACGACCGCAGCCTCGGTACCTTCATGATCCTCGACCACATCGAGCGCACGAAGAGACTCGGCCTGCCCTATCTCTACCTCGGTTATTGGGTGAGGGGCTCGCGCAAGATGGACTACAAGATCCGCTACCAGCCGCAGGAGCACCTGCAGTCGAAGGGCTGGGAGCGGTTTCGGCCCCGCGACACGGCGGAGCCCATGGCCGATGGACGGGAAGAGCCGGCTGTCGTCGCCGGTGCCCTCGCCGCCGGATCGTAAGTCAGCAACGGGCGAAAATAGGGCCTGCCCCACAGATGCAGGCTGTCCCGATTCCGGCCTTTCCCGATGCAGGCTGCCGATCAAGGCTGACCTGATGCAAGCGGGTCGGCGGCCCAAGCGGCGCCTTCAGACCCTGGCGTACGCGCTGCCTCCTACGCCTTCTTGACCCAGCGCTTGTCCTCGCCCTGCTGCCAGTAGGTGACCTGATGGCCGGCCGCCTTCTCGATCGTCCACCGCGCACGGGCGCCGGCGAGCTGTTCGGCGTCGTGGCCGTCGAAAAGATAGACACCCCGCACATAGGACTCGAGCGAGGCCGGCACCGCGCCCTCGACCATGAAGCGGCACTGCGGGTCATTGGCGTTCTGGGCGGGGTCGACGGTCAGAAGGATCGGCTGGAGGGCGCCGCTCGACTCGGCGTCCGAGCCGTGCGGCAGGAAGGATTCCTCGCGGAACGTCCAGAGATTGTGGTCGAGCGCGTCGCGGCGTTCAGGCGTCACCGCCTGAATGACGACGCGCCAGCCGCGCGCGAGGCTCTTTTCGAGGAGGTCGGGCAGCGCCTCCTCGAGCCGGCTCTCGGTGAGATGATAGAAGAGGACTTCGGCCACCCCGCGCGCCTTCCGCCTACTTCTGCTCGTAGTGCGTCTCGACCAGGCGGTTCAGAAGGCGCACGCCGAAACCCGAGGCCCAAGACTGGTTGTACTCGTTCGACGGCGAGCCCATCGCGGTGCCGGCGATGTCGAGATGGGCCCAGGGCACGTCGTTGACGAAGCGCTGCAGGAACTGCGCCGCGGTGATCGAGCCGGCGGCGCGACCGCTGCCGACATTCTTGATGTCGGCGAACTTGCCCTCGATCAGCTTGTCGTATTCCGGCCCGAGCGGCAGCCGCCAGACCTTTTCGCCGGTCGCCTTGCCCGCTTCGTGCAGGCGCTCGGAGAGCTCGTCATTGTTGGAGAAGAGGCCCGCCTGATGGTTGCCGAGAGCGACGATGACGGCGCCCGTCAGCGTCGCCAGGTCGATCATGAACTTCGGCTGGAAACGGTCCTGGCAGTACCAGAGCGCGTCGGCGAGGACGAGCCGGCCTTCGGCATCGGTGTTGATGACTTCGATAGTCGTACCGGACATGGCAGTGACGATGTCGCCGGGGCGCTGCGCCTTTCCGTCGACGGCGTTCTCGACGAGGCCGACGATGCCGACGACGTTGACCTTCGCCTTGCGTCCGGCGAGCGCGCGCATCAGGCCGACGACGGCGGCCGAGCCACCCATGTCGCCCTTCATGTCTTCCATGCCGCCCGCCGGCTTGATCGAGATGCCGCCCGTGTCGAAGACGACGCCCTTGCCGACGAAGGCGATCGGCGCCTCGCCCTCCGGGCCGCCCGACCAGCGCATGATGGCGAGCCGCGCGCCGCGGGGCGATCCCAGCGCGACGCCGAGGAGCGCGAACATCTTCAGTTCCGTCATCTCGGCCTCGCCGAGGATCTCGACGTCGATGCCCTGCGCCGACAGTTCGTTGATCTGGTCGACATATTCGATCGGGCCGAGCACATTCGCCGGCTCGTTGACGAGATCGCGGGCGAGGATCACGCCCTCGACGACCGCGCTGGCAAGCTCGTAGGCCGTACCGGCTGCGGGGACGTCGGCGACCGCCAGCGTCACGGCGCAGGCGACATCGGCGCTTTCCTCCTCGCCGTCCTTCTTCGGCTTCTTCGTCTTGTAGCGGTCGAAGTCATAGGCCCGCAGCACGATGCCGGAGGCGATCCCCGCGGCCGCGTCGGCCGAAAGGCTGCCGTCGGCAGCATCGCACCAGATGGTCACGGTCTCGGCCTTCTTCGTCTTGGAGGCGACGACACCGCCGAGCTTCAGCCAGTCCTCCTCCCCCAAGGGGGTCTCGCCCTTCAAGCCCACGACGAGGATGCGCTCGACGTCGACGCCAGCCGGCGCGAGGATGTCGAGGGTCGCGAGCCGCTTGCCGGTGAATTTCTGCGACGCGGCCGCCCGCGCCACCGTTTCGCCGATTTGCGGCAACACGGAAGACGCAAGGCCGGCTGCTTCGCCGGCAAACAGCACGAGCACGCCTTTTCCGGGCAATTCCATGGGGGCAAAGTGGACGGATGGTCGAATCGACATGGAAACTCCGATCGGAAGCGTTCTTGGAAGCTGGCGGCGCGGTGTGCGCTGCGGAAGAGACGATGCGCCAAACGTGATGCATTCGCCACAGGCCCTATCATGGAAACATGCACCGCCTTTGCAAGGGATGCAGGCAGCGGTAAGAATTCGTTAACTTCG
This sequence comes from Aureimonas sp. SA4125, assembly GCF_019973775.1. Taxonomy (NCBI): domain Bacteria; kingdom Pseudomonadati; phylum Pseudomonadota; class Alphaproteobacteria; order Hyphomicrobiales; family Aurantimonadaceae; genus Aureimonas; species Aureimonas sp. SA4125. The sequence continues at coordinate 1,727,904 of NZ_AP025032.1, read as the reverse complement.
TTCATTGGCCCTTTTTTTGGCCAAGCTGCTGCAGACTGCCGGATAAAGCATCGACCGAATTGCCGGGGAGCCAGACCGTTTCACCCCTCACAACCGAGAAGATCCCTGAAGCGATGACGCCATGAGCCTTCTCGAGCGCTACATATTCAGGAGGGCTCTCGGGTTCAGCCTCGCATCGCTGGCGTCGCTCGTCTTGATCGTGTGGGTCGTCCAGGCGTTGCAGCGGATCGACATCGTGCGCACCAGCGCTTCGGCGGCTGGCAACATCTTCTGGATCGCGATGATGCTGATTCCGGACCTTGCAGCCGGTGTCGTCCCGTTTGCGGTCATCATCGGCGCCATCCAGGCGCTCAACGCCCTCAATGCCGACAGCGAGCGGGCGGTAATCGCGGCCAGCGGCGCTTCGGGCGCGGTCGTGATCAAGCCGATCCTCGCGCTCGGCATCGTCGCGGCGATGCTCCTTCTCGTCCTTTCCCATGTGGTCGGCCCGGCGGCCCAGCGGGGTTTCTACAACGGTCTTCGCACCATCAACGCGGACGCCATCACGCTTTTTCTGCAGCCGGGGCGTTTCGTCGAGATCCAGGACAGCCTCGTCATCAGCATCAGCGACGTCAACGGTTCGGTTGTCGACGGGCTGTTCCTGTCCGATACGCGCGACCCGACCATGGATCTGACCTATTTCGCCAAGCAGGCGCAGATCCTGCAACGCGACGGCGCATCCTATCTTCTCCTCCTCGACGGCCAGTTGCACCGGAAGACTACGGTCGACGGGTCGACGTCGATCATCCAGTTCCAGACCTATGCCTTCGATCTCGCCAGCCTGAAGCCGGCAGGCAGCGAGGACTGGACAAGGACCTCGGAGCGGCCGACGAGCGAGCTGCTGTTTCCCGACATCAACGATCCCGACTTTCAAAGCCGACCTCAGGCTTTCAGCAAGGAATTGTCGCAGCGTCTGACCGACTGGATGTACCCGATCTGCTTTGCGCTCTGGGCCCTTGTTGTCGCGGGCCATCCAAGGACCAATCGCCAGGGTGCCGGACCCGCCATGGGGCTCGGCCTCGCCGGCGCGCTGACGCTGAAGGCGCTCGGCTTCGTGTCGCTGTCGCTTGTCGATCGCGATCCGCGGCTGCAGTTCGTGGTCTTCCTGATACCGCTCCTGTCGATCGGCTTCAGTGTGATCCTGATCTACGCAAACGTGAACGTCTCCGATCTGGGCTTCGTGCAGAAGATCAGCGACGGAATCGCGCGCCTTGGGCGCATCGGCGCCAATCGCTGGCCAGGCGCCGTCGCCGGAAAGGCGGGGCAGTCATGAGAGCGACGCTCAACCAGTATTTCTTCCGCCGCTATCTCGTCAGCTTCTTCTCGTCGATCTTGGTGGTCTTCGCCCTCATCTATCTCATCGACATGATCGAGGTGTCGCGCCGCGGCCGGTTCGCCAATGTCGATTTCTCGACGATCGCTCTCGTCTCGGCGCTGCGGGTCCCCTCCTTCGTCGAGCAGGCCTTTCCCTTCATCGTCCTGTTCTCCTCGATCTTCACGCTTTTGTCGCTGAACAAGCGGCTGGAACTGGTAGTGGCCCGCGCATCCGGGGTCTCGGCATGGCAGATCCTGGCGCCCTTCGTCCTCGGCTCGATTCTCCTCGGCATCGGAGCGACGCTTTTCTACAATCCGCTGGCCGCCCTCGCCCAGGCGCAGTCCGCCATCATCGAGACAACGCTCTCCGGCGGCAGCACCGAGGCCACCAATGACGCAGCGCCGTGGCTGCGGCAGAGCGGCGAGGGCGTCGACTCCATTATCGGCGCCAAGTCGGTGGCGAACGGCGGCATGAGCCTCGGCGGCGTCACCGCGTTCATTCTCGGTCCCGACGGTGCCGTGAGGGAGCGGATCGATGCGCCGAACGCGGTGTTGGAGGACAAGGGCTGGCGACTGTCCTCGCCGATTCTCAGCCGCGTCGGATACGAGCCGCGCAAGCTCGAGACCTACCGGCTGCCGACGACGCTGCGTCCGGAATATGTCGAGCAGAAGCTGGCCGATCCACAGGCGATCCCGATCTGGGACCTTCGATCCAAGATCGAGGTGGCGCGGAGTCTCGGCTACAATTCCGATGCCTTCTCGATGCATTACAACACGCTTATCGCCAAGCCGGCCTTGTTCGTTGCCATGACACTCCTGGCCGCGACGGTCGCCATGCAGTTTGCCCGCACCGGGCAGTCGACACGAACGATAGTCGGTGGCATCACCGCGGGCTTCGTGCTTTACGTCGTAACGTTCCTGGCTCAGGCGCTGGGAAGCAATGCCGTGGTTCCACCGGTGGTCGCCGCATGGTTCCCCGTCGTGGCGGCTGGATTGTTCGGGGTGACGATCCTGCTGCACCAAGAGGATGGCTAGTATGACAGCGAGGGGAAACTCGCGCCGGACGAACAGCAGAGCTCAGCGCAGCGCCCTCTTTGCGGGCGTCGCGGTATGCGCGCTGTATTGCGGCGGTCTCACGGCGAGCGCGCAGGCGCCGCTCGGCGCCATCGGCGCTGGCGTCGACGTGCCGAGCGATGCCCAGCTCTTCCTGGAAGCCGACACCGTCACCTATGACCGCGACGCCGCGGTCGTCACCGCCGACGGCGGCGTGCAGATCGACTATGGCGGCTACAAGCTCGTTGCCCGCAAAGTCGTTTACAACCAGAAGACCAAGCGCCTGCTGGCGATCGGCGACGTCGAACTGCAGCAGCCGGACGGCAACAAGGTCTATGCCGACGGCGCCGACATCACCGACGACTTCTCCGACGGCTTCATCAAGGCCATGCGCCTCGAGACGCCCGACAACACCCGCTTCGCCGCGACCGGCGCTGTGCGCGAGGAAGGCAGCCTCACGACCTTCGAGCAGGGTGTCTACACGGCCTGCGAAGCGTGCAAGGAACATCCCGAACGCGCGCCGCTGTGGCAGGTGAAGGCCCGCAAGATCGTCTGGGATCAGAAGAAGAAAGAGGTCTACTACTACGGCGCGAGGTTCGAGATCTTCGGCAAGCCGATCGCCTATTTCCCGTATTTCCAGCAGGCCGACCCGACCGTGAAGCGCAAGAGCGGCTTCCTGCCGCCCGAGTTCAAATCGTCCGACACGCTCGGCTACGGTCTGCGCGTACCCTACTTCTTCGCCCTCTCCGACAGCTACGACGTCACGGTCGCGGGCACCTACTACAGCCGGCAGGGTTTTCTCGGCGAAGTCGAGTATCGCCAAGCGACCAGCAACGGTTACTTCACCCTCCAGGCCGCCGGCATCTCGCAGAACGATCCGGATTCCTTTAATGTCAACACTCCGGGCTTCGACAATGTCGAGCGCGGCATGGTCGCCAGCACGGGCCGATTCAGCCTGAGCGATCGCTGGACCTTCGGCTGGGACCTTCTCGCGCAGAGCGACCGGACCTTCTCGACCGACTACAGCATCGAGAACTTCTCTGCGATCTATCATACCTCCGAGGTCTACCTGACCGGCCTCGGCGACCAGAGCTTCTTCGATCTTCGGGCACAGCGCTTCGACGTCCAGACAGACGACGAGTTCACGTCAGAAAACCAGGCCGACGCGCTGCCGATCTTCGATTACCAGCGGATCGATCCGTCTTCCATCGGCGGCGGCGAAGTCGAGGTCAACGTCAATGTGGCCAGCCTCAGCCGAAGCGAGGCGAATTCCGCCGTTCAGCTTTTGTGCGAACCCGATTTCATCGTGAACGGCGCTTGCAGCGCGACGGCAGCGGCAAATGCCGGCCGTCAGTCCTACTTTCCCTATCGCTACGATTTCTTCGACCGCAGCGTCCTTGAAGGCGACTATACGCGCGGGACGGCCGATGCCACCTGGCGCCGCACGCTGACCACAGACGAGGGTCTGCTTCTCACGCCGTCGCTCGGCGTGCGCGGCGACGTTTATCGCGCCGACATGTCGCTGGACGGTTTCGCCTTCTCGCCGGCCAACCCTCTTCTCCCGCCGACCGGGACGTCGGGAGCGAACCCCTACATCAGCCTCGGCGGCATCGACGTTGACGATTCCGGATTCCGCGGCATGGCCACGGCCGGTCTCCTCGCCCGCTACCCCGTCGTCATAGAGGCCGCCAATTCCTCGCACGTGATCGAACCGATCGCCCAGCTGATCGTGCGTCCCGACGAGATGAAAAGCGGGCGGTTGCCGAACGAGGACGCGCAGAGCCTCGTCTTTTCGACCGCCAATCTCTTTTCCGAGGACAAGTTCTCGGGCTACGACCGGATCGAGGGCGGCACCCGCGCCAATGTCGGCCTGCGCTATGCCGGCACCTTCGAGACCGGCTACACGCTCGACGCCATGGTCGGGCAGTCCTACCACCTCGCCGGCGAAAATCCCTACGATCAGGAAGATCTGGCGTTGGTGGGCTATGATTCCGGCCTCGAGACCGACCGGTCCGACTATGTCACTTCCCTCACGCTGGGAACGCCCATCGGCCTGTCTCTGGGTGCCCAGGGTCGCTTCGACGAGGAAACCTTCGAAAACCGGCGTACCGATGTTTCCGCCGCCTACGGCAACAGCCGCGGCAGTTTCGGCGTCGCCTATTCCTTCATCGGCGCACAGGAGATCTACGGCTTCCCGCTCGATCGCCGGCAGGTCACGACCTCGGCCACCGTCAAGCTGAACGCCGAGTGGACCGCCTCGGCCTCCCTCGGCTACGATCTCGAGAATTCGACGCTGATCAGCCGGTCCTTCGGCATCGGCTATCTCGACGAGTGCTTCAGCGCCATGGCGACCTACACCAGCACGGAAGACGCCTACCGCCAGACCGATGCCCAGAACACGGTCCTCTTCAAGATCGGGCTGCGGACGATCGCCGACACCGAATTCGAATATAACCTTTCCGAGGAATAGTTGCCTGTCGCCAACCATGTTTTCGCCAAAGGCATCGGCTAGCGCATCGCCAAGGCAGGTTGGGCCGTGCTGACCGCCGACAAAAGCCAGTTGGCGTCCTCCGGCCCGGAGCAACCCTTGTTGGCGCGTGATGCCCCTTGCGTCACGGCCGCCAGGCGGGGCAAGACGGACAAACGCATTTCGGGGAGATCTTCATTGGCGACCACATCTGGCCTACTTCGGCGAGCCTTCTTGGCTCTGACTCTCACAGTCGGGGCAATGGGCGTCCTCGCGACCGGGCCGGCCCTGGCAGCCTCCGAGATCAAGGTCATCGTCAACAAGGAACCGGTTACAACCTTCGCCATCCGGCAGCGTGCCGCCTTTCTGAAACTGCGCCGCGTCAAGGGTGACCTCACCAAGGCCGCTACCGAGGAACTCATCGACGAGGCGCTGAAGAAGCAGGAAACGCGTCGGCGCAACATCACGATTCCCGACCAGGCCGTCGAGCAGTCGTTCCAGAAATTTGCCGCAGACAACAAGCTGACCGGGGCCCAGCTGAGCCAGATCTTCGGACAGGTCGGTTTCTCGGAGAAGGCGTTCAAGGAATATATCCGTGTCCAGATGGGCTGGGGCCAGGCGGTTCAGTCGAGCGTGCGCGGCGGCGACGGCCGCGTGACCGAGCAGGATGCGGTGCAGCGGATGCTGGCGCAGGGCGGCACCAAACCCTCGACCACGGAGTACACGCTCCAGCAGGTGATCTTCGTCATCCCCGAAGCCAAGCGCGGCGCGATGAAGGCCGATCGCATGCGCGAGGCCGCCGCGATGCGCTCGCGCTTCCGGTCCTGCCAGGAGAACTACGAATTCGCCAAGGGCTTGCGCGACGTCACCGTTCGGGAGCTCGGCCGCGTACCGCTGCTGGCTCTTCCGGAACGTTGGAAGGACGGAATCGTCAAGGCTGGCAACAGCGGTACGACGCCGCCCCAGGAGACCGAACGCGGCGTCGAATACATCGTCGTCTGCGGCTCGCGCACCATCTCGGACGACAAGACCGCTGCCATGGTCTTCCAGAGTCAGGATCTGGAGAAGATCGGCAAGTCCGAGCCGGACGCCAAGCTCCTGAAAGAGCTCCGCGACAAGGCGACGATCATCAAGCGATGAACACGCCGCGTCAGGCACGGCCGCTGGCCGTGACCATCGGCGAACCGTCAGGCGTCGGCGCCGACATCGCGCTCGCCGCCTGGGGCCGCCGTTTTCGCCAGCCGATCCCGGCCTTTGTGCTGCTTGCGGATCCAGCGATGCTTCGGCAGCGGATGGCGCGCCTTGGGCTCGACCTGACGCTGCACGAGATCGCCTCGTCCGACGAGGCCCTGTCCTGTTTTGCCACGGGGCTGCCGGTGATGCCGTTGGAGAATCGGCATCTGGAGCAGCCGGGAACGTTGGACGTCCGCAACGCCCTCGGCACGATCGAGGCGATCGACCGCGCAACGCAGATGGCCCTCGCCGGCTCCATCGGTGCCGTGGTGACCAATCCCATCGACAAGAAGGCCCTCTACGACGCGGGCTTCCGGCATCCCGGCCATACGGAATACCTCGCCGATCTCTGCGCCCGTCAGCTGAAGCGCGATTTCATGCCCGTGATGCTGTTGACGGGGCCTGAGCTTTCCTGTGTCCCCGTGACGATCCACATTCCGCTCGCGTCGGTACCGTCGGTGCTGACGACCGAGCTCATCGTCGCGACCGGGCGCATTGTCGCGCGCGAGATGCGAACGCGGATGGGCGTCGCCGAGCCGCGCCTTGCCATCGCCGGCCTCAATCCGCATGCCGGCGAGCGTGGCGCCATCGGAGGCGAGGACGAGGCGATCGTGCGGCCGGCGGTCGATCAGTTGCGGAGTGAGGGCATCGACGCCGTCGGCCCCCTCCCCGCCGACACGATGTTTCACCGCCAGGCGCGGGCGCTCTACGACGTGGCGCTCTGCATGTATCACGACCAGGCGCTGATCCCGGCCAAGACGCTCGCCTTCGACGAGACCGTGAACTGCACGCTCGGCCTGCCGATCATTCGGACGTCGCCCGACCACGGCACCGCCGCCGGCATCGCCGGAACAGGGGCCGCCCGGCCGGACAGCTTCATCGCGGCGCTCGATCTCGCTGCGCGAATGGCCGGGCATGCCGACACCGGCCACACTGTGGCGGCGGCTTGAGCGCCGCCGACGGACTGCCGCCGCTGCGCGTGGTGATGACCGAACACGGTCTCGATCCCCGCAAGGCGCTCGGCCAGAACTTTCTTCTCGACCTCAACCTCACCGGCCGCATCGCGCGGCAGGCCCTGCCGCTGGAAGGCTGCAGCGTCGTCGAGATCGGCCCGGGCCCCGGCGGCCTGACGCGGGCGCTTCTCGCCAACGGCGCCGAACATCTGACGGTGGTCGAGAAGGACAGCCGCTGCCTCGGTGCGCTCGCCGCGATCGCCGCGCATTATCCGGGCCGGCTGACGGTCGTCGAGGGCGACGCGCTGAAAACCGACGTCGCCGCCCTTGCGGACGGGCGGCCGCTGAAGATCGTCGCCAACCTCCCCTACAATATCGGCACGCAGCTGCTGCTCGACTGGGTCGCCGTGCCGTCCTGGCCGCCGGTGTGGAACGAGCTGACGCTGATGTTCCAGCGCGAGGTGGCCGAGCGGATCGTCGCCAAGCCGGGAAGCGCGCATTACGGACGGCTCGCGGTCCTCTGCGGCTGGCGGACGCGGGCGTCGATCCTCTTCGACGTCGGCCCCGAGGCTTTCACGCCGCCGCCCAAGGTGACGTCGTCGGTGGTGCAGCTGCAACCGATCCATGAACCGGTCGACGTGCCGCTCGAGGCGCTGGAGGCGGTCACCGCCGCCGGCTTCGGCCAGCGCCGCAAGATGCTGCGCCAAAGCCTGAAGCCGCTCGGCGGCGAGGCGCTTCTCTTGCGCGCCGGGATCGAACCCCAGCGCCGCGCCGAAACGTTAAGCGTCGAGGAATTCTGCCGCATCGCCGCGCTGCTGTAGTTCCGGCTCGGGTGTCGCGGCTGTGCCGCTCACGCCGAGCCGGATGCAGACATCAAGGGATCAGGCGATCCTGGCGCAGCCTGGCGAACAGGTCGAAAAAGGCGTCGTCCGTTGCCTGGTAGGCGGTAAAGCCGAGCCGGCGGCTCTTCGACATGTCCGTCACCACCTCGATCGGGCGCCCGAGATCGGCGTCGGTATGCCAGGCGGACGCGATGCGGCCGAGATCGGCTTCGACGAGGCCCTCGCGCTCGGCGATCGCCCGCCACGTGGCCGCGTCGTCCGCCATCTGGACCTCCAGCGGCAGTCCCTCGCCATCGAACGGTGCGGGCGTCAGGCCGAACCATTCGGCGATCCGCCCCCACATCCACGACCAGCGGAAGACGTCGCCGTTGACGATGTTGAACGCCTGGTTCGCAGCGCCCGGTGTCGTCGCAGCCCACAGGAGCTGGCGCGCGAGCATCCGCGCATCGGTCATGTCGGTCAGCCCGTTCCACTGCACGGCAGAGCCGGGGAAGCGGAACGGACGCCCGGTCTCGCGGCAGAGGACCGCGTAGGCGGCGAGCGTCGTGCCCATGTTCATGGCGTTGCCGACCGCCTGGCCGATGATCGTGTGGGGCCGATGGACGCTCCAGCTGAAGCCGTCCTGCTCGGCCGCGGCAAAGACCTCGTCCTCCTGCGCGTAGTAGAAGTTCGCGACGTCGAGACGGCCCTGCTCCTCGCGGAAGGGCGTCTGGGGCAGCGTGCCCTTTCCATAGGCCTCGAAGGGTCCGAGATAGTGCTTGAGGCCGGTGACGAGAGCGACGTGGCGGACGCTGCCGGCGGGGCGGAGCGCGCCCAGCAGGTTGCGGACCATCGCGGCGTTGACGCGGATGTTCTCGGCCTCGTTCGCCTGCCGCGCCCAGGTCGTGATGAAGACGGCATCGGGACGGATGCCGGCAACGGCCTTGGCAAGCGCGGCGGGATCGAGGAGGTCGGCGGCGATGGGCGTCACGCCCTCCTGCGCCTGCGGATTGCGGGCAAGGCCGAGGACCTCGGCACCCTCTTCCACGAGAAGTCTGGCCGTGGCGCTTCCAGCGATACCGCTGGCACCAACGACGAGCGCGGTTCTGATCATGATGTCCATCCTTCGTGAGACCCCGCCACATGGTGCGCGCGGTCCCGAAGTCACGGACATAGCTGGTATTCGGTCACGTCATGCCGAGAACGGCGGCCCGCCTTCCCGGACATGAAGCCTTGCAGCGCTCCCACGGCGGATGGCAGCGCTTCGCGCCGAGACCCGCGGTCGAAAGGCTTCAGACCTCTTCGCTCAACAGGCCAGCCGCGAAGTCGAACAGGCCGGGACGCCGGTCGCGGCGCAGGCGCTCGGCGTCGATGATCGCGCGCACTTCCCCGAAAGCCTGATTGAGGTCCGTGTTGACGACAACGTAATCGTAGTCGCGCCAACGCTCGATCTCGATGCGGGAATTCTTCAGCCGCATGGCGATGGTGTCGATCGAGTCCTCGTTGCGGCGCAGGAGCCGCCGCTTCAGCTCGGCCATGGACGGCGGCAGGATGAAGATCGAGACGATATCGCCCCGCGCCTGTTCCTGCAGCTGGCGCGCTCCCTGCCAGTCGATGTCGAAGAGCATGTCGCGCCCCTCCTGCATCGCCTTTTCCGCCGCCGCGCGCGGCGTGCCGTAGAAATTGCCGTGCACTTCTGCCCATTCGAGGAGGGCATCGCCACTGCGCAGCCGCTCGAACTCGTCGAGCCCGATGAAGCGGTAGTGCCGGCCCTCGATCTCGCTGCCGCGACGCTGGCGCGTGGTGACGCTGACCGACAGCGAGAAGCGCGGATCGCTTTCCAGGAGATGATGGGCGATGGTCGACTTGCCGGCGCCAGACGGCGAGGACAGGACGAGCATCAGCCCCCGGCGCTTGATTTCGACCGACGACGACGGCTGGACGGTTTCGCTCATTCGACGTTCTGAACCTGTTCCCGGAATTGATCGACCACGACCTTCAGCTCGATGCCGATGGCGGTCAGCGAGGGCGCGTTCGACTTGGAGCACAGGGTATTCGATTCGCGGTTAAATTCCTGCGAAAGAAAATCGAGACGCCGGCCGACCGGCCCGCCGGCGCCCAGGAGCTCGCGCGCCGCGGTGACATGGGCGGCCAGCCGGTCCAGTTCCTCGCGGATGTCGGCCTTGGCGGCGAGGATCGCGGCCTCCTGATGCAGGCGCGCCGGGTCGAGACGATCGCCCGCTTCCAGAAGCAGCGCCACCTGATCGGCCAGTTTCTGGCGGATCGCCGCGGTCGTGCGGGCGGGATCGCGTTCAGCGGCGGCGGCCAGCGTGGAGATCTCTTCCAGGCGCTCGTCGAGAAGACCGCGCAGGATCGCCCCCTCGTTCTCGCGCGACATGCACAGCTGATCGAGCGCCGCGGCAAAGCCCTCCAGCACCGCCTCGCGCCGATCCTTCTGGTGGACGGGGTCGACCACCGTCTCGGCGACATCGATGATGCCCTTGACGCCGAGGATACCGTCGGCCGTCGGCGCCACGGCGTGGCCAGCCGTGATCAGCCGGTCCGACAGCTCCAGCACCTGCGCCAGCATGGCCTCGTTGACGGTGAAGACGGGTGCCTCGCTCGTGCGCCGCAGGGTCAGGTTGATCTGGACGTTGCCGCGCGACAGACGCGCGCCGGCCATGCGGCGAATGTCGGCTTCCAGGCTCTCCATGCCCTGCGGCAAGCGCAGCCGCAGTTCGAGGCCCTTGCCGTTGAGCGAGCGCAGCTCCCACGCAAATGCGGCGTCGCCGATCTCGCCTTCGACGCGGGCAAAGCCCGTCATGCTCGCGACAGGCATGCCGCAACTCCTCTTCTTCCGGCAGCGGATTTGCCGCCTATGGCCGTCCGTGGCTGATCAAGCCCTGGGTGATCGAGCCCTTGATCGTCAGTTTTTGGCCGCTCCGAGCGTGCCCCGGCGTTACTGCGCGACGACGGGGTCTTTGGCTCCGGCGTCGGCCGGTTCGGCTGCAGCGTCCGCGGCAGCATTCTGCGCCCGCTCGATGGCCCGGTAACGCCTCACATTCGCGTTGTGCTCGTCGAGCGTCTTGGCAAAGACGTGCCCGCCTGTTCCGTCGGCCACGAAATACACGTCGTCGGTCTCGGACGGGTTGGCGACGGCTTCCAGCGCCGCGCGGCCGGGATTGGCGATGGGACCGGGGGGAAGGCCCTTGATGACGTAGGTGTTGTAGGGGTTCTCGTCCTTGATGTGGGACTGGCGGATCGGCTCGTCCGAGGGTTTGCCGCTGCCGCCCCAGATGCCGTAGATGATCGTCGGATCGGACTGAAGACGCATGCCCTTCTTCAACCGGTTGAGGAAGACGGCGGCAACGCGCGAGCGCTCGTCGGCGCGTCCGGTCTCCCTCTCGACGATCGAGGCGAGCGTCACGAACTCGCCGATGTCCTTGATGGCGATGTCGCTGTCGCGCCGGGCCCAGACCTCCTCGACGAGCGCCGTCTGCGCCGCCTGCATCCTGGCAACCAGTTCGGCACGGGTCATGCCGCGCTGCACGCGGTACGTGTCGGTCCGCAGCGTTCCCTCGGGAACCATCGGCGGCAGGTCGCCGGTGAGCACCGTCTCGGCCGCCAGACGATCATAGGCCTGCTTGACCGTCCATCCTTCGGGGATGGCAACGGAATGGAGGACGGACTGCCCGCTGCGGATCTTTTCCATCACGTCGAACATGCTGGAACCGGGCTCGAAGCCGTATTCGCCGGCCTTCAACCCGGCGTCGGCGGACGACAGCCGCACGCCGTATTCGAAGACGCTGGCGCTGGAGATGATCCCCTCGCGCTCGAGGCCGCGGGCAATGGTCTCGAGGCCCGAATTGCGGGGAACGACATAGCTCGCGGAGGTCGTCAGCGGCCCCTGACCGTAGAATTGCGAACGCCCCCAGGAAACGATCCCGACGGCGACGAGCGCGACCAGCATGGCGACCGAGAAGATCAGGTTGAAGAAGACCACCACCTGATTGCGCGATCCGCGCGAACGCCTCGGCGGCACGGGCGCCGGTCGCGGACGCAGGGATGCGGCGGCGGACTGGGGGAGCAGCTTTTGATCGCGGCCGTCGCCACCTCTGTAATCGTCGGTCACGAAATCATCCCTCACGGATCGGTCGACAAGAAGCGGTGACCCACCATCTCAATGTGGCGAAAGACGGTATCTCAGTCGACGAGGCGACGGAACACCAGCGACGCGTTCGTTCCGCCGAAGCCAAAGGAGTTGGAGAGCGCGATGTCGATGCGGTGCTCGCGCTTGGTGTGCGGGACGAGATCGATCTTCGTGACGATTGAAGGATTGTCGAGGTTGAGCGTGGGCGGCGCGACATTGTCGCGGATCGCCAGCAAGCAGAAAATCGCCTCGACGGAGCCAGCCGCCCCCAGCAGATGGCCGATGGCCGACTTCGTCGACGACATGAGCATGCCGTCGGAAGCGTCGCCGAGAAGGCGCTCGATGGCACGCAACTCGATCTCGTCGCCCATCGGCGTCGAGGTGCCATGGGCATTGATGTAGTCGATGTCGGACGCCTTGATGCCCGCGCGTTTCAGCGCCGCGGACATGCAGCGATAGGCGCCATCACCGTCGGGCGCCGGCGCCGTGATATGGTAGGCGTCGCCCGACATGCCGTAGCCGATGATCTCGGCATAGATCTTGGCGCCCCGCGCCCGTGCATGTTCGAGCTCTTCCAGGACGACGATGCCGGCGCCCTCGCCCATGACGAAGCCGTCGCGGTCGCGGTCGTAGGGACGCGAGGCCCTGGCCGGATCGTCGTTGAAATTGGTCGACAGCGCCTTGCAGGCGGCAAAGCCGGCCAGCGACAGGCGCGAAACAGGTGATTCGGTGCCGCCGGCGACCATGACGTCGGCATCGCCGAAGGCGATCAGCCGCGCGGCATCGCCGATCGCATGCGCGCCGGTCGAACAGGCGGTGACGATGGAGGAATTCGGGCCTTTCAGCCCGTTGCGAATCGATACCTGCCCCGCCGCCAGATTGATCAGGCTGCCGGGGATGAAGAAGGGGCTGACGCGCCGCGGCCCTCTCTCGTCGAGGGTCAGCGATGTCCGCTCGATGGCCTGCAGGCCGCCAATTCCCGATCCGATGAGAACGCCGGAGACGATCTGATCCGCGTAGGATTCGGGATGCCAGTCGGCATCGTCGAGCGCCTCGGCGGCAGCCGCAACGGCGTAGATGATGAAATCATCGACCTTGCGCTGCTCCTTGGGCTCCATCCACTGATCAGGATTGAAGCTGCCGTCGGAGCCGTCCCCCTTGGGGATTTCGCAGGCGATCTGACAGGGAAGATCGGAAACCTCGAAACCGTCGACCCGCCGAGCGGCGCTATCGCCGTTCAGCAGGCGTTTCCAGGTTACGCTGGCGCCGGTCCCGAGGGGACTGATCATTCCAACGCCAGTGATTACCACTCGTCTCATACAACACTCAATTCGCGGCAGCGGGCGATGCCCGCCGCACGAGTCAGGACTGGTTCTTCTCGATGAACTTGACCGCATCGCCGACCGTCAGGATGGTCTCGGCCGCGTCATCGGGAATCTCGACACCGAACTCTTCCTCGAACGCCATCACGAGTTCGACCGTATCAAGGCTGTCGGCGCCCAGATCGTCGATGAAGCTGGCATTCTCGGTGACCTTGTCCTGCTCGACGCCGAGATGCTCGATCACGATCTTCTTAACCCGTTCAGCGGTGTCGCTCATGTTTCTTCCTCTTTGAGATGGTTTCGTTGTTTTGGTTAGACGCGCCGGGTTCGTGAATCAAGCACCGGCGGCATCAATCGTCATTGCCGCACAGATGTCTCGGCGATGCAGTGTCAGGCAAGCGCTTAGCATGCTGTCCGGCGGGGACCAACCCGCGGCCGCCACCACGGCGCTGCCAAGGTCTCCGCCAGCGCCGCTGCGGCTCAGATCATCGCCATTCCACCGTTGACGTGAATGGTCTGCCCGGTGACGTAAGCGGCCTCGCTGGAGGCCAGGAACAGGGCCGCTGCGGCGATCTCCGCGCCCTCGCCCATGCGCCGCATCGGAATGGCGGACATGATGGCGTCCTTCTGCTTGTCGTTCAGCTTCTCGGTCATGGCACTGGAAATGAATCCGGGAGCGATGCAGTTCACCGTGACGTTTCGCGAGGCGATCTCCTGCGCCAGCGACTTGGAAAAGCCGATCATGCCGGCCTTGGCAGCGCAATAGTTGGCCTGGCCGGGATTGCCGGTGACGCCGACGATCGAGGTGATGTTGACCACGCGGCCGTAGCGCCGACGCATCATCTGGTGCGTCAGGCCGCGGGTCAGGCGGAAGGCGGCGGTGAGGTCGACCTCGATGACCTTGTCCCAGTCGTCATCGGACATACGCACGAACAGTCCGTCCTTGGTGATGCCGGCATTGTTGACGAGAATGTCGACGCCCTCCATCTCCTTGTCGGCCGTTTCGGCCAGAGCCTTCTGCGCATCGCGGTCGGACAGATCGGCGGGGAAGACATGGACGCGCTCGCCGAGCGTGGCGGCGAGTTCCTCGAGCTTTTCGCGGCGGGTCCCGTGCAGGCCGACGCTCGCTCCGGCGCCGTGCAGGGCGCGGGCAATAGCTTCGCCGATGCCGCCGCTGGCACCGGTGACGAGCGCCTTGCGGCCGGTGAGATCAAACATCGCTTCTCTCCTTGGATCGGCTGGTGGCGGCCATCTGGCGCCCTATTCGGTTGTCGCCGGCTTTTGCGGCGAAACGGCCGGTCACGCCGGCGAAAGCTGGTCGAGGTCTGCGGGGGCGCCGATGCTGATCGTGCGCACGGCCTTGTCGATCCGCTTGCCGAGCCCGGCCAGAACCTTGCCGTTGCCGACCTCGATCATCGTGTCGACGCCGTCGCCGGCCATGAACTCGATGCATTCGCGCCAGCGCACCTGCCCCGTCACCTGCTCGACCAGACGCCGCCGGATCTCGGCGGGATCCTCGATCGGGCGCGCCAGGACGTTGGAAACGACGGGAACCAAGGGACGCTGCATCTCGACGCTTTCCAGCGCCTCGCGCATTCGGTCGGCAGCGGGCTGCATCAGGCTGCAGTGGAAAGGGGCGGAGACCGGCAGCGCGATCGCCCGCTTGGCTCCTTGCTCCAGCGCCAGAGCCATGGCCCGAGCCACAGCGCTGGCCTCGCCGGAGACGACGATTTGGCCACCGCCATTGTCGTTGGCAAGTTCGCAAGGCTGACCCGGGGCGCCGGCCGCCGCGCAGACGGTCGCGACCGCGGCGTGGTCGAGACCGAGGATCGCCGCCATGGCACCTTCCCCTGCCGGAACCGCGCGCTGCATTGA
This sequence comes from Aureimonas sp. SA4125, assembly GCF_019973775.1. Lineage (NCBI taxonomy): Bacteria > Pseudomonadati > Pseudomonadota > Alphaproteobacteria > Hyphomicrobiales > Aurantimonadaceae > Aureimonas > Aureimonas sp. SA4125. The sequence continues at coordinate 1,712,677 of NZ_AP025032.1, read as the reverse complement.
TTCGCCCCGGATCCGGAGGAGCCGTGCCGTATCGGCGAGGCTGAACGCGCCCGCGGCAGCCAGGGCCGAATATTCCCCGAGCGAATGTCCGGCGACGTAGCGGGCCGAAGCCTTCAGGTCGAAACCGCGCGCCTCCATGGCGCGAAGGGCGGCCATCGAAACAGCCATCAGCGCGGGCTGGGCGTTGGCCGTCAGCGTCAGATCGGCTTCCGGCCCCTCGAAGATGATCCGGGAAAGCTTCTGTCCGAGCGCCTCGTCCACCTCCTCGAAGATCCGGCGGCTTTCGACGAAGGCTTCGGCAAGCGCGCGGCCCATGCCGACGCTCTGGCTACCCTGTCCGGGAAAGATCAATGCAAGCGCCATGGAAGTCCTACTGAATTCCGTTCGACAAATGTCGACCTTGAACGCGGAAGCGGCACGGCCTGTCAAGACGGAGGGTCGATGCGGGTGCCATGGGTTCGGCGATGGGATCGCTGCGCGGAAAGGGAATCGCAACCATTCCAGGCGGTCTTCCAGTTGTCGCCGAGCCCCTCACCTAACGTTAAGGTAGTGCGATCATAAGTTCTGGTTACAGAAGCCCGACCACGAAACGAGATTGTTGGATACATGCACAACCTAGAGGCACGGCGCCGCAGAGATTTCAATCAGGGCATGGATGCACTGATCGATGGTGCGAGTGACGACGCGACGTTGATGCGCGAGATGCTCGAGCAGATGCGTCAGGGCATCGTCCTCTACGAGCATGATGCCAGTGGCGAGGATGTCGTGCGCCTGTTCAACGCGCAGGCGGCCCTCGTTCTCGAGCTGCCGCCCGGCTTCATCCGCAAAGGTCTTCGACGTCGCGACCTCGTCAATTTCTGCGCACTACGCGGCGACCACCCCGCCGACTTCGACCCCGCTGCCTATTTCTCCGTGATGAGGCAGAAAGGCGAAGGCGAACTCATGATGCAGTCGCCTTCGGGTCGCTGGGTGCAGGTAACATGGAGACGACGCGCGGCGGCGGGCGGCACCCTCACGCTCTACACCGACGTGAGCGAGAAGGTCGCCTGTGAGCGCCAGTTGACGGAGACGCGCGAGGAATACCGGACGCTGGCGGAATTCGCCCCGACCGGCATCGCCAAGCTCGACCCCGCCGGACGCCTCGTCTTCGCCAATGTCGCCGCCCTCGACCTCCTCGACCGGCCGATGGAGGAAGTCGACCTGGCGCACCAGATCGAGCCGAACGACGACATCTCCTTCGCCACGCATCTGGCGAGGGGCGGACGCTTCGAGGCCGACATCCGGATGCCCTATCTCACCCGCCACGTCATCGTCTCGGTCCATACCGTTGGCGAATGCGGCGCCAAGATCATCTCGCTGGCCGACGTCACCCGCCTTCGCGAGGCGCGAAGCCAGATCGAGCACATGGCCTGCCACGATTCCCTGACGGGTCTCGGCAACCGTCGCCAGTTCAACCTGATCTGGCAGAAGCTGGCCGCCGAGGCCGCGGCCGGGACCGCGACCGGGATGCAGCACCTCATCGCGCTCGACCTCGACCGGTTCAAGCGCATCAACGACGATCATGGTCATGGCGTCGGGGACCGGCTGCTCCAGGTCGCGGCATCCCGCATCAGGCTTGCGGCGGGCGAGGGAGCGAGCAGCTTTCGGCTCGGCGGCGACGAGTTTGCCGTAATCAGCAGCTCCGCGTCGCGTCGGGATGCCGTGGCGACCGCCGAAGCGATCATTGGCCGGCTTTCGGAACCCTTCGAGATCGACGGACTGACGCTGGCGATCGGTTGCTCGGCCGGCATCGCCACCATGCTGGTCGACGGCAGCACTGCTGCCGAGGTCCAGCGGGCGGCCGACGTCGCGCTCTACCAGGTCAAGCGCAGCGGCCGAGGGCTCGTCGCCTGCTTCGATCCGGCGCAGGAGCGCCACATCGATGAACGTCAGAGGCTGGAATCCGATCTCGCCCTGGCCATTGCCCGCAACGAGTTCACTCTGGCCTACCAGCCCCAGATCGACCTCGATACCGGCCGCATCGTCGGCATCGAGGCCTTGCTGCGCTGGCACAATCCACGCCTCGGCTGCCTCGTCTCCCCGACCGACTTCGTCCCCCTCGCCGAAGCGCTCGGCCTGATCGGCCTCATCGACATCTGGGTGATGAAGACGGCGATCGCCCAGATCCGCCAGTTTCTGGATGCCGGGCTGGAGAAGCCGTTCATCTCGATCAACATGTCGCCGCTGACGCTGAAGCGGCCCGACATCGTCGATCTCCTCGCCGACGCCCTGGCGCAGCACCGGGTCGATCCCGGCCTCGTCGAGATCGAGATCACCGAGGGCGTGGCGATCGCCGACAGGCAGAGCGTGCGGCAGGTCCTCGACCGCATACGCGCCGGCGGCATGCGGGTCGCGATCGACGATTTCGGCGCCGGACATTCCAGCCTCGCCTACATCCAGAGCCTAGCCGTTGACCGGGTGAAGATCGATCGTTCGATCATCGAGGGTCTTGGCCGCGAAGACCGGACGCTGGCGGTCGTGGCATCGATCGCGGCCTTATGCCGGGGTCTCGGACTGAGGTTGACGGCAGAAGGGATCGAGACGGAGGCGCAGTGGCAAACGCTGCGCACGCTCGGCGCCATAGACGGCCAGGGCTTCTATCTCGGCGTGCCCGACACCGCCCAGGCGCTGCTCGCCAGATTTGGCAGGGACGGATTTTCCGGTCAGCTGTCTCCCCATGTTGCCTGAGACGGGCAACAACATCGTTCGAACTGGGCGATAGGCGCCTCGCTGGACGGTCTGTGGGCCGAGCGCCAGGCGCCGCTTTACGGCCCGCCCTTGCGTTTTCGGCCCGAAAGCGCTACCAGCCGGCTCGTCGCTGCCCGGTCACAAGCCGGGGGCTGAACGGAAGGTGCCGGCTTGCCGGTATGAGGACGCATTGTCCGCTTCCCGTGTCCCCGCTCTCGACCGTCCCAAAGACGCGCCTTTCCGCCGCCGGCCCTCGGGCCTTCTGGAGAGTCGCAGAGGCTTAGCCGCTGTATCCGGGCAAGGGACATGAAAACGAAAGAACGGAAAGGCGAAAGCGATGGCTCTGTATGAGCACGTATTTCTCGCCCGGCAGGACATTAGCGGCCAGCAGGTCGATCAGATCGTCGATACCTATCGCGGTGTGATCGAAGCCAATGGCGGCAAGGTCGGCAAGGTCGAGAGCTGGGGTCTGAAGACCCTGACCTATCGGATCAAGAAGAACCGGAAGGCCTACTACATCCTGATGAACATCGATGCCCCCTCGGCGGCGGTGCAGGAAATGGAGCGCCAGATGCGCTTCAACGAGGACATCCTGCGCTACATTACCATCAAGGTCGATGCGCATGACGACGCGCAGTCGGTGATGATGCAGAAGCGCGACGACCGTCCACGCCGCGGCGACCGCGACGACCGCCCGGGTGGCGACCGTCCGCGCCGTGACCGCGACGACCGTCCGCCGCGCCGCGACGACGACGATCGTCCGCGCCGCCCTCGTCCTGATGCGGAGTAAGGCACCATGAGCGATTCTTCTTCCAGCACCGTCCGTCGGCCGTTCCACCGCCGTCGCAAGTCCGATCCCTTCGCGGCGAGCGATTCGCCGAAGATCGACTACAAGGACGTCCGCCTGCTGCTGCGCTACATCTCCGAGCGCGGCAAGATCGTGCCCTCGCGCATCACCGCGGTTTCCCAAAAGAACCAGCGGGCGCTGGCCCAGGCGATCAAGCGTGCGCGCTTCCTCGGCCTGCTTCCCTACGTCCTGAAGTAGGTTTCGACATCCGGCTGCGCGGTCCCTTTCCGGGCCGCGCAGTCCTCGCCGCCGGCAACCGGCGAGACTGGCATCTGGCCGAGCTGGGGTGGCTTCTGCACCCCTAACTGCGACGAGCAGGACAGCGAAGACCCATGAAATTTTCCGCGCTCCTCATCGGACTGGCCGCCGGCCTCGCCTCGGCACTGCTGTTCGCCGGCCTGATCCTGCAGTCGCCGACGGCTGTCGGCCTGTCGCTGGCCGCGCCGATCCCGATCTTCCTTGCCAGCCTCGGCTGGGGCAGCCGCGTCGGCGTCGTCGCCGCGCTGACCGCCTCGGCGTCGCTTGCCGCCGTGACGGGCTTTGCCGGAAGCGGCCTCATCCTCTTCGCCACCATGTCGCTGCCCAGCGCCATCATCGGCCACCTGGCGGGCCTTGCGCGACCCAGGGAGACCGAGGAGCCGGCCGCGGCCGGTCCTTTCGGCCCGGCGGAGCCCGCCGCACCCGCCTTCGACTGGTATCCGCTCGAGCGAATCCTGTTTGCCATCGCCGCCATCGCCTCCGTCGCCTGCCTCTTCATCGGCTGGCTGTTCGGCTACAACGCGTCCGAGATCGGACCCGAACTGTCGGCGGCGCTGAGCGCGCAGATGGGCGCCACGGTCGATCCGGCGATGCAGGAGCAGGTGCAGGTTCTCGCGCGGCTGATCGTGCAGCTCGTGCCGTTCATCCAGCCCGCGCTCCTCGTCATCACGCTCGTCGCCGGCCTGCATCTCTCGGCGATCATCACCCGCCTGTCGGGACGTCTGGCACGCCCGCGCGACGACATCCCGGCACAGGCCTCGCTTCCCGGCTTTGCCGTCTCGATCTTCGCCCTCGCCATCGCAGGCTGCTTCGTGCCCAGCACACTCTCCACCGTCGCCGCCGTCGTCGCCGGCGCATTCGGCACGGCCTTCACCCTCGTCGGTCTCGCCTCGGTGCATCGCCGGTCGCGCGGCGCCAGGAACCGCACCCTCATCCTCATCGGCGCCTATAGCGCCATCGTCTTCCTGACCTTCCCGCTGCTCGCCGCCACGGCGCTCGGCGTCTTCGAAACCGCCCGCCCCTCCTCCCGTGGCCGGGCGTCGCAGTAACCCCGCATACCCTTTTTTGAAACCAACCAAAGGAACATCACCATGGACGTCATTCTTCTCGAGCGCGTCGCCCGCCTTGGCCAGATGGGCGACACCGTCCGCGTCAAGGACGGCTTTGCCCGCAACTTCCTCCTGCCGACCGGCAAGGCCCTGCGCGCCAACGAAGCCAACCGCGCCAAGTTCGAATCGCAGAAGAGCGAGCACATCGCCCGCAATGAAGAGCGCAAGCGCGAGGCCGGCGAGGTCGCCGGGACGCTGGCCGGCAAGAGCTTCCTGACCATCCGCTCGGCCGGCGAAACCGGCCAGATGTACGGCTCGGTCTCGGCCCGCGACGTCTCGGACCTTCTGAAGGAAGCCGGCTTCCGCATCGGCCGCAACCAGATCCTCCTGAACCAGCCGATCAAGGTCATCGGCCTGCACAAGGTTCAGATCGCCCTGCATTCGGAAGTCGAGATCGAAATCGAGATCAACATCGCGCGCTCGCACGAAGAGGGTCAGCGCCAGTCCCAGGGCGAGAACCTCACCTCGGTCGACGCCCTCATGGATATCGACGACCTCGAGGACGAGTACGATGCAGCCGAGGACGCCGAGGCCGGCACCACGACGGACGAAGACGCCGCCTGATTCCCTCGGCAACCCACACGACGTCCAGAAGGCCCCGGCATCGCGCCGGGGCCTTTTTTTTGTGTCTGCCAGCGTGGCTCCGAGCAGGCGTGCCGCTCGATATCGCCAGAGTCGATTTTGGCCGGTGGTCAAGCCGTTCGCCAGTTTTCCCACAGGGGCGGCACGCACCCTGTGCACAGCGACGAGGTTTCGGCCGCGGCCGCTAAATCGCTGTCATCTGGCTGTCAGCTTCGCTAAAACGGCGCGATCGGCGGAAGACGAAGGACAGAGGCAATGGCCGAGGCGGCGCGCAAATTCGACGAGGACGCAGCGCTCTACCGCGAGGCTCCGAACAATATCGAGGCCGAGCAGGCCCTTCTCGGCGCGATTCTCGTCAACAACGACGCCTATTACGTCGTCCATGACTTCCTGAAGCCCGACCACTTTTTCGAGCCCCTGCACCGCGAGATCTTCACCAAGACGTCCGAGATGATCCGGATGGGCAAGATCGCCAATCCGGTGACGATCAAGACCTTTCTGGCCGCCAACGACAAGGTCGGCGACATCACGGTGGCGCAGTACCTGGCGCGACTCGCGGCGGAAGCCACGACCATCATCAACGCGTCCGACTACGGCCGTGCGATCTACGATCTGGCCCTCAGGCGCAACCTGATCCGGATCGGCGAGGACATGGTCAACATCGCCTTCGACGCGCCGCTCGACGTCGAGCCGAAGGCGCAGATCGAGGATGCCGAGCGCCGGCTGTTCGAGCTGGCCGAGACCGGGCGCTACGACGGCGGCTTCCAGTCCTTCACCGATGCGGTGACGCTCGCCGTCGAGATGGCATCGGCGGCCAAGGACCGCGACGGCGGTCTGTCCGGCGTTTCCACCGGCATCATCGGTCTCGACCGGCGTCTCGGCGGCCTGCAGCGCTCCGATCTGATCGTGCTCGCCGGCCGTCCGGCCATGGGCAAGACCTCGCTCGCCACCAACATCGCCTTCAACATCGCCGCCGCCTTCGAGCCGGCCGACCAGTCGGACGGCACCTTCTCGGCCAAGAACGGCGGCGTCGTCGGCTTCTTCTCCCTGGAAATGTCGGCCGAACAGCTGGCGACGCGCATCATCTCCGAGCAGACCGAGATCTCCTCCTCGAAGATCCGCCGCGGCATGATCAACGAAACCGAGCTCGTGAAGCTCATCGCCTGCTCCGAGACGATGCAGCGCCTGCCGCTCTACATCGACCAGACCGGCGGCATCTCGATCGCCCAGCTCGCGGCCCGGGCGCGGCGGCTGAAGCGCCAGCGCGGCCTCGACGTGATGGTCATCGACTATCTCCAGCTGATGCAGGGCTCGTCGAAGAATTCGCAGAACCGCGTCCAGGAAATGACGGAGATCACCACCGGGCTGAAGGCACTGGCCAAAGAGCTGAACGTGCCGATCATCGGCCTGTCGCAGCTGTCGCGCCAGGTCGAGAACCGCGAGGACAAGCACCCGCAATTGTCGGACTTGCGGGAATCCGGCTCGATCGAGCAGGACGCCGACGTCGTGATGTTCGTCTATCGCGAGGAATACTACCTCTCGAACAAGGAGCCGAAGCCCGGCACGCAGGAACACTTCACCTGGCAGACCGAGATGAACGAGGCGCGCGGCAAGGCCGAGGTGATCATCGCCAAGCAGCGCCACGGACCGACCGGCACGGTGCCCCTCGCCTTCCAGGCCGAGTTCACCCGCTTCACCGATCTCGCCGACGAGAGCTATCTGCCGGAGCGCTTCGAGTAGGCATGTCCGGCATCCGAAGCTTTGGCGCTCCACTGTCGGAGCGACTGCCCCGCGTCGAGATCGACCGGGCGGCGCTCGCCGGCAACTGGCAGCGTCTCGCGGCTCACACGCCCGGCGCGCGCACCGGCGCCGCGGTCAAGGCCGATGGCTATGGCCTCGGCGCGGCGGAGGTCGCGCGCACGCTCCATGATGCCGGTTGCCGGGACTTCTTCGTCGCCTGGGCCGAGGAAGGCGCCGTGCTGCGCGAGACCCTCGGCGGGCCGGATACACGGATCATGGTCCTGCAGGGCCTCGACTCCTCCGCGGCCGCGCTCTGCCGCGAGACGAGGCTCTCGCCGGTGCTGTCCACTCCCGACGACATCGCCGTCTGGCGCGAGGCCGGCGCCGCGCCGGCTCCTGCCTTCATCCAGCTGGAAACCGGCATGAACCGGCTCGGCCTCGGCGAGACCGATGCCCGGGCCGCCGCGACCCTTGCCGCCTCCGGCGCCCTCTCCGTCACCTGCGTCATGAGCCATCTCGCCTCGGCCGACGAGGCGAGCGAGCAGAGCCGCGAGCAGCGCACCGTGTTCGAGCGCGTGGCCGGCCTGTTTCCGGGCGTGCCGCGCTCGCTCGCCAACTCCGCCGGCATCCTCCTCGGCCCCGAATTCCACTACGACCTGACGCGGCCCGGCATCGCGCTCTACGGCGGGACGTGCGAAGCACTGGAGGGCCTCCGGCCGGTGGCGACGCTCACCGCCGCCATACTGCAGATCCGCATGGCCCGGTGCGGCGAGGCCGCGGGCTATGGCGCCGCCGCACCGCTCGCCCGCGACACCCGCATCGCCACCGTCGGCCTCGGCTATGCCGACGGCTTTCTGCGCGCCGGCTCCGGCGCGGGCGTCGCGATCTGGCCGGGCCGGTCGGTGCCGACGGCCTTTCTCGGCGGCCGTGCCGTGCCGATCCTCGGGCGCATCTCGATGGACCTCATTCTGCTCGACATCACCGATCTTCCCGCGGACGCCGTCCGTCCGGGAGACCGCGCCGAATTCTATGGGAAAAACGTTCCGATCGAGCAGGTCGCGGCAGCGGCGGGCACGATTCCCTACGAGCTCTTGACGGGCCTCGGCCCCCGGGTCGCGCGCGACTGGCGGTGACGTGGGCGGATTGCCCGCGGCGCCACCCTTTCGGATGGGCATCTTTCGTGCGGGTTTTGCACCCTCGTTGCCAGTCCCGGTCGTTGCGGCATGGATCCCCGGGTCCAGGGCCCCGAGGATGACGAGTGACATGGGGCGCGCCCAGTCCTTCGTCATCTTCGCCTCCCTGTCCCTCGTCATCCCCGCCTCCCAGTCCTTCGTCATCCTCGCCTCGAAGAGGCGGGGATCCATGCCGGAGCACCCGTCGCCGCCGCCCCGGTAACGGACAAGGAAGAACGACGTCGTCAGGCAGCTGACCCGTCGATCAGCCACGCCTCGCCCAGAAAGGCCCAGCCAAGCACCAGCGCGACGTGGAGGAAGACAATCGCCAGGAGGATGGAGCGGAACGGCTCTTTCTGCGTCTTGTGGCGCAGGGTCCGCTGCGCGGTGACTGCGCCGGCGCTGCCACCTGCCAGCGCGAGGCCGAGCAGGGTACGCTCGGGAACCCTGCGCCCGCCGGCCCGCGCCATGCTCTTGTCATAGGCAAAGGCCGCATAGGTCGCGGCGTTGGCCAGGACGAGGTAGGCGATGAACGGCAGAATCATGTCGGTCTCCTGATAGCCCCGCCACTCAGCACCGGCGCGGCCCCCTGTCGAGCCTCGGCGTTCCCTGCCGCCGCAACCGGTGCCGCAACGGCCCGTCTTGTTTATGCTTTGTTCTCATGGCATGGATTGCCTCTCCGCCAACGCTCGAAAGACCCCATGGCCAAGCTGAAAGCCTCCTTCATCTGCCAGAACTGCGGCACGGTCACCGCCCGCTGGCAGGGGCGCTGCGAGGCCTGCGGCGAGTGGAACACGATTGTCGAGGAAAGCGCCGGCGGCGGCATCGGTGGTGGGCCGCAGCGTGGCGCCCGGCGCGGCCGCGTGACCGCCCTCCTGCCGCTGTCGGGCGAGATGGAGGAGGCGCCGCGCATCTCGACCGGCATCGCCGAGCTCGACCGCGCCTGTGGCGGCGGCATCGTGCGCGGTTCGGCGATCCTCATCGGCGGCGATCCCGGCATCGGCAAGTCGACGCTGCTGATGCAGGCCGCCGCCGGTCTCAGCCGCGGCGGCCACCGCGTCGTCTACGTCTCGGGCGAGGAAGCGGTGGCGCAGGTCCGCCTCAGGGCGCAGCGGCTGAAGGCCGACGATACGGACGTGATGCTGATGGCCGAAACGAATGTCGAGGACATCCTCGCGACGCTCGGCGACGACAAGCGGCCCGACCTCGTCATCATCGACTCGATCCAGACCCTCTGGTCGGATCTCGCCGAATCGGCGCCGGGGACGGTCACGCAGGTGCGCACCGGCGTGCAGGCGATGGTGAAATACGCCAAGGCGAGCGGTGCGGCGGTGATCCTCGTCGGCCATGTCACCAAGGACGGCCAGATCGCCGGCCCGCGCGTCGTCGAGCACATGGTCGACGCCGTGCTCTACTTCGAGGGCGAAGGCGGCCATCACTTCCGCATCCTCAGGACGGTGAAGAACCGCTTCGGCCCGACCGACGAGATCGGCGTGTTCGAGATGTCGGACCTCGGCCTGCGCGAGGTGCAGAACCCGTCCGAACTCTTCCTCGGCGAGCGCAACACGAAGTCGCCGGGCTCGGCGGTGTTTGCCGGCATGGAGGGGACGCGCCCGGTTCTGGTCGAGATCCAGGCGCTCGTCGTCGCCTCGGCGCTCGGCACGCCGCGCCGCGCCGTCGTCGGCTGGGACCAGCCGCGCCTCGCCATGGTGCTCGCCGTGCTCGAGGCCCATTGCGGCGTCCGGCTCGGCCAGCACGACGTCTATCTCAACGTCGCCGGCGGCTTCCGGATCAGCGAGCCGGCGGCTGATCTCGCGGTCGCAGCGGCGCTCGTCTCCTCCCTGTCCGGCCTTGCCCTGCCCGCCGATTGCGTCTATTTCGGCGAAATCAGCCTGTCGGGCGCGGTGCGGCCGGTGGCTCATTCCGCGCAGCGGCTGAAGGAGGCGGAAAAGCTCGGCTTCGGTCAGGCCGTCCTGCCGTCCCTCAGCGCCGATCTGCCGAAGGGGCGAGACGTGTCGACGCACGAGGTCGAAACGCTTCCCCATCTCGTCGCCCGGGTCGCCGGGGCCGCGGCGAGCCAGGAGGCGGAGTGACGAGATTGCTGCGCCTGCCCTTGCCAAATCCGATATGATCGCCAAAGTGGCCGCCGCGGCGCCCCTGGCGGGCGCCGACGGGCGCAGAGCCACGAGAACCGCACTTCTGCGAGCGACGAAGAAAAGAAAAATGCACGACAGGGTTGGACCGCAATGACCATCACGCTTCTCGACGGGATCCTAGTCGGGATTATGCTTGTCTCCGCCTTGCTCGCGATGGTCCGCGGGTTCTCGCGCGAGGTCCTCTCGGTCGTGTCGTGGCTCGCGGCGGCCGCGGCGGCCTTTTTCTTCTACGAGGCGCTGACGCCCTACGCGCAGGAATACATCGCCAACGAAGACGTCGCCATGGCGGCCTCCGCGCTGGCGATCTTCATCGTGACGCTGATCATCGTCTCCTTCATCACGCTGCGGATCGCCGACTTCATCATCGACAGCCGGATCGGGGCCGTCGACAGGGCTCTCGGCTTCGTCTTCGGCGCGGCGCGGGGCCTGTTGCTCGTCGTCGTCGCCATGCTCTTCTTCAACTGGCTGAGCCCTGTCGAATCGCAGCCGACCTGGATCACCAATGCGCGGTCGAAGCCGATGCTGGACGATCTTGGCGCCCGGCTGCTGGCGGCGGTCCCGGAAAAGCCGGTCGAACTTCTGCCCGAGCAGCTCCGCGACAAGCTGGAGCCGCCGACAGCCGGCGAACCCGCGCCGCCAAGCGACGCGGCACCTGCCGAGCCGGCAGAGCCAGCGGAGCCGAGCAGCATCGAAGGCGCGATCGACGGCGCCATCACCGACGCTCCGCCCAACTGACGCATCGCGAGCACTGTCACCGATCTGTCGTCATCTCCGACTTTTCGGTGCGCAAAGTGTTGTTGCATATCGCGCAAAGGCGAGACACGCCCTATATGGGGGGCGACTGCAAGGATCGATGACCGGACGGCCGCGCATTGGAGACAATCGCGGTTGCCCGGCTTTTGTCATTTAAGGACCGCGCCCTCCCGCGGTGGCGAGCAGAGACGGATCGGCCGAACCCGATCCCAGGTGAGCGATCAGATGGATGAAACTCCCTTCGGCGATACGGACGACGACAGCCTGCACGAGGAGTGCGGCGTCTTTGGAATCTTCAACCGGACGGACGCGGCGCCCTTCGTCACGCTCGGCCTTCACGCGCTGCAGCACCGCGGCCAGGAGGCGGCGGGCATCGTCGCCTTCGACGGAACGCAGTTTCACATCGAGCGCCATTCCGGCCTGATCGGTGACACCTTCACCAAGCAGGCCGTGCTGGAGCGGCTGCCCGGGCATTCGGCCATCGGTCACACCCGCTATTCCACCAGCGGCGGCGGCGGCCTTCGCAATGTCCAGCCCTTCTTCGCCGAGCTCTCGGCCGGCGGCTTCGCCGTCGCCCACAACGGCAACATCACGAATGCCATGACGGTGCAGCGCGAATTGCAGCGCCGCGGCTCGATCTTCTCCTCGACCTCCGACACCGAGACGATCCTCCATCTCGTCGCCACCAGCGCGGCACGGCTCTTCACCGACAAGCTGATCGATGCGCTGTCGCGGCTCGAAGGCGCCTTTTCGCTGGTCGGCCTCTCGCCGAAGAAGATGGTCGGCGTGCGCGACGCGCTCGGCATCCGGCCGCTCGTGCTCGGCGATCTCGAGGGCTCGCCGATCCTCGCCTCCGAAACCTGCGCCCTCGACATCATCGGCGCGACCTTCGTGCGCGACATCGAGCCGGGCGAGATGGTGATCATCACCGACGAGGGAATCGAGAGCATCTTCCCCTTCCAGGCGCGTCGACCGCGCTTCTGCATCTTCGAATATGTCTACTTCGCCCGCCCCGATTCCAACATCGAGGGCCGCAACGTCTACGAAATCCGCAAGAAGATCGGCGGCGAGCTCGCCCGCGAGAGCCATGCCCCCGCCGACGTCATCGTGCCCGTCCCAGACTCCGGCGTTCCAGCGGCGATCGGCTACGCGCAGGAATCGGGTATCCCCTTCGAGCTCGGCATCATCCGCAACCACTATGTCGGCCGCACCTTCATCCAGCCGACCGACGCCATCCGCCACATGGGCGTGAAGCTGAAGCACAATGCCAACCGCGCGGTGCTGGAAGGCAAGCGCGTCATCCTCGTCGACGATTCGATCGTGCGCGGTACAACCTCGCAAAAGATCGTGCAGATGGTCCGCGATGCCGGCGCGAGCGAGGTGCACATGCGCATCGCCAGCCCGCCGACGCGCTCGAGCTGCTTCTACGGCGTCGACACGCCGGAAAAGGCGAAGCTGCTGGCGTCGCGCATGTCGATCGAGGAAATGGCCGAGTTCATCAATGTCGATTCCCTCGCCTTCCTGACCATAGACGGCCTCTACCGCGCCGTCGGCGAGCCCGCGCGCAACGCCCATGCGCCGCAGTTCTGCGACGCCTGCTTCACCAGCGACTATCCGACTTCGCTCACCGATTTCGAGGGAACGGACAACGTCCGCCAGTTGTCTCTCCTCGGCGGCAACGGATAGCGTCAAGGGGCGATGCCCGCCTGAGCTTACGGGTCGGCACGGCCCGGGGAAAGCGGTGTCTGGGTCCGCGGCCAGCCGAAACTGGGGGGACGGAGACGATGCGACGAGAGCGCCGTTGGTCCCGTTCCGCAGGCGCAGGCCGGGCTTGACCCAAGCCCCTCGCCTCCCGCATTAAAACCTTCCACTCGGCGGAAGATCGATGCCGCCGGCCCCCGGTAGCGAGCCTGCCGCCGCAGAAGAATGGGTGGCCGCCCTGCCGTCCCACCTCCCCGCTCGTGATGGGCCAGGGGTTGGGCCCAGGGGGTCGGCTGGCGGCAGCAGAGATCGGGAGACACTATGACCGGAAGACTGAAAGACAAGATCGCTCTCGTCACCGGCGCGTCGCGCGGGATCGGCTACCAGATTGCCAAGCAGATGGCGGCCGAGGGTGCCCATGTCGTGGCGGTGGCGCGGACGGTCGGCGGCCTCGAAGAACTCGACGACGTCATCCGCCGCGGCGGCAATTCGGCAACGCTCGTGCCGCTCGATCTGACGGATGCCGGTGGCGTCGACCGTCTCGGCGAGGCGATCCACAAGCGCTGGGGTCGGCTCGACGTGCTGGTGGCCAATGCCGGTGCGCTCGGCGTCCTGTCGCCCATCGGGCATATCGAGGCGAAGGTCTTCGACAAGACCATGGCCCTGAACGTCACCGCCACCTGGCGCCTGATCCGGTCCGTCGACCCTCTCCTGCGTCTGTCCGAGGCCGGCCGCGCCATCGTCATGTCGTCTGGCGCCGCGCATTCCTGCCGTGCCTTCTGGAGCCTCTACGCCGCTTCCAAGGCGGCGACGGAGGCCATGGTCCGCTCATGGGCGGCCGAGACCGAAAACCTCCCCTTGCGCGTGAACTCGGTCAATCCCGGCGCCACCCGCACCGCGATGCGGGCTCTGGCCATGCCCGGCGAGGATCCGGACAGCTTGCCGAAGGCGGCCGACGTCGCCGCGCGCATCCTGCCGCTGGCCTATCCGGACGTGACCGAGACGGGGCAGCTGTTCGACGTGCGCGAGAATCGCTTTCTTGCCTATCAAAAGCCTGTCTGATGCAGGTCGACCATCCGAACCTCACGCGAAGCGCCATCGACGGCGACGGCAACCCTGCGGGCCCTGTGTCCGGGAGCGCCGATCCGGTACGCACCGCCCGTGAGACGATCGCCCTGGAAATTGCCGGGCTGGAGGCTCTGGCTGCGTCGATCGACCAGCGCTTTACCGCGGTCGTCGAGATGATCAGGGCCTGCCGCGGCCGGGTGATCGTCACCGGCATCGGCAAGTCGGGCCATATCGGCCAGAAGATCGCCGCCACGCTCGCCTCGACCGGGACCCCGGCCTTCTTCCTGCATGCGGCCGAAGCGGCGCATGGCGATCTCGGCATGGTCGGAACCGACGACGTGGTGATCGCCATCTCCAATTCCGGCGAAAGCACCGAGCTGCAGGCGATCATCGAATTCTGCCGGCGCTTCCACGTGCTGCTCGTCGCCATGACGGCCCGGCCGCAATCGGCCCTTGGTCGCCATGCCGACGGCATCCTGCAGCTGCCGGACGCCGTGGAGGCCTGCCCCCTGGCGCTGGCCCCGATGACGTCCACGACGATGTCGCTCGCCATCGGCGACGCACTCGCCGCGGCCCTCATCCGCGCCCGCAATTTCCAGCGCGACGATTTCGCGAAGTTTCATCCAGCCGGCAAGCTCGGCGCGCGTCTCCTGCGCATGCACGACGTGCTGGAACGCCTTCCGGATCTGAAGAACATTCCGGGCGTCTCCCTGGGGACGCTCCTGCCCGCGGTGATCGTCGCAATCTCCAAGGGGCGGCGCGGCGCAACCGCGGTGCTCGATGCGGACGGCCGGCTGGCCGGCATCATCACCGATGGCGACCTTCGCCGCGCCATGACCGACCGCGGCGTCTTCGACAAGACGGCGGCGGATATCATGACGCCCAACCCGCGGCAGATCTCGTCCGACAACCTTGCCGTCGACGCCCTCGCCATCTGCGAGATGGAACGGATCGCGGCGTTGTTCGTCACGGGCGACGATGGCCGCCTCGTCGGACTGGTCGATCTGAAGGGCCTGCTGTCGCTCGGAATCGTCTGAGACGCTCGTGCCGCCAGCTTCCGAGGCGGGGATCACTGCGCGGCCCGCTTCCACCGAGCGGGCGAGCTGTGCTCGCGCCGCCCGGCGCAAGCTAGGATCGCAGCTTCTGAAAGCCGTGGGCGGACAGGCAGAGATCGATCGCCGCAGGCAGGACAGCGAAGCTGTCGAGAACGACGTCGGCACCGAGCGTCGTCACGTCGATGGCACTGTAGCCGTAGGTCATCACGATGGCGGGCACTGCTGCGGCCTGCGCCGTCGCCACATCGACCTCGCTGTCCCCGATCATCACGGCCCGAACGGGACTGCCGCCAGCCTGGCCGATGGTCATCAGGAGATGATCGCGATGCGGCTTTCGGAACGCAAAGCTGTCCCCTCCGCAGATGGCGGCAAAATATCCGTCCAGCTTCAGAGCCTCGAGGAGGCTCATGGCGAGGCTAAGCCGCTTGTTCGTGCAGACGGCGAGGATCGCGCCGTCTGCACGCAGCGTATCGAGAACGTCGACGACACCTGGATAGGGCAGGCTCTCGGCGGCGATGTTGGCGCTGTAGTCGGCGACGAGATCCCGCTCGAGGGCGTCGAGCAGACCCGCGTCCGCCGGCACCTCCTGGTGCCGCAACGCCTCGACGACGATCGCGCGCGCGCCGTGGCTGATCTGCGGGCGCAGCAGCGCTGGCTCGGTCGCCTGAAATCCGGCGCGGATCAGTGCCCTGTTGGCCGCCGACAGCAGGTCCGGCGCCGTCTCGACCAGCGTGCCGTCGAGATCGAAGACGATGCACTGCCCCTCCCTGGCCCCCTTTGCGGAAAATGACGCGCTCACGACGCCAGCTCCCCGTCGCCGGTGACGAGCAACGGGACAATGCCGGCACTCTCCAACATCGTCGCCAGGCTATGCCGGTGAGGATCGATCATGGCTCGAAATTCCTTGCGTAGACGGCCGGCGGCGGCACGGGGGCGCTATCCGACGGAAGAACGCGCACTGGAAACATGCCCGGTGCCGGCACGCCGCCCAACATGAAATGCCCATCGGGACTGCACGAAGCTAAAGCGGGATGGCCTTTCTTCGAATCGCCGTCCCGCTTTCGTTCTTTGTTTGCGCATGATCTCCTTCCGAAAGCCGGAAGCGACCTTTCGGGATCATGCTCTAATGGATCAGATCCGACGTGGTGACGGGCGTTCGTCCTTGGTGATCTCGTCGATGCGTTTCATCGTGGCGAGGAAATCCGGCATCCAGTCGAGCGGCAGCATGTTCGGGCCGTCGCTGGGGGCGGCATCCGGCGCCTCGTGCGATTCGACGAAAAGCGCGGCGATGCCGACGGCGGCCGCGGCTTTCGCCAGCGGCGGCGCGAAGCGCCGGTCGCCGCCCGATGACGTCCCCTGCCCGCCCGGCTGCTGCACCGAATGCGTGGCATCGAAGACGACGGGATAGCCGGTCTCGGCCATGATCG
The DNA here is from genome assembly GCF_019973775.1 of Aureimonas sp. SA4125. Taxonomy (NCBI): domain Bacteria; kingdom Pseudomonadati; phylum Pseudomonadota; class Alphaproteobacteria; order Hyphomicrobiales; family Aurantimonadaceae; genus Aureimonas; species Aureimonas sp. SA4125. Next base: position 1,696,082 of record NZ_AP025032.1, on the reverse strand, counting down.
GCAGCGCGCGGAAATCGGTGACGAGCGTGTTGTAGCCGAAGGAAGCGCCGCGCTCGCACAGCATGACGCGGTCATTGCCCGAGCCCGAGATCTTCGCCGCGACATTGGCCATGTCCCAGGGAGCGAGGAACTGCCCCTTCTTCACGTTGATCGCCCGGCCGGTCTTGGCCGCGGCGACGAGCAGGTCGGTCTGGCGCGACAGGAAGGCGGGGATCTGCAGAATGTCCACCGCCTCGGCCGCGGAGATCGCCTGCGGAATATCATGGATGTCGGTAAGAACAGGGCAGCCGAAGGCGTCGCGGATGTCGGCGAGGATGCGCAGACCCTCGTCGATGCCGATGCCGCGCGTCCCCGCGAGGGAGGTACGGTTCGCCTTGTCGTAGGAGGCCTTGAAGACGAAGGGGATGCCGGCCTCGGCGGCGATCCGGGCCAGGCTCTCGGCCATGAAGAAGGCATGGGCCCGCGACTCGATCTGGCAGGGGCCGGAAATGAGGACGAAGGGCAGAGAATTGCCGAAGCGGATCGCCCCGACGTCGAAATCCCGGTCGGCATGGTTCGGAGTCACGGGCAGGTCCTCGTCATGGAAGCGTGGGCGTTGTGTCAGGCGGTTTCGTCGAACATGCCGGTCGGCAGTCCGTCGAGGCTGACGGCATTCTTTTCGCGGCGATAGGTCTCGAGACCCTCCTCGCCCTTGGCTTGCGACCAGTTCTGCATCGAGGCACGCTCGCCGGTATAGTCGAACAGCGGCACGCCGTAGCCGCAGGAGGTATGGACGAGATCGACGTCGAGGACGACGATATGGCGCGTGCCGAGCGGCGCCTCGCCGTCGAAGTCGCTCCGCAGGAGGGCGGAGAATGCCGGCGTGTCCTTGGCGAGGATGCGTCCATGGCCGTAGAGGCGCAGGATCATCGGCGGACCGTCGACAGCGCAGAACATGATGGTCAGCCGGCCGTCGGCCAGCATGTGCGCTGCCGTCTCGTTGCCGCTGCCGGTCAGGTCGCGATAGGCGACGGTGTTGGCGTCGAGCACGCGAAAAGCGTCCGTGCCACGCGGCGAAACGTTGATGCGGCTGCCGGGTGCGGCCGAGGCGGTGAAGAAGATCTTCTGCCGCGCGATGAAGTCGCGGTGTTTGTCGTCGATGGCCGGAAACTGCTTGCCCATGGTGCCTCTCTCAAGCGGCGGAAATGTCGGCGGGAGCATCCTGGCGCGCCCGGCGCCGATATTGCCGCACGGAAAATGCCATGGCGATGTAATAGGCGATCACCGTCGCCGACAGCGTCTGCCAGAGGAAACTCGTCAGGAGGACGATGAAGAGGACAAGGCAGAGGATGACGGGGATGACCATTTCGCGCCGCAACGGCATCGAGATCGTCTTGCCCGACCAGGTCGGGATGCGGCTCGCCATCAGGAAGCCGACGAAGAGGAGGTAGACGGCCGAGAGATAGGCGGTCAGCACCGGCTGGCCGAAATCGACGCCCATGAAGGACAGATACATCGGAAACAACGCAAGGCCCGCTCCCGCCGGCGCCGGCACGCCGGTGAAGAAGGCCGACTTCCACTCCGGCTGCTTCGGGCCGTCGAGCATGGTGTTGAAGCGGGCGAGACGCAGCGCGCACGTGGCCGAGAACAGCAGCGCGGCGATCCAGCCGGCCGAGCCGGCGCCCTTCAGCGTGTAGGCGTAGAGCACCATGCCGGGCACGACGCCGAAATTGACGATGTCGGCCAGCGAGTCCATCTCCGCGCCGAAGCGGCTCTGGCCCTTGAGGAGACGCGCGATGCGCCCGTCGACGCCGTCCAGCAGCGCCGCGCCGATCACCATGCCGACGGCCAGTTCGTAGCGGCCCTCAAAGGCGAGGCGCATGCCGGTCATCCCGGCGCAGATCGCGATGATGGTGATGAGGTTCGGCACGATGTGTCGGAACGGGATCCGCCGCCGGACGGCGGGCGTCTCCGGCGGATCGGCCGGATCGCTCTCGGGCATGTCGGGATCGAAGGGCTGGAAGGGCGATTTCATGGGTTCAGTCCCGCCGTGCCGAATAGCTTTGGAGGCCCGCGCCGAATTCGGCGATGACCGTCTCGCCCGCGATCGCCGTCTGGCCCTCGGAAACCCGCGCCTTGGCGCCGTCCGGCAGGTAGATGTCGAGGCGCGAGCCGAAGCGGATGAGGCCGAAACGCTCGCCGGCCTCGACGCGGTCGCCGAGCCCACGCCAGCAGATGATCCGGCGGGCGATGAAGCCGGCGATCTGGACGACGCCGAGTTCGCCTTGCGGGCTCTCGATCACCAGGGAATTGCGCTCGTTGACGTCGCTCGCCTTGTCGAGTTCGGCATTCTTGAACTCGCCCTCGCGATACGCGATCCGGGCGATGCGCCCGCGCATCGGCGCGCGGTTCACATGGCAGTTGAAGACGTTCATGAAGACCGAGACGCGCAGCATCGGCTCCATTCCAAGGCCGAGCTCTTCCGGCGGCACGACATGGCCGACGAGCGAGACCGTTCCGTCGGCCGGGCTGACCGCCAGCGTGTCGGACAGCGGCGTGACGCGCTCGGGATCACGGAAGAAGTAGGCGCACCAGAGCGTCAGGACGAGGCCGATCCAGAACAGCGGCTGCCAGAAGAAGCCGAGAACCAGCGCGATGGCGAAGAAGATCGCGATGAACGGATAGCCCGCGCGGTGAATCGGGACGAGCGCGTTTCTGATCGAGGCGATCATGTGCATCGGGGGCATTCCTTCTGACGCCGCAAGGAGGGCAGGCGCACCATGGCTGCGTTAGGGCAAGTTTTGCCGTCATCTGCAAGATCGAACAGGCGAAAAGATGCCTGCCGCCGATTGCCTCACCCGGCCTCGACCGGTCGTTTGCGCTCGATGATGCCGAGTTCGTCGGCCTCTCGGGCACGGCGCAACACTTCCTCGGCCTCCGTCGCCTCGCGCTGCATGCGCCACATCTCGGCATAGAGGCCGTCTTCTTCAAGAAGTCCCCTGTGGGTACCGCGCTCGACGATCTCGCCGGCCTTGAGGACGATGATCTCGTCGGCATTGATGATCGTCGACAGCCGGTGGGCGATCGTCAGCGTCGTGCGCTCCTTCGAGACGAGGTCGAGGGCCGACTGGATTTCCTGTTCGGTGTGCGTGTCGAGCGCGGATGTGGCCTCGTCGAGGATGAGGATCGGCGGCGCCTTCAGGATCGTCCGGGCGATGGCGACGCGCTGCTTCTCGCCGCCGGACAGCTTCAGCCCGCGTTCGCCGACCATGGTGTCGAAACCCTCCGGCAGGACGTCGATGAAGCCGGCGACCTGGGCGAACTCGGCAGCGCGGCGCACTTCCGCGTCAGTGGCATCGATCCGGCCGTAGCGGACATTGTAGGCGATGGTGTCGTTGAACAGCACCGTGTCCTGCGGAACGATGCCGATGGCCGCGCGAACGCTCGCCTGGGTGACCGCGGAGATGTCCTGGCCGTCGATGGTGATCCGGCCCGAGGTCAGATCGTAGAAGCGGAACAGCAGCCGCGAAATGGTCGACTTGCCCGCGCCCGACGGCCCGACGATCGCGACCGACTTGCCCGGCGGCACCTCGAAGGAGATGCCTTTCAGGATTTCTCGCGCGGGATCGTAGTTGAAGCGCACGTTCTCGAAGCGGATTGCGCCCTCGGTGACCTTCAGCGCCGGAGCGCCCGGCCGGTCCTTCACCTCCTCCTCGACATCGAGGAGCCCGAACATCTGCTCGATGTCGGTGAGGCCCTGGCGGATCTCGCGGTAGATGAAGCCGATGAAGTTCAGCGGGATCGAAAGCTGCATCAGCATGGCGTTGATGAAGACGAAGTCGCCGAGCGTCTGCGTGCCGGCCCTGACTTCCAGCGCGGACATCACCATGGCCGCGCCCATGCCGGCGGCGAAGATCACGCCCTGGCCGAAATTCAGCCAGCCGAGCGAGGTCCAGGTCTCGGTCGCCGCCTTCTCGTAGCGCGCCATCGAACGGTCGAAGCGCTCGGCCTCCATCGTCTCGTTGCCGAAGTATTTCACCGTCTCGAAGTTCAGGAGCGAGTCGATGGCTTTCGTATTCGCCTCATTGTCGCTGTCGTTCATCTCGCGGCGGATGGTGATGCGCCAGTCGCTCGCCTTGATGGTGAACCACGAATAGAGCCAGACCGTCGCGGCGATGACGAGGAGATAGGAAACGCCATAGGTCAGGCCAAAGATCGCCGCGGTCAGGGCGAATTCGAGGATCGTCGGCAGCGTGTTGAGGATGGTGAAGCGGACGATCGTCTCGATGCCCTTGGTGCCGCGCTCGATGATCCGCGACAGGCCACCGGTACGGCGTTCGAGGTGGAAGCGCAGCGACAGGCGGTGCATGTGGTTGAAGGTGCGGAAGGCGAGCTGGCGCACGGCATATTGGCCGACGCTCGCAAACAGTGCATCGCGCAGCTGGTTGAAGCCGACCGAGACGACGCGCGCGACATTGTAGGCGACGACGAGCGTCACCGCGCCTGTGATGACGAGCGGCAGCCAGGCCTCGGCCGTGTCGGCGCCATCGAGCGCGTCGGTCGCCCACTTGAAGAAGTACGGCACGCCCACGGTGAGGAGCTTGGCGACGACGAGAAACAGCGTCGCCCAGACGACGCGTGCCTTCAGGTCCGGGCGGCCATCCGGCCACATGTAAGGGACGAGGTTTCGGAGTGTCGCGAAGGTCGACTGGCTGTCGACCGTCAGTTTCGGCGTTTTGGGCAAGGGCAGATCCATCGCGCGACGCGGCTCGGCGTCTTTGGATGGGTTCTAATGTGAAATGGTCGGAGGGGGAAGCATCGACCCGGCCTGGGAGAGGCTAACCGCCGGTGTTCCTGCCTCAAAGGACGGCCAGCTCCCTCTCCAACAGCCTCGCCGCATCCTACTCGTCTTTCGGCGTACGAAACACCTGGCCCGGATAGATCCGGTCGGGATCGCGGATCTGATCGCCATTGGCGAGGTAGATCACGGTGTAGCGGGCGCCGCGGCCATAGGTTTCGCGCGAGATCCGCCAGAGCGTGTCGCCGCGGCGGATGATGACCCGCGCCTCCGCCGGCTCCAGCGCCGGCTGGCGGACGACGGTGATCTGGCCGTCGGGCGGTGTCGGCGCCGCAGCCGCCATGGGTGCCGTGGCCGCACCGGTGGCGGCAGCATCGCTTGCGGTCCCTGCCCGCGTGTCGTCGGCACCGGCCGACGGCGCGGCAGCCGGCCGTTCCGCCGCAGCGGCGACGGGCGGCTCGACCGACGGCACGGGTTCCGCCGCGGCGAGTGCCGCCGTCGCAGGCGCGGGCACGGGCGCAGATACCGGCTGCTCCGCAGGCGTCGGCGACGGTGCAGCGACCGGTGGTGCAACAGTGGCTTGTACGGAATTCGGCGCGGCAGGAGCCGGCGGCACGGATGCCGCGTCGCCGGCTCCTGCTGGCTCATCCCCGTTCGAGACCCCGGATGGCTCGAGCCTTGTGGCCATCTGGGCCTGTCCAGCCGCAGGCGCCATCGACGCTGCCGGATCATTCGATGCTGCCGGCGCCGCACCCGCTGCGGGATCGGCCGTTGCGACCGTCGCGGCTGCTGGCGCTGTCGGCAAAGACGGCGCTAAGATGGCCGACATGGCCCGCCCCTCGGGACGCACGAACGGCACCTCGACGCGCGCGATCACCGTTCCCGCATTGTCGAGCGCATCGGCCCGGACCACGTGTTCCCCCGGATGCACCGACACCGTCGCCGTGACGAGGAAGCGATCCGCCGTCACCTTCGGTGCCGTGGCGAGAAAATCATTGTCGATATAAACCCGGACCGAGGCGGCACCGGCGGACCGTCCGGCGACGTAGATGCGGTCGCCCTCGATCTCGACCGCCTCGACCGCCAGCGAAACCGCGGGCAAGGCCGGCCGAGCAGGCGCAACGGGAAGCGTTAGATCCGCCGCGCCATCGGTTGCCGACGATGCCGACGGCAGCAGCGGCGCCTCCCCCGCGGCTTCCGGGCTTGCCGCACTGTCCGGCTCGGTCGGCGCCTCGTCCGAGGCAAGGTCGGCCGCGCCGGAGGGCGGCACCGACTCGGCCGACGAGGCCGAGGGCAGGCTGATCAGGCGCGACGGGCTGTCGGGAGATTGCACCATGGCCAGGAGCTCGTTCTCCCTGCCCTTTTCCGGGATGTTGACGATCGCGGTCTCGGCGGAGGTCGTGGCCCGCCCGTCGGGTGCTGTCGCCTGAAGCGTCAGCTGGTGTTCGCCGACCTTCAGCCGATCGTCGAGGGCGACCACGAAGTCACCGCTGGCGCTCGCCGTGTCGCCGCCGATCCGGGTCGTCCCGTCGAGCAGCACGATGGCGCTGCCGGCGGGCGCGCGGCCGGCGAGAACCACCGAACCATCGGGCTCGACACGGACGATGTCGAAGGTCGGCGAGACCAGGGGTTCGGGCGGCATCGCCGCGGCGTCCGGCAGGGAAGCCGGGGCCTTTTCCGGCGTCTGTCCCGCCGGCGAAGGCGTGGCCGGCGGCGATCCCGCCGCGTCGGTCGGCCCCGGCTCAACCTGCGTGACGGAAGCGGGAGGCGTCTGGGCGCCGGCGGCCGCCGGCGGCGCATCGCCTGCGGGGGCCGGCGGGACAGCGGGCGGCGGCGCGTCTGCGGTAGCCGGCTCGGGCTGCGGCGGAACCACGGGCGCAGGGTCTGGCGTCTCTGCCGGGGACACGGCCGCCGTCCCGGTGGGAGCGGTGACCGACTCTGACAGCGCCGGCGGCGCCTCGGAAACCGGTACGGCAGCGGACGGCGTTTGGGCAGGAGGAGCGCTGGCGGATGGCACACTGCCCTCGCGCACGATATCAGCGATCTCGCCGACGCTCTCTGAAGCTTCGTCGCGGACGATCTTCAACTTCTCGGTACTCAGCATGTCCCAATAGCCGGCCAGAATGGCGGCAAACAGGACGAGACAAAAAAGACCGGCACCGATGATTTTACGCTTCATGTGAAGACCGTCGACGCTCCCGAGAAAAAGCTGTCAAGAACACGCTTTGTTCACCAACGTTTAACCAAGCGGTGGTCGGCTCACAAGGCAGCCCCGGGCTTAACCGGACTTCTGGTTAAGGGTCTCGCCTGAACGGTATTTCGGCCACACGAATCACACCCGCCCAGCGGGTATCGGCGGGCGTGGATGGTCCGGAAAGGGGCGCCGGTTCTTCAGACCCCGGACGCGCCGCGCACCCCAGCGCCCCCTGCCCGGCCCAGGCAGGCAAGGGCGATTTCCAGGCTCCGCAGGCCGTCATGGCCGGAGACGGGAACCTCGGCCTCGCCGCGGACGGCGGCGTAGAAGGCCGCATGCTCGGCCGCCAGCGGGTCGCTCGCCGGCACGAAGAGCGCGCGCTGGCGAAAACTGCCGTCCTTGCCGTAGTCACTGAACACGGTCAGCGTCCGCTGCAGCATGTCGCAGACGAAGAAGCGGTCCGGGGTCGCCACTTCCATGCGGCGCTGGCGAAACGGCGTCAGCCAGTTGGTGTTGATGCTGGCGATGGCGCCGCTGGTCGTGCGGAACTGGAGGAGTGCGCTGTCTTCATGTGCCCCGCGCGTCTGCGAGACCTGCGCCTGATGCTCGGCGATCTCAGAAGAGGCCATCCAGCGGATGAGATCGATGTCGTGCACGGCGAGATCGAGGACGATGCCGACATCGCCGATCCGCGCGGGAAATGGGCTGGCGCGGGTGATGACGACGGAACGGACGTCCTCGCCCTGCAACGCTGCCCGCAGCGCCACGAGCGCGGGATTGAACCGCTCGACATGCCCGATCATCAGCTTGCGACCGCAGCCTTCGGCCAGCGCCACCAGGTCGCGCGCCTCGTCGACGCCACCGGCTATCGGCTTTTCCACCAGGACATGGACGCCGGATGACAGGAGTAGGGTGGCGAGCGCATGATGCTTCGCCGTCGGCGCGGCGATGACGGCCGCGTCGATGCCCGCGGCCAGCAAGGACGAAACGTCGGCGTAGCTGGACACCGCATGGGCGGCGGCGACAGCCTCGCGGCGTTCCTCGTGCGGATCGACGACCCCCACGAGAACGGCCGACGCATTGGCTGCGACGGTTCGGGCGTGATGGCCGCCCATCGAGCCGCAGCCGATGACGCCGATCCTCAATCTATCTCTCAAGGGACTGCCTTTTCATGCACGGGAACGATCACTGGGATGGGCGCTTGCCATCGCAGGGATCGCGAAACAAGGGATCGGGGGAAGGACGAAGCGCCGCCCTCCCCGCCGTTGCGATCGAAGAAATCCGGTTGCCACAGGCGCGCGGGATAGCTCGAATCAGGCCGCCTCGGCGCGCAGTCCGGCGAGCGCTTCGGTGACCGCGCCGATGATGCGATCTTGCGTCGGCTCGTCGAGATAGGGATGCATCGGCAGGCTGATGACCTCCTCGGCCAGACGATCGGATACCGGCAAGCCGTTGCCGGCGACGGGAAAATGCTTGTAGGCGGTCTGCCGATGCAGGGGCCGGGGATAGTAGATCGCAGTCGGCACACCGCGCGCCTTCAGTTGGGCACCCAGCGCGTCGCGCAGGCCCGGCGGCACGCGGATCGTGTATTGCGCCCAGGTCGAGACGGCGCCGTCCACGACCGTCTGCGGCGTGGCGTGACCGGCAAGCGCCGCGTTGTAGCGTGCGGCGATATGGTTGCGGGCGACGATCTCGCAGGGGAAGATCGCCAGCTTCTCGATCAGAACGGCGGCCTGGATCGTGTCCATGCGCCCGTTCATGCCGATGCGGACATTGTCGTAGCGATCCTCGCCCTGGCCGTGGACGCGCAGCGAGTGCATCACCTTGTGGAGTTCGGCATCGTCGGTCTGCACCGCGCCGCCGTCGCCGTAGCAGCCGAGGGGCTTTGCCGGGAAGAAGCTGGTCGAGACGACATCCGCCCATTCATTGGCCATCTGGCCGTTAAGCGTCGCGCCAAAACCTTGCGCGGCATCGGAAATCAGCTTCAGATCGAATTCGTCGCAAAGAACCCGGATCGCGGGATAGTCGGCGGTCTGGCCGAAGAGATCGACGGCGATGACCGCGCGCGGCACGAGGACGCCTGCGGCGAGCGTCTCCTCGATTGCCCGGCGCAGACTTGCCGTGTCGAGATTGAAGGTCGCCTGGTCGACATCGACGAATACCGCCGTCGCCCCGACGAGGGCGACGACCTCGGCCGTCGCGGCGAAGGTGAAGCTCGGACAGAAGACCGCATCGCCCGCCGTTATGCCCCAGGCCATCAGCGGCAGCACCAGCGCATCGGTGCCCGAGCCGCAGGACAAAGTATGCGCCGTGCCCGAGAATGCCGACAGCTGCTCTTCGAACGCAGCGATTTCCGGTCCCATGATGAAGGCGGCGCTGTCGATGACGCGGGTAATTGCGGCGTCGATCCTGTCGCGGATCTGATCGCGCTGGGCGCCGAGATCGATGAAGGGAATTGGTCTGTCCATGCTCTTCCTCTGGGCTGTCGGGGCCCCGTCCGCCAGATCTGCGGACAATCACTGCCGAAGGATGCACCGCGCGTGACCGGCCGCATCACTTCCAGGCACTGTCGCTAAACTGTTTCGGCCCGGATGCAAACGATGCCGCATGCAGTTGCCCGTTCCATCCGGTCACATATTGTCGCCAACCCCGGACTTATTGTGACTGTGCAAAACTGCCTGTCGCGGTTCGGCCTGCTCCTCCGCACAGCTTTCGAGGATCGACCTTATGCCAAGGCTCTCCTCCCGGGGCGCCGGCCGGCCCGATCCGCATTCCCATCCGACTGCACGGCGGACGCGTTCAGGCGACCGACGGCCGGGTCGGGCGGTCGTCGCCCAGCTTGCTGTCCAAGACCCGCGAGGGGCTGTGCTTCCTGGCGTCCGCTCGCTGGCCATCCGGCACCAGCCAACCGGTCAGCGACGCATACGGTCTCTGGAAGCGCGCACCACCACGCATGCGCCTTCGACTTGCCGGCACCTTTCGTCCGCTCGAAACCCGCACGCGATCTCACTGCCCGCCGCACATGTCTGATGAGACCGGTAGTGTCCGCGCTCGTGGTGGAAATTCCGACATTGAAAGGTGTGGCTGAGGCGGTCACCGGATAGGGCGGCTAAGGTGGAGTTGCGAGACTTCAACCTGACCGGAGAACCCGATGACCGAGGACAGACTACCGCTTGCCGAGCTTTTTGCGAAAGCCGGGGACGGCGATTTCCTGAGAACGATAGCCGAGAGCGTGATGCAGCTCCTTATGGAGGTCGACGTTGAAGGCATGATCGGCGCCGGGCGCCACGAACGGACGCAGGAACGGGCGACTTATCGCAATGGCTACCGCGACCGCTCGCTCGACACGCGGCTCGGCTCGTTGCAGCTTCGGATACCCAAGCTTCGGCAGGGCAGCTACTTCCCGCCGTTCCTGGAGCCGAGAAAGCTCTCGGAGAAGGCCTTGGTTGCCGTCATTCAGGAAGCTTGGATCAGCGGCGTTTCCACCCGGCGGGTCGACGATCTGGTACAGGCCATGGGGCTGTCGGGGATCGGCAAGAGCACCGTATCGAAGCTGTGCAAAGACATCGACGAACGCGTCGGCGGCTTCCTCGACCGTCCTCTCACTGGCGACTGGCCCTACCTCTGGCTGGATGCGACCTACCTGAAGCAGCGCGAGGGTGGACGCATCGTTTCGGTCGCCGCCATAATCGCCGTGGCCGTGAACACGGACGGCAAGCGCGAGATCGTCGGCCTTCACATCGGCCCCTCGGAAGCGGAGACGTTTTGGTCGAGCTTCCTCAAGAGCCTCGTGCGCCGCGGCCTGTCCGGCGTGAAGCTCGTGATCTCGGATGCTCACGAAGGGCTGAAAGCCGCCATTCGCCGGGTGTTCAGCGCCTCCTGGCAGCGCTGCCGGGTGCATTGGATGCGCAACGCCCTGTCGTATGTCCCGAAGGCGCAGCAGAGCATGGCGGCGGCCGCGCTGCGCCAAGCCTTCGCCCAGCCCGATCGTGCTAGCGCCAGCCAGGCGCTGCGCCACGTCGCCGACCAGCTTCGGGGAAAGTGTCCAAAGCTCGGGGCCTTCATCGACAACAGCGAGACCGACGTGCTGGCGCACATGGATTTTCCCAGTCAGCACCGGACCCGGATCCATTCGACGAATTCCCTGGAGCGCCTGAACAAGGAGGTGAAGCGGCGTGCCGACGTCGTCGGAATCTTCCCGAACGAGGGATCCATCATCCGGCTCATCGGCGCCGTCCTTCTCGAGGCCAACGACGAATGGCAGATCCAGAACCGCTACATGCAGACCGAACCCATGGCCGACCTCATGGCCATGGGCAACACTGCAAAACCCGAACAGATTTCCACCGAAGTCGCCTGAAACGGAGCCGCTTCAGCTACACTCAATTTCCACCACGTTGACGGACACGACCATGAGACCTGTGCGCGGGGGCTTTGATTTCAGAGGTCAGCACTGAGGGGTTTTGCCAGTCTACCGCATGCTTGGATTTCGGTTTGCGACAGGCGGTTTCGAGGCGCTGCGGCCTCCATCGGCCGATGGCGGACACAGGTGTCCCGCCGTCATGCCATGCGCTCGCGCAGGATGTTTCGTGTTCGCGTGAGATTGAAGGCGATCGCCGTCAGCCGTACCTGAAGGCCAGCTTTCGCAAGTCCGATCCACCGCATGCGGCGCAGACCGTAGCTGCGTTTCCACGTGCCGAAGACCTTCTCGATCCGGCGGCGGACATGGCCGACCTCGCGGTTCCAGGCTTCCAGCTTCTCAAGCGCTTCGGCACCGCCCCATAGCGCTCGCCCCGGCAGGCGCGACGAGCCGCCAGCATCCCGGATCAGGATCTCATTGCGCGAACTGGCGTAGGCCAGATCGGCATGGACGTTGCCCGGATCGGGCGGCAGCACCGCGCCGAGCATGCGGCCGTCGTTGACATTGGCAGGCGTCATCTCGATGCGCCGGACGATGCCGCCGTCGGCGTCGGTCGCCACATGCGCCGTGTAGCCATGCACGGCCGCCTTGCGGCGATGGCCGACCCAACGGGCCTCCTCGTCCTTCGTGATGCTGGCGGAGGCGATGATGGTGGCGTCCACCAGCGTGCCGGTCTTCACCATGACGTTCTTCTCGTCGAGCTGGCGCGTCACCGCTTCGAAGAGAACCGTGTCGAGGCCATGCCTCACGAGCTCCTTGCGGAACCGCACGAAGGCGGTGCGCTCCGGGGTTGGCTCACTCGCGGCAAAACCACAGAACCGGCGGAACGAGGCGCGATCGTCCAGGGCCTCGGCCAATTTCACGTCCGACAGGTCGTACCAGACCGACAAAAGAAGGGCCTTCACCATCGCCAGCGGCGGCCAGGACTTCTCACCTGACGCGGAGCGGTAGATCGGCGACAGGTCCTGGTCGATCTCGAGCCAGTCGATCATTCCAGCGATGTCGTCCAGGGCGCCAGGGCCGCGCTTTGCTCCCGCGTCTCCAAGCCGAAGAGCTTCCTGACCAATGCGACGCCGCGCCATGACCCAATCCCCCCGTCCGAAGAACTTCAGTGAATTAACGATACAGGCTGCCGGCAAGCCCCCGCGCACAGGTCTCGTCATACCAACGAGCGCTGGTCAGAACCGATGCGCCCAATCCCGCATGCCGATGGAGATGATTTTCCAGGGTTGGTCGACGAGCTTGTTCCAGGCCTCGCAGCAGTGTGCGACGATGTCGTCGTAGTCGATGAAGATGCGGTTTGAGAGCCAGTTGTCGCGCATAAACTGCCAGACGTTCTCGACCTTGTTCAACTCAGGCGCGCGAGGCGGTAGGAAGAGCAGCGTGATGTTTTCGGGCACGACGAGCTTGGGCGTCATGTGCCAGCCGGCGCGATCGAGGATCAGCACGGCATGGGCGCCAGGATCGACGGCGCGTGAGATCTCCGCCAGGTGCTGGTTCATCGCGCCGGTGTCGCAGTAGGGCAGGACAAGGCCGGCACCCTTGCCCTTCTGCGGGCAGACCGCGCCGAAGATGTACGCCCACATGGTGCGTTGGTCGTGCGGCGCGGACGGTCTCGTGCCACGCCTGGCCCAACGGCGGGTGATCTTTTTCTTTTGCCCTATGCGGGCTTCATCAGCCCACCAGAGCTCGATCTCGGTACCCTTCGGGAGCTTGGCCTGGATGGCTGCCAGTTCGGCGGGGAAGTTTATGGAATGGCTCGCCCCTTTCCCTCGGCGCATGATCTGCGCCGTTTGAGAGTAGCACGGAGGCGAGCCGATGAATGAGATCAGGGTTCTGGGCATCGATCTTGGCAAGGACATTTGCAGCGTCGTTGGGATGGACGGTGCCGGGAAGGTCCTGTTGCGGCGCCGGATGCGAAGAGACACCGTGTTGAAGCTGGCGGCGGGAATGCCGACGTGCATCGTGGCGATGGAAGCGTGCTGCGGCGCTCATCATCTTGGCCGTCATCTTCGCGATCAGGGTCACGACGTCCGGCTGATGTCGCCAGAATACGTTCGGCCCTACGTCAAAGCTCAGAAGAACGACGATAGGGATGCCGAGGGCGATCGCGGAAGCCGCGACCCGGCCGACGATGCGCTTTGTCGATCTGAAGAGCGACGAGCAACTCGACATGCAAGGCCAGCATCGTGCAAGAAATCGGCTGGTTGGCGAGCGCACGACGCTGATCAACCAGCTTCGGGCGATCCTTCTCGAGCGCGGCATCGTCATCGCCAAGGGGCGACGCAAGCTCGAACTTCGACTGGATGAGCTTCTCGCCGGCGAGATGGCAATCGGCTCTCGGATCCGGGTGCTGATCGAGGACATGCGGGCCGAGTGGCGCGCTCTCGACGCTCGGATCGGCGCCTTCGATGCGGAGTTTACAAACCTCGCCCGCGAGGACACGTCGATGAAGCTGCTCTCGACGATCCCGGGGATCGGCCCGCTGAATGCGACAGCCTTCGTGGCTTCCGTCGGCAAGGCCGAGACGTTTGGCCGAGGCCGCGACCTCGCCGCCTGGCTCGGCCTCGTTCCCCGGCAGATGACGACCGGTGGCAAGCCGAAGCTCCTTGGCATCAGCAAACGCGGCAACGGTTATCTCAGGCGGATGCTGATCCATGGAGCCCGAGCCACACTGCCATCCTTGGCCAAGGGAAAGACGCTCTTGGGCGAGTGGCTCCGGGGCCTGCTGTCGCGAACGCTTATGAACACGGCCGTCGTCGCGCTGGCGGCGAAAATGGCCAGGATTATCTGGGCGGTGTTGAGAAGCGGGCGTCCGTTCGTGTTGGAGACAACGTCGTCGGCTGGATGATTGCAGATCGACCGGAAGGGAGGCCTTCAGGTCGCAGATGTCTGTGAGTGGACTGGAAAGATGGCCTGACAGTCGAACGGCATGCCGACATCCTGACCAAAAAAATGGCGCTCGACGCCGTCGTGTTTATGAGGATCGGTACGCGCGAAAGCTCCATCTTGGCCGGGGACGATCAAGGCCCCGAGACCGGATACGTTGGCGCAGACTGAAGAGCCGGAAAAGAATCCCTTGCAGGCGGGGCGAGCCATACGTTTTGAAAGCATCCACCTCGAACTCGTTCTGCGCATAGTGGCGCGGACGCGCCGAGAGCTTGGCAAAGCCAAGCGCCTTCAGTTCGCGCCCGACCGTGGTCTCGTCCAACGAGATGGCGAATTCCTCATAGATCCACTGCGCCAGATCCTTGCGCCGCCAGCGCACGACGCCGTGGATCGCCGGGATCGGGCCGCTCTCCACAATCTTCGCCAAGGCATGGCGCTGCTTGTCATTTAGCTTGGAGGAACTGCCCGGCGCCTTGACGTTGATGAGCCCTGTCGGACCACCCTCGTTGAACCGCAGCACCCAGTCGCGCACGATCTGGAGCGTCACGCTGCCAATCCGGGCCGCGTCGGTGCGTGAGCCGCCCTCGTAGATCGCAGCCAGCGCCAGAAGTGAACCGCCCCGGGTCTGCTGGAGGCTGATTGGTTTGAGTCCTACGCGGCGATCGAGGTCACCTCAAGCTGAGCGTAATAGCGTTCCTCCGCCTCTGCGGGGGGAATGTTTCCGATGGGCTCGAGGAGGCGGCGGTTGTTGAACCAGTCGACCCATTCGAGGGTGGCGAATTCGACGGCCTCGCAGCTTCGCCATGGTCCACGGCGGTGGATCACCTCGGTCTTGTAGAGGCCGTTGATCGTCTCGGCGAGGGCGTTATCATAGGAATCTCCGACGCTTCCCACCGATGGCTCGATGCCGGCGGCAGCCAATCGCTCGGTGTATCTGATGGAGACGTACTGCTTTCATTCAATCGGTCGTCGCAACGCCTGAACCAAGGAGGTTGCGATGGACATGAAGAGACGGCGATCACATCGGTCGGGACGAGCGCCTATGCTGTCACCAGGACGGCCACCATTGGCCTCACGAACCGAGCTCCAGCGGTTCTGGTCCGGTATTGCCATGGGGATGAGCAGCGATGATGCTGCTGTCTCGGCGGGCATGTCGGCCCCCGTCGGCGCTCGCTGGTTCCGAAAGGCGGGCGGCATGCCACCAGCGATGTTCAGGTCTTCGGCCAAGCCGTTGTCCGGGCGGTATCTCGCGTTTGCCGAGCGTGAGGAGATTGCGCTTCTTCGTGTCAAAGGCCTTTCCAGGCAGGAAATCGGACGCCGACTTGGTCGAGCCGCTTCGACGATCTCTCGAGAGCTACGGCGCAACGCTGCGACACGCGGCGGCGGCCTGGAGTATCGAGCGACGACCGCTCAGTGGCATGCGGAGCGATCAGGTCGGCGACCGAAAGCCACAAAGCTTGCTCTCAACACAGCTTTGCGCACCTATGTCGAGGAGCGGCTCGCCGGAATGGTCACGGCGCCGAAGGGTGTTGCCATTCCCGGCCCGACTGTTCCCTGGAAGAGCCGTCGGCATGGCCAGCGCAAGGATCGACGATGGGCGAAGGCTTGGAGCCCGGAGCAGATCGCCAACCGTCTCACCGTCGACTTTCCCAATGACAAGGGGATGCGCATCAGTCACGAAGCCATCTATCAGGAGCTCTTCATCCAGGGTCGTGGTGAGCTGCGCCGTGAATTGACGGCATGCCTCCGCACGGGGCGGGCGCTGCGGACGCCGCGGGCGCGAGTTGGTCAAAGAGGCAAAGGCTTCGTGTCGCCCGAGATAATGATCAGCGAACGCCCGGCCGAAGCATCCGATCGGGCAGTTCCGGGACACTGGGAAGGCGATCTCATTCTCGGGTTGGAGAGCTCGGCGATCGGCACGCTCGTCGAACGCACGACCCGCTTCACGATGCTGCTGCATCTCCCCCGGCTTGAGGGCCACGGTGACGGGCCGCGAGCCAAGAATGGTCCCGCGCTCGCCGGGCATGGCGCCGAGGCTGTTCGTGATGCAATCGCCCGCACCATCGTAGCACTGCCTGAAGAACTTCGACGGTCTTTGACCTGGGACCAGGGCGCTGAAATGGCCCAGCACGCCACGCTCAAGATTGATACGGGCGTCGAGATCTACTTCTGCGATCCGCGGAGCCCTTGGCAGCGCGGCACCAACGAGAACACCAACGGGCTGCTGCGCCAGTACTTCCCGAAGGGTACGGACCTCAGCGCCCACAGCGCCGAAACGCTCGCCGCCGTGGCTGCGACCCTTAACGCCAGGCCGCGCAAGACTCTCGGCTGGAAAAGCCCCGCTGAAGCTCTTGACGGATGGCTGAAGAAAACAGAAACGAACCCTGTTGCGACGACCGTTTGAATCCGCCCTGCACGCCGCGATCGCTGTGATGGACGAGGCCTCCCTTCCGGGCAGGCTTTCGATCGTGAAGCGCCTGTTCCAGAGCATCGAGAACGAAGTCCGTCCTGGCCGAGCGCGACACGCGCCAGCCGACGATGCGGCGAGCGAAGACGTCGATCACGAAGGCGACGTAAACGAAGCCGGCCCAGGTGGCGACATGGGTGAAATCCGAAACCCAGAGGGCGTTTGGACATGGCGCCTTGAACTGGCGGTTGACCCGATCGAGCGGGCACGGGGCAGCAGGATTGCTGATCGTGGTCCGCACGGTCTTGCCACGCACGGCGCCCTTCAGACCCATACGCCGCATAAGACGGGCCACCGTGCAACGGGCGACGTCGATCCCTTCGCGCCGCATTTGCCGCCATATCTTGCGCACGCCGTAGACTTCGAAATTCGCCTTGAAGACCCGGCGGATGTCTTCGCAAAGGCCGGCGTCACGGCGTTCGCGGGCTGGCGCCCGGGCGGGATCAGCTTGCCGGGCGGCATGCACGCGATAGGTCGACGGGGCGATCGGCAGCCCTTTGCAGATCGGCTCGACCCCGTAGACGCTGCGATGATCGCCGATGAAGGCCTTCATCGTCTGAACGGGCGGTCGAGCTCCCCTTGCCCGGCAGGCGAATGCTGGCATTCGCCGAGAGGGGCCTGGGCAAAATACGCTGACGCCTTACGAAGGATCTCGTTGGCCTGGCGCAGTTCGCGGTTCTCCCGCTCCAGCGCCTTGATCCGGTCGCGCTCTTCACTACTCGGTCCGGGACGAAGGCCTTGATCACGCTCTGCCTGTCGCACCCAGCCGCGGAGCGTCTCGGGCGTGCAGCCAATCTTCGCCGCGATCGAACCCATCGCCGCCCATTGCGAGGCGTGCTCGCTCTGATGTTCGAGGACCATTCGCACGGCGCGCTCGCGGACTTCCGGGAAAATCTGTTCGTCGTTTTGCTTGTCATGGCTCCAGTCTCTCAAGAGTTGGAGCCTCCGGCAAACCCGAGGCGGTTCACGCCGCGCCTGGTTGGCGTCCTTGGTATCCCGCGCCAGACGACGCAGGCCAGGACCATCGAAATCGGTGCGAAGTGGAATGGGCGTCGCCATGGCAAACCTCCGTTTGCCACCATGATTCAGATCAGAACCAGTTTGGGAATCCCCTACGAGTCAGACCCGATGCTCGCTGGTATGAACGTTTCCATCCCTCACAAACTTGTTTTTGATGAGTTCACAGGCTTGCACGCACTTGAAAAATTTGCCTAACCTAGGGTTACACGGACCGTACCGAAATCGTTGTTTCGAAATCTGGAATGGAGAGAAATACATTGGCAAACGGCACATCATACTTTCCTGGCGGCGTTTATCCAGAAAACTATACACCCTCGATCCCAGGGGTGGATTACAATATCAGTTTTACAGACCTTTTCTTTCTTGGATCTCTTACAAGAACATCATTCTCCGCAACCGAACAGATGTTCGACGCAGGCGGCGGGTTGAAGTTCCGGCTCATCGGCACCGGTTTCACCTACGACTCCCAGGGTGCTGCCACCGGCGGAACGATACAGACTGCCGAATTCCTGTTGGCGGACGGCACGACACTGGTGAACCAGCTGACCGATATCAACCGGTCGCTGGAGAATTTCGAGGCAGCGTTCAATGCTTACGGCCCCAATATCGGGCGCTGGCTGCTGAATGGCGACGATGTCCTGATCGGTCAGGCCGGCGGCGACGATCTTTACGGTGAAACCGGCAACGATACGCTGAACGGCGGCGATGGCGACGACTACATCGACGGCGGCCAGGGAACAGACACGTACGACGGCGGCGACGGCGTCGACCAGCTGTCCTTCCAGACATCCTATTTCGATCCGGCAGCCTTCAGTGGCATCAACCTGAACGCCCAGACGGGAACCGTTATCGATCCGTTCGGTAACTCGGAAACCTTTGTGAACTTCGAAGGCTACCGCGGCACTCTTTTTGCCGACGTCTTCGTAGGATCGAGCGTGGGCGAAGTCTTTTACGGCCTCGGCGGACGAGACTCGATCGATGGCGGCGGCGGGGTGGACACGGTTCGATACGACCGTGATGACCGGCAAGGCGGCACGCGCGGCGTGAACGTTGATTTGACGACCGGAATAGCCATCGATGGCTTTGGCAGCCAGGACACGCTCGTCAGCATCGAGAATGTACGGGCGACCAATGCGAACGACGTGGTCACCGGCAGTTCCGGCGCCAACCTGATTCGCACCTTCGGCGGCAATGATACGCTGAACGGGCTTGCGGGCGCCGACATCATGCGGGGTGGCGCCGGAAACGATTCCTACTACGTCGATAATTCCGGCGACGTCGTCGACGAAAGTGACGACGGTGGAAACGGCAACGATACGGTCATCTCGTCCATCAGCTTCGACCTCGCCAACTCGGCGGTCATTCTTGGCCAGGTCGAAAACCTGACATTGACAGGATCGGGCAATCTCTCGGGGATTGGCAACGGCCTGGCGAACGTCATCAATGGCAATACAGGCGCCAATTCGATCGCAGGCGGTGACGGCGGCGACAAGCTCAACGGCGCCGGTGGTGCCGACAATTTGTCGGGTGGCGAGGGGGCCGATACGATCACAGGCGGCGCAGGTGCCGATACCATCTCGGGCGGCACGGAAGGCGACCTCATCAACGGCGGGGCGGACGGCGACTCGATCTCCGGCAATGACGGCAACGATTTCATCTACGGCGACGACCCTGGTAGCGCCAACTATAGCGACGCCATCAGCGGCAACGCCGGCGCTGACTCGATTTTCGGCTTCGGCGGCAACGATACGATCTGGGGCGGAGCGGACGGGGACTCGCTGCGGGGCGGCGACGGCGGTGACACGCTGCGCGGCGAAGGCGGCAACGACTATCTCTATGGCGAGGGCGGCGCCGACGCGTTTCAGTACACGGCCCGCGATTTCGACACTGACCAGATCTTCGACTTTCAGAACGGCGTCGACAAGATCC
Source organism: Aureimonas sp. SA4125 (assembly GCF_019973775.1). Classification (NCBI taxonomy): domain Bacteria; kingdom Pseudomonadati; phylum Pseudomonadota; class Alphaproteobacteria; order Hyphomicrobiales; family Aurantimonadaceae; genus Aureimonas; species Aureimonas sp. SA4125. The sequence goes on along the minus strand of NZ_AP025032.1, from coordinate 1,676,386 downwards.
AGATGTCGCAATCGATCTTCGCAAACTACGCTGCTGTCATGGCCTCCTCGCAGCAAATCGGGGGCGACGTCCTGATCGATGCGGGTTCCGGCGACAGGATCGCACTAAAGAACTTCTCGCTCGCCAATCTCACCGCGGATGATTTCATCTTCTTCTGATTCCTGGCCAAGAACGAAGCAGTCGCCCGCCGGTAACGGGCGACTGGTCGAGGGCCCGTCGATCATCAGGTCTTCGGCGGCATAGCGGAAAAAACGGCGTGTGCCGCAGAACGGCCTCGCGATAGCCCGTCCGCGCGTTCCATACTGCACGAAGCAGACCAATCTTGCTGGATTTGCGCGCGAGTTTAGGCGCCGAATCCCCTTGATTAGAACCGCGAACCCCTTTAGTACCTCGCCTCGGAGAGGTGGCCGAGTGGTCGAAGGCGCGCCCCTGCTAAGGGCGTAAACGGGGAACCGTTTCGAGGGTTCGAATCCCTTCTTCTCCGCCAGTGCAACTGGTTGATATCGTTTATGAAATCCCCGCCCAAACGGCTGATGTACCCAGCCGTGTACCCAGGGCGGAACCCCAATGCACCTTTCCCGGCGACCCTCCGGCTATCGTTTCCAACTGCGAATCCCTGTCGTCCATCGCGAATCCTTTGGGCTTTCGCCCCTTCGGGTTTCGCTCGGCCGACTGACGGCAACGGAAGCTCAACGCAGAGCGACTAGGCTTGCGGCTCACTGTCACGAGCTTTGGGATGCTGGCATGGCCGACCGCGAAACCCTGATCCGCAGCCTGGCCGTTCTGGCCGCCGAGCTGGAAACGCTTGACCGCGGAATCCGCTGGGCTGGGCTGAAAGCTGCGTCGGCCCGCTCGGAGGCCGATCAGCACGGCGGGCACGACGATCCCGACTCGCGGGAACTCGCCGCGCATCACCGCTCCGCCGCCGCCGCGCAGGATGCCCGCAGGAAGGCGCTGGCGTCGATCCGGACAAGGCTCGACGTCGTCGGCGCGGCGCTGGCGCAGGATGAAGCCGCGTGGTCGTCGGAACGGGCGAGCCACGAGCGGTTCGTCGACCTCGCCCTCACCATCGGACGGCGGATCGACCCTCAGCCTGCCAACGCGGCTGTGGCCCCCGTCGCTTCGCCGTTGCCTCCCGTCGTCCCCGAGGTTCCCGGTCTGCCGTTGCTCAGTTCGTGTGTCGGCGCCTACACGCAATCGGTCCGGGACGCTGGCAGGTCGGAGGCTTACGCGATCGGCATCGCCGGCAAGCTCGGCGAGTTCATCGCCATCGTCGGCGACAAGCCGTTGTCGGCATACGTCAAGAAGGACTTACGGACCTTCGGCAAGATCATCGCCGACATGCCGAACCACTGGACCAAGCTCAAGGAGTTCCAAGGCTCCACGCCGTTGGAAATCGCGGGCAGAATCGCGGAACGCCGGAAAGCGGGAAAACCCATTCCGCCCTGTCGGTCGGAAACAACGATCGTCACCTATGTCGGCGCCGTCGTCGGCGCGTTCGAGTGGCTGGCTGTCGATCGCGAATTCGACTCGCCCTTCACCGGAATGACCGTCACCCCGCCAGCGCACGCCCCGAAGGCCGTCACGCGCGAGCCGTTCAGCGTCGAGGCGCTGAACACATGGTTCGCGCGCGCTACGAAAGAGGTCCGTCCAGACGACTACTGGCTGCCGCTGCTCGGCACCCTCACCGGCGCCCGCATCGGCGAGTTGGCCTACCTCCAGGGCGGTGACATCCAAGAAGTCCGGCCGGGCCTTTGGGTCGCGAACCTCATGAGGTATCTGACGATCAATGGCAAAGCGGAAATCCGCCAGATCAAGAACGACGGCAGCCGTCGCCTGTTCGCCTTGCACCAAGAACTGGTCGAGGTCGGATTCGTCGCCTACGCGAAGGCGCGTCGGGATAGCGAATGGGTGTTCCCGCATCTACATCGCGACATCGCCGATCCGGCCGACACCGCCTCGAAGCGTCAGGGAGCGCGACTTCGAGCGTACGGGCTGCACACGCGGCTCGCGACCGTGTTCCACTCATCGCGTCACAGCGCCAAGGACCTCCTCCGTATCGCAAAGGTCGATCCCCGGACATCCAGCATGCAGACGGGGCACGCGTTCAAGACGGTCGAGGAGAGCTACGGCTCGAAGACGCTGCGCGCCGACGAAGTCGAGGTGCTGGCGGCGATGCCCTTGCCCGAGGGGCTGGACCTGTCGCCCTACCGGACCACCCGTGGCCCAGCGCGGCAGCTTAGGCGGAAGAAGGTTCGAGCAGCCTCAACCGCGGCCGGGGAGTGACGGCTTAGCCGGCACGAGCCGGGCGGATCACATCGCCGCCGCGAGGGCGTAAGACCCTCCCCGGGGGGAGGGTCGGAGGCGAACGCTAGTTCGGGTGGGGGATCAGGATACCTCAACCGTATTGGACAGCTCCCCCATGTTTCCGCGTGAAGCTTGGAGAGACGCGGCCACCCGCGGGTTGAAGGGGAGATGGTCCGCTTCGATGGCTTCTTCTTCGCGAGCGCGCGCATTGAAGTCAGCCTCGGTCATTCCGTCGTAAAGCTTGAGTTCGGCTTTCAGCGCCTTCGCCGCAGCCACCTCGGCTCGCCACTTCGCATGAGACCGCAAAGCCCCGCGTAGTTCGGACCTCGACCGGACGGAAAGCTCCGCGAACCCCTCCGCCTTTTCCAGCAACGCCAGTTCGGCGTCGATATTTGCGAGGATTCGTCCGCCCAAAAGACGGCGCGCCTTTTTGAGATTCAAGCGGCGGTTCCGGAGCGCTTGGTCCTTGAGACCCTTACGGCCTTTCTGGAGCCACTTGTCGAACGCCTTCTCAGTTGTCGGGATCGTCTCCCCGTGTGCCCGAGCGAGGATCGCGCGCCCGACCGCTTCGGCTAGCGGCGGCGGAACCGCGTTCGCGATCATCAACATCCGTCTGCGGTTCTGGGGGATGTCGAGCCAGTTCCAGTCCGCAGGAAACCCCTGGATGCGTGACAGTACATCCATCGGCAGCGGGGGAATGTCCGCTGACGGTCCCATGTCCCGCTCATGATCGACGTACCAGTTCTGCGGCCCCTCATGTGCGCTCCGCAGGAGGGTCGGGCACGGGCCGTCGATCGACCGGACACCCGAATGTCCGGTGTATGGACGCATGAAGAACGCGCGGGCCTCCGGCGGGTGGTTCCCGCCGGGATGTACACCCACGTCGTCGCCAAGCTCATCCCGGACCGACATCCTGTGAGGCGACGCGGCCTCAGCTATGGCCGACGCAAGGAAACCGTCCGCCTCGCCAAGGCGCCCGATCGCAAAAAATCTCCGGCGCATTTGAGGGGTGCCGTAGCGGCTGCCGTCGAGAGAGACTTCCGTCAGGCCATAGCCGGCCTTCACGAAGAGGGCGCGGGCGCGGGCATAGGTCTGCGTCTTCCGGGCAGCGATGACGTTCTCCATTACGAACCACGCCGGCCTCGCCGTTACGATCGCAATCGCGAAGCCGAGCGTCAGGCTGGCGTTTCGACCTTCCGTTCGCTTTCCCGCTGAGGAGAAATCTTGACAAGGAGGCCCCCCGACGATGATGTCGGGCTGGAGTTGCGCGATCGTCGGCGCCATCTCCAGCAGGTTCGCCAAGTCGAACCTGCTGTGTAAAATCGCATGCAAATCTGACCCCCTGAGCGGGGTATTTCGCGTCCAAAACTGACCCCCTGCTGCGATGTTTTAGGTTTCCGCTTTTCCGGCCTTTCGGGCCGTGGAGGGCGATGCTGGGGAATGATTGGCGTGGATTTGATTGGACAGATACGGCGTGCGTTTCACGACCAAGGGCGGGGGATCAAGACGATCGCCCGGGAGTTTTCAGTGTCGCGGACGACGGTCCGCAAAGTTGTTCGCGGCGACGACACTGAGTTCCGATACGAGCGCGAGGTTCAGCCGGCGCCGAAGCTTGGGGCTTATGTCGAGGACCTGACGGCCATCCTGGAAGCGGAAGCCGCGCTGCCCTGTCGGGAGCGCCGCTCGACGCAGCGTCTTTTCGAGGAGCTGCGCGGTCGCGGCTATGACGGGGCCCACGACAGCGTTCATCGGTTTGCCCGGACATGGCGTCAGGAGCGCTCTCGTCTTCCAGCAAAGGCGTACGTGCCGATGAGCTTCGCACCTGGCGAGGCCTACCAGTTCGACTGGAGCCACGAGACGATCACGCTCCAGGGACTGCCGCTGATGGTGAAGGCCGCTCACATGCGCCTGTCGCACAGCCGGATGCCGTTCGTCCGCGCCTATTTCCGGGAGACGCAGGAACTGGTCTTCGACGCCCATGACAAGGCGTTCGCCTTCTACGGCGGAGTTTGTCGTCGCGGAATCTACGACAACATGAAGACGGCCGTAGAGACGATCTTCGTGGGCAAGGCCCGTCAGTACAACCGCCGTTTCTTGCAGATGTGCTCGCACCACCTGATCGAGCCGGTGGCCTGCACGCCCGCGGCAGGGTGGGAGAAAGGCCAGGTGGAGAACCAGGTCGGCAACCTGCGCGACCAGATATTCCGGCCCAAGCCCAAGGTAGCAAGCCTCGAGGAGCTGAACGCTTGGCTTGAAGACCAGTGCATCGCCTATGCCAAGCGCACCCGTCATCCCGAGTTCAAGGATCGGACCGTCTGGGAGGTCTTCCAGGAGGAGAAGCTGGCGCTGATGGAGCTTCGCTCGCCGTTCGAAGGGTTCGTCGAGAAGGCGGTCCGGGCCAGCACGACCTGCCTCGTCATGGCCGACTACAACCGCTACAGCGTCGACGCCCGGGCCGCCGGCCAGACGGTCCTGGTGCGAACCTATGCCGAGCGGGTCGTCGTTCTGTTCGAGAGCGAGATCGTCGCCGATCATCCGCGGCAATTCCGTCGCGACCAGGTCATCTACGATCCCTGGCATTATCTGCCGGTGCTTTTGAAGAAGCCGGGGGCGCTGCGCAACGGAGCGCCGTTCAAGGACTGGGACCTGCCGCCCGCTCTGGCGCAGGTCCGTGCCGATCTGAAGCGGCACGACGACGGCGACCGCCAGTTCGTCAAAGTGCTCGGCGCCGTCCTCGATCATGGGCTTGATGCCGTCGAGGCCGCCTGCACCGAGGCTGTAGAGGCCGGGATCTGCCATGGCGACGTGATCTTGACGATCCTCGCCCGGCAGCTTCAGCCGCCGCCGGTGTCCAGCATCGAGATTCCCGCGATGCTGGCCTTGAAGGCCCCGCCGTTGGCCGACTGCGCCCGCTACGACAGCATCCGGAAGGTGGCGTGATGGAGCGCCACGACCTTCTGGCCATGATGGAAGATCTGAAGCTCCAGGGCATGCGCGCCAGCTTCGACGAGATCACCGGCAAGGGCCTGCAACGCCGCGACGAACTCTACCCATTGCTCGCCAGTCTCTTGCGGGCCGAGCACAACCATCGTCAGGCCCGCTCCATCGTCTACCGTGTCGCCAGTGCCAAGTTCCCGGTGCTGAAGGATCTGGACGCCTTCCGCTTTGCCGACACGACGATCGACGAGGCCAAGGTGCGCGAGATCGCCACCGGCGCGTTCCTCGAGGCCAAGCGCAACGCCATATTCATCGGCGGGACCGGCACCGGAAAGACTCATCTGGTCATCGCCACTTCGGCCGCAGTGGTCCGCTCTCATGCCCGAGGGCGGTTCTACAATCTCGTGGACCTGGTCAACCAACTCGAGCAGGAAAAGGCTGCCGGCAAGGGAGGCCGCCTGGCTGAGAACCTGTTGCGATACGATCTCGTCGTGATCGACGAACTTGGCTACCTGCCGTTCAGCCAGGCCGGCGGGCAACTGCTCTTCCATCTCATCAGCAAGCTGTACGAGCATACCTCACTGCTGATCACGACGAATCTCGCCTTCGCCGATTGGCCGCAGATCTTCGGCGATGCCAAGATGACCACGGCGATGCTCGACCGCCTCACTCACCACTGCGACATCATCGAAACCGGCAACACGAGCTGGCGCTTCAAAAACCGAAGCTAATCCTCAAACACGGAATCCATCATCCCGAACGCCGACATGCAAAAGGGGCCCGATCGGGCCCCTTTTGCATGTCGGCGACAACGTCAGCGCAGGGGTCAATATTGGACGCGAAAAGGGGTCACGGTTGGACGCGATTTGACACTCCAGAACAATGCGACTGTCGACTGGCACCACCGCGAGAGCGCCCGGGCGAAGATGCGGATCCTCGTGTAGCGCATTCTGAAGCGGTTCGGCTATCCGCCGGACCTTGCTGACGAGGCGGTTCAGACGGTACTCACGCAGGCCGAGGTTTTCTTGCGGGAGGTGCAGGCTTAGAGGTATGCGCGGCCGTTAGCTTGACGAAGAGACATGCGCGTTCGTCTCGGCATCGCGTAGCCCCTGCTCCAACTCTTCGAGAGCATCGAACACCGAGGGGCCGCGCTTAGCCAGTTCCCGGCCCGCGGCTGTAACCGCGATCCGCGCGGTCCCGGCGAACAGGTTAACGCCGAAATAGCTTTCGATCCGGTGGACGCAGTCGGTGATCACCGATTTTTGGATCCCGTATCGCGTGGCAATTCGATCGCGAGCGCCTCGCTCCTGTTCGAGCGCCTCGATCACAAGCTCGATTCCCAACTGCAAATCCTTCAGTCGTAGTGCGGTCGTGGGGCGGGACAGATTCTCGATGGTCATCGTATTCTCCAGTCAGTCGGCACGACGCATATGCAAGTTCGTATCAGCGCACCGTCACGCCCTCCCTTCGAAACCCTCGAACGTTACGCTCTCCCTAAGAGTCGGCATTTCGAAAAATCCGAATGCTCTAAACTCGGGAACCTTCCCGCGACGCAGCGGTCTCTTCGATTTTTTCGAAGGGTTAGTTCGATGACTTCGACCCGTTGAGGTGGATGCGGGAGAGCGGGTTGCAGGGTCGCTGTCCCGACCAAAGCGATACGCCGGGCGCTGCGGCCCATTCTAACTTGGCTTTCGGAAATCTCGAACTGCACCCCCTGTAGCACTTTGCATTTTGGAAATCCGAACCCTCGTTGGCCGGATTTGCACCGGCAGACTGCAAGGATGCCGTCCTAACCGCTTAGAAACCCATGCCCGCGAGCATGCCGGGGCAGAGGGTCTCAAACTGTGCCGAAACGGTCCGGCGGGCACCGGCGGAGGACAACTCCGCGCGGGTTCCTGTATTAAGATCCAGCCACTGAGGCGTCCTGTCGCCGAATTCGTCCAGCCCTGGACCGTCGTAGCGATACTTGACACCCTCCGTGACGATCGACTGTTCGCTGCACATGGCGGCGGCCGTGAAGCGGCTTTCACCGTAATCGCGCAGGACGCCTTCGACGCAATCGGCTTCGCCTTCCGGATTGTCGACGTACCAGGCGCTGCAATGCTCCTTCGCCTGAGGACGGGCGATCCGTGCAACGACCGTAATGGTCCTGCCTGCGGAGACCTCTGTGATCAAAGGCCCGGGGCATTTCGAACAGATGGGCAAGACGTCCCCCACTCTGGGAAGCCCCGTCGGTTTGATCGCTGATTCGGTTGGAACGACTGGCTCCCTGCCACCTGGCTGTGCCGCCACCCTCCGCTTGCAGGCTGTGCTCGCCATTTGACGTGCCTCCACGTTCTTCCGGGCCATTCCGACCCGTGACGAAGCACCATCCAGAGCGGAGACGACGAGCCTTTCTCCCTGCCGGGTATCGACCCGCAGTATCGCTGCGCAGGGTTCGCCCCCCCTCATCACCCATTCGATTTTTTTGCCGAAGGGCACGCCGACGCCGATTTCAATGGGTTCCAGGTCGGCCGATTCGAGATAGGGCTCGTCCTTCGTCCCCGGTCTGGACTTGCCAAAAGCAGGGACCGCCCGACCATCGAAATAATGGAGGGACGCAGCATAGCCCTTCGGTCCTTTGCAGTGCCGCACGAACTCGTCCGGGCCGAGGTCTTGCGCACGGCACGAGGCGACGTCCGTGTAGACGCTCTCGGCCTTGGCGGTGCCGCCAACGAGTGAAAGGGCGACGAAGATAAGGGTGAGCAGCGGCGCGGTCTCATATCGTACGGACACGGAGCACCTCCACACCGGATGACGGGTTGAGGCGCAGCGCCGAGATCTGACTTTGCGTCCGGGCATAGGAGATCGCGGTCGCGAGACACAAGGGAAACGCGATCAGGCCAACCAACAGCGGGATGAAGAGAATGCTCACGAGTGTGATGATCCCGAAGGTGATGGCGCCCTTGGTGACGGATGCCGTCCTCAACTGCCCGTCGATTTCGCAAGCCGCCAAGAGCTGCCTCGTGCTGCCCAACAAGTGCATCTTGCGGAAGTAGAAGGTGCCGCGGGTCCCGACAGCCAGAGCGTTCGGCATCTCCGAGGTCACGATGGCGAGCCGCACTTGGGTTACTCGTCCGTCGTCCTCCCTGATGTGGACAGAACCGTAGTTGGTCCAATTCTGAGCGAAGTGGGAGTTGCTGAGTTCAGTAACCCTGCCGGTGATCGGAATGAGCTGTGCCATCGCGGTCTCCCTAGAGTCGGACGTCTGATGCGCCGGCGACGGCATCGCTGCCCCGTCTCGCGCCGATAAGTTGAAGCAGCAGTACCGCGCGGTTCATTTCGGGTTCGAACACAACGGCCTCGATCTGCCAGTTGTTCTCCTGCCGCGCAAACGTCACGGAGCCACTGTTCTTGTCGTCCAGTGGGAACGGCGCGCCCCAGACGTACTGACGGGCGCGATGGCTGCTCTCGCCCGACACGACGACGTCGAAGGAGTCGGTGTGTGGACCGTACTTCTCGCCGAGTTTGGCGACGATCTGCTCAGGCGTCATGCCAACGACGTTTTGGACCATCTGCATCGATAGGACGCGCTTACTCTCCATCAAAGGCTCGGCGGAGAAGTGCACGGTACCGCAAAGCTTCTCTTTATCGAGTTGGCTCTTGCAGTCGAATTCTCCCCCTGCGATCGACAACTGTGGGAAAGCAGCGGGCGGGCGAACCGGCGACCAGGGACCGGGCAGTCCGTCGGCGCGGGCGCTGAAGTTGTAGGACGCGACCATAGTGTATGGTTTGTCCATGAGTTCCGCGACGAGACCGCTCCTCGCTGCCCAGGTGATGTAGTCGGAATAGGAAGATCCGACCTTTAGGCGGTGTGGACAAAGGGGATTCCCAAATCACCTGCTGACTGATTCAAGGCTGCTCTTTGCGGAGGGCGGTGTTGGTTCGAGGTTTGATGTCGGATGCGGAATGGGCCTTCTTCGAGCCGTTCGTGGTCGAGAAGGGTCCGAGGCGAGGTAGACGGCCTCGCGATCATCGGTTGGTGCTCGACGGGGTCTTCTGGATCGCCCGAACGGGGACGGCGTGGCGTGATCTACACAGCGATTTCGGAGCCTGGAACTCCGTCTATCGCCAGTTCCGGCGCTGGACGCAGGCGGGGCTCTGGGACGTGATACTGGAGGCGCTGAATGAGATCGGCACGGGTCATGACAGCGTTCAAATGATCGATTCTACCATTATCCGCGCCCATCAGCACGCCGCCGGCGCGCTAAAAAAAGGGATCAGGACCAAAGTCTTGGCCGCTCTCGTGGTGGCTTCTCGACCAAGATCCATCTCCGCAGCAATGCTCGAGGCCTCCCTGTCGCTATCACGCTGAGCGGCGGTCAGGTCTCCGATATGAAAGGCTATGCGCCGGTCATGGACCAGCCCGGTCCCAAGCCCTGTGTCCTGCTCGCCGACAAGGGATACGACGCCGACTTCATCCTTGCCGACCTCAAGGCCAGAGGCGTTGCCGCGGTCATCCCCGCAAAGCGAAACCGCAAGGTCCAACCCGTCATTGACGGATACATTTACGGCCTGAGAAACCTCGTCGAGCGCTGCTTCTCAAAGCTGAAACACAGTCGGCGGCTGGCCACGCGATACGACAAGACCGCAGACAGCTTTCTCGGCTTCGTTCTCGTGGCATCCATCCGATTGTGGATCAGACACTTTGTCCACACTGCCTAGGCCAAGCATGTCTAGCCGCTCGTCGGTAATAGCAGAGGCGGCAACATCGCCCGCCCGTTGCATGGGCGCGTCGGGCGCTTCCGTCGTCATAGTGCCGATCACCTTCCCGCCAGACGTGATGCGAACCGAGCGCACCTGAGTCCGAAGCGCGCCGTCGCGATCCCGTGAGACAGCAAACGGCCTGACCGTCAGTTCCAGGTCAACTGTCCTACCCAACCTTTCGGTCTGCGATAACACACTCTTCGCTTCGGCTACCGGCAGTTTCCAGGCAGCGAAGTCTCGGTAGTTGTCGAAAACGATCTTCGTGCCCCCGAGGGGCACATAGATGTCGGGGCCGAAGGTCCGCAGGGGAAAGCCGGCGGCCGCCGCATCGTACTCGCCGAGACTGTCGGATAGGCGGAGCACGATCCCGTCGACGTCGGCCATCCCCGTGTAGTCGCGACGGAGCCGATCGATCTCGGATACTAGAACGGCGGCGCGGTCGAACTCCGAGGCCTGCCGAACGGCATCCGTCCGCAATGCCATTTCTTCAAAATCCGGAGGCAAGTTCGAAAGGTAAGCTCGCAAAAGTGATGCCGTAGCTTCGTCCGACATGTCGAGCGTCCGGGCTTGAGCCGGAGCGGCGCAGAGCAGCGCTGCCAGAATGGCGATAGAGATACGCATGGGGTGTTTCCGGAGATGATGGAAAGGAGCACCCACTCTGCGGCGCGCTATTAGCAGCGCACCGTCAATTGAGAATGGGCGCAGAACGAAGTGGCTAGGCGACGCCCAAGTGATAGGCTTCGACGTGAAGCCTCAGCGCCATATGCCTGCCGCGGCGATCGCGTGCCAACTGCCGCGGCGACCCACAGATTTCAGACTGCCCACGTCCCCGGCTTAGACAAGATCTTACCGCGGCTGAGATAGACGAGGCTCTTGATGGCCCTTGCCACGTACCAGACCGAGAGTGCCACGGCGCCGATGGCCAAGACCGGCGAAAGGAGGGCGAGTGGGGGAATGACGAACATCGCCGCCATCGTCACCAACCACGCCAGCGTCAAGACGATGGCCAAGATGAGGCTCTTCCAGAAGGTGCCGGCCTGATAGAGGTAGTGAGATTGCAGAAGTGGTGATGCCTCTTTTCGATCGATCATTGCGATGATCGGCGTAGCGATTGGAAAAACGAGAAGAGCGGCCCCAGCAACATAGCCGAGCGAACGGGATTCAGGGGAAATTATGCTTTCTGTAGTGCTAATATTCGACATGTCTGGCCCCGGGTTGTGAAATTTAGAAGTGCTTACGGGGGAGAGCATTAGTCGCGGGCTTATAAAAAACTCTTAATTTGCCGCCGAAATTTGACTGAATGTATTTCTACCTATTCTGAAAGCCCGAGCTTGCGGGCGGTGCCGATGGCTGTTGCATGCGCGACGTTCTTCGCCGCCAGTTTGGTTTTGATCGCTGAAATGTGGTGCTCAACCGTCCTGAAGGAGAGGTCCAAGAGCATGGCAATCTCTTTCGCCGAATGACCGGAAATCAAAAGGTCGAGGACATCGTCTTCCCGAGTGCTCAGCGCCGTCCCGTCTACGGGAAGCACGAAACGAGTCCGCGTAAGGGAGAAAGCCCAATCAGGTGTTCCAGCGCCAGTGCGTAAAACGGGAACGACGACTCGATCGAAAACGGCAACGACGTCTTGGATCCTCGAACGCATCTGCCTGACGCTGGCTTGGTTTTCTTCTTTGACCCTGAGGTAGTGGGGAATGACATCTTGCTCGACCCATCTCCTATCGGGGTAGTCGCCTAGCCGGGCGACCCCGCCTCGCAGGTCAACATTCTGCTTCGTCTCCAGCATGCCGAAGCCAAGTGGATCGTTGGAGCGCATGTCCATAACGAACAGGTTCACGTTCCGCATGGGGCGGACAGACAAAGAGCGCAACAAAGCCTTAGCCTGGTCGAGGGTCTCGCATTGCCCATTCTGATGCGCCGCAAGTACGAAGGGGATGATGTCGTCCTGCATGTATCACCAACGGTGCTGCTTAGAGCAACCGCAACCGTCTGTTACCCCAACAATGCCGATAAGGTAACCAGCGTCCGAGCGCAACACGTCCTGAGACGCCGCAGCAGAAAGCTGCGGACGCATCCTCGTGACGGGTTCAGCTCAGCCCTTCAAGCGACCGGAGATCTGGTGGACGCCGATACACAGCAATGGTAAACACTCCGCCGAAAAGCGGTTTCAGAACCCTTGTTTTCTGGGCCTTTTGGACGCGCTCGGGAGAATCCCTTCTTCTCCGCCAGTGCAACTGGTTGATATCGTTTATGAAATCCCCGCCCAAACGGCTGATGTACCCAGCCGTGTACCCAGGGCGGAACCCCAATGCACCTTTCCCGGCGACCCTCCGGCTATCGTTTCCAACTGCGAATCCCTGTCGTCCATCGCGAATCCTTTGGGCTTTCGCCCCTTCGGGTTTCGCTCGGCCGACTGACGGCAACGTGTTGATTTCCACCCGGAACTGACCCGGGTTTTCCATCGAGAATTGACCCGGCTCTGAGTTATGCTGAGTGGGTCATGTGTGGGTCAAGGCATGTGCGCTTTCCTTCCTCTTGCGGGTGGCGGCGTCGGTGCTGGCTCTGAAGCGGAAGCTGTCATTTCCAGTCTCCAGGATGTGGCAACGATGTGTGAGGCGATCGAGCAGCGCGGTGGTCATCTTGGCATCGCCGAAGACGGTGGCCCATTCGCTGAAGCTCAGATTGGTCGTGATGACGACGCTGGTGCGCTCGTAGAGCTTGCTCAGCAGGTGGAAGAGCAGCGCACCGCCTGAGGCACTGAATGGCAGGTATCCAAGCTCGTCCAGGATCACGAGATCGAGACGGACGAGGGTCTCGGCCAGTTGGCCGGCTTTGCCCTTGGCTTTCTCCTGTTCGAGCATGTTGACGAGTTCGATGGTCGAGAAGAACCGAACTTTCCGGCGATAATGCTCGACGGCCTGAACGCCAAGGGCGGTCGCGACATGGGTTTTGCCCGTGCCCGGCCCGCCGATCAGCACGACATTCTCCATTCCTTCGATGAACTCGCAGCGATGGAGCTGGCGCACCGTGGCCTCGTTGATCTCGCTGGCTGAGAAGTCGAAGCCCGCCAGATCCTTGTAGGCCGGGAAGCGTGCTGCCTTCATGTGATAGGCGATCGAGCGCACCTCGCGTTCCGCCATCTCGGCCTTGAGGAGCTGCGTCAGGATCGGCACGGCGGCTTCGAAGGCAGGCGCGCCTTGCTCAATCAGGTCGGTGACGGCCTGGGCCATGCCATACATCTTGAGGCTGCGCAGCATGATGACGACGGCGCCGCTGGCGGGATCATGACGCATGGCGGCCTCCACTCCTGCGGGCGCGCAAATCGTCGTAGCGCTCGACATTGGCCTTGGGCTCTCGGCGCAGCAGCAGCGTTTGCGGCGTGTCGATGGCCGGGCCGTCGATCGTCTTTCCGTCGATCAGACGGTGCAGGATGTTGAGCACGTGGGTCTTGGTGGCGACCCCCTCTGACAGTGCCAGCTCCACTGCGGCCAGCACCGCCTGCTCATCATGGTGCAGGACCAGGGCAAGGATATCGACCATCTCGCGATCGCCACCGGGCCGTCGCAACATCTGATCCTGCAATCGCCGGAAGCCTGACGGCAGTTCAGCGAAAGGAGCACCGTTGCGCAGCGCGCCGGGCTTGCGCTGGATCACCGCCAGATAATGATGCCAGTCGTAGATCGTTCGCGGCGGCAGATGATGCGATCGCTCGATCCGCCGTTCATGCTCGCACAAGATTTGCCCCTCGGCCGCAATGACCAGACGATCCGGGTAGACACGGAGGCTGACGGGCCTGTTCGCAAAAGAAGCCGGCACGCTGTAGCGGTTGCGTTCGAAGCTGATCAGGCAAGTAGGCGAGACGCGCTTGCTCTGCTCGACGAACCCGTCGAAGGCAGGCGGTAGCGACATCAAGGTGGGCTGCTCTTCGGCCCAGACATCGGCGACGGTCCCGGCAAGACGGCCATGTGGGATCTCCCGCCAGAGCTCCAGACAACGCTGCTCGAGCCAGGCATTCAGCGTGGCGAGATCGGGAAAGTTCGGCATCGGCTGCCACAGACGCGGCCGCGCATCCTGCACGTTCTTCTCGACTTGCCCTTTCTCCCAACCAGAGGCCGGATTGCAGAACTCCGGCTTGAAGACATAGTGGTTTGTCATGGCGAGGAAACGCAGGTTGATCTGGCGTTCCTTGCCGCGTCCGACGCGGTCTACCGCCGTTCTCATGTTGTCGTAGATGCCGCGCTCAGGCACGCCGCCGAAGACGCGGAAGGCGTGCCAATGAGCGTCAAACAGCATCTCGTGGGTCTGGAGCAGATAGGCACGGACGAGGAACACTCGGCTGTGCGCCAGCTTGATATGCGCGACCTGAAGCCTGGTGCGGTCGCCGCCGATCACCGCATGGTCCTCGCTCCAGTCGAACTGGAAGGCTTCGCCGGGGCGGAAAGACAGGGGAACGAAGATGCCGCGCCCTGTCGTTTGCTGCTCGCGCTGCCGCTCCGCAAGCCATTCGCGGGCGAACGCGGCCACACGGTTGTAGGAACCGGTGAACCCGAGAGCGACGAGATCTGCATGCAAGTGCGTCAAAGGCCGGCGCTGCTTACGTGACTTTGATGCTTCGGCCTTCAGCCAGGCTGCAAGCTTGTCGGAGAACGGGTCGAGCTTGCTCGGCCGCTCCGGCACCGAGAACTTCGGCTCGATCGTGCCGGCCTTCAGATACTTCTTGATGGTGTTCCGCGAGAGCCCGGTCCGCCTGGCTATCTCTCGGATCGGTAGCTTCTCTCGCAAAGCCAAGCGGCGGATGACGTTCAAAAGTCCCATGTAGATCACTCCATTGTCCCCTCGCTCGCCGCGCTCGGGGAAAGGTCACATGGGTCAAATCTCAGTGGAAATCAGGCGCTGTCCCGGGTCAGTTCCGGGTGGAAATCAACAGCGCAGGAGATCGCAGAGCGTCTCTCCGTCGACGAGGTTGATCGCCGGCGCGCCGGCGCGCGTCGCCTCCCGCCTCGCATCGGCGGTGAAGGTCGAGGTGGTGATGATGAGGCCCTTGTCGGAACGGCCGACCATGGCGCCGCGGAAGTCGCGCACGACGCCCGAGCCGACCGAGCCCTGCCAGCGCTTGCACTGAACGGTGAAGGAGACGAGGTTCATGCGCAGCACGCCGCTGCCGTCGATGCCGCCGTCACCGGAACGGCCGGTCACGTCGACCTTGGTGAAACCCGATTCCCGCAGCACGCGCTGGCAGAGACGCTCGAAGGCATCGGGCTTGATCGCGAGGAGAATGGCGAGCGGCCGGTCGGACCAGAGCGGCGAAGCCTCGTCTCGGGGGACCGGCCCGTTCGCCTCGAGGATTTCGTGACGGTCCTCGGCAATCGCCTTACCGCCCTCCTTTTTGGCGCGCGCCTTGGCGGCTTCGGAGACGACCCTGCGCAGCACGCGGTCGTCGACGCCGAGCGCCTTGCGGCCGTCGTCGATCAGGATCCAGATGCCGCGCGAGGGATTGTCGGCAAGGCCGGCGATCTTGAGATAGGAGGGCGCCCAGGCGATGTGGTCGGCGACGATGGCGACGCCCGTTTTCTTATAGGTCTGGTCCAGCATATCCTGGCCGAGTTTCAGGTCGGCCGCCACCCGGTCGTCGATCTCGCTGACCGATCCGGAACCGCCCATGGCATCGAGCGCGACGATCACGAACCGATAGAAGGAATCGGTTCTCGGAATATCCGCCGTCATTGCCCCGTCTTCATGCCGCCATGTCATGCCGCCCGTCTCAGGGTGAACGTCTTGCCGCCGTCGGACGAGGCCGCCTGCCCCATGCGGTAGAGCGCGACGAGAACGTCGGCGACGGCCGAGCGGACGTTGCGGCCGGGATTGAAGCCGGCAGCAGTCGTCGCGGCATCAAGGGGCCGCCTGCATAAGCGAGCGCGGCCATGTTAGCGACGGTCTGCTCCAGTTCGCCCTTCGGAAAGGCTTCCCTGGCCCCCGGCGCCGCACTCTCCGTCGCGCCCCCGAGATCGGCTTCGATCTGCTTGGCCTTCTCCTTTTCCGAGCGAAGCACGGGATATGGTAGTCCGGACGCAGCCAGCTCACGAGCCCGCGCTTCTCCTCCTTCGCCCGCTCCTTGTTCAAGGCGACGAGCCGGCCGAGCAGGTCCTCCTCCGGAAGGTCGACCGGCCAGCCATAGGCCTCGGCCACCGCGACAGCGAGGCGGTCGTGCAGCTCTTTCAGGATCAGCACGAGGCCGTCGTCGAAGATCATGCGCTCCTTCGGGTCGAGATCGGCAGGCTTGATGCCTGCGCGCAGGCGTTCGAGGACGTTGTAGAGGCCCGTCAGGGTCAGATGCGCGTGGTCCGCGAGAACGCGCTTGCGGTGGGCGTCGAGGTCTTCGGCGATGGCGCGGATGGTGGATTTTTGGGAGTCGGACGCGACGGGGAATGGGAAAGGGTCGAATCAGCGGGATTTCGAGTAGCGCGGGTCGTTGCAGATCCCCAACCAGCCGCCGGCGCGAAGCGCGAAGATCGCGTGGACGCGCGAGGAAAAGATGCCGATCGCAAAGGCATCGGCGATGGCGGCGGCAACAAGCATGTTGTCGGGCACTATCGAGGCATCGAGTAGCGGAAACCGCGGTGCTTGGTTGTTTCGACGGTGGCGACATAGGGTGGGAGGGGCGCCATGGCTTGTCGCAGTTCCTGCCGCGGCTTTCCGAAGAGCCACCAGGATCGCAGATAGCCTTCGGAATCCTTCGTTGCGGACTTTGCGAACTGCGCTTCCCGATCTGGCTTCGCGGTTCGCAGGAGATGCTGATAGACCTCTGGAAATCGGTCTCGAACCGCGTCTGCGGTAAGCCCAAAGGGATCGATCACCATCACGCCGCGCGAGCGAGCGGTCAGGTCTCTGCCGTTGCGATACTCGCGAATATGGTTTTTCAGCCCCTGCCTTCGACCGAGACCAAGGGCGACGGCATGTTCTGGCGCGACGATAAAGCCTGATCCGTGAAGCTTCACGCCCGGCGAGCAGATGCCTTCGTTTGACAAAGGGGCAACGCCTTCGTCACATCCACCCCTTCCGTCAAATCCGAATTCACCGCCCCCGCCAACTCGCGCAATCCGATCATCCGCGCGTCCGTGTCGATACGCGCCTCCGACGTCACCTCGTAGAGCAGCCCCTCCTTCTTCCCCGCCTCCGCCACGTTCATCGCGATGCGCACGGCGGCGGCGTCACGCGTTTGCTTCGTCCTCGGGTGATCCGGGATCGCCATGACGATCGACAGCGGCTTCTTCGTCGTCAGGTACTTTTCCATCACCCGGCGCTGGAACAGCTGGCTGATCGAGTTCGTCGTTACGAAGCCAAAGCGGCGGAGGGGCGTGCCCTTCTTCAGGAGGATTTCGGCGGCGCGGTCCCACCAATTCATCACGAGGTCGGCGCTCTCGTTCATGTGCTTGTGCGCGGCCCAGAGCGCCTCGACCTTGCCGGGCGGCATGCGGGCGCGCAGGTCCTTGCCGCCGATGAAGGGCGGGTTGCCGACAATGAAGTCCGCCTTCGGCCAGTCCGGACGCTTCGGGTTCGGGTAGGTCTCGCGGCCGTCGACGACCGTGGTGCGGGGATAGCCGTCCCAGGTGAGCACGGCATCCATCGCCCTGATGTTGTGGAACGCCTTCAGGATCGGCTCGCCCAGCTCGCCGCCCTTGGTGCGGACATGCCAATGCAGATGGCCGATCCAGAGCACGAGTTCGGCGATGGCGGCGGCGCGGGGGTTCAGCTCCATCCCGAGGAACTCGGTGCGGGTCGACCGTGTGGCTGGCAAGGCCCGTCAGGGCTTCCTGCCCGCCGAGATCGGCGACGGCCTCCAGCGCCTCGCCCTCCAGCCGCTTCATCAGTTCGAGCGAGACGTAGAGAAAGTTTCCGGTGCCGCAGGCAGGGTCGAGCACCTTCGACTCGCAGAGCCTGTCGTGGAACGCCTGGACGGTCGCGATCGCGTCCTTGCCGCGACCGGCCGCCTTCTGGCGCTCTGCGGTCGACAGGACCTCTGCCCAGTCCGCCCGGAGCGGGTAGATGACGGTCGCGATGACCAGCCGCTCGACATAGGCGAGCGGCGTGTAATGGGCGCCCAAGCGACGACGCTCGGTCGGGTCGAGCGCCTGTTCGAGGAGCGTGCCGAAGATGGCCGGCTCGACCTCGCGCCAATTTCGCTCGGCAGCCGCCAGGAGCTCGCCGATCTCCTCCTGCGGCAGACTGCTTAGCCTCCAGGATGAAGCAGTTTCGCTTGTAGAGGTCGATGCGCTTGACCGAGGAAGACCCGTCGCGCGCGGTCTCCCGGACACCGCGTTCGAAGACGTAGTCGTTCCCCTCCGACGTCGCCTCTGCCGGGTCCGGCTGCGGAAGATCGAGGACGGTGCAGAGCTCGGTCAGGAACAGGCCGTAGTTCGCCCGCTCCTGTCCGCCCTCGCGTCCCTGCCACCGCGCAATGAACGCCTCTACGCTGCCCGCCATGCCGATTCCGCCCCGCCCATTCGCGTAACAGTAGACAGGGCGTATTCGACCCGCAACCGGAGCCCTTCGCCGGCGCGGGGCGGAGGGACCCGGCGACCTATCGATCTCGCCAATTGGACTGCGCTCCTCGAGAGCGGCGATGTCCTCAGGGTGTGGGACGGGCGACATCGGGCGCTTTCGACGAAGGGGCCGCGGGCGAAAGCCTAAAAAGCCGCTTGATCGAAACCGGAAGCACGGCGCTCTTTTTGCAGCATCCGGGCGATTGCGTCGGCATGACCAATTTGCCAATGGTCTTTTCTTAGCGATCCCGAAGAGCTGAGGCATCAAGCGACGGCATGGAAGCGATAAGGAGTGGATATGGTCGACACCGCGGACAAGCTGAAACCCCTTCTGTGGGAACCGGAGAACCTCGTCCGGGCCATCGAAGCTGCCGGCGTCACGCTGTGGTCCTGGAATGTCGACACCGACGCGCTGGCGATGGACGACCCGGCATATGACCTCTGGGGCATTCCGCGCGGCATCGACGTCAACTTCGAGGACCTGTCGGCGCATATCCATCCCGCGGACCGCGACCGGGTCCGGGCCGCTTTCAACGCGACGCGTGCGATCATTGGCCCCTACGAGATCGACTTCCGGATCATGATCGGCGAAGAGCTCAAATGGATATCCGCGCGCGGGCAAGGGGATGATGCCGGCATCGTGAAGCGGGTGATGTTTGGGATCTTTCTGGATGTGACGGGTCGAAAGCAAGCCGAGGAAGGACGCGAACTCCTGGCCGGTGAAATGAGCCACCGGGTGAAGAACCTCCTCGCCATCGCCTCCGGACTGACGGCCATAACCTCGCGATCGACCAAGACCACATCCGACATGGCCCACGAACTCACCCTCAGGCTGATGGCCCTGGGTCGGGCACATGATCTCGTTCGTCCCGTCGCCGGGCAGACGGAGGCGGCGTCGTCGCTCCTGGGCGATCTGCTGACTGTGCTGCTGGCGCCCTACGACGACCTCGGGGCCTTCAGCGGACGGATCAGGGTCTCGGTGCCCCGGATGCGCGTCGGGGATGCGGCAACGAACGTCATGGCACTCGTCGTCCATGAGCTGGCGACGAACTCCCTCAAATACGGCGCGCTGTCGGTCGACACAGGAACCCTCGATGTCTCCTGCTCCGCACATGACGAGGCCGTCACAATTGTCTGGACGGAAAGCGGCGGTCCGCAGGTTCGGGAGCCGGTCGGAAAGCGAGGATACGGCAGCAAGCTTGTTGAGCGCAGCGTCACGGGACACCTGCAAGGTGCCATCAACTACAACTGGTCTGAAAGCGGCCTCGTGGTGACATTGCGAGTTGCGCCCGAACGGCTCGCTCAATGAAAGCGGCCACGACCAGCGGAAGGCAGCTATCTGCGGTTCGAGACTTCGATCCGGCGGACATGGCCTCTTTTGCGAGCGAGGCTGTCGAATTGCCGGTCCCACGACACGATCGTGCGCCATGAACGTCGATACAGCCTTGGTACACACGCGTCTGAAGAGAGGGTTCGTCAGAACCGCTGCCCGGGCTTTCAAGGTCTGACTTGGAAAGCTCCTCTCCGAAAGATCAAACCATTGACTAATATATGAATCTTCGCCCTTAGAGCCCGAGCGAAAAGGAGTTGAGCGATATCAGCAGGTTGTGATTCCCGTACGTTGTCGAGACGATGGGGAATCGAAATGGCCTGGGATGATACCGCTCGGCTTGAGCATAGCCGCAGATGCGTTCGCTATCCAAGCGACCTGACGGAAAGGGAATGGGCGCTGATTGCGCCGATGCTGCCATCGGCCAAGCGTGGCGGCAGGCCGCGGACGACCTGCCTACGGGAGGTGATGAACGCCATCCTTTACGTTGCCTCGAGTGGTTGCCAGTGGCGAATGCTGCCTGCCGATTTTCCGCCGGTATCCACGGTTCGCGGCTATTTCTACGGCTGGCGTGACAGCGCTCTGCTGTCGACGATCAACGGCCTTCTGGTCATCGGCGCTCGCGAGTTGGAAGGGCGCGAGGCCAGTCCGACAGCCGGCGTGATCGACAGCCAAAGCGTCAAAACCACCGAAAGCGGAGGGGTTTGCGGGTATGACGCGGGCATCGCCTGTCATTCGGCGTGCAATTTTGGGTCTGACTCATCTTCGGTGCAGTTTGGAGATGGGAATGGCGATTTCAATGGAGATCGCTGCCATGTCATGTCGCCTGCCGCTTTCATCCCTCATCCCGCCCGGGCTTGCCGTAGATCATCAGGAGTCGGCGGACGGCATCTTGATCGTAACGGCATCGGCGCGTGTGCAGGTCGCGATGTGCCCCTCTTGCGACCGTCCCTCCCGCCGCGTCCATAGCCGATATCACCGCCATTTGGCTGACCTGCCTCTGGCCGGTCGAGCCGTCCAGCTCCGACTGGTGACGCGACGCTTCCGATGCGACGGCCTTGGTTGCCGCAGGAAGATCTTCGCCGAGCGTTTCGGGGTGACGGCTCCGGAACGGTCGCGTCGCACCGGACGCATGGAGGCCATCGTCCATCATCTCGGCCTCGCCCTCGGAGGGAGACCGGGCGCCGCCTTTGCCAAACGCCTGATGATCCCTGTCAGCAACGATACGCTGATTCGCGTCGTTCGGCGCCGGGCCCGTAAACCTCTCGATCCTCTGGCCGCCGTCGGCGTCGATGACTGGGCTTTTGGTCGTGTCCCCGCCCGTGGTGTAGCTCGACGGTAGCGTCGCCGATCTCGCCCGCGCCTTTGATTGCGCTGTAGGACGGGATCGGCGACGCGGTGGTCACCAGCGGTTTCCGGTTAGGCTTGGGTTGCGAGACCTAACCGCAACCGGAGATCCCCTGATGACCGACGACATGATGAGCCTGCGCAGCCTTCTGGAGAAGACCCCGGACGCCGATCTGTTGCGCGAGATGATCGGCTTTGCCGCCGAGCGGCTGATGGAACTGGAGGTCGGCAATGCGACCGGCGCCGGCTATGGCGAGAAGAGCGCCGAGCGCCTCGCCCAGCGCAACGGCTATCGCGACAGGGACTGGCATACCCGTGCCGGCACCGTCGAGCTGCGCATTCCCAGGCTGCGCAAGGGCAGCTACTTTCCCGGCTTCCTCGAGCCGCGGCGCATGGCCGAGAAGGCCCTGACGGCCGTGATCCAGGAAGCCTATGTCCAGGGCATCTCGACCCGTTCGGTCGACGACCTGGTCAAGGCGATGGGCATGGACGGCATCTCCAAGAGCCAGGTGTCGAGGCTTTGCGAAGAGATCGACGGCAAGGTGAAGGTCTTCCTCGAACGACCGATCGAGGGCGACTGGCCCTATCTCTGGATCGACGCGACCTACCTGAAGGTCCGCCGCGGCGGGCGCATCGTCAGCGTCGCCGTGATCATCGCCGTCGGCGTCAACGCTGATGGCCGGCGCGAGGTGC
Source organism: Aureimonas sp. SA4125 (assembly GCF_019973775.1). NCBI lineage: Bacteria > Pseudomonadati > Pseudomonadota > Alphaproteobacteria > Hyphomicrobiales > Aurantimonadaceae > Aureimonas > Aureimonas sp. SA4125. The sequence continues at coordinate 1,654,486 of NZ_AP025032.1, read as the reverse complement.
TCGGCATGGAGGTCGGCACCTCGGAAGCCGAACCGATCTGGACCGAGTTCCTGCGCAAGCTGACCCGGCGCGGCCTGCGCGGCGTGAAGCTCGTCGTGTCCGATGCACACGAGGGCATCAAGGCGGCCGTCACCAAGGTTCTGACGCGACATGGCAGCGCTGCCGCGTGGGGCTGTTGAAGAAGTCAGTGTCCCCTGATTCACTGGCCCTGTCGATGGTTTGCCGGAGGCAGCGATGCTGGGTCGGAAGGAGCGTGATCAACTCGAACTCTACATGTGCGGGTCGCTACGTGACCTCCTTCCAGACGACCACATCCTCGTCCGCGTCGATCGCGGCCTGGATCTTTCCTGGCTGCGCGAAGCCGTCTCGGACTGCTACTCGCCCGGTTCCGGACGGCCGGGGATCGACCCTGAAGTCGCTGTGTGGACTTGCCCCGGAAAAGTGGAGAGTTCTCAATGAGGCATGAGGAACTCCATGGCGAAGACACAGCGACGATTTACGAAGGAATTCGAGGAGGAAGCCGTCCGTCTGGTTGAGACGAGCGGCCGGACGCAGCGCGAGATCGCGGAGGACCTTGGCGTTGGGCTATCGACACTGCGGCGCTGGATCGACAAGCGGCGCGACGCCTTGATAGAAAGCCCGCCTCCCGACCGCGTCGAGGACATGGCTGCGGAGATGAAGCGGCTGCGGCGGGAGAATGAGATCCTTCGTCAGGAGCGTGGCATCCTGAAGAAGGCGATGGCTTTTTTCGCCCGGGAGGGAAGTCGGTGAGGTTCGAACTCATCGATGCGGCGAAAGAAGAATTCCCCGTCCAGCGTCTCTGCAAGGTCCTCGGCGTCAGCTCGAGCGGCTATTTTGCATGGAAGGATCGACCGGCCTGCCGCCGGCAGCAGCGCGACATGGTGCTTCTGGCGCATGTCCGCTCGGCGTTTCGGTTGTCGAACGGCACCTATGGGAGTCCTCGCATGCGGCATGAACTCCAGGCCGAGGGGATCGCTATCGGGCGCCGTCGGACAGCGCGCCTGATGCGCGAGAACGGCCTCAAGGCCCGGCAGAAGCGGCGGTTCAAGCGAACGACGGACAGCCTGCACGCCTTCCCGATCGCGCCGAACCTCCTTGATCAGGACTTCGCGACCGAACGCCGGGACGAGAAGTGGGGAGCCGACATCTCCTATGTTTGGACGCGAGAGGGCTGGCTGTATCTCGCCGTCGTCATCGACCTGTTCGCCCGGCGCGTCGTCGGCTGGGCCGTCAGCGATCGTCTACACAAGGAGTTGGCTCTCGAGGCGCTCCGCAAGGCCCTCGTCCTGCGCCGCCCGAAAACCGGCCTGATCCATCATTCTGACCGCGGCAGCCAATATTGCTCGATCGACTATCAGGCCGAGCTACGCAGGTACGACGTGCTGATCTCGATGTCCGGCAAGGGCAACTGCTATGATAATGCGATGGTCGAGACCTTCTTCAAGACGTTGAAATCCGAGCTGGTCTGGCGCACCGTCTTCCAGACCAGGACCGAGGCGAAGGCGGCCATCGGCCGCTACATCGACAGCTTCTACAACCCCGTCCGGCGCCATTCCGCGCTCGACTTCATCAGCCCCGTCCAGTTCGAACGACTGGCCGCCGCGTAATCAAAACGCTCTCCACTAAAAGGGGGCAAGTCCAGTGCGCCTGATGCTGGCAGGCTTCCTTCTGGGAATCGTCCATGATCGACGTCTGCTGCACGAAGCTCAGGTCAATCTGGCGATCCGCTGGTTCATCGGCTTCGGCCTGCACGAGGCGTTGCCCGATCATTCCTCGCTGACCCGCATCCGCCAGCGCTGGAGTGCCGAGCGGTTCCGCCAGATCTTCAAGCGCACGGTCACCGCCTGCGTCTCGGCCGGGATCGCCAAGGGCGAGGTCGTTCACGTCGATGCCTCCCTGATCCGGGCGGACGTCAGTTGGGAGAGCCTGGCGGTCCGCCACGTCGATGCCATTCGAGCCGAGAACGGCGACGCGAGCGAAGCCTCCCAGGTTGCCGAGGACACCGCCAAGACATCCCGCAAGTCTGGTCGATACAAGAAGGTCTGTGTGACCGATGCAGATGCCAGCATGGCAACCATGGACGCAATCGGCGACTGGAGCCGGCCTACAAGCAGCATGGGGTCGTCGATGATGTCTTCGGCGTTATCCTCGACGTCGAGATCACGACCGGCGAGGTCAACGAGGGGCAGGAGATCCTGAACCGTCTCGACGCCGTGACAGAAACGACCGGTGCGACGATCAAGGTGGCAACGGCCGATGCCGGGTATGCCTATGCCAAAGTGTTCGGCGGCCTCGAACGGCGCGGCATCACAGCCGTGATCCCGACCAAAGCAGAACCGGTCCGGAGCAAGGTGCCGCTTCGCCAGTTTCGCTATGATGCCCGGCATGATCACGTGAAGTGCCCACGCGGCCAGATCCTCCAACCCAATCGGACAAAGATCCCGCATGGACGGTTCTTCGCGTCCAAGGCTGTTGACTGCGCCGGGTGCGATCTCGCCACGATCTGTCTTTCTCCGTCCCGTGTTACCAAGGCCGTCGTCATCGTGCACGATTATCCAGCTCTGCTACGCGCCCGGCGCCGCCGCGAGCAATGGGGTGAGGAAGACAAGCGTCTGTACCAGCGCCATCGCTGGCGTTCGGAAGGATTCCACGGCGAGGCAAAGACCTGGCACGGGCTGGCACGGGCAGTTCGGCGCGGGCTCGCGAACATGAGAATCCAAGCCTACCTGACGGCCGCGGCCATCAATCTGAAGCGGCTCGCACCGATCTGACCGAGACCGTCCTCGTGCTCTGGTTCTTACAAGGGGCTTCCGCCTCTTAGCGAACGCAATCTGGCTTCCCCATTCCGCCGGACTTGTACAAAGGCGCCGCCGAGCTTCAGCCGGACAGGCCGGATCTTCGTTCCCTGCGATGCTTCAAACGCGGACTTGTTCAACAGCCCCCGCGTGCACTTCATGCGCAATGTGCTGGCCCATGCCGGCAAGAGCGGACGCCGGGTGGTGTCGGCCTTCATCGCCACCGCCTTCGCCCAGGAGACGCCCGAGGCCGCCAGCCTGCAATGGCGCTCCGTCGCCGACCAGATCCGGCCGAAGGTGCCCAAGACCGAAGGGCACGTCAACAGGCTTAAGCTCGTCAAACGCCAAATGTACGGGCGAGCCAAGATCGACCTCCTCGAAGCCCGACTGCTCGGCGCGCCATGATCGTCATCGAGATTGCGTCAGACCCAGATTTGAATGCCGTTTGACAGGCAGGCTGTCGCAACGAAGCCGAACTCTGGCGCCGCCTGCGGGTGCTAGGCTTTGACGGATCGACCCGGGCCGTTTCGGAGTGGGCGACACGCCGGCGCCGTTCCGAACGCATGACGGCCGCCCAGCTTCACAGACCACCGTCGGCTCGTACCATCGCCCGTCTGATGACGTCGAAGCGCGATCACCTGACGAAGGCCGAGACCCTCACCGTCGCCGCGATCGAGGGAGTTGCTCCGGCTCTAGCCGAAGCGCGAACCTTGATCGACCGCTTCCAGTCGATCATCCGGCGGAAGGCCTCGGTAGATCTGGACCTTTGGCTTCTTGACGCTGAACCCGGCCTGATCGCCTCGTTCGCCCGCGGCATCATCAGGGATTGCGCAGCGGGGTCGTGTCCGTCAACGTGGTGGAAATTGAGTGTAGCTGAAGCGGCTCCGTTTCAGGCGACTTCGGTGGAAATCTGTTCGGGTTTTGCAGTGTTGCCCATGGCCATGAGGTCGGCCATGGGTTCGGTCTGCATGTAGCGGTTCTGGATCTGCCATTCGTCGTTGGCCTCGAGAAGGACGGCGCCGATGAGCCGGATGATGGATCCCTCGTTCGGGAAGATTCCGACGACGTCGGCACGCCGCTTCACCTCCTTGTTCAGGCGCTCCAGGGAATTCGTCGAATGGATCCGGGTCCGGTGCTGACTGGGAAAATCCATGTGCGCCAGCACGTCGGTCTCGCTGTTGTCGATGAAGGCCCCGAGCTTTGGACACTTTCCCCGAAGCTGGTCGGCGACGTGGCGCAGCGCCTGGCTGGCGCTAGCACGATCGGGCTGGGCGAAGGCTTGGCGCAGCGCGGCCGCCGCCATGCTCTGCTGCGCCTTCGGGACATACGACAGGGCGTTGCGCATCCAATGCACCCGGCAGCGCTGCCAGGAGGCGCTGAACACCCGGCGAATGGCGGCTTTCAGCCCTTCGTGAGCATCCGAGATCACGAGCTTCACGCCGGACAGGCCGCGGCGCACGAGGCTCTTGAGGAAGCTCGACCAAAACGTCTCCGCTTCCGAGGGGCCGATGTGAAGGCCGACGATCTCGCGCTTGCCGTCCGTGTTCACGGCCACGGCGATTATGGCGGCGACCGAAACGATGCGTCCACCCTCGCGCTGCTTCAGGTAGGTCGCATCCAGCCAGAGGTAGGGCCAGTCGCCAGTGAGAGGACGGTCGAGGAAGCCGCCGACGCGTTCGTCGATGTCTTTGCACAGCTTCGATACGGTGCTCTTGCCGATCCCCGACAGCCCCATGGCCTGTACCAGATCGTCGACCCGCCGGGTGGAAACGCCGCTGATCCAAGCTTCCTGAATGACGGCAACCAAGGCCTTCTCCGAGAGCTTTCTCGGCTCCAGGAACGGCGGGAAGTAGCTGCCCTGCCGAAGCTTGGGTATCCGAAGCTGCAACGAGCCGAGCCGCGTGTCGAGCGAGCGGTCGCGGTAGCCATTGCGATAAGTCGCCCGTTCCTGCGTCCGTTCGTGGCGCCCGGCGCCGATCATGCCTTCAACGTCGACCTCCATAAGGAGCTGCATCACGCTCTCGGCTATCGTTCTCAGGAAATCGCCGTCCCCGGCTTTCGCAAAAAGCTCGGCAAGCGGTAGTCTGTCCTCGGTCATCGGGTTCTCCGGTCAGGTTGAAGTCTCGCAACTCCACCTTAGCCGCCCTATCCGGTGACCGCCTCAGCCACACCTTTCAATGTCGGAATTTCCACCACGAGCGCGGACACTACCCGCAGCGGTGCGTGCTGCCGTCACCGAGCCCTGGTCGAACGGCCAGACCGAAGGGCACGTCAACCGACTGAAGCTTGTCAAGCGCCAAATGTACGGCCGCGCCAAGCTCGATCTCCTCGAAGCCCGCCTCATTGGAGCGCCCTGATCGTCATCGAGATTGCGTCAGACCCAAAATTGCCCGCCGAATGACACTCTGTCTGCTGAGTCCCCTTTTTATGCCGACTGCGCAGTGATGTGCCCGGACGATGGTGGAGTCGATCATGTCGGCGGTCGCGTCTCGCTCGACCATCTCGGCCAGCGTTTCGAGCATGGCATCGAACACGCCAGTTTCGACCCATCGTCGGTTGCGACGGAACACGCTGTTCCACTTGCCATATCCGTCGGGCAGGTGCCGCCATTGCGAACCCGTCCGCGCCATCCACAACATGCCTTCGAAATAGAGCCGGTTGTCTTGCGCCGGTCGACACCCGCGCCCGCGCTCGGCCGGCAGCAGCGGCCCGATCAGCGCCCATTCCTCGTCCGTCAGACCGATGCGTTCGCCCAAGGATGCCTCCAAAAAGAAGCCTTGAATCAATGCGCGAGTCTCACGTCAACCTTCGTCCACGATGCCTAGCACTACTTTGGCAGGTTGGAGGAACCGAGTGGAATCATCGTTGATTCGGATGTCATGATGGGCTGACCGGAATGACTCGCGATGATGGTGGACGATGGCTGGCGAAGCGATTTGGAGCGATGGCTCGAACCGTTTTTGGCGGGGCTGTCGCATCCCTCTCGGCGCAGGATGTGTCCGCAATACAGAGGTGGTCCCGGTTTTCAGACCATCCAGCGGCGGATTTAGAGTGGAACGCGGTTGTGGTTATGCCGCCAGTTTCTCATCGGCCCAGCTCATCGCATAGGCTTCGTTCGGTGTCGCGTCATGTAGGCTCGAATGCGGCCTCTCGGCATTATAGTAGCTGATCCACGAGCCGATCCCATGCCGGGCTTCGGAGCCCGTCTCGAACGCATTCAGGTAGACGCATTCGTATTTCAACGACCGCCAGAGCCTCTCGATGAACCGATTGTCGATCCAGCGACCTCTGCCATCCATCGAGATCCTGATCCCGGCCGCCTTCAGCTTGTCGGTGAAGTCGGCGCTGGTAAACTGCGAGCCTTGGTCGGAGTTGAAGATCTCCGGTCTGCCGAAGCGGGCCATGGCCTCCTCCAGCGCCTCGATGCAGAAGCCGACGTCCATCGTATTCGACAGCCGCCAGGCCAGCACCTTCCTTGTCGCCCAGTCCATAATCGCCACGAGATACAGAAAGCCTCGCCGCATCGGGATGTAGGTGATGTCTGTGCACCAGACGTGGTTCGGCCGCTCGATCGTCAGTTCCCGCAGGAGATAGGGATAGATCCGGTGCTGCGGGTGCGGCTGGCTGGTTCGCGGCGCCTGGTAGATCGGCGACAGGCCCATCTTGCGCATCAGCCGCCGAACGCGATGACGCCCGACGAGATAACCCTGCCGACGCAGCCAGCGCGCCATCTGCCGAGAGCCATACCATGGCGTCTCCAGGAACTGCTCGTCGATCCGTCGCATCAAAGCGAGGTTCTCGGCGCTCTCGCCCGCGGGCGTGGCGTACAGCGTCGAGCGCGTCAACGACAAAAGACGGCATTGGCGCCGGACGCTGAGACGAGGATGGTCCTTCTCGATGCCTGCCTGCCTTCGATCCCGGCTCATCGACCGAAGGCCTTCTGCAAAAAATCCCGTTCCACAACGAGTTGCCCGATCTTGGCGTGGAGCTTCTCGAATTCCGCATCGCGATCTTGGGCCGTCTCGGCAACGCCGCCCCCGAACGCTGTCGCCATGTTCTCGATGGCCAGGCGCTTCCACTGGCCGACTACATTCGGATGCACCCCGTGCTTCTTCGCCAATTCGGCCAGCGTCAGCTCGCCTCGGATCGCATCCAGCGCGACCTTGGCTTTGAATTCCGCGGAATACCGCGCCCTCTTCGACATGCTCGGATCGTCCTTCTCATCAGGCGATCCACCCTAAATGCTGGTCCGGTTTTCCGGGACCACCTCTCTGATCCCGGCCGCCTTCAGCTTGTCGGTGAAGTCGGCGCTGGTAAACTGCGAGCCTTGGTCGGAGTTGAAGATCTCCGGTCTGCCGAAGCGGGCCATGGCCTCCTCCAGCGCCTCGATGCAGAAGCCGACGTCCATCGTATTCGACAGCCGCCAGGCCAGCACCTTCCTTGTCGCCCAGTCCATAATCGCCACGAGATACAGAAAGCCTCGCCGCATCGGGATGTAGGTGATGTCTGTGCACCAGACGTGGTTCGGCCGCTCGATCGTCAGTTCCCGCAGGAGATAGGGATAGATCCGGTGCTGCGGGTGCGGCTGGCTGGTTCGCGGCGCCTGGTAGATCGGCGACAGGCCCATCTTGCGCATCAGCCGCCGAACGCGATGACGCCCGACGAGATAACCCTGCCGACGCAGCCAGCGCGCCATCTGCCGAGAGCCATACCATGGCGTCTCCAGGAACTGCTCGTCGATCCGTCGCATCAAAGCGAGGTTCTCGGCGCTCTCGCCCGCGGGCGTGGCGTACAGCGTCGAGCGCGTCAACGACAAAAGACGGCATTGGCGCCGGACGCTGAGACGAGGATGGTCCTTCTCGATGCCTGCCTGCCTTCGATCCCGGCTCATCGACCGAAGGCCTTCTGCAAAAAATCCCGTTCCACAACGAGTTGCCCGATCTTGGCGTGGAGCTTCTCGAATTCCGCATCGCGATCTTGGGCCGTCTCGGCAACGCCGCCCCCGAACGCTGTCGCCATGTTCTCGATGGCCAGGCGCTTCCACTGGCCGACTACATTCGGATGCACCCCGTGCTTCTTCGCCAATTCGGCCAGCGTCAGCTCGCCTCGGATCGCATCCAGCGCGACCTTGGCTTTGAATTCCGCGGAATACCGCGCCCTCTTCGACATGCTCGGATCGTCCTTCTCATCAGGCGATCCACCCTAAATGCTGGTCCGGTTTTCCGGGACCACCTCTTACATCGCTGGCTTGATCGGCCCCGGTGACCGCAAGAGCGTGCAGCCGATGGCTGCTCGTGCGGGTGAAGCCGGCTATGACCAGCTTCACCATTTCGTCGCGGCAGGGATATGGGACAGCGCACCGCTCGAGTCGGCGCTGCTGAACGAGGCCGACCGGCTGGTGGGTGGTGCCGGTGCCTTCCTCGTCATTGACGACACGGCGATGCCGAAGAAGGGCTATCATTCGGTCGGCGTCGCGCCCCAATATGCCTCGTCACTGGGTAAGAATGCGAACTGTCAGACGTTGGTGTCGGTGACGCTGGCGTCGCGTGAAGTGCCGGTGATGGTTGGCCTGCGCCTATTCCTGCCTGAGAGCTGGACCGGCGATCCGGAGCGCATGACGCGGGCGAAGGTGCCCGTCGAGAGGCAGGTCGTCCTGACCAAGCCGGAGATCGCTATCGAGGAAATCGACAGGGTAAGGGCCGCCGGTGTGCGCTTCGGCTGCGTGTTGGCTGATGCCGGCTACGGCATGAGCGCGCCGTTCCGCCAGGCGCTGAGCGAGCGCGGCCTATCCTGGGCGGTCGGCATACCCGGCCGTCAGAAGGTGTATCCAGCTGACGTCGCGATGATCTTCCCAATCTCGGGACATGGCCGGCCTCGGCAGCACCACATCCCCGATGCGAAGTCCGTCGCCGCCGAGAAGCTGCTGGCCGGGCAGCAATGGAAAAGGGTCAGTTGGCGGCGCGGCACGAAAGGGCGGCTGGCGGCGCGTTTCGCAGCTTTGCGAGTGCGCGTGGCCGACGGTCCGACCCAGCGGATCCGCGACATGGGCAACCAGCATCTGCCGGGCGAAGAAGTTTGGCTGGTCGGTGAGCATCGCTCGACCGGCGAACGCAAATACTACCTCTCGAACTTGCCAGCCGACGCGACGATCAAAACGCTTGCGGGAGCTATCAAGGCGCGGTGGATCTGTGAGCAGGCACATCAGCAGCTCAAAGAGGAGCTCGGCCTCGACCACTTCGAAGGGCGATCATGGACCGGACTGCACCGACACGCGCTGATGACGATGATCGCCTACGCCTTCCTCCAGTCCCGCCGCCTCACCGCAGCGGGACGGAAAAAAAAGAGTCTCGGGTCCGCCGCCGCAACCGAGCATGCCCGCTGTCCGACAGGCGATCCTCAACGTCTTCGCAAGACCGCCGCCGGCACGTTGCCCTCATTGCAATGAACCGCTCGCTTCGCCTTCGACAATCAACCTGCCAAAGTAGTGCTAGGCGGTGTGGACAAAGGGGATTCCCAAATCACCTGCTGACTGATTCAAGGCTGCTCTTTGCGGAGGGCGGTGTTGGTTCGAGGTTTGATGTCGGATGCGGAATGGGCCTTCTTCGAGCCGTTCGTGGTCGAGAAGGGTCCGAGGCGGTAGTGTCCGCGCTCGTGGTGGAAATTCCGACATTGAAAGGTGTGGCTGAGGCGGTCACCGGATAGGGCGGCTAAGGTGGAGTTGCGAGACTTCAACCTGACCGGAGAACCCGATGACCGAGGACAGACTACCGCTTGCCGAGCTTTTTGCGAAAGCCGGGGACGGCGATTTCCTGAGAACGATAGCCGAGAGCGTGATGCAGCTCCTTATGGAGGTCGACGTTGAAGGCATGATCGGCGCCGGGCGCCACGAACGGACGCAGGAACGGGCGACTTATCGCAATGGCTACCGCGACCGCTCGCTCGACACGCGGCTCGGCTCGTTGCAGCTTCGGATACCCAAGCTTCGGCAGGGCAGCTACTTCCCGCCGTTCCTGGAGCCGAGAAAGCTCTCGGAGAAGGCCTTGGTTGCCGTCATTCAGGAAGCTTGGATCAGCGGCGTTTCCACCCGGCGGGTCGACGATCTGGTACAGGCCATGGGGCTGTCGGGGATCGGCAAGAGCACCGTATCGAAGCTGTGCAAAGACATCGACGAACGCGTCGGCGGCTTCCTCGACCGTCCTCTCACTGGCGACTGGCCCTACCTCTGGCTGGATGCGACCTACCTGAAGCAGCGCGAGGGTGGACGCATCGTTTCGGTCGCCGCCATAATCGCCGTGGCCGTGAACACGGACGGCAAGCGCGAGATCGTCGGCCTTCACATCGGCCCCTCGGAAGCGGAGACGTTTTGGTCGAGCTTCCTCAAGAGCCTCGTGCGCCGCGGCCTGTCCGGCGTGAAGCTCGTGATCTCGGATGCTCACGAAGGGCTGAAAGCCGCCATTCGCCGGGTGTTCAGCGCCTCCTGGCAGCGCTGCCGGGTGCATTGGATGCGCAACGCCCTGTCGTATGTCCCGAAGGCGCAGCAGAGCATGGCGGCGGCCGCGCTGCGCCAAGCCTTCGCCCAGCCCGATCGTGCTAGCGCCAGCCAGGCGCTGCGCCACGTCGCCGACCAGCTTCGGGGAAAGTGTCCAAAGCTCGGGGCCTTCATCGACAACAGCGAGACCGACGTGCTGGCGCACATGGATTTTCCCAGTCAGCACCGGACCCGGATCCATTCGACGAATTCCCTGGAGCGCCTGAACAAGGAGGTGAAGCGGCGTGCCGACGTCGTCGGAATCTTCCCGAACGAGGGATCCATCATCCGGCTCATCGGCGCCGTCCTTCTCGAGGCCAACGACGAATGGCAGATCCAGAACCGCTACATGCAGACCGAACCCATGGCCGACCTCATGGCCATGGGCAACACTGCAAAACCCGAACAGATTTCCACCGAAGTCGCCTGAAACGGAGCCGCTTCAGCTACACTCAATTTCCACCACGTTGACGGACACGACCTCCGAGGCGAGGTAGACGGCCTCGCGATCATCGGTTGGTGCTCGACGGGGTCTTCTGGATCGCCCGAACGGGGACGGCGTGGCGTGATCTACACAGCGATTTCGGAGCCTGGAACTCCGTCTATCGCCAGTTCCGGCGCTGGACGCAGGCGGGGCTCTGGGACGTGATACTGGAGGCGCTGAATGAGATCGGCACGGGTCATGACAGCGTTCAAATGATCGATTCTACCATTATCCGCGCCCATCAGCACGCCGCCGGCGCGCTAAAAAAAGGGATCAGGACCAAAGTCTTGGCCGCTCTCGTGGTGGCTTCTCGACCAAGATCCATCTCCGCAGCAATGCTCGAGGCCTCCCTGTCGCTATCACGCTGAGCGGCGGTCAGGTCTCCGATATGAAAGGCTATGCGCCGGTCATGGACCAGCCCGGTCCCAAGCCCTGTGTCCTGCTCGCCGACAAGGGATACGACGCCGACTTCATCCTTGCCGACCTCAAGGCCAGAGGCGTTGCCGCGGTCATCCCCGCAAAGCGAAACCGCAAGGTCCAACCCGTCATTGACGGATACATTTACGGCCTGAGAAACCTCGTCGAGCGCTGCTTCTCAAAGCTGAAACACAGTCGGCGGCTGGCCACGCGATACGACAAGACCGCAGACAGCTTTCTCGGCTTCGTTCTCGTGGCATCCATCCGATTGTGGATCAGACACTTTGTCCACACTGCCTAGCACTACTTTGGCAGGTTGATTGTCGAAGGCGAAGCGAGCGGTTCATTGCAATGAGGGCAACGTGCCGGCGGCGGTCTTGCGAAGACGTTGAGGATCGCCTGTCGGACAGCGGGCATGCTCGGTTGCGGCGGCGGACCCGAGACTCTTTTTTTTCCGTCCCGCTGCGGTGAGGCGGCGGGACTGGAGGAAGGCGTAGGCGATCATCGTCATCAGCGCGTGTCGGTGCAGTCCGGTCCATGATCGCCCTTCGAAGTGGTCGAGGCCGAGCTCCTCTTTGAGCTGCTGATGTGCCTGCTCACAGATCCACCGCGCCTTGATAGCTCCCGCAAGCGTTTTGATCGTCGCGTCGGCTGGCAAGTTCGAGAGGTAGTATTTGCGTTCGCCGGTCGAGCGATGCTCACCGACCAGCCAAACTTCTTCGCCCGGCAGATGCTGGTTGCCCATGTCGCGGATCCGCTGGGTCGGACCGTCGGCCACGCGCACTCGCAAAGCTGCGAAACGCGCCGCCAGCCGCCCTTTCGTGCCGCGCCGCCAACTGACCCTTTTCCATTGCTGCCCGGCCAGCAGCTTCTCGGCGGCGACGGACTTCGCATCGGGGATGTGGTGCTGCCGAGGCCGGCCATGTCCCGAGATTGGGAAGATCATCGCGACGTCAGCTGGATACACCTTCTGACGGCCGGGTATGCCGACCGCCCAGGATAGGCCGCGCTCGCTCAGCGCCTGGCGGAACGGCGCGCTCATGCCGTAGCCGGCATCAGCCAACACGCAGCCGAAGCGCACACCGGCGGCCCTTACCCTGTCGATTTCCTCGATAGCGATCTCCGGCTTGGTCAGGACGACCTGCCTCTCGACGGGCACCTTCGCCCGCGTCATGCGCTCCGGATCGCCGGTCCAGCTCTCAGGCAGGAATAGGCGCAGGCCAACCATCACCGGCACTTCACGCGACGCCAGCGTCACCGACACCAACGTCTGACAGTTCGCATTCTTACCCAGTGACGAGGCATATTGGGGCGCGACGCCGACCGAATGATAGCCCTTCTTCGGCATCGCCGTGTCGTCAATGACGAGGAAGGCACAGGCACCACCCACCAGCCGGTCGGCCTCGTTCAGCAGCGCCGACTCGAGCGGTGCGCTGTCCCATATCCCTGCCGCAACGAAATGGTGAAGCTGGTCATAGCCGGCTTCACCCGCACGAGCAGCCATCGGCTGCACGCTCTTGCGGTCACCGGGGCCGATCAAGCCAGCGATGTATTGCGGACACATCCTGCGCCGAGAGGGATGCGACAGCCCCGCCAAAAACGGTTCGAGCCACCGCTCCAAATCGCTTCGCCAGCCATCGTCCACCGTCATCGCGCGTCATTCCGGTCAGCCCATCATGACATCCGAATCAACGATGATGCCACTCGGTTCCTCCAACCTGCCAAAGTAGTGCTAGTACTTCCCAGTATTGCTATCGGCAATAAGATACACGGCATTTCGGTTGCTGATATTGGGTTTGGCTGTCGTCTTGCCCCAATGCTGCAACTGCATTATCGGCCGGGGTGACTCATGGAAGCGCTTGGCGCTTGCCAGATACATATCCCGGTCGTCCCCGCGGTAATGCTGCTGGACCGGACTGGCATTCTTGGCGTCGTTCTCGCCCTTTTCGGCGACGCAGATCGTCGCGCGCATTTCCTTGCTGGTGATCGACGAGATCTGATAGCCGGTCTGGCCGTGCTGGACGACATAAGGGTCGTAATGCCAGAACGAAAGATGCGGCGGCTCCATCTGGACAACATAGACCTTCGCGTCTCGGTATTCATTGAATGAAAAGAAGTCCATGAACCAGTCAGGCGTCAGCATGCTATAGGCGTTCGCCAGAGAATTGCTCCAATTCATCAGGATCATTCGACCGCCCGGCTTGAGAAGCCGGTCGTAATTCTTGATCGCCGCCGTCGTATCGAAGATATTGTCAAGACTTGACCCGTCATAGATGAAGTCGAATTGGCGCGTCAGCGTATCGGGAATGGGCTGCGACAGATCGTGTACGATCTCGGCCCTCTCATAGGGCGAGACGTCGATCGCTTCGACCGTGCAGTCCGCGAACGCATTAATGAAACTGCGATCCATGACGAAAGGGCCGGGACCCGCCGCGACCTTGTGGACGGTCGAGGCATCGACTTCGAATTCGATGTCGCGTTGGGCGATACCGTACCGTTTGAGCAGCGCCTTCACGGCCTCTTCGGTAAGACCCGTGTTCTGCCGGCCGATCATCAGAACGCGTCCGGTCAGGGGCCGATATAGATGTTCCTGAAGCATTGCTTCAACGGCGATCGGGAAAAACCCATGCGGAAACTCCAAGTCACGAGGTGCTGGCGGCTTTCTACCCTTAGGCAGAACGTTAAGCGATATCCAGCGTCACTGCGGGGTGCGCTGCACAAAGGCCGAAGGCGCAGAAAACAAGCTGAGGGACATGAATGTCTGAATGCAGCGCATGCGGCATGTTGCAGTGCAATGCGGCCGTCGCTGCGGCCGGCCGGCGCTGCTCGTCAGCGTTATATCCCTGATACGCCTACGTCCTACTCGCGCATCAGGCGACGCAACAGCCTGCGGCCGGGCATTTCCACGATCTGGTAGGAGGCGGAGGCGGCCAGGAGACAGGTGGCGAAAATGGCCGCCATGATCGTGAGCCAGTAGAGAAAGTCGAGCACGGAGATCCCCAGACGCGGCGGCTTGACGAAAGCCTCGATGATGATCGGGTGGAGGAGGTACAGCGAGTAGCTGATCTCGCCCCCCCAGATCATGAACCGCGTCTCCATGAACGTCCGCATCCGGCCGTCATAGCGTGCCACGACGAACAGCAGCAGCGGCACCGCCAGAAGAAGGAGCGACTGCGACCAGCCTTGCAGCAGGACGTTACGCTCGACGGCGGACAAGGCCATGAGGTAAGTGGCAAATCCGCCGATCGCGATCGCCGCAAGCCCGACGAGCATGCCGACGCGTCGCTCGAACACGCTTGGCTTCTGCGGCGCGAGATAGCCGATGGCGCTTGCCGTGCACATTCCGGCAAAGAATTCGAAGAAATGCGTGATGGGCGATCGATAGATCAGCCAGTCGCACGCGTCCGCGCCGAGCGCCACCTGCCATCCGCCGCAGACTGAAGATAGCTGCAGATTGGCGGCCGCCCCCAACGTGACAACGGCCAGGCATACGAGCAGGAAGGCACCGCGCGTGCGCACGAAGCGCGTGGCGAGAACCGCCAGCGGAAAGACGGCGTAGAGTGCGAGTTCGACGCTCAGGGACCAGCTGTGGGCGTAGCCGGGCAACGCATAAATCGGAAATCTGCCGTTGGCCGTCGGCAACCATGCCTGGGACATGGGTATGAAGAACGGCAGGTTCGGCCAGTCGATCTCCGCTTTCTCGGCCGCCAGCAGCAAAGCCAGAACGAACACGGCGGCGTATGCCGGATAGAGCCTCGCCACGCGCGCAACGGCAAAATTCCAGGTGGCCTTGCGCCACGGCCTCGTTCGAAACTGCGCAGAGTAGTTGGCTGAGATGACATAGCCGCTGAGCGTAAAGAAGAGCACCATTCCGGTTCCAGCGAGACCATGAAGAGCGTAGACGATGGCATGGTTGGCCTGGAACTGCACCGCGGGATAAGCGTGGGCAAGAAGGACGAAAATTGCGGCGACGAAACGCAGCCCCGTGAGCGCCTCAACTCTGTGCGTCAATGTAAGCCTCGCAGCCAGTGCTTCCCGTCTCAGCGTCGCGACCGTCTCTATGACGGCTCGAAGCCGAGGTCAAAGAGTGGATGACAGCGTGCCCCTGCGGTATCGTCTTACAGCCCGGTCCGCGATCGACCCTGCCCTGCTTCCGCGGTTTCTAGCGCCGGGGGTCCCGTTGCACGTTCAGGCCCAACGGCATCTCAGCCAACTTGCGTGCGCCTTCGGAATGGCGCTATAGGAGCGCGTCGAAAGAACCGACTGGGTATGCCGGGTGGAGTTCACGGTGTCCGGCGCTCGCCGCGCTGTCGGTATCCGGGTCCCATCGCAAGGTATTCCATGGCTTTGATCAGACACGACGAGCGCGGCAGGCGTGACATCATCCGGATCGTCACCGACAACCGGATCTGGCGCACCCTTGCCTGGGTCGACATCCGCTCGAAATACCGCCTCTCGACTCTCGGGACGTTCTGGATCACGGCGACCACGGCGATCTTCGTCATCTCGATCGGCTTGATCTACGGCCAGTTCTTTGGCCAGGACATGCACAAGTACCTGCCCTATTTCGCGACCGGATTTCTGGTCTGGGGCTTCATCTCCGCCACGCTGACCGAGTCCGCCCATACGCTGATCGGCAACGGCAACTTCATCAAGGGCTCGCAGCTTCCGATCGTCTTTCACATCATGCGAATGATGCAGCGGCACCTGATCATCTTCCTGCACAATATCGTCGTGCTCGTGGGGATCTGGCTCTGGCTGCGTTGGGATCTGCAATGGTCCATGCTCGTGGCGCTGGTCGGGCTGCTCCTGACCTACGTATTCTCCTCCGGCGTCGCCGTCGTCGTCTCCATTCTCTGCGTGCGGTTCCGCGATATACCGCCGCTTGTACAGGCGATCACGCAATTCCTCTTCTTCGTGACGCCGATCATGTGGTATCCTGAGACGCTGAAATACGGCCATGTCGTTCTCTGGCTCAACCCGGTCTCCTTCTTCATTAGGGTGACGCGCGATCCGCTGCTCGATCGAGCCGTCGATCCCCTCGTCTGGGTCGGCGCCTTCGGTTGGGCAACCGTGTCGGCGGGATTGGCAGCCGTGCTCTATCTTCGCTATCGCAACCGTATCGCGTACTGGGTGTAACCGAGATGACCTCGCTCGTGGCCACGAATGTCTGCGTCGACATTCCCATCCTGTCTCGCCGGGCCCGCTCGCTGCGCACCGTCGCTATTGCCAAGGCCCGCAACGTCGGCGGCAAGATGGTCTCGAGCGGAACCGACGTCAGCGTCGTGCGCGCGCTCGACAACATCACTTTCTCGCTCAAGGCAGGCGACCGTCTCGGCCTCGTCGGACCCAATGGAGCCGGCAAGACCACGTTGATCCGCGCCCTGGCCGACATCTATTCCCCGACTGCCGGATCCATCCGGCGGGAAGGTACGCTGGTGCCGATGTTCGATATCAACATCGGCTTCGACGACGAGTCCACGGGATATGAGAACATCATCCTGCGCGGACTGATGTCGGGTCTGACCCAGCGCCAGATCACGGCCACGGCCCAGGCGATCGCGGATTTTTCGGGGCTCGGCGATTATATCGACCTTCCAATCAGGACCTACTCCGCCGGCATGCTTCTCCGGCTGATGTTCTCCATCGCGACAAGCGTCCAAGGAAATATCGTTCTGATGGACGAGTGGCTGGCCGTGGGCGACGCGGAATTCCGCTTGAAAGCCAATGCGCGCCTGAAAGAGATCACGGACCGCGCCGGCATCCTCGTGATCGCTTCGCACGACGAGAACCTGCTGCGCAGCATCTGCAATCTCGGCATGCGGATAGAGTCCGGCAGGATGGTCGAGTTCGGCCCGATCGCCGACGTTTTGGCGACAAAGCCCGCTGCGGCCTGAGGCGGGAGAGGCTGCAGTCGTCCGTGAACGATCTCTGACTGTTTGATCCCCCACGGTTTTTCGTATTCGGCAAGTATCCGATTTTGCAAAAAAGCTGGGGTTTGAGCCTGGATTTCTTGCGATTCCGGATTCCCTTTTTCGGCGGTTCATGGTCCGATTCTCCAGGCGATCAGCGGAGGCAGGGACGATGTCCAAACCGCGGGATGAGCGTCATCGAGACCTGTTCCTGCCGGCGCTGTGCGAGATCATCGACATGGGGCACCCGCTGGTGCGGCTTGCCAGGAGATCGACTGGTCCTTTGTCGAGAGGCGCTTTGGCGCGGTGCATCATGCCGGCGTCGGCCAGCCGCCGCTGCCGGTCCGGCTGATGGCAGGGCTTTTGATCCTCAAGCACATGCACTCTTTGTCCGACGAGGCGCTGTGCGCGCGCTGGGTGGAAAACCCGTACTTCCAGTTCTTCTGCGGCGAGGAGACCTTCCGCCACAGGCTGAGCTTTGATCGCTCGTCGCTGACGCACTGGCGTCAGCGGCTCGGCGAGGAGCGGCTTTCGGCACTCTTGCAGGAGAGCCTGTCGGTCGCCCACCGCAGCGGGGCGATCGAGGGCAAGGATCTCGAGCGCGTCGTCGTCGACACGACCGTGCAGGAAAAGGCGATCGCCCATCCGACCGATGCCAGGCTGCTGCACCGGGCGATCGTCAAGCTGGGGGCGCTGGCCCGAAAGAACGGCCTTGCCCTGCGCCAGAGCTATGTCCGGCTTGCCAAGCGGGCGGCGATCATGGTCGGGCGCTATCGTCATGCCAAGCAGTTCAAGCGGGCCAACCGGCAGCTCAAATTCCTGCGCACACGGCTCGGCCGCCTGATGCGCGACATCCGCCGCAAAACCGCCGGAAACGCCGGCCTGGAAGAGCGCTTCGCCGGGCTCTTGTCGCTGTCGATGCGGCTCCTGCACCAGAAGCACCGCCAGCGCGGGCCGAAGGTCTATTCGCTGCATGCGCCCGAGGTCGAATGCATCGGCAAGGGCAAGGCGCACAAGCCCTACGAGTTCGGCTGCAAGGTCTCCGTCGCCACCCCGGCCACCAAGCCCAGGGGCGGCCAGTTCGTCCTCCATGCCAAGGCCCTGCACGGCAATCCGTTCGACGGCCACACCCTCGGCCCTGTCGTCGCCGAGATGGAGAGCATCACCGGCGTCGAGGTCAAGCGCATCCATGTCGACCGCGGCTATCGCGGCCACAATCACCCCAACCGCCTGCGCGTCTTCGTCACCGGCCAGGTCCGCCACACCACAAGGGCCATCAAGCGCGAGATGAAGCGCCGCGCCGCCGTCGAGCCCGTCATCGGCCATCTCAAGGCCGACCATCGAATGGACCGCAACCCCCTCAAAGGCCCCGAAGGCGACCGGAGCAACGCCGTCCTCGCCGCCGCCGGCTACAACTTCCACCTTCTCCTGCGCTGGTTCGCAGCCATTTGGCGTGCCTTCATCCAGACGCTCTTCGTCGGCCCCGCCATACCCCCGCCGGATAAAGAAAAACCCCGATTGCGATTGCAAACGGGCATCGCCTGTCATTCGGCGTGCAATTTTGGGTCTGACTCATCTTCGGTGCAGTTTGGAGATGGGAATGGCGATTTCAATGGAGATCGCTGCCATGTCATGTCGCCTGCCGCTTTCATCCCTCATCCCGCCCGGGCTTGCCGTAGATCATCAGGAGTCGGCGGACGGCATCTTGATCGTAACGGCATCGGCGCGTGTGCAGGTCGCGATGTGCCCCTCTTGCGACCGTCCCTCCCGCCGCGTCCATAGCCGATATCACCGCCATTTGGCTGACCTGCCTCTGGCCGGTCGAGCCGTCCAGCTCCGACTGGTGACGCGACGCTTCCGATGCGACGGCCTTGGTTGCCGCAGGAAGATCTTCGCCGAGCGTTTCGGGGTGACGGCTCCGGAACGGTCGCGTCGCACCGGACGCATGGAGGCCATCGTCCATCATCTCGGCCTCGCCCTCGGAGGGAGACCGGGCGCCGCCTTTGCCAAACGCCTGATGATCCCTGTCAGCAACGATACGCTGATTCGCGTCGTTCGGCGCCGGACCCGTAAACGTCTCGATCCTCTGGCCGCCGTCGGCGTCGATGACTGGGCTTTTCGGCGCAACCACCGCTACGGCACGATCGTCTGCGATCTGGAGCGTCGCCGGATCGTCAAGCTGCTGCCCGATCGCGAGATCGCAACCGTTACCGCTTGGCTGACAAACCATCCGACCATTCCGGTCGTCTCCCGCGATCGAGGCGGCGGCTACAGGGAAGCGGCGGCACGGGCGTTGCCCAATGCCACCCAGGTCGCCGACCGATGGCACTTGATGGAGAACGCCAGCGCTAACTTCCTCGACGCCGTAGCGAAGTCGATGAAGCCGATCCGTGCCGTTCTACGGGCGAGCGTCGTTGATCCCAAGCTCCTGACGTCAGCCGAACGGCTTCAGTACGAGGGCTATCTCCGCCGCGAGGAGACGAACGCGACCGTTGCGGAGCTTGCCTCCACCGGCACCTCCATCAAGGAGATTGTCCGCAGAACGGGTCGAAGTCGCAAACTCGTGCGCCTGATCGTGCGGGGCGAGCGCACGGACGTCTTCCGCGCTCGCCAGGGTTCGCTCGACCCGCATCTGCCGTTCCTCGACGCGCAATGGGAAGCGGGCTGCCGCAACGGAGCTGAGCTCTGGCGTCGCCTTCGTGCCCTCGGCTTCGGCGGCTCGACCCGTGTGGTCTGCGAATGGACGACACGCCGTCGGCGTTCGGACCGCATGACGACCGCCGAGCTTCGCAAGCCGCCTTCGGCCCGAACCATCGCCCGCCTGATGACGCTGAAGCGCGATCATCTCACAAAGGCCGAGACGCTGACTATCGCGGTGATCGAGAAAGGGGCACCGGCATTGGCCGAGGCCCGGGCTCTAATCGACCGCTTCCAGTCGATCGTCCGGCGCAAGGCGGAGGCCGATCTCGACCCTTGGCTTCGTGACGCAGAACCGCGCCTCATCACGTCCTTCGTCCGCGGCATCAGGAAAGATCTTGCCGCCGTACGCGCCGCTATCACCGAGCCCTGGTCGAGCGGCCAGACCGAAGGGCACGTCAACAGGCTTAAGCTCGTCAAACGCCAAATGTACGGGCGAGCCAAGATCGACCTCCTCGAAGCCCGACTGCTCGGCGCGCCATGATCGGGGCCCTCGCGCCCGTCACGGCGCGCGACCAGTCGCCGGGAGCGCCTGACCACGGTCGCCCGGTCGGCGTCTCGATCCTCTGGGAGCCAGCATACCCGGAGCATCGCAAGGTAGGCCGATGCGATCCGTTATCACGCGGGTGTCGGCGCCTGGCGCCGATCACTGCTGTTGTCCTCGTTATTCAGCGAAACCGGTTCATCAGCGACTGGTAGACACGTTGCTTCAGCGTGCTCATCTTGCGGTGACGGACAATCCGAATGCGCCGGAAGAAGAGCCCGACCTTTGAGGCCTGGACTGCCGGCGTCAGCAGATAGAGGGTGAAGCCCTTCGTCGCCGGCGGCAGGAAGGTCTCATGCTTGACCACATAGCGCCGGAACGGCTTCCAAACCGCATCGACCGCCCGCATGCCGGCATCCGCACCGGGATCCCGCGGCCCCGCATGGATGTGGACCGGTTCGTCCATCTGGAGCAGATGGAAGTTGATCGGCCACCCCGTGTCTATCCAGTCCTTCAGATTCCGAACCCGCCGCCAGCGCGCCGCGTTGCGGCGAACGGGCCGGTCCTGGTCGTAGTGCCATTCCGTCAGGCTGGCGATCGCCCCGTGATCGGAGTCGCGTACGATGTGGATATCCGCCGCCTTGCTGACGTAGAGCGCGGGATAGTTCCAGTCGACCGTGGAGCGGATCGGCTTGGGATTGGTCGGCAGAACGACGACAAGCGGATGCATGACGTTCCACCGGCCGATATAGCCGTTCGGTAGACGGTAGATCGTCTGCGACGGCAGTTCGTGATAGTCGCGGTTCAGATTGTTGACGACGCAGGCCGTGATCATCGGATGCTCGTGGCGCAGCATCATGCCGACGACGTCGGGCGCCTCGAGATGGATCTCGTCATTGCTCAGGAGTTCGGCCTCGAAGCTCTCGGCCACGACGCGAATGGTTGGCACCATCACGACGCGCTTGCCGCTGGCGACCGCTTTTTTGGCCATGCTGAACAGCGACGCGGAATAGTAGTCGTCGGCGGTGAGGAAGAAACACGCGCTTCTTCCCCGGTGGTGGCTCAAACCGATGTTGTAGCAGCGCGTCATGCGGACGTAGGCGTGCTCGGAGTCAAGCGGCTCGTGCATCACGAACTCGACCGGCATCAGCGCCTTGAGGGTCTTGAAATGCGGCGAGGCCTTGATCGCCTCCATTTCAGGCGCCTGGGTCACGATGGTGTAGACGGCCGGCTCATCCGCATACGCCTGAAGGTTTCCCTTGGACAGCTGCGACGGGAGCGTGACGCTCAGATAGCGCTCGACATAGGCCATGCCCCAGATCGGGGTCAGGAACTGAGTGACCGGCTGGTCAGCCGCCTCTTCTTCAGTCCCTCCGTCCTCGCTCAGGCTTTTCTCGTCGTCGAGACCGGTGAAGGTGAACTCGCGCCCGCCAAACCGGCGCGTCGATCCGACACTCTCCAGCGGCGCAACGTCGCCTTTGCCATGCATCCGGAAGTAACGGCCGTCGTAGGGGGCCTCGAACGGCCGATCGACGGTCTTGCGCATGACCGCCATGATCAGGACGTCAGATGTCGTCGAGATATTGTTGCGGCTGAGGAAGTCCTCGTCATAGGCAAAAAGCTTGTCGTCGACGCTCAGGAAGAGGCCGAAGACTTCGTAATCGTTCGAGATCGACAGATCGAGAAAGAGAGAGGCATTGTAGTTGAACATGCCATGGTTCTGGTAACCCTGGAACGGCAACGCGTGCAGGATCAGGCCATCGGTGGCGGCAAGCTTGTGGACGTTTTCGAAGGCGACCATCTGGTTGAACAGATGCTCGGTCGTCCCGTGATTGGTGACGAAATCGAACGTGTCCGTGAACCCGTAGGCCTCATCCAGCGGAAGGTTCAGATCGAACACATGGGCGCCGCGATGGCCATCCAGGTCGATGCAATCATATCGGGCCGCGCCCATTTTCCTGTAGAGTTCCACAGGTGCGCTGATGTCGTCGACATTATCATAGCCGAATTCGGCCTTGATCATCTTCCGTGCGGCCGGCATCGTTGGCGCAAAATCCTGGCTCCCCAGCTCGATGACAGAAAAGCCATCTTTGAGAAGGCCGGACTCGCGGATGATGCGGGTTAGCTTGATTGCATGCGGACCGATACCCATCTCTACTCCTAGGCTCCGGTCTTCGGGTGCGCACAAAGCGCCAGTATGTAATGGGCCATCGGATAGAACCCGGTATGGACTACCTCGTCATTCATCGAAAAAATGAACACCGAGTGGAAGTAGCGTTCCATAGTCGACTTGAGGTCAAGGCCCGTCTTGCAGTTGACATGGCCGGCCTTGCTCTGTGGCGAGGCGTAGGTCTGTGACTCGAGCGACGGCATGCCGACCACGGCGACGCCTTCGGCGGTGATGGAGCCGACGAGGTTCTTTAAGAAAAGATCTTCCTGGCTTGGCTGCATGTGCTCAAGGACATCAAGCGCATAGACCGCGTCGAAGTCTCCGGGAACGGGACCGCCTTCCAGCATGTCATGGATGCGGGCTTCAAACTGCCAGTGCGGATCCATTCTTTCATTTACGTCGGCAATAAACAGCGGGTCGAAGTCGACAGCGGTAACCTTTTCCGTCGCTTGCTGAACGATACGCGTGCCGAAGGCATCGGCGCACCCAACTTCGAGGACATTCTTTCGCCCCTGAAGCATCCGCGAGACAAACTTATACCGCGAGAGCGTGAACAGAGTTCTCTTCGGATCCTGGTTCCAGGACTCGTTGACCATCAGGCCAAGTCGCGTGATCCCATGCTTCTCCTTGACACGGAACAACAGTTCATACTGCGGTTCCTTGGTCGTTGCGTCATTCTGCATGCTGATCCTCAACGGTTTCTAATGTCGGCCCCTGATAGCAGCCTTGCCGAATGGCGGCAACGATCGAAGAAGTGCGTGAAGGCAAATGCGCACCCAGCCCGAGCGGCGGCGATGATGCCTCAGAAGTAGGCAGTAAGCATAAGTGCCTATTGAACATCAACTATCCTTGATTCGCTAAGGACCTCGGCGCCGTCCCTCAAGATGCTCATTTTTATTTTCCAAAGCCCGGGGGACGGCGGCTGCCGGCGGCCAGCGTACCAGGAATACGTCGCCTTGTTGCGGTCGAGCGGCGCGTTTTCGCCTTCGAAAAAGACCGCACCGTCCGGCGCCAGCAGGTGGCCGCGGATAACGTCTCCCTTGCGAAGATTGATAAACCATCCCCATGCGAGCGTCGCGTCCGCGTCCAGACTGAGTCCGGGAAGCGGTCCATTGACGGCCAAGGAATCGTGATCGAGGGGCTGTCCTGTCAGCCCCATTCCGAGCACGGCCGTCAAGTCGACCGGAAGCATCCCGGCGGCTTCAGGCTTGAACAGCCCCGAGGACAGCGCTCCCTTGCCTGTACACCCTGCATCCAGGGGGCGACCACTTACGGGATCGTACTTGCGCCCCCGAAACCGAACGGAAAAATGTACGTGGGGAAATTCGGCGAGGCCGGAATAGCCAATTTCCCCGATCTTTTGTCCTGCGGCAACAGCATCACCGGTGCCGACCAGCACACTGCCACGCTTCAAATGGCAGTACTGGCTCTCGGCGCCATCGGCGTGGGACAGGACGATCCCGTTTCCGCACTCCCGGCCTGCAATACGGCCTCGATCGCCGTCATTTCTAATCAGCACATCCTCTTCGCCATCCCGCCGCGCATGGACCCTGCCGTCACGGGCCGCCAAGACGGCGACCCCGCGCTGCACGTCCTCAAGGCTTCGGACGCGGATGTCGATGCCATCATGCCCATCGTACGATGACGGACCGCAGAAGGGATCGATGATCGACGGACCCGGGTCCATGTCGGGGAGTTGCTGAACGAAACAGTCAACGCCGAAGTCGCAGGACACCGGCAGGCCGAAGTCACGAGGAACGGCTTGGGCCGAGGCGATGCCGGCCGTCGCAACGATGGCCATCGCCGCTGCTGCCAAGAGCCGTCCATCCGGCCTCATGGTCGGCAGATGCGCCATGACCTGCGGCGGGCGGGATTGCACATTCCGGCCCTCTCCTCCGAAAGCCCGCCTGCGAGCCTCGCCGTGGCGCCATCCCAAATCTCGGGCAAGTCGACTATTCCTCTCGTGCAGATCCCGGCTGACGTTTCGATATAAGGTGCCGGGGCGACGGCGCGATGACTGAACTCTTACCTACGCCAGCGACGGAAGGCATTGGCCAAGCGCGACATGAATCCCTTCTCCGCCGCATGTGGGGCCCTGCCTTCCCTGCCGACGCCGGCCTGTGCATAGCGGCCTGCAACGGCGGGATCGACGGCAGCATGCGACGTCGCCAGTTCCAGCCCACATCGAAACGTTTTGTCCGCAGTCTTTCTCATGACAACGTTCAGGTTGTAGTTGACGACCGTCAGCGGGTGGGTCTCCGCACCGCTGGCCGGCACCCCTGGCCGGTAAGGATCGCGGAAATCGACCTCCTCGGAGAGGACATCGTATCCTGAGTTGTTGTGCCAGATGTCGAGGATCTCGTATCCGTTCGCCTCGGCCAGATCGCGAAAGAACTGGGGGCGGTAGGCGAAATAACCGTGACCGGTGTAACCGGCCTCCGGCACCTGGTGCATGATGATGCCACCGACTTTCGCCGCTTCGTGAATCACTTTGAACGCGTTGAACTGGTGCAGAACATGCTCCGTCGTTCCGATATTCAGAACGACGTCGAAGGTACCCTTTTCCTTTTCGGGAACGGCGTCCGTGTTCAGGTCGAAAATCGTCGTTTCGATCCCCGGACACACATCGTACGAGCCGTACGTGATGTCGGTATGGACCATGAGTTCGGAGAGGTAGAGCGTCGCCTTCCCCGGCTGGATGGAGGCCGCCGACGCCAATTGTTCCGCCGCCTCGGGCATAATTGCTCCACCATGCTTGTAGACGAACCACTGCACGTCTTCGCGTGAAAGGTTCAGGAGATTTTGTGACCCGATGTCGAGGAGCCGACTGTGAGGCCCCAAATACCCCCGCTCCGACAGGTAGCGGACATGCCCAAATCCGATCATTGACGACCTTTGCGTTTCCCAATCCTGAGGCAGGATTATAAGCGTTGCCTAAGGCACGCAAGCAGCCATTCCATCTGGCAGAGTCTCGTGCGGGTGCGCGCTACGACAAAGCTTCCTCCTCGCCAACGGTGCCGCCTTCGAAACAGGTAGTGTCCGCGCTGGTGGTGGAAACTCGGATCTCAGATGGTGCGACGGAGGTGGCCACCGGATTGGCCGGCTAAGGTGGAGTTGCGAGACTTCAACCTGACCGGAGCACCCGATGACCGAGGACAGATTACCGCTTGCCGAGCTTCTGGCAAAAGCCGGAGACGGCGATTTCCTGAGGACGATAGCCGAGAGCGTGATGCAGCTTCTCATGGAGGCCGACGTGGAGGGCATGATCGGCGCCGGGCGCCATGAACGCACCCTGGAACGGGCGACCTATCGCAACGGCTACCGGGACCGCTCGTTCGATACCCGGCTTGGCTCCTTGCAGCTTCGCATCCCCAAGCTTCGACAAGGCAGCTACTTTCCGCCGTTCCTGGAACCGAGAAAGCTCTCGGAGAAGGCGCTTGTCGCGGTCATCCAGGAGGCCTGGATCAGCGGCGTGTCCACGCGTCGCGTCGACGATCTGGTGCAGGCCATGGGACTGTCGGGGATCGGCAAGAGCACGGTGTCGAAGCTGTGCAAAGATATCGACGACCGCGTCGGCGGCTTTCTCGATCGCCCGCTCACCGGCGACTGGCCCTATCTCTGGCTCGACGCGACCTACCTGAAGCAGCGCGAAGGCGGCCGTATCGTCTCGGTGGCGGCAATAATCGCTGTCGCCGTCAACACCGACGGCAAGCGCGAGATCGTCGGCCTTCACATCGGGCCCTCGGAAGCGGAGACCTTCTGGTCGACCTTCCTCAAGAGCCTCGTGCGCCGCGGCCTTTCCGGCGTGAAGCTCGTGATATCGGATGCCCATGAAGGGCTGAAGGCCGCCATCCGCCGGGTGTTCAGCGCCTCCTGGCAGCGCTGCCGCGTCCACTGGATGCGCAACGCCCTGTCCTATGTCCCGAAGGCGCAGCAAAGCATGGCGGCTGCGGCCCTGCGCCAGGCCTTCATCCAACCCGATCGCGCCGGCGCGGCCCAGGCGCTGCGCCACGTCGCCGACCAGCTCCGGGGAAAGTGTCCCAAGCTCGGCAGCTTCATCGACGACAGCGAGACCGACGTGCTGGCGCATCTGGACTTTCCCGGTCAGCATCGGACCCGGATCCATTCGACCAATTCCCTGGAGCGCCTGAACAAGGAGGTGAAGCGGCGCGCCGATGTCGTCGGCATCTTCCCGAACGAGGGCTCCATCATCCGCCTCATCGGCGCCGTCCTCCTCGAGGCCAACGACGAATGGCAGACGCAAAACCGCTACATGCAGACCGAACCCATGGCCGAACTCATGTCCAACAGCACCAAGCCCGAAACCGTACGTATTTCCACCGCAGCCGCCTGAAACCGAGCCGCTTCAGTTACACCCCAATTTCCACCACGTTGACGGACACGACCTTCGAAACACGTTACCGACCGCGCGACAGTCAGCCTTGCGACGGGCGCAATTGTGGAGATCGCTCCTACCGAAGGCAGCGTTGCCCGCTGGGCAGAGAAAGGTGGTGTATCGAGGCCATTCGGAGCAATACCTGTGCCGTGTTGCGCGCGGGCCAAAGGGCCGTGACGCGGCGTCAATGGAATTGCCGTGGCAATCTTGCTCATCCAGAGTCGATGGTGCATGTATTTCCCAGCGACGCGCGCTGACAACTCTAAAGCCCTGCAGATCGAAATTAAAATGCTGAAATATTTGCGTAAACGCCTTCACGCCTCGGTAGATGCCAGGATCGCGAGTGCGCAGGGAGCGTTCGTGGTTCAGCAGGAAGCTGCGCTCGCGCGCCGGCTCGCAAGTTACGCCCCGCTTACGGCCATGAGCGGTTGGAACGGGACCGGCGATCCTTTCGCGTTTCATACACAGGCAGCGATCAACGCGATGTCCGAGGGCAT
Organism: Aureimonas sp. SA4125; assembly: GCF_019973775.1. Lineage (NCBI taxonomy): Bacteria > Pseudomonadati > Pseudomonadota > Alphaproteobacteria > Hyphomicrobiales > Aurantimonadaceae > Aureimonas > Aureimonas sp. SA4125. Next base: position 1,627,085 of record NZ_AP025032.1, on the reverse strand, counting down.
TGCCGCCATTTATGGCTACGACGTGGATGGCGCCATCGCCGAGTTCGGCACCATGACCGGACGCACCGCGACGGGGATCGCGCGCGCTATCGCATCATGCGACTCGACGCTCGCCTACGCGGTGTCGGCGTATAAGCACGCGCCGCGAAAGCTCTATCTCTTCGATAGTTTCATTGGCCTTCCCGCGTCCGAAAAGGACAGCGTCGACGCGCAGTCGCCGCATGTCAAAGACAATGTCTGGTCGCCCGGTTCCTGCCACGGCGTTTCCCCGGACGAACTGAGGCGCATGGTCGGAGCACATCTTGCGGCCGATCGGTTCGAGATCGTTTCCGGGTGGTTTTCAGATACGGTTCCGGCGTTGCCGGGTGACCTGCGCTTTGCGCTGCTTCACGTCGACAGCGATCTCTACAGTTCCGCGATGGACGTCCTCGACGGGTTGTTCTCTCGCGGAATGGTTCAGAAGGGCGCGCTCATCTATTTCGACGACTGGAATTGCAACCGCGCGGACCCGCAGTTCGGTGAGCGACGCGCCTGGCGCGATTGTGTCGAACGGTATGGGATCGAGTATTCCGACGACGGGACCTATGGCATTTTCGCCCGACGCTTTGTCGTCCACAATTATCGCGGGAGCCCCGAATGAACCTCCTGAAACGTCTGGTGCGCCGCTCGGTCGAAAGCCGAGGCTTCGATATCGTGCCGCAGCGGCGAGTGCGCGACCTCCTCGACAAGGAGACGGCATATACGGCGCTCCTCTCTGTTCCCCCGGCCGTTGCCGAGCCAGTGGCTCAGCCAGCGCACGCCGCAGTGCCCAGCGAGCCCGTTGTCGAGGAGGTGGCTCCTGTCGTGGCGCCTCCGCCCATCTCTCCGGTAGCGGCGGAACCGGCAGCGCCTGAACCAGAGCCGGAATATGACCATCAGGCAGCCAGCGCGCATTATCAGAAGGAACTTGGCCTCGCCGACATGGATGAGGCCTTTCCGCCGATCTATACGCGGTGCCGTTCCTATTCGATGACCTCGCCCGATCGCATGTACAGCCTTTTCAAGGCCGTCGAGTACATCGAAAAGGCCGGTATTCCGGGAGACATCGTCGAATGCGGCGTCTGGCGGGGCGGCAGCATGATGGTTGCGGCAGAAGCTTTACAGCTGTTTGGCGGCGAGCGGACGATCCACCTGTTCGATACTTATGAGGGTCTCCCCGAGCCGTCGGCAGAGGACGTCGATATTTGGGGACACGACGCCAAGAAGTGGTGGGAGACAAAGAAGGTTTCCGAGGAGGCCAGCGACTGGGCCCGCGCGCATCTTGACGAGGTCAAGGAAAACATGCGGCGGACCGGCTATCCGGAGGAACGCCTGCGCTATGTGAAGGGAATGGTGGAGACGACCATCCCTCAGCATGCACCCGAGCAGATTTCGATCCTGAGGCTAGACACCGATTGGTACGCGTCGACGGTCCACGAGATGGAGCATCTCTTTCCGCGACTGGTCCCCAACGGGATCCTGATCATCGACGATTATGGACATTTCAAGGGCGCCAAGCAGGCAATCGACGAATATCTTCAGGCGCACAACGTGCCGATTATGTTGATGCGTGTCGACTATACTGGTCGCATTGCCATCAAGACCCACGGCTAGGCGGACATTTCGCCCGCCAAACCTTCGGGGGCCGGATTGCGGCGTCATCGGCCGTGTGATTTCGACGCTTCCCATACCATCTCGCCCGCATTTGCCCGTAATCGCAGGACACTGAATATGAAATCAGCTTTGGTCGTCGGCGGGTCGGGCTATCTTGGCCGCCGGCTCCTGCACACTCTCGGCGGACGCGGCGTCGGCACCTATGCCGGCTCCGCCTTCTCCGGCGGCATCGGCTTTCGCGCCGAAAGCAGCCGCCTCGCCGACATCGAGGATGTCCTTCCGACAGACCTCAGGCATGTCTTCTTTCTCTATGGGGCAATCAACCCGGAATTGTGCGCCCGCGAGCCGGCCGCGACACGCAAGATCAACGTCGACAGCAATGTGGCGCTTATGTCGGAATGCTTTGCCCGCGGCCTTGTGCCAGTCTTCATGTCGACGGACTACGTCTACGACGGCACGAAGGGGGACCGGACGGAAGATGAAGTCCGCTCTCCCACGACGGAATATGGACGCCAAAAGAGCGAGGTGGAAGCCTGGCTCGAAACCCGCAGCGAGCCATGGCTAATCTGCCGGTCATCCAAAATCGTCAGCGGCGATCGGAATATCCATAGCGTGCTCGGCCAGTGGCTCGAGGACATGGAGGCCGGGCGCACCATGCGCTGCGCCGTCGATCAGATCATCACGCCGGGACATGTCGACGACATAGCCGCAGTCATGGTCGCGCTGGCCGATCTCGGCAGCACCGGTATCTACCATGTGGCTGGGCCGACCTCGTTGAGCCGCTACGATCTGGCGGCCCTTCTCGTCGACGCGCTCGCACGAGCGGACGGACCGATAGCTGCGAAGCTGGAGCGCGCTCACCTCGGCGACTTCCCCTTCCTCGAGGCGCGCCCCCTGGACACATCGCTGTCGACCCGCAAACTGCAGGCCGCGCCTGTCTCTCCCCTTCGGAGCATGGCTCAGGTCTGTGGCGAGATAGCCTTGGCCGAGAGCCGGCGCGGGAGCATCTAGACGCTATCGGCGTCGATCCAATCCGCATCCCTCAAGGGCAGCATCCGGATGCGGCTCAGGATCCCGGCGATGCCTCCTTCCTGTCATTTACATCATCGTGGTTCGGAAAATATAATTGCGACAGCTTTTCAATTCCATCTCTCGTGCCGGACAGATTCAATTCTGGAAATGGGCAGATAAAAGCGCGATTGGGCAGGGTCGCATGAGAAAACCGGAGGCGCTCGCACCCCACGACCCACTGGACGGTGCAGAAGGGCCGGAGAGTAAGCCCGACATGACTTACACTGGATCGCCAGACACACCGCGACATGCTTCTGCGCTTGGCGTGGCTAGGGACGAGGCCCCGGGTGCTGTCGCAAGCGAGGCGCAAACGGTGGCCGAACTGAAGGCCGAGCGCGACCGCTATGAGGCCGAGGCCGCTCTCTGGCGCATGCGTGTGAACAGCGAGATGCGCGTTCCGCCTCCCCTGCAGTCGCGGCAGGTGGCGTTCCTTCACATCATGAAGTGCGGCGGGACAAGTATTCAGCGGGCGCTGACGTCGATGATGCCGGGCGTTCCGCTTCGCAATCTCGACGAGACGAAATACGACGCGATGACGTCGGAGAATTTGGCGAACTATGGCCTCTTGATGGGGCATTTCTCCTACGACCACGTTCGAAAATTTCGCCGGCCGTTTCTGCTGACCTTTCTGCGCGAACCGATGGACCGTGTCGTATCCATGTACGAGTTCCTGCGCGCCCTGCCGGACCTCCCGGGCAATTCGGCGCCGGTGGAACTGGCGCATCGGCTATCTCTGGCAGACTGGGTCGCCAGTGAAGAGCCCGACTGCATTCGCTTCTCGCGGGATACGCAGGCCTACTCCCTTGCCAGCGACTGGCGTGCGCCGCGGGTCATGCCAGTCCGCGAACTCGCCGATCTCGCCCTGTCACATCTCGACGGCTTCGACTTCGTCGGCTTCCTCGATACAATCCAGGCCGATACCGCGCGTCTGGCAGCCATATTCGGTGCGGCTGCGCCCGTCCTTGCCCATGAAAAGAAGGCCGCGTCACGTCCCGGCGTCGCGGAGCTGGATGCAAAAACGCGCGAGCTGATCGAGCGCTACAATCAGGCCGACATGATCGTCTACCAGGAAGCACTGAGGCAGTTTGGTGGCGGCCGCGGGACGATGCCGTCTACTACGCTTCCCCCCGCCGTCCGCAGCCCGAGCCCCCTGCCCGACGCGGTAATCGCAGCCGAAAACCTAGCTCGGCATGCCGAAGTCGCCGAAGTGCGTGCAGACTTGCAGCGGAGAGTGACGGAATACGAGCGTGTCGTCGCCGCGGTAGTGTCCGAAAATAACTTGGTGAAAGCGGAACTCGGCCGGCTGCAGCGGCAAATCCAAGCGGAACTGGAAAGTGCCGGATCGATCTCCGGAACCAAGGCAGAGCTGCACCAGCGCGCCACCGATGCCGAAGCCGTCGTCGAGAGCATCCGCACGGAGAACCATGCTCTCCGTGCCGAGCTCGGTCGGCTTCAGGCCCAGATCGCCGTTGGCATGGCATCGGACGGCCCGCCGCCGTCGTCGGAACCCGTTATCGACCAGCGGGCGGAGCAGGCGGAAGAGATGGCAACGGCGCTGCGGGGCGAAAACGCTGCGCTGAATGCCGAGCTACGGCAATTGCGCGAGCGCCAGATCCATGTCGGCGGAATGCCGGTGCAGACACTGGCCAACCGATATCGGTCATTGTCGGGCGTGCCGGCCTCTCAGCGCTCGCGCCAGATAGCATTCCTGCACATCGGCAAGAGCGCTGGCACGAGCGTGCACCACCTCCTGAAATCCGCCATGCCGGAGGTGCCGTTTTTCAACGGTATGCCGCACGATTTCGACGCCACGCCGCGCGAGGCATTCGAGGATTATGGGCTCATACTCGGGCACTTCTGCGCAGTTCATCTAGAAAAACTGCGGAAACCCCTTTTCCTGATGACATTCCTGCGTGATCCAATCGATCGCGTACTTTCCTCGTATTACTATCTGCGTGAGGCCGCCGCTGTCGACGATCCGAACAGCGCAACCATGATGGCGAAAAGCCTGTCGCTCTCGGATTTTTTGCAGTGCGATATGCCCTCCGTCTCGATGTTCACCATCGATCACCAGTGTCACGCACTAGGATCGGATTATCGCGCGCCTCGTGACCCCGACCGGCGAGTGATCGTCGACGCAGCCTTGCGCCACCTCGCCACGTTCGATTTCATCGGCTTCGTCGAAACATTCGATCGCGACATCGCCCGGCTTGGACGGGTTCTCGACTTCACTTTCGAGGGTCAGGAAATGCACCGCAACCGCACCATGGATAGGCTCGACCGTTCGGTGATCGAGCCGGACGTGATCAAGCGAATCGAACAACTCAATGCCGGAGACATCGAACTCTATAACGCCGCGCAGAAAATGGCGGCTGCGCACACGCCTTGAGCGGCAGACGGGCATCGATACGTACCACCGCAGACAGCAACTCGCTCCAGCGTGAGAGTGCAGGGCGCGAAAGTGCTGGCGAAGGTGAGATCCGGTCCTCACACTCTCCGGCGCGGCGAGCGGATATGGCGTTTCAGGCAAATCTGGTCGATCGCCTTGTAGCTCTGGGGTCCGGTCGCGCCCGATACCCCGTCGCCACACCGTTCGCGTCCCGCGCCCAAGCACGGGCTCGCCGGGCCGCCCGGCGGCTAGAGTTCTGCCTGCGCACTCCAGCCGCCGCACAGCAGGTAGGCGCTACCCGCCAAGGCGCCAGTGAACGCGATGTTGGTGGTGAAGCCACCGGAACTGACCTCGGCCAGCGACATCGAGGCGGCATTGCCATAGGCAATGCCGGGGCCATAGGCCTGCCATCTGGCGCTGATGACAGAATTGCCCGTGTTTGGCGCGAAGAAGGAGATGCTGGGAACAGCGCGCATCAACGGTGCCAGCACCACTCTTTGGGACGCGATCGTTCCGGCCGTGTAGCAGATGCCGAGATTGTATCCGGGGCCCCCGGCGCCGTCGGCGGGAGCGACGCCACTGTCGTAGCCCTTGGTATAGTATCGTCGGCAAAGCTCGACCTCGCTGGCGAGGGTTCGCTGCCGGGGGGAAAATCGCCTGGCGCCCGCCAACAGGCCGACCCGTGTGAACGTTACCGGCGGACCGATCGGGCGAAGCGACACTGCGAGATTTGGTGCCATCCCCGGCGCGACCGTGACCGCCGACAGTCCCGCACCCGGCGTGATCGTGGCGGAGGCCGTTCCGCAGGTGACTTCCAGCGAACCGCCGGCCAGATCGGCGACGAAGACCGTCATGGTCGCAGTATCGCCTTCCGGCCAGATCCCGCGCTCCACTGTCTGGACGATTGACCCGGAACTCAAAGTGACGACACCCGCCGCAGCGGTCAGAGATGCGCCTGCGCTGCCGCTCTTCCAGCGATCGAAGCCGAACTTTCCTGCTGCCAACAAACCCCCGGAAAAGCCGCGCTGGTTGACGGAAAACCCACTGTTCACCAGCATGTCCTCCCCGAGCGCGGTCGCTGGCATCGCGACGCTGCCCGTCTGCGCGTCGACGCTCAGCGCTTCAACCCAGTCTATTCCGTCGGCGCTAACCTTGACGACGAAGTCGTTTCGCCCCGCCAGTCCGATCTCGGCGTGCCCCTGGAAACCGGACTGAAAAAGCGTCGAGGCCGTATCGGCGGTTCCGGCCTTGTTGATCTTGAGCCGGTGGTCGCTGCCCGCGTGATTGAACAGCGATGCCGCAGAGGCGACCGACAGGCGATTGGCCAGGTCTGCGCTCTGATTGATGCCGAGGGTCGCAACGTCGCCACCGACCATCGTATGCGCAGGACGAAAGTTATCGCCGTCGTGGACGACGAGAACGTCTTCGTCCGCCACATAGGCCTGCCAACCGCAGCGTGGCGCCAGGAAGATCCAGGCGCCATCCTGCCATGCGGCGAGTTGGCCCTCGCGCCCCGCCCATGCGCCGGAAGCCCCGGAACCGACGAGATGGCACTCACCCTCCTCGACGATGGCCGGGGGCTCGGCCCCTCCTCGCGTGGCGAGGCATATCTGCACGACCATGTCGAGCATGCGAAGCGCTTCATTGTGCGTCACATGCTTCTGCGCCTGGCTCGGCGCGATGTAGGGAAGGGAAAAATTGGGCGTGTTGTCCACGTCGGCCTCCTCGTCGTCCGTGAACGATCTCTGACTGTTTGATCCCCCACGGTTTTTCGTATTCGGCAAGTATCCGATTTTGCAAAAAAGCTGGGGTTTGAGCCTGGATTTCTTGCGATTCCGGATTCCCTTTTTCGGCGGTTCATGGTCCGATTCTCCAGGCGATCAGCGGAGGCAGGGACGATGTCCAAACCGCGGGATGAGCGTCATCGAGACCTGTTCCTGCCGGCGCTGTGCGAGATCATCGACATGGGGCACCCGCTGGTGCGGCTTGCCAGGAGATCGACTGGTCCTTTGTCGAGAGGCGCTTTGGCGCGGTGCATCATGCCGGCGTCGGCCAGCCGCCGCTGCCGGTCCGGCTGATGGCAGGGCTTTTGATCCTCAAGCACATCTTTCATTCAATCGGTCGTCGCAACGCCTGAACCAAGGAGGTTGCGATGGACATGAAGAGACGGCGATCACATCGGTCGGGACGAGCGCCTATGCTGTCACCAGGACGGCCACCATTGGCCTCACGAACCGAGCTCCAGCGGTTCTGGTCCGGTATTGCCATGGGGATGAGCAGCGATGATGCTGCTGTCTCGGCGGGCATGTCGGCCCCCGTCGGCGCTCGCTGGTTCCGAAAGGCGGGCGGCATGCCACCAGCGATGTTCAGGTCTTCGGCCAAGCCGTTGTCCGGGCGGTATCTCGCGTTTGCCGAGCGTGAGGAGATTGCGCTTCTTCGTGTCAAAGGCCTTTCCAGGCAGGAAATCGGACGCCGACTTGGTCGAGCCGCTTCGACGATCTCTCGAGAGCTACGGCGCAACGCTGCGACACGCGGCGGCGGCCTGGAGTATCGAGCGACGACCGCTCAGTGGCATGCGGAGCGATCAGGTCGGCGACCGAAAGCCACAAAGCTTGCTCTCAACACAGCTTTGCGCACCTATGTCGAGGAGCGGCTCGCCGGAATGGTCACGGCGCCGAAGGGTGTTGCCATTCCCGGCCCGACTGTTCCCTGGAAGAGCCGTCGGCATGGCCAGCGCAAGGATCGACGATGGGCGAAGGCTTGGAGCCCGGAGCAGATCGCCAACCGTCTCACCGTCGACTTTCCCAATGACAAGGGGATGCGCATCAGTCACGAAGCCATCTATCAGGAGCTCTTCATCCAGGGTCGTGGTGAGCTGCGCCGTGAATTGACGGCATGCCTCCGCACGGGGCGGGCGCTGCGGACGCCGCGGGCGCGAGTTGGTCAAAGAGGCAAAGGCTTCGTGTCGCCCGAGATAATGATCAGCGAACGCCCGGCCGAAGCATCCGATCGGGCAGTTCCGGGACACTGGGAAGGCGATCTCATTCTCGGGTTGGAGAGCTCGGCGATCGGCACGCTCGTCGAACGCACGACCCGCTTCACGATGCTGCTGCATCTCCCCCGGCTTGAGGGCCACGGTGACGGGCCGCGAGCCAAGAATGGTCCCGCGCTCGCCGGGCATGGCGCCGAGGCTGTTCGTGATGCAATCGCCCGCACCATCGTAGCACTGCCTGAAGAACTTCGACGGTCTTTGACCTGGGACCAGGGCGCTGAAATGGCCCAGCACGCCACGCTCAAGATTGATACGGGCGTCGAGATCTACTTCTGCGATCCGCGGAGCCCTTGGCAGCGCGGCACCAACGAGAACACCAACGGGCTGCTGCGCCAGTACTTCCCGAAGGGTACGGACCTCAGCGCCCACAGCGCCGAAACGCTCGCCGCCGTGGCTGCGACCCTTAACGCCAGGCCGCGCAAGACTCTCGGCTGGAAAAGCCCCGCTGAAGCTCTTGACGGATGGCTGAAGAAAACAGAAACGAACCCTGTTGCGACGACCGTTTGAATCCGCCCATGCACTCTTTGTCCGACGAGGCGCTGTGCGCGCGCTGGGTGGAAAACCCGTACTTCCAGTTCTTCTGCGGCGAGGAGACCTTCCGCCACAGGCTGAGCTTTGATCGCTCGTCGCTGACGCACTGGCGTCAGCGGCTCGGCGAGGAGCGGCTTTCGGCACTCTTGCAGGAGAGCCTGTCGGTCGCCCACCGCAGCGGGGCGATCGAGGGCAAGGATCTCGAGCGCGTCGTCGTCGACACGACCGTGCAGGAAAAGGCGATCGCCCATCCGACCGATGCCAGGCTGCTGCACCGGGCGATCGTCAAGCTGGGGGCGCTGGCCCGAAAGAACGGCCTTGCCCTGCGCCAGAGCTATGTCCGGCTTGCCAAGCGGGCGGCGATCATGGTCGGGCGCTATCGTCATGCCAAGCAGTTCAAGCGGGCCAACCGGCAGCTCAAATTCCTGCGCACACGGCTCGGCCGCCTGATGCGCGACATCCGCCGCAAAACCGCCGGAAACGCCGGCCTGGAAGAGCGCTTCGCCGGGCTCTTGTCGCTGTCGATGCGGCTCCTGCACCAGAAGCACCGCCAGCGCGGGCCGAAGGTCTATTCGCTGCATGCGCCCGAGGTCGAATGCATCGGCAAGGGCAAGGCGCACAAGCCCTACGAGTTCGGCTGCAAGGTCTCCGTCGCCACCCCGGCCACCAAGCCCAGGGGCGGCCAGTTCGTCCTCCATGCCAAGGCCCTGCACGGCAATCCGTTCGACGGCCACACCCTCGGCCCTGTCGTCGCCGAGATGGAGAGCATCACCGGCGTCGAGGTCAAGCGCATCCATGTCGACCGCGGCTATCGCGGCCACAATCACCCCAACCGCCTGCGCGTCTTCGTCACCGGCCAGGTCCGCCACACCACAAGGGCCATCAAGCGCGAGATGAAGCGCCGCGCCGCCGTCGAGCCCGTCATCGGCCATCTCAAGGCCGACCATCGAATGGACCGCAACCCCCTCAAAGGCCCCGAAGGCGACCGGAGCAACGCCGTCCTCGCCGCCGCCGGCTACAACTTCCACCTTCTCCTGCGCTGGTTCGCAGCCATTTGGCGTGCCTTCATCCAGACGCTCTTCGTCGGCCCCGCCATACCCCCGCCGGATAAAGAAAAACCCCGATTGCGATTGCAAACGGGCATCGCCCACGATGATGCTCAGATGAATAGGTAGTCAAACTTCACGGGCGACCAGGGAACTGCGCGGCGCTTGATGGCCGCGCAGTTGGACAGGCTACTCGAAGGTGATGAACTCGTGGTCGCCCTGATAGCCGCTTTCGGCGAAGATCCACTCCCACTCCTGCGGCGTGTGGAATGCACGGCAGGTCAACTGCCAATACATCAAATTCACCTTCTCGCGTTCGTTGCGGTACGCCTCCACGCAGAGGTATTTTGCCCCACGCGACACCCGCTCGATTTCCCACAAGGCCGCGAAGAGATCGTAGACGTAGAGGTTGTGAAGGGTGTTGATCGAGATGACGAGGTCGAAGTGGTCATCCGGGAAAGGAAGCTTTGCCGCGGTTCCTTCCACGATGCTCGCCTTCACCGACTCCATCGAATGTTCGATCGCGTAGCCGGAGATATCAATGCCGTGTACCTCCACACCGGGCACCGCCTCCAGAAGATCGTGCAGGAGAAAGCCCTTGCCGGCGCCAACGTCGAGAATGCGCATTCCGGGCTTGATCCCGTAGGCCGCGACCATGGCGTCGGCGACCTTGCGCCAGCGGCCGTCGTACTTGTAGCCGCCGTAGCCCGTCTGGCGCGAGCCGTCCCAATAGTCGTAGGCCCATTCCAGCGCGAGGTCGGCGACCTCCGCCTTGTCGCGCTCTGTCACGCGCGCGAGATAGTCGCGCGTCGTGGATTTGTGGACCAGGCTGACGAAATCACGATACGGCATCAAAAGCTCCAGGAGTCATGGGTAGGTCAACGGGCAACGAGCGCCAGACGCTGGCCGGCGCGTTCGAGTTGGCGGCGGCAGCGCTCGGCGCGCGCGCCGGGATCGGCAAAGGCGCGCCGGCTCGATCCGAGCGCCAGGAATTCGTTGAGAATGATGCAGACCCACTTGATCCTGTAGGCGTCGAGAAGGATGGCGCATCGACGCCGGTCTTCGGTCGGCAGACCAAGCTCGCGCACGATCTGATCGGCAAAAGTATCGAAAAACTGGATCGGCACCGGAATTTCCGGCTGGCAGAAGAAGTCGCAGACGAGCTTGGCCGGATCGTCGCGACCGGCATATTCGAAGTCGATCACCGACAAATGGCCGAGATCGTCGCACAGCATGTTGTGGAAGCCGAAATCCGAAGGCGAGACGATCGGCCGGGCGATCTTTGCCTCGGGGTCGAGTCCCTCCCGCCCGATATCCCGGACGATCTCGCCCCTCACCCTCTGCCATGACGGCTTCAATCGATCGGCGACGAAGCGCCGGGCTTCCTCGGCCTGGGGCGCACTGTCATCGATATCGGCAAAGCGCGCCACGCGTCGATCGACCGTGGCCAAATGGTTGGCGATCGTGAAGCAGGCCTCGGAACCCGCATCAAGGACCTCCGGTCGATGGGGTGCTGCGTTGACGGCGACAACGAAAGCAGCGGCGGCGGCGACGGCGGCCGCGTCGATCTCGGCGGCGGCAAGCTTGCGTCCAGCCACGAAGCCATAAAGGCCTGCGGCGTGCGACGGGTCGCAAGCGATCGGCTCGGGTATGTTGCGAACCTTTCGTTCCCAGGCGTAGTTCAGGTAGCTCCATTCGGCACGCAGCCGATCCCGATCATCTCGCGCATCGACGTGGTAACATTTGAGAACCCGGAGACTGCCGTCGGTGAGGGTCACCTGGAAGACCTGGTTGTTTTTTCCGCCCGTCAGTCGGCCAATTTCCGCCACCGCGGGCAACCCGGCCTTTTCGACCAGCCGTTCGGCGATGTGCCGTGGACCGCTTTCCAAGGACCCGGAGAGAGATTCCGTCATGCCGGCGGCACCGCCCTGGCTCACGCCGCCGCCCCGGTCAGGGCGGTGTCGACGAGGTTCCAAGAAGTCACGTGTTGCCATCCAGCGCGCGAGGCTTCACCGGAATGGGCGCCATGCGGATCGAACAGGATGCGCTTCACGCCGTGCGGAAACCCGTCCATGGCCAGGATTTCGGGAAGATCGTCGATGAATGCCTCGACGCCGATCGTCGCGGCGCGGGCGACCTTCTCTTCCTTCGTCAGTTCAAAAAAGACGTTCCCGGCGGGAACCGCCGTCTCGCCGACGAGACCGTTGGAGACGAGGAAGCCGCGGGCGGCATCATGCATGTCATGCCGCGACCCGAGAATGGGATGGCGCGTCTTGTGGCTGACAATGAAGAGTTCGTGGCCGTTCCTGCGAGCGCCTGCGACGAAGGCGGCAAAGCCGTCATAGGGAGCGGCAAGGTCCATCCGGGCGCCGTAGACGTACCCCTGCAGTTCCGTGAAGTCATCCTTGCGGCCCGAACCATTCAGGTAATCGCGCACGGCGTTCTTCCCCCGCCCTAGTTCGGGCGGGATCAGACCTTTTTCCAGCGCGGCAGCGTAGAAGACGCCATCGTAACACGCGACAGTATTGTCGAAGTCGATTCCAATGCGCATCGTGCCTGCCCCCGTCGCTTCATCTGATCCACGGATTTGCTGCCGTCGGATCTGCGGACGTCACCAGCGCGACCCGCCTGTGCAAACCTGTCCCGGGGCCTGCCCGGGGCGACCTCTTGCCCGCCCCTGGTCAACGCGATGTCCTGATCAACGCGATGTGGCACCGTCCTGCTGGCAAGCACCTTACAAGGAGGGGCTTTCCACATTGGCGGCAGTTACGGTCGAAGCTTCGTCCCTGTCAATATCGCGACCGAGCGGCAAGCCCGCGCCCCGGATTTCAGCTCAGCGATCGGGAATATCCCCCGCCGTCACACGAGCTGGGGGTTTCCGTCGTTGGTTCAAAGTCCGAGCGCGAACGGGCTCAGCGTCTCAAGCCGTCGTCACTGTCCGCGGTTGCACTGCCTGGCGGCCGCCATCGCGTCGATGGCGGCGCGAGACATGCTTCGATACTCGACAAGGCAAGAACCTACCTCATCAACGCCTGGTGACAGCTGTCGCAGATGCCCGCAGTCTGTGATTTCGATACGATATTATCTGGAAACCGCGTTTCCGCGACTCCAAGCTCTCCAATTGCCCAGGACAGCCGGCCTTTTTCCTACTTCCCCTTCGTCACTTTACAATATACGCTCCCCCTGCTTCTGCGTCATCAGATGACACCATGGAGCACAGAGGGCTTTTGGCCGCAAAATTCTCACGCGCATCGCCCCGCCGGTCTATGGCGAAGCGGATGCCTCCGGCTCGCCGATGTACCTGTTCATAAGATTGATTACAGCCATCACCATGGGAGACTATAATGGCAACGTCCACTCGTACAGTCTATACCGGAACCGGCAACAGTGAGATATTCAATGTCGGAAGTCCAGTTTTAGTATACGGATACAACGGAAATGACTTTATCTGGACTTCGAGCAGCACTGATTACATCGAAGGAGGATGGCATAAAGACATTATATGGGCTATCGGCGGCAATGACATCATATTCGGCGATTATTATACCGACGGATTTGAAGGCTCCTATGTAACTCTTGATGCCGACTCGATCCTGGGCGGAGAGGGAGACGACCTGATCTACGCGCAGAATGGCGCGGATTATGTCAACGGCGAAGCGGGAGGAGACCAGATTTTCGGCGGTCTCGGTAAAGACTACTTACAGGGAGGTACAGGCGCCGACACGATATTCGGTGGCGACCACGATGACCAGATCTGGGGCAATTACGCGACATCCCCCGTGCCTGACGAATACTCCTTCACCATCAACTATACCCATAATGGCACGAACGACGCGCCCTTGGCAGGATCGATCAACTCGAGCCTCGGCAGCAGCGCTGCCGACGACAACGCGGCCGACTATCTCGACGGTGGCGACGGCAACGACCGGATCTCGGGCCAGGGCGGTGGCGACACCCTGATTGGCGGGGACGGCAGTGACCTCATCGACGGCGGTGCCGGCGCGGATGCCATTACGGGCGGCAGCGGCAACGATCAGGTCGTTGCCGGCACCGAGTCCGACAACGTAACGGGTGGGACCGGAAACGATACGCTGTCCGGCAATGCCGGTTCCGACATCATCTGGGGCGAGGCTGGCGGCGACCTCATCAATGGCGGCGCCGACAGCGACTCGCTCTCCGGCAACGAAGGCGACGACCTCATCTACGGCGACGATCCCGGCGTCGTAAACTACAGCGATGCCATCGATGGCGGCGACGGCGCCGACTCGATCTTCGGCTTTGGCGGCAACGACACCCTGTGGGGCGGCGCGGGTGGTGACTCGCTCCGCGGCGGCGAAGGCGGCGACACGCTGCGCGGCGAAGCCGGCAACGACTACCTTTTCGGGGAAGGCGCTGCCGACAGCTTCCAGTACACGCAGCGTGGCTTCGACATCGACCAGATCTTCGACTTCCAGAACGGCGTCGACAAGCTGCAGATCTCGACGACGATCTTCGCCAACGCCAATGCCGCCATCGCCGCAGCGCAGCAGATTGGCGGCGATGTCCTGATCGACGCGGGTCAGGGCGACCAGATCGTCCTCAAGTTCTTCTCGCTGGCAAACCTCACCGCGGATGATTTCAACTTTTTCTAGGACAACCAGAAACCAACGACAGCCTTTCCTCATAGAGCCGCGGAAGTCACATGCCGCGGCTCTTCCGACTAACTGAAAACCTGACTGCCTGACGACGCGAGCTTGTCTTCGTTGATACCATCGCCGAGTTCAGCAAGAGGACCCCGGTCGCGTTGTCTTGGCGGCGAGGCCCGCAGTAATGGACGCGATGGACGTCATTCGTAAAGCCATTATGCGCTCGCCGGCAATCGCCATGAGGAAGGCACCAGTCCCGGTGGCGTTTGTCGAGGATGGGCCGCAACGAGCGGAATACGAAGTCGCGAGGATGCTGGGAGCCGTGTCCATGCTATCGAAGCTGAAGAGCATGTTTGCGATGCCGCCCATGCGTTTCCAAGCGTCGGAGCGGACCATTACCATCAGGATTTCGAAAGCCTGGCTCGCTGAACGATCGCCGACCGATCCCTTTGCCGCTCTGCTCCTGCGGCGGTTCTCAGCGGGAGCTAACGCCGATTGGGGTGGACGGGACTATCCGGAAGAAATTCCGCCTGCCCAAAAAGCCGCCGCCATTGTTTCGGTTCTCGCTTCGTAGCCAAGCCGCCGAGCCGCCTCAGACGGCCCACCTCTCCTGGGTCACGTATGCGCCGAACGGGTTGCGAGACCGAGACAGCAATACCTCCGAAAAGCACCTCATCTCAAAGCGGCGCGGTGACCTTTGAACCGCGTCGGCGTCATGATCAGGCGGCTGGCGGATTCGGGAGCCTTTAGGAATCGAGCCGGCGCTTTCGCCATGGCACCCACTGGAGCAATCGGCGTTTCGACGATAGAACCTCTGCAGGGAGTTGTGAGGACAAGCCAGTATCATGGATCGTGTCGACTGCATCGTCGCCGGCGCCGGCGTCATCGGGCTGGCCGTGGCGCGTGGCTTGGCGCAAGCCGGCCGCGAGGTCCTGATCATCGAGCCGGAGCATTCCATTGGATCGCAGACGAGCTCGCGCAATTCCGAAGTCATTCATGCCGGCATCTACTATCCCGTCGCAAGCAGCAAGGCGCAGCTCTGCGTCGACGGACGGGAGCGGCTCTATGCCTATGCGCGCGAGCGCGGGATCGCGCATCGGCGATGCGGCAAGCTGATCGTTGCGACGGATGCAAGCCAGGTTGTCAGGCTCGAGGCCATCAGGTCATCGGCAGCCGCCTGCGGTGTGGAGGATCTGGCTCTCGTCGATGCTAGTGACGCGCGCCGCATGGAACCGGCACTTCGTGCCCAATCGGCCCTGCTGTCACCGTCGACGGGAATCATCGACAGCCATGGCTACATGCTGGCGCTGCAGGGCGACGCGGAGGATGCGGGAGCGCAGATCGTCTTTGACACGGTCGTCGACGGCGGCAGGATCAGGCCCGATGGCACGGTCGTCATCGCGACGCGGCAGCGCGGCGACACCGATGTCTTCGAGCTGGCGACCGCATTGTTCATCAATTGCGGTGGCCTGCAGGCCCAGCGGATCGCCGAAGCCATCGAAGGCTTTCCATCCACTGCCGTGCCCTGCCTGCACATGGCCAAGGGCAACTATTTCGCGGCCGGCGGGCGCTCGCCCTTCTCCCGGTTGATCTATCCAGTTCCTGTCGACGGCGGACTGGGCGTGCATCTGACCTTCGACCTTGCCGGCCAGATGCGCTTTGGACCGGACGTGGAGTGGATCGAGGCCATCGACTACCGGGTGGACCCGCAGCGGGGACAGTCGTTCTACGACGAGATCAGGCGGTACTGGCCTGGACTGCCCGACGACGGCCTGTCGCCCGCCTACAGCGGAATTCGGCCGAAGCTGTCCGGCCCAGGCCAGCCTGCCGCCGACTTCGCCATCGAGGGACCGGAGACACACGGCGTCCAGGGGGTCATCAACCTCTTCGGCATCGAAAGTCCGGGCCTTACCGCCAGTCTTTCGATTGCCGAAAGGGTCGTAACTCTGGCAAGCTGAGCCCACGTCCGAAGTTCCAAAGGCCGGCAATATCCGTGACGTGTATCGTCTTCAGTCGCCACGCTACGCGGTCGACGAGCCCGGACCTTTAGAACCACAACCTTGCCGAAGACAGCCAATTGTGGCTACCTTGCGGCACCCTCATGTCGACTAAAGCGCCCTGCCCCGACAGTGCATTGTGGAAAGATCCCTGCTTGCCCAAAGGCATCGAACGCCCGACAAGAAACCGCCTGGCAACAATCTTCTGGTCGGGGATCGCGAAGCTTGCCTGGTTCACGCTTGCCGTCGATGTCCTGCTGCTGGTCCAGCCGATCTACATGCTCCAGGTGTACGATCGGGTACTGACCTCGGGCTCCATCGAAACCCTGATCTTCACCTCGGTCATTGCCTGCGCGGCGCTGGCGCTGCTTGCCGTCCTCGACTCGCTGCGGGCGGCAGTCGCCTCGCGCATCGCAGCGCAGATGGACGTCGACGGCGGCGCCGATGCGCTCCTTGCTTCCATGAACGGACCGCGTGCGGCGTTGGGCGATGTGCAACCCCTGCGCGATCTCACGACGGTGCGGGGCTTCATTTCCAACCGCGGGATCCTGGCTTTTCTGGACATACCCTTCGTGCCCCTGTTCATGGCCATTCTTTACCTGATTCATCCGAATATCTTTTTCCTCGCCCTGGCCGGCGCGGTGGTCCTGACGCTGATCGCCCTTCTCAACCAGGTGGTGGCGAGCCGCGTCGCCGGAGCCTCCGCCGATCAGGTGATGGCGTCGATGCTGTCGGCCCAGGCCTTCGCGCGATGCGCCGAGAGCATCCAGGCCATGGGCATGCGCCGTGACGTGATCGCCGCATGGGGCCGCGACGAGGCGCTCGCTTTGGCTGGTCAGGGAAGGATGGAGGAGTGCAACGCAGCCTTCGCCGGCATCTCGCGCGCTCTGCGGCTCGGCCTGCAGATCGCCATTTTGGGGTATGGCGGATATCTCGTCCTGGCTGGCGAGATGACCGGCGGCATGATCTTCGCCTCTTCGCTGATATCCGGACGAGCGCTCCAACCGATCGACCAGGTCATTGCCGGCTGGCGGGGCTTCGTCGAGACGCGGCGGGCGTGGAAACGCCTCGCGGCGGCATTGGACGCGCGCGCGGTTGAGGCGCCCGCTACCTCACTGCCCGTCCCGCTCGGGCGGATCGAACTGCAGCAGGTCGTCGTCTTTCCGGCGAATGCGAGCGGTGGAGATCCAATCCTGAAGCGGATCTCCGCCGTGATCGAGCCCGGTCAGTGCGTGGCGATCGTCGGACCCTCTGGCGCAGGCAAGTCGACGCTGGCGCGCGTCATCGTCGGCGCCGTGGCCTTGCGGGGCGGTGCCGTACGTATCGACGGCGCCGACATCACCACGTGGCGGAGCGACCAGTTGGGCCGCCAAGTGGGCTATCTCGCGCAGGACGTCGACCTCCTGCCGGGAACGGTTGCACAGAATATCGCGCGGTTCAGCCAGGAAGCCGACGACGCGTCGATCGTGCGTGCGGCGATGAAGGCGCAGGTGCATGATCTGATCCTCGGCCTTCCCAAAGCATATGACACGCTCATCGGCCCTATGGGCCAGCAATTGTCGGGTGGTCAAAGGCAGCGCATCGGGCTGGCCCGCGCCTTTTTCGGCGAGCCGCGCATGCTCATCCTGGACGAACCGAACGCCAGCCTCGACGCCGAAGGGAGCTTGGCCCTCGAACGGGCGCTCGAAGGCGCAAAGCGGGAGAAGATCACGGTGGTCGTGGTGACCCAGCGCATGCAGATCGCGGATCTCGCCGACAAGATCATGATGCTGCGCAACGGCGCCATCGAAGACTTCGGCCCTCGCGCCGACGTCGTCAGGCGGCAGGCGGAGCGTGGCAGGACCGCTCCTAAGGCTAAGCCCGGCAGTTCCGCGGAGGGCGCCGGTCTGCCCGCAGCTAATGTCGCCGCGCCGAAGGCGCATGCCCCCCATCAAGTGGTTTCGGCACGGTTCGCCCCCGCGCTCGTCGGACCGTCGGCCAGCACGGCCAACGATTAGGGGATCGCGATGATGACCGAAGACAAGATCGCGTTTGCCTCCGGCACTCAGGCGAAGCTGCCCACCATGAAAAACCCCGCCCCTCCTCCCCCGTGGTCAGCCAATGTGTCCGTCGGCACGCGCGCGATGTGCGTCGCCGGACTAGGCGCAACGGCAATCTTCTGCCTCGTCTTCGGTGCCTGGGCCTTCTATGCCCCGCTTGCCGGTGCGGCTGTAGCGCCCGGCTTCGTCGCGGCCGCCGGGAAGAACCAGCGGGTGCAGCATCTCGAAGGCGGCATTGTGGAGAATATCCTCGTTCGCGAGGGCGAGGCTGTGAAGGCGCAGCAGGTGTTGTTCGAACTCGATACGACCGCACCGATCTCGGCGCAGGAACATCTGCAGGCGCAGATCGTCTCCGTCGGCGCCCGGACTGCCCGGCTCTTGGCCGAACGCAACAGCCAGGACAGCGTCGAATTCTCCGACGAACTCCGGCAGCTTGCCCGCGACACCGGCAATACGAGCCTTGTCGACGAGCAAGCAAAAGAGTTCGACATCCGGCTCGAGCGTCACCGTCAGGAGGGCGTCATCCTGCGCCAAAGGGTGATCGCCGCGACCGAGCAGATCCGAGGATATACCAGCCAGCAGACTGCCATCGACAGCCAGTTGCAGGTCGTGCGGGAGGAGACCGAGCGCAAGCGCAAGCTTCTGGAGAAGGGACTGACCGATCGCTCAGAATACACCCTTCTGTTGCGCAGCGAAGCCGATCTCGTCGGGCAGTTGGGACAGGCGACGTCCAATATTCTGGCGTCGAAGTCGCAGATCGTCGAGGCACAGGAGCAGCTGTCGCGCCTCACGACCCAGCGCATCGAAACTGCAGCCAGCCAGTTGAACGAAGTCCGCAGCCAGATGTCGACCTTGGCGACGCAGCGAAACGAGACCCAGGCCATAATTGGCCGCGCAAAAGTGCGCTCGCCCTCGGACGGCATCGTTGTCAGCATGACGTACAACAGTGTGGGAAGCGTGGTGAAGCCGGGAGAAGTGATGCTCGAGCTTCTGCCCACCACGGACCAGCTACAGGTCGAGGCACGCGTCTCGCCGGCCGATATCGACATCGTGCACGTCGGCCAGTCGGCCACCCTCCGCTTCAGTGCGCTCGATACGCATGTGACGCCTGTCGTGGATGCGACGGTCGACTACGTATCTCCCGATCGCCTGCTCGATCTCAAGACCGGGCAGCCCTTCTATACCGCCCGCCTGCAGATCTCATCCACGCTTCCGCCGCCGCTCGACAAGTCGGATATCTATCCGGGAATGCAGGTGGAAACCTACATCCGAACCGCGGACAGGACGTTCCTGGAATATCTGGTGAAGCCGCTTGCCGACAGCTTCAGCAGAGCCTTCCGAGAAGATTGATGTGGGTTCGGCAGAGATGGCGGAGCGCCATGGCAAGGCTTGAGCCCGCTCTGCCAAGCGTGTAAGGACCCGTCCCATCGGATCGGGACAGTCTGAGTCCTCGTTCTCGATGCTTTGATGCGTCAGAACCGTATTGAACCCGGAGACATAAGCTTGCAGTCCACCGCCGAAGAAATACGGGCCTCGTATCCGGCCGACACACGCATTGCATTCGTCTCGGGCAATTTCAACGTTCTGCATCCAGGCCATATGCGCCTGCTCAAATTTGCACGCGATGTTGCCGACGTGCTGGTTGTCGGACTGCGTCCGGATGGGACTACGGGCGTTTCAGTGCCGGGCGAGGCGCGCCTTGAAAGCGTCTGTTCGATGAGCATCGTTGGCAAGGCGGTTCTCCTGACCGAGTCGGCAAGCGACTTCGTCAGCCGGCTCCGGCCCGACTTCGTCGTCAAGGGCAAGGAGTTTGAGCAGCGTTACAATCCCGAGGAAGCGGCCGTGACGGCCTACGGCGGCAAGCTGATCTTCTCATCGGGTGAATCGAGCTTTGCTTCCGTCGATATCCTGAACCGCGATTCCGCGACCGACTTCTCGACGATCAACAAGTCGCATGCGTTTTCGGACCGGCATGGTTTCGGAATTCCATCTCTCTTGGAGGTTCTGCGCAGCCTGTCGGGAATGCGCGTCATGGTCATCGGCGACGTGATCGTCGACGACTACATCGCCTGCGACGCAATCGGGATGTCTCAGGAGGATCCGACGATCGTCGTGACCCCGATACAAACCAGCACCTTCGTCGGCGGGGCGGGAGTGGTCGCCTGCCACGCCCGCAATCTCGGCGCCGAAACCCGGCTCTTCACGATTTTCGGTGAGGACGAGACTGCCGCCTACGCCCGCGCCGAACTGACGGCCGGCGGGATCGAAGTGCACGGATTCCACGACGAGACCCGGCCAACAACGCGCAAGCAGCGCTTCCGGGCGTTGAATAAGACCTTGCTGCGCGTCAATCACCTGCGCCAGCACGCGATTTCCCGCGAGATCGAGAAGCGGATGCTGGAGCAGATCGAGGCAGCGATGTCGACGACCGATCTGTTGATGTTCGCCGATTTCAACTATGGCTGCCTGCCGCAAACCCTGGTCGATTCCATCTGCGCCGTTGCCGAAAGCCATGGCGTGACCATGACGGCCGACAGTCAGGCTTCTTCCCAGCTCTCCGACATTTCCCGCTTCAAGCGCATGGCCCTGGTGACCCCGACGGAGCGCGAGGTGCGCCTGGCCCTCCATGATACCGCTTCCGGCCTCGCCGTCCTTGCCAACGAACTCTGCCGCAAGGCGGATGCAAAGAATGTCATCATCACCCTCGGAAGCGAGGGAATGCTGGTTCACGGGCGGCTCGACAACGGCGAATACATGACGGACCGTCTGCAGGCTCTTAACACTGCACCCAAGGACGTTGCGGGAGCGGGAGACAGCCTGTTCACGGCGACGTCGATGGCGCTCTGCTCGGGAGCCGATATTTGGCATGGCGCCTATCTGGGCGCGGTTGCAGCAGCGTGCCAGGTCTCGCGCGTCGGCAACTCGCCGCTGAAGGCTTCCGATATCATCCGGGAAATCGAACTTCCCGACGAATAAGGACTCTGTCAGTAGACAGATGGCGGACGAGGGTCGGCAGATCGAGGATGGTAACATGCGGGCACTTCTGCTGGCAGCAGGTCTTGGAACACGGCTTCGGCCGCTGACACTGACCGTGCCTAAATGTCTGGTCGAGATCCACGGGCGACCACTTCTCGACTATTGGCTGGAGCACATCTTCTCCGCCGGCATCGAGCGCGCGCTGATCAATACCCATTGGTTGCCCGACGCCGTCCGTAGTCATGTCCAGGCCTCGCACTTTGCCGGCCGTATTGATCTGGTGTACGAGGCAGACCTCCTCGGCACTGCCGGCACTGTCGGAGCGAACGCTGCCTGGCTGGGAGACGACCCCTTTCTCCTCGTCCACGCGGACAATCTGACTGACTTCGACGTTCGCGGCTTCATCAGACGGCACCAGCAGCGCCCCAGTCACTGCGCGATCACCATGCTGGCCTTTCGCACGGACGTGCCGAAGACCTGCGGCATCCTCGGCCTCGATTGCGAGAACGTCGTGACCTCCTTCCACGAGAAGGTCGAGAACCCTCCCGGCAACCTTGCCAATGCGGCCGTTTACCTGTGTGAGCCGGAAGTGGTTCGCTTGATTCGAAGTCTCAGGCGACCCGTCGTGGATTTCTCGACCGAGGTCATTCCCGCCTTCATGGGACGCATCCTCGCTGTGGAAACAAACGGCTACCATCGCGACATCGGGTCACCCGAAGCGCTCGCGCTGGCGGAACGCGAATTCGTACCGATGCCGGGTTTTGCCTGACAGATCGCCGCCAGTCCTCGCTAACCCTGCAACGGCCGTGTCGCGACGAGGCGACGGACCGGCAAAGTCTGGAGACACTGCATTCCTTCCGCGCTTGTGAGTTCTGAGATTGGCGGTCGCCCGTCCCTCAACCCGATCTTCGTCTCGCTTCATCGAAGCTGGCAATCGATTTCCAAAAGGTCGCTTGCCGGATGTCCATCGCACGGTCCGGCACCGGTTGGCGATGGCGCGGACAAAAGTCGGCACGCTCGCCACTTCACTTTCATCGGGTGCGCAATTCCAGGCCGCGTCGCAGCAAATTCTCACCATTGATCGTCGGGCGCGCCGCCATAGTGCAAGAGCCCTGCGAGTCAGCGATTATGCGCCGCATTGGCATGGTCGCTGATATACAAAGTCATGCAGGATTGGTTGACAACTCCCGGAATTTGAGCGACCCATCGGCCAATATGATCGTGCCTCCTTCCACGTCTTCCATCCTCAACAATCGATGTTGCCTTTTCGAAAGCACCAGACATGAAGATTTTCCTCACGGGCGCTTGTGGTTACAAGGGAACGGTGCTGGTTCCCAAGTTGATCGAGCGTGGGCATGAGGTCGTTGCGTTCGATATACAGTGGTTTGGCAACAATCTTCGGCCCCACCCCAAGCTCACGGTGGTGCAGGGCGACGTCCGCAATCCCGAGGAAATGGACCTGACAGGCGTCGACGCGATCGTCCATCTGTCGTCCATCGCCAACGATCCGGCGGGCGATCTCGATCCAAAGCTGACCTGGGAAGTTAGCTGCCTCGCCACGATGCGGCTTGCCGACAAGGCAAAGCGGGTCGGGATCAAGCACTTCATCTTTGCCTCTTCCGGCAGTGTCTACGGCGTGAAGGAAGAGGAGCAGGTCACCGAGGATCTCGAACTCGTCCCCATCAGCGAGTACAACAAGACGAAGATGTGCGCCGAGCGCATCCTGCTGTCCTATGCCGACGACATGGTCGTGCAGATCGTGCGTCCCGCTACTGTCTGCGGATTCTCGCCGACGATGCGCAACGACGTCGCCGTGAACCTCCTGACCATGCTCGCGCTGAAGAACGGCGAGATCACGGTGCTCGGCGGCGACCAGTACCGGCCGAACGTCCACATGGACGACATCACCGACCTCTACCTCTTCCTGCTCGATCATCCCGAGCACACCGGCATCTACAATGCCGGCTTCGAGAACATCTCGATCATGGACATTGCCCAGCTGGTGGCCAAGCACGTCGACGCCAAGATCGTGGTCAAGGAATCCAACGACCCGCGCTCCTACCGGGTCAATTCGGACCGCCTGCTGGCGACGGGCTTCCGCCCGAAGAAGGGTGTCGAGGACGCGGTCAAGGAGCTCGTCGGTCTCTATCGCCAGGGTGCGTGGACCGATGACGAGAGCTTCTACCGGATGAAGTGGATGCAGAAGGAAGTGCTGTGATGCAGACCGTCCGCAAGCTCCCGGCCGCAGCGCCCGTGTCGCATTTCGCCGACTACGCCCGGCGGACAGCGGACATTCTGACAGGT
Organism: Aureimonas sp. SA4125; assembly: GCF_019973775.1. NCBI lineage: Bacteria > Pseudomonadati > Pseudomonadota > Alphaproteobacteria > Hyphomicrobiales > Aurantimonadaceae > Aureimonas > Aureimonas sp. SA4125. The sequence goes on along the minus strand of NZ_AP025032.1, from coordinate 1,603,423 downwards.
TTCGACTGGACGGACGTGGCGGCGCTTGCCGACGACTTATTCGACTGCGCCACCACCGGCCGACAGGTCTTTCTCTGCGGCAATGGCGGCAGCGGCGGCAATGCCAATCATCTTGCCAACGACTTTCTCTACGCCTGGTCGAAGACCTCCGGCATGGGCATCCGGGTCTCCTCGCTCGCCGCCAATCCGGCGGTGCTGACCTGCCTGGCCAACGACGAAGGCTACGAGAACGTTTTCTCGCTGCAACTCGCGGTGCAAGCCCGCCCCGGCGACCTGCTGATCGCCTTCTCCGGCAGTGGCAATTCGCCGAACATCGTCAAGGCGATTCAGGAAGCACGCCGCATCGGGATGCGCTCCTACGCCGTGCTCGGCTTCTCCGGAGGCAAGTGCAAGGCGCTGGCCGACGTGCCGATCCATTTCGAGACCGAAGACATGCAGATCGCCGAGGACATGCAAACGGTCATCGGCCACATGATCGTGCAGTACCTCGCGTCCCGTCGTTCCGAATTGAGACTATAGACACCATGGCCGACCCGAAATTCATCGTTCTCGGCTCGAATTCTTTCTCGGGCGCCACCTTCTGCGACTACCTCGCGGAACAGGGTTACGACGTCACCGCCACCAGTCGGTCGGCAGAGCCGCACGACGCGCAGTTGCCCTACAAGTGGCAGCAGCGGCCGGGCAAGGTCCGGTTCGAGAAGATCGACATCAACTACGATCTCGACGCCCTTGCCGCCCTCCTGAAGCGCGAGCGCTTCACCCATGTGGTCAATTTCGCCGCGCAGTCGATGGTCGGCCAGAGTTGGGATCATCCGGACGACTGGATGATGACGAACGTCGTTTCCACCGTGCGGCTGCACGTGCTCCTGCGCGGGCTCGATTTCCTCGACCGCTACGTCCACGTGACCACGCCAGAAGTCTACGGCTCCACCGAGGGCTGGGTGCGCGAGAAAACGCCGTTCAATCCGTCGACCCCCTACGCGGTGTCGCGCGCGGCCGGCGACATGTCGCTGAAGACCTTCGTCGACACCTATCAACTGCCCGCCGTCTCGACGCGTGCGGCCAACGTCTACGGTCCCGGCCAGCAGCTCTACCGGATCATTCCGCGCACCGTCTACGCGGCGATGACCGGCCAGAAGCTGCGGCTCGATGGCGGCGGCAAGTCGGTGCGGGTGTTCATCGACATGCGCGACGCGTCCGACGCGACGCTAAAGATCGCACTGAAGGGCAAGGTCGGCGAGACCTATCACATCTCGGGCTACGAACTGGTCTCGATCCGCGAACTGGTCGAACTGATCCTGAAGAAGCTCGGCAAGTCCTTCGATGAATGCGTCGACGTTGGTCCGGATCGCCCGGGCAAGGACGCCGCCTATATGCTGGACTCCTTCAAGCTGCGCACCGAGCTTGGTTGGCAGGACAAGGTGTCGCTCGACGAGGGCATTTCCAACGTGATCTCCTGGGCCGAACGTTTCCGCAACGACATTCCGAAACTCGACGCGAACTACATCCACAAGGCCTGAGGCCGGCTCCGGTCGAGCCGGGCTGACGCCTCCCGGGGGAGAAACCGACACGATGAACGCATTCACGAAAATCGACGATGCCGCGGGCCTGGCACGCCAGGCGGCAGAGTTGCGCGGCAAGGTCATCACCATGTGCCACGCGGCGCAGTCGGCGCATCTGGCGTCCTGCCTGTCCTGCCTCGACATCATGACGGCGGCCTATTGGTCGGTGCTGAACGTCGACCCGGCCAACCCGACGGATCCCCGGCGTGACCGCTTCATCCTGTCGAAGGGTCATGCGGCTATGGCGCTCTACGCCACGCTCGCCACCCGCGGCTACTTTCCCGAGGAATGGCTGAAGACCTACCACCAGGACGGCGGCAAGCTTGCCGAACATCCACCGGCGAACATCCTGCCGGGCGTCGAGGCCGCCACCGGTTCGCTCGGCCACGGGCTGCCGATCGGCGTCGGCATGGCGCTTGCCGCCCGCGTCAAGGACGAGCCGATGTACCGCGTCTACGCGCTGCTTTCGGACGGCGAGTGCAACGAGGGTTCGGTCTGGGAAGCGGCGATGTTTGCCGCCGGGCAGAATCTCGACAATCTCTGCGTTATCGTCGACTACAACAAGTGGCAGGCGACCGCCCGCTCGAACGAGACGCTGGCTTTGTCGCCGCTGCGCGACAAGTGGGAAAGCTTCGGCTGGGATGCCCACGAGATCGACGGCCATGACATCGGGCTGCTGGCCGAGCTGATGGCGAAGATGCCGAACGGCTCGGGCAAGCCCGTCGCCCTCATCGCCAACACCGTCAAAGGCAAGGGCGTCTCCTTCATGGAAGACGACAACAACTGGCATTACCGCGCGCCGACCGCTGATGAGGTCGAGAAGGCTTTCAAGGAGCTCGGCCTGAAATGAGAAACGCTTTCGCGGACGAACTGACGAAGATCGGCATGGAGGACGAGCGCCTCGTTATGCTCTCGGGTGACATCGGCAACCGGCTGTTCGACAAGTTCCGGGCGGCCCGGCCGAACAGCTTCTTCAACTGCGGCGTCGCTGAGCAGAACATGACCGGCGTTGCGGCGGGCTTGGCCATGTCGGGCTTGCGCCCGGTCACTTACACGATCACCCCGTTTGTGACGACGCGGTGCCTCGAGCAGATCCGCACCGACGTCTGCTATCACGACCTGCCGGTGACGATCGTCGCCGTTGGCGCCGGCCTGTCCTATGCGGGCCTTGGCCCGACGCACCACGCCTGCGAGGACGTCGCCTTCCTGCGGGCGCTGCCGAACATGAACGTCATCTGCCCCGGCGACCAGTGGGAAGTCCGTGCCGCGCTGCGCGCCGTGATGAAACAGGACAAGCCGTCCTACATCCGCATGGGCAAGAAGGGCGAGCCTGTCGTGCACAAGGGCCCGATCGCAGACTTCCAGATCGGCCGCGCCATTACGATGGCCGAAGGCGACGAGGTCTGCCTGCTGTCGACCGGCAACATGCTGCCCGAGGCCATCAAGGCCGGGCGAATCCTGTCCGAACAGGGCTATTCGACCCGCGTCGTCAGCTTCCACACCGTGAAGCCGCTGGACGAGGCCTGCCTTAGCGAGGCCCTTGCGAAGTTTAAGCTCGTCGCCACGATCGAAGAACACAGCCTGATCGGCGGCTTCGGTTCGGCTGTCGCCGAATGGGCCGTCGACAAGGGCGAGGACACCCGCAAGCTCATGCGCTTCGCGACGCCCGACGCCTTCTTCAAGAAGTCCGGCGAGCAGGAATATGCCCGCGAGCAGCTCGGCCTCACCGGCCACCAGATGGCGCATGCCATCGCCGAATGCCTCGACAGGCACTGAGACCCAAAGGGCCGCCTGCGAGCGGCCCTTTCCTTTCCGACGGCTCCCCTCGGAGCCCGAAACGGCGCTGCCCCGAAGCGCCCGCAGAATCAGGAACAGAGATCCATGAAGACCGAAGCCGCCCTCCTCGTCGCCACGGGCCAGCCGCTCGTCGTCGTCGAAATCGAGACGCCGCCGCTGAAGGCCGGCCAGGTCCTGGTAGAGATTGCGTTTTCAGGCGCCTGCGGCACTCAGCTGATGGAAGTTGCCGGCGACAAGGGCGAGGACAAGTGGTGTCCACATTGCCTCGGCCATGAGGCAACCGGCACGGTCATCGAGATCGGCTCGGCCGTCACCAAGGTGAAGGTCGGCGACGACGTCGTCCTGTCCTGGATCAAGGGCACCGGCATCGAGGCCGGCGGCGCCGTCTACGACTGGGATGGCCAGAAGGTCAACGCCGGCGGCGTCACAACCTTCCAGCGCCACGCCGTCGTCAGCGAGAACCGCCTGACCCTGGTGCCGGCCGGTCTGCCACTCGACGTCGCGGTGCTCCTTGGCTGCGCCGCGCCGACCGGCATGGGCGCGGTCTTCAACGTGCTGAAGGTCGCGGCCGGCGACAGCGTTGCGGTGTTCGGCACCGGCGGCATCGGCCTCAACGCGGTTATGGCGGCCGCCATCGCCGGCGCCAGCCCGGTCATCGCCGTTGATCTCAAGGCCTCGCGCCGCGACCTCGCCAAGGCCTTCGGCGCAACGCATGTGATCGACCCGGCCGAGGGCGACGTCGCCGCGCAGATCAAGGCAATCGTGCCGAACGGTGTCGACCTTGCCGTCGAGGCGACGGGCGTGCCCGCCGTCATGGCCACCGCTGTCGGCGTCACCCGTCAGCAGGGCGGCAAGGCCGTCGTCATCGGAAATGCCAAGCACGGCTCAAGCCTCGAGATCAGCCCGGGCGTGTTCAACCAAGGCAAGAGCCTGATGGGCACCTGGGGCGGCGACAGCATGCCAGACCGCGACTACGGCCGCTTCGGCCGCCTGATCGCCGAAAGCCCCTACCCCGTGCGCGACCTCCTGTCGGCACCCTACAGCCTCGAACAGATCAACGAGGCCCTTGCCGATCTTCGTTCCGGCAAGATCGGCCGGCCGCTGATCGACATGAAAAAGCGGTAGGACCGGCCCGGAAGTCGATCGGTCCCAGTGCCGAGCCGGCAGATCCGTCCTCGGCCACCGGCCGAAGCCACTCGGCATAGGGAAGGTCGAGCGAAAAATCCGCCCGATCGCGGCGGCGGACATTCGCCGGCGGTGCTTCTCGATAGTCGCCCGTGAAGTTTGACTACCCATTCATCTGAGCATCGTCGTGGGCGATGCCCGTTTGCAATCGCAATCGGGGTTTTTCTTTATCCGGCGGGGGTATGGCGGGGCCGACGAAGAGCGTCTGGATGAAGGCACGCCAAATGGCTGCGAACCAGCGCAGGAGAAGGTGGAAGTTGTAGCCGGCGGCGGCGAGGACGGCGTTGCTCCGGTCGCCTTCGGGGCCTTTGAGGGGGTTGCGGTCCATTCGATGGTCGGCCTTGAGATGGCCGATGACGGGCTCGACGGCGGCGCGGCGCTTCATCTCGCGCTTGATGGCCCTTGTGGTGTGGCGGACCTGGCCGGTGACGAAGACGCGCAGGCGGTTGGGGTGATTGTGGCCGCGATAGCCGCGGTCGACATGGATGCGCTTGACCTCGACGCCGGTGATGCTCTCCATCTCGGCGACGACAGGGCCGAGGGTGTGGCCGTCGAACGGATTGCCGTGCAGGGCCTTGGCATGGAGGACGAACTGGCCGCCCCTGGGCTTGGTGGCCGGGGTGGCGACGGAGACCTTGCAGCCGAACTCGTAGGGCTTGTGCGCCTTGCCCTTGCCGATGCATTCGACCTCGGGCGCATGCAGCGAATAGACCTTCGGCCCGCGCTGGCGGTGCTTCTGGTGCAGGAGCCGCATCGACAGCGACAAGAGCCCGGCGAAGCGCTCTTCCAGGCCGGCGTTTCCGGCGGTTTTGCGGCGGATGTCGCGCATCAGGCGGCCGAGCCGTGTGCGCAGGAATTTGAGCTGCCGGTTGGCCCGCTTGAACTGCTTGGCATGACGATAGCGCCCGACCATGATCGCCGCCCGCTTGGCAAGCCGGACATAGCTCTGGCGCAGGGCAAGGCCGTTCTTTCGGGCCAGCGCCCCCAGCTTGACGATCGCCCGGTGCAGCAGCCTGGCATCGGTCGGATGGGCGATCGCCTTTTCCTGCACGGTCGTGTCGACGACGACGCGCTCGAGATCCTTGCCCTCGATCGCCCCGCTGCGGTGGGCGACCGACAGGCTCTCCTGCAAGAGTGCCGAAAGCCGCTCCTCGCCGAGCCGCTGACGCCAGTGCGTCAGCGACGAGCGATCAAAGCTCAGCCTGTGGCGGAAGGTCTCCTCGCCGCAGAAGAACTGGAAGTACGGGTTTTCCACCCAGCGCGCGCACAGCGCCTCGTCGGACAAAGAGTGCATGTGCTTGAGGATCAAAAGCCCTGCCATCAGCCGGACCGGCAGCGGCGGCTGGCCGACGCCGGCATGATGCACCGCGCCAAAGCGCCTCTCGACAAAGGACCAGTCGATCTCCTGGCAAGCCGCACCAGCGGGTGCCCCATGTCGATGATCTCGCACAGCGCCGGCAGGAACAGGTCTCGATGACGCTCATCCCGCGGTTTGGACATCGTCCCTGCCTCCGCTGATCGCCTGGAGAATCGGACCATGAACCGCCGAAAAAGGGAATCCGGAATCGCAAGAAATCCAGGCTCAAACCCCAGCTTTTTTGCAAAATCGGATACTTGCCGAATACGAAAAACCGTGGGGGATCAAACAGTCAGAGATCGTTCACGGACGACTCGATATCCAGGACGTTCCGAGCGCTGCCGAGTTGATCTCGGCCGCAGCGCGACGGCTAGGCGAAATCGACATTCAGGATTCCCAACCGATGTGATCGCTGATTCATAGGGTTCCGTGTTGAGACGCGGAGTTTTCGATGGCGGCCAAGCGGTACGAACTTAAGGCGGAGCAGTGGGCGCGGATCGCGCTGCTTTTGCCCGGCAAGGCTGGCGATCCGGGCCGGACGGCCTTTGACAAGGTCGTGTCCCCGCCCGTGGTGTAGCTCGACGGTAGCGTCGCCGATCTCGCCCGCGCCTTTGATTGCGCTGTAGGACGGGATTGGCGACGCGGTGGTCACCAGCGGTTTCCGGTTAGGCTTGGGTTGCGAGACCTAACCGCAACCGGAGATCCCCTGATGACCGACGACATGATGAGCCTGCGCAGCCTTCTGGAGAAGACCCCGGACGCCGATCTGTTGCGCGAGATGATCGGCTTTGCCGCCGAGCGGCTGATGGAACTGGAGGTCGGCAATGCGACCGGCGCCGGCTATGGCGAGAAGAGCGCCGAGCGCCTCGCCCAGCGCAACGGCTATCGCGACAGGGACTGGCATACCCGTGCCGGCACCGTCGAGCTGCGCATTCCCAGGCTGCGCAAGGGCAGCTACTTTCCCGGCTTCCTCGAGCCGCGGCGCATGGCCGAGAAGGCCCTGACGGCCGTGATCCAGGAAGCCTATGTCCAGGGCATCTCGACCCGTTCGGTCGACGACCTGGTCAAGGCGATGGGCATGGACGGCATCTCCAAGAGCCAGGTGTCGAGGCTTTGCGAAGAGATCGACGGCAAGGTGAAGGTCTTCCTCGAACGGCCGATCGAGGGCGACTGGCCCTATCTCTGGATCGACGCGACCTACCTGAAGGTCCGCCGCGGCGGGCGCATCGTCTCGGTCGCCGTGATCATCGCCGTCGGCGTCAACGCTGATGGCCGGCGCGAGGTGCTCGGCATGGAGGTCGGCACCTCGGAAGCCGAGCCGATCTGGACCGAATTCCTGCGCAAGCTGACCCGGCGCGGCCTGCGCGGCGTGAAGCTCGTCGTCTCCGATGCGCACGAGGGCATCAAGGCGGCCGTGGTAGTGTCCGCGCTGGTGGTGGAAACTCGGATCTCAGATGGTGTGACGGAGGTGGCCACCGGATTGGCCGGCTAAGGTGGAGTTGCGAGACTTCAACCTGACCGGAGCACCCGATGACCGAGGACAGATTACCGCTTGCCGAGCTTCTGGCAAAAGCCGGAGACGGCGATTTCCTGAGGACGATAGCCGAGAGCGTGATGCAGCTTCTCATGGAGGCCGACGTGGAGGGCATGATCGGCGCCGGGCGCCATGAACGCACCCTGGAACGGGCGACCTATCGCAACGGCTACCGGGACCGCTCGTTCGATACCCGGCTTGGCTCCTTGCAGCTTCGCATCCCCAAGCTTCGACAAGGCAGCTACTTTCCGCCGTTCCTGGAACCGAGAAAGCTCTCGGAGAAGGCGCTTGTCGCGGTCATCCAGGAGGCCTGGATCAGCGGCGTGTCCACGCGTCGCGTCGACGATCTGGTGCAGGCCATGGGACTGTCGGGGATCGGCAAGAGCACGGTGTCGAAGCTGTGCAAAGATATCGACGACCGCGTCGGCGGCTTTCTCGATCGCCCGCTCACCGGCGACTGGCCCTATCTCTGGCTCGACGCGACCTACCTGAAGCAGCGCGAAGGCGGCCGTATCGTCTCGGTGGCGGCAATAATCGCTGTCGCCGTCAACACCGACGGCAAGCGCGAGATCGTCGGCCTTCACATCGGGCCCTCGGAAGCGGAGACCTTCTGGTCGACCTTCCTCAAGAGCCTCGTGCGCCGCGGCCTTTCCGGCGTGAAGCTCGTGATATCGGATGCCCATGAAGGGCTGAAGGCCGCCATCCGCCGGGTGTTCAGCGCCTCCTGGCAGCGCTGCCGCGTCCACTGGATGCGCAACGCCCTGTCCTATGTCCCGAAGGCGCAGCAAAGCATGGCGGCTGCGGCCCTGCGCCAGGCCTTCATCCAACCCGATCGCGCCGGCGCGGCCCAGGCGCTGCGCCACGTCGCCGACCAGCTCCGGGGAAAGTGTCCCAAGCTCGGCAGCTTCATCGACGACAGCGAGACCGACGTGCTGGCGCATCTGGACTTTCCCGGTCAGCATCGGACCCGGATCCATTCGACCAATTCCCTGGAGCGCCTGAACAAGGAGGTGAAGCGGCGCGCCGATGTCGTCGGCATCTTCCCGAACGAGGGCTCCATCATCCGCCTCATCGGCGCCGTCCTCCTCGAGGCCAACGACGAATGGCAGACGCAAAACCGCTACATGCAGACCGAACCCATGGCCGAACTCATGTCCAACAGCACCAAGCCCGAAACCGTACGTATTTCCACCGCAGCCGCCTGAAACCGAGCCGCTTCAGTTATACCGCCGAGCGGATGACCTGACTCTGGCGTGATTTGCTTGGTATTCGCGGCGGAGATTCCCTTGTTCTGGACGGGATGAGGGAGAGGTTATGGCTCTGGAGATCAGCGACAGATATTCGGCAGGTGAGCTTCGGGCAATGGCCCGGCGGGAAAGGAACGGCCGTGTGGCGAGCCGGATGCTGGCGCTCGCCAACGCGTTGGACGGGATGAGCCGAGCGGATGCGGCGCGGGCCGCCGGCATGGATCGCCAGACGCTGCGCGACTGGGTGGTTCGCTATGGGGCCGACGGCGTGGCCGGACTGCAAGATCGGCCCAAGGGCCATCCTGCGCCGCGGCTGACGGAGGGCGAGTTGGCGGCGCTGTCGAACGTCATCTTCCGCGGCCCCGATCCCGAGAAGGACGGCATCTCGACCTGGACCCTGTCGGAACTGTGCCGCTGGATCGGGTCGCACCTCGGCAAGAGCCTGCACCCTGCCAGCCTGTCGCGTATCCTTCGACAAAATGACTTCTCGCGACAGAAGACGCGGCCAAGCCATCCCGCCAAAGATCCCAAAGCGCAGGAGCGCTTCAAAAAAAGGGGCTCCGCGAGGCCCTAAGCGCTGCTCGCCAGGCCCATCGCGACAAACGGATCGAGCTGTGGTTCCAAGATGAAGCCCGTGTCGGCCAGAAGGGCCGGCTCTGCCATCGCTGGTGGACACGTGGCCAACGTCCGCCGGGGCGGTGCGACCAGCGCTTCGACTGGACCTACATCTTCGGCGCCGTCGCGCCGGCGACGGGACAGTCCTTCGCGCTCGTGCTGCCCTTCGCTGACAAGGAGATGATGAACCTCTATCTGGCCGAGTTCGCCAAGACCATTGCGGCCGACGTCCATGTCGTCATGGTCCTCGACGGCGCCGGCTGGCATGGCAAGGCGGCACTGAACGTGCCGGACAACATCACCCTGGTCCCCTTGCCCGCCTACAGCCCCGAACTCAACCCGGTCGAACGCCTCTGGCTTTATCTCAAAGAGACTTGCCTCTCGCTGCGCGTCTTTCCCGACAAGGCCGCCATCATCGACGCCTGCTGCCAGGCATGGAACCGCGCCACCGAGAACTTCGAGCGCATCATCTCGCTCTGCAATTATCCATGGATCAAAGCGGTCAGTTCATAAGCTCGACGGTATTACACCCCAATTTCCACCACGTTGACGGACACGACCGCGGCCGTCACCAAGGTCCTGACGGCGACATGGCAAAGATGCCGCGTGGGGCTGTTGAAGAAGTTAGCTTTTGAAGCATCGCAGGAAACGAAGATCCGGCCTGTCCGACTGGAGCTCGGCGGCGCCTTGAAAGAGATCGGCGGAATGGGGAAGCCAGATTGCGTTTGGTAAGAGGCGCCCCCCGTTGGAAGAGCCAGAGGACAAGGACGGTCTCGGTCAGATCGGTGCGAGCCGCTTCAGATTGATGGCCGCGGCCGTCAGGTAGGCCTGGATTCTCATGTTCGCGAGCCCACGCCGAACTGCCCGGGCCAGCCCGTGCCAGGTCTTTGCCTCGCCGTGGAATCCTTCCGAACGCCAGCGATGGCGCTGGTACAGACGCTTGTCTTCCTCACCCCACTGTTCGCGGCGGCGCCGGGCGCGTAGCAGAGCTGGATAATCGTGCACGATGACGACGGCCTTGGTAACACGGGACGGAGAAAGACAGATCGTGGCGAGATCGCACCCGGCGCAGTCAACAGCCTTGGACGCGAAGAACCGTCCATGCGGGATCTTTGTCCGATTGGGTTGGAGGATCTGGCCGCGTGGGCACTTCACGTGATCATGCCGGGCATCATAGCGAAACTGGCGAAGCGGCACCTTGCTCCGGACCGGTTCTGCTTTGGTCGGGATCACGGCTGTGATGCCGCGCCGTTCGAGGCCGCCGAACACTTTGGCATAGGCATACCCGGCATCGGCCGTTGCCACCTTGATCGTCGCACCGGTCGTTTCTGTCACGGCGTCGAGACGGTTCAGGATCTCCTGCCCCTCGTTGACCTCGCCGGTCGTGATCTCGACGTCGAGGATAACGCCGAAGACATCATCGACGACCCCATGCTGCTTGTAGGCCGGCTCCAGTCGCCGATTGCGTCCATGGTTGCCATGCTGGCATCTGCATCGGTCACACAGACCTTCTTGTATCGACCAGACTTGCGGGATGTCTTGGCGGTGTCCTCGGCAACCTGGGAGGCTTCGCTCGCGTCGCCGTTCTCGGCTCGAATGGCATCGACGTGGCGGACCGCCAGGCTCTCCCAACTGACGTCCGCCCGGATCAGGGAGGCATCGACGTGAACGACCTCGCCCTTGGCGATCCCGGCCGAGACGCAGGCGGTGACCGTGCGCTTGAAGATCTGGCGGAACCGCTCGGCACTCCAGCGCTGGCGGATGCGGGTCAGCGAGGAATGATCGGGCAACGCCTCGTGCAGGCCGAAGCCGATGAACCAGCGGATCGCCAGATTGACCTGAGCTTCGTGCAGCAGACGTCGATCATGGACGATTCCCAGAAGGAAGCCTGCCAGCATCAGGCGCACAGCGACTTCAGGGTCGATCCCCGGCCGTCCGGAACCGGGCGAGTAGCAGTCCGAGACGGCTTCGCGCAGCCAGGAAAGATCCAGGACGCGATCGACGCGGACGAGGATGTGGTCGTCTGGAAGGAGGTCACGTAGCGACCCGCACATGTAGAGTTCGAGTTGATCACGCTCCTTCCGACCCAGCATCGCTGCCTCCGGCAAACCATCGACAGGGCCAGTGAATCAGGGGACACTGACTTCTTCAACAGCCCCACGCGGCAGCGCTGCCAGGAGGCGCTGAACACCCGGCGGATGGCGGCCTTCAGCCCTTCATGGGCATCCGATATCACGAGCTTCACGCCGGAAAGGCCGCGGCGCACGAGGCTCTTGAGGAAGGTCGACCAGAAGGTCTCCGCTTCCGAGGGCCCGATGTGAAGGCCGACGATCTCGCGCTTGCCGTCGGTGTTGACGGCGACAGCGATTATTGCCGCCACCGAGACGATACGGCCGCCTTCGCGCTGCTTCAGGTAGGTCGCGTCGAGCCAGAGATAGGGCCAGTCGCCGGTGAGCGGGCGATCGAGAAAGCCGCCGACGCGGTCGTCGATATCTTTGCACAGCTTCGACACCGTGCTCTTGCCGATCCCCGACAGTCCCATGGCCTGCACCAGATCGTCGACGCGACGCGTGGACACGCCGCTGATCCAGGCCTCCTGGATGACCGCGACAAGCGCCTTCTCCGAGAGCTTTCTCGGTTCCAGGAACGGCGGAAAGTAGCTGCCTTGTCGAAGCTTGGGGATGCGAAGCTGCAAGGAGCCAAGCCGGGTATCGAACGAGCGGTCCCGGTAGCCGTTGCGATAGGTCGCCCGTTCCAGGGTGCGTTCATGGCGCCCGGCGCCGATCATGCCCTCCACGTCGGCCTCCATGAGAAGCTGCATCACGCTCTCGGCTATCGTCCTCAGGAAATCGCCGTCTCCGGCTTTTGCCAGAAGCTCGGCAAGCGGTAATCTGTCCTCGGTCATCGGGTGCTCCGGTCAGGTTGAAGTCTCGCAACTCCACCTTAGCCGGCCAATCCGGTGGCCACCTCCGTCACACCATCTGAGATCCGAGTTTCCACCACCAGCGCGGACACTACCGCATCATTTGCATCTGGGTCCCGCGCGGGCAGTTCTTGCGGCGCATTATCTTCCGTAGCAAGAAGAAGATAAGTTGCCCAGTGGTTGTGGCTCGGCGGCCTAATTGAGAAAAATGCGTCATGGATGGAGAGTTGAAGCATTCCCAATGCTCGAGAACTCATCGTTGGTCCTCCTTGAGGAACACGGATAGAATGAGTTAACCTATTGAATTCCAGCCCACAACGATTCCAATAAAGAATCGGATCACTGTCCATCTGCTCGTCTGCTCGTCTGCTCGTCTTCTGAATGAACTGGTAAGAAATCAACAATATCCATTGGACTTCTCCTAGTAGGGAACAGAGCCGTTTCACAGCAGTTCACAACTTAGATCATTACTACCTTCTGAAAAAATACAAGAGGATATGTCAAGAATATGCGCATTGACGCCTTTTGCCGCCGGATTATCGATCCCTCTAATATTTCACCCACCGCTCCAAATGCTCGTACGGCTTGACCGATGTCACGGATACGGGCCGGATTGGGTTGTCCGTTTCCCGGCGAAAATAGCGCTGGCGAAGGCAGAAACGGTCACCCCCGTGTCTGCGTCCGAAAAGGGCGCATACAATCTTCGGGCTCCATCCGCCCGACCGAGTCCTGCGTCGAACGCTCGGTCGGGCTGTATTGGCGTCCAGAGCAGGCCTAGAAGAACAGGAAATCGTCCGCGGTCAGGTTGGCCAGAGAGAAGCCTTTGATCGCCAGTTTGTCGCCGTCTCCGGCGTCGATCAAGACGTCGGCCCCGACCTGCAGGGCCGAGGCACTGACTGCGGCAAAGTCGGCGAAGATCGAGACGCCTATCTGGATCAAATCGATGCCGTTCTGAAAGTCGAACAATTGATCGACGGCGAAGCCGGCACTGACATACTGGAAGACATCGGCACCGCCTTCACCGTAGAGGTAGTCGTTACCCCCCATGCCGCGCAGAGTGTCATTTCCGTCGCCACCGCGGAGCGAGTCGCCCTCCGCCCCGCCCCACAGAACATCGTTGCCGCCAAACCCGAAGATGGAGTCTGCGCCGGCTCCCCCGTCGACATTGTCGCCGTAGTTGGCGGTGCCGGGATCGTCTCCGTAGATGAAGTCATTTCCTTCGTTACCGGACAGGCTATCATTGCCGATGCCGCCGTTTATAAGGTCTCCTTCGGTGCCAGCCTGGACGACGTCGTTGCCAGCCTGTCCCAGCAGCGTGTCGGCTCCGGCCCCTCCGAAGATGCTGTCGGCGTCGGCGCCACCATAGATCCTGTCAGCGCCGCCGAACCCGTAGAGAGCGTCGGAACCGGCGCCGCCGTCGATGTTGTCGCCGTAGTCAGCGGTTCCGGAATCATCGCCGTAGACGAGATCGTTCCCATCGCCGGCGGAGACTGTATCGTTGCCGACGCCACCGTTGAGAAGGTCCCGATCGCTGCCGCCGTAGATGAAGTCGTTGCCGATGCCCCCCACGATCGTGTCGGTTCCCCCAAGACCATAGAGCGAATCCCCACCAACGCCGCCGGTGAGAGAGTTGTTCGCGGCATTTCCGGTCAGCACGTCGTTTCCACCGCCGCCTATCGCATTTTCGATGACGACGTTGCGAGCGATGGCGATATTGGCGATGTGGCCACCCGTGCTCGAATAGTTGCCAGCCGTCAGGTCGATCCGCTGGTTTTGGTTTGACCCGGATGCGTTGATGGTGTCGATACCGCCACCGTCCCAGATCGCGAAGATCGGAACGTCGCTGCCATAGGCGGCAAAGTCGAAGACTGCGCGATCTGCCGTCGATCCCCACCCATAGACCGTGTTTCCGCTGCGCGTCGTCATATCCGCGCCGTAGATTGCCTGCACCGCAGAGATATCGTCGATCATAGGCGTCGAAGAGTAGTAGTCGCCGTAATCGGTACTCCAGCCAGTGCCGACATTGTAGCCACCAAAATACGACATCACTGAATACTGTCGGGTGTCGTTGCTGTACTCCGCGCTCGTGTCGTAACTGAAAGAGCCCTGGGAGGCATCGTATGCGCCGGGATGCGACAGACCAAGGCTATGGCCGATTTCGTGGATATAGGTCTTGAGCCCGTATCCGCCAAAATACATGTCGCCGTCGGTGTTGTGTGACGTCCAACCGGAATTCAACCAGATCTCGCTTCGCGCCATCACGTAGCGATCGGCGTTATAAATATTTTCTCCAACATCCTGAGCGTTCAGGATTTTTGCATATGTGCCGCTGTTTATGGTGTTGGTTGCATATTCAAACTGTATCTGGTTCGAAGCGGCAGAGGTCGCAGGATTCAGCGAGACGGCGATCAGGTCGTCCCAAAGCTCGAAGCTCAAAACCGCCCGCGACTGCATCAGGCTTGTCATGGGCGTTACGTAACTATTTTCGCCCGAGCTGCTCGAATAGGGCGTGCCACCGACGTAGTAGTCGATCGAGGATACGGACCCCCAATCGAATGTGGCCTGGGTTCCGTCAATCCAATTGGTACGAAGCTGCCGGATCGTGTCGTTTACGCTGATCATAGGCGGCGCGCTGAGAACGGGTCCGGCCCCGTCTAGCCACGGTGAAAGTCCTTTCAGGATGCTTGCTGGGTCAGCCGCATGCATGCTCATCGATGCTTGCCTTTTCGCTCGCTGTGGTTGCCCGACGCATTGATCCGAAGGTCAACCAGTCGGTTCCATTTGTTGTGGATGGTGAAACCTGTCGTATGGGTCGGCCGTAATCGATGAGCATACCTAAAGCTCAAGCATTACGCGATATTCGGCCAGCTCGCTGAATAAGGAGTTAACTATTCACCGCCGGAGCATAGTTGATGCCGCCGGAGCATAGTTGATGCCTCCGTCGCGACACAAGGTAGGCAATCTTACGTATCGACAGATTTAGCTCTTTTAGTTGCAGAATTGCCTCATGCGTCACTGCATCATGCTAAACACTAGGTAAAACTGGGACTTTTGAAATCGTCGGATATCGGCATCAGAGGTGGCTCGGCAAATCTGCACAGCGGGCTGAGTGGATTGTCTGCCTGAAGACGGCCAGGATGGCCGCGACCAGGAGAGACGATGACCAAGAGACCGAGGCGGAACCACAGCCCTACCTTCAAAGCAAAGGTGGCGCTGGCAGCAGTGCGCGGCGAGAAGACGCTGGCCGAATTGGCGCAGCAGTTCGACGTGCATCCCAATCAGATCACGCAGTGGCGCTCTCAGCTTCTGGAGGGCGCCGCCGGAGTTTTCGGATCAGAAACGACCGCAATCGCCGCCGCCCCAGTCATCGACGTGAAGACGCTGCATGCCAAGATCGGGGAGCTGACATTGGCCAACGATTTTTTGGAAGGCGCGCTCGACAAGGCCGGACTGTTGCCGAGCGCAAGACGATGATCGACCGCTCCCATCCTCTGCCGGTTGCCGGGCAGGCACGCGAACTCGGCATCAGCCGGGGAAGCGTCTACTACCTGCCACGCGCTGTCTCTGCCGCCGATCTCGCACTCATGCGACGGATAGACGAACTGCATTTGGAATATCCCTTCGCCGGCAGCCGCATGCTTCGCGACCTCTTGACTTTGGAGGGCATTGTTGTCGGCCGCCTGCGTGTCGCAACGCTGATGAAGCGGATGGCGATTGAGGCGATCTACCGTCGGCCGAACACGTCAAAGCCGGCGCCGGGCCACAAGATCTATCCCTATCTCCTGCGCAAGCTGCCGGTGATGCGGCCGAACCAGGTCTGGGCGATGGACATTACCTACATCCCGATGGCCCGCGGCTTCGTCTATCTCGCCGCCGTCGTCGACTGGTTCAGCCGGCGGGTGCTGAGCTGGCGGCTTTCGATCTCGATGCAGGCGGACTTCTGCATCGAGGCGGTGGAGGAGGCCTTGGCCCGTTTTGGGAAACCCGAAATCTTCAACACGGATCAGGGCTCGCAGTTCACCAGCATCGACTTCACGAAGGTCCTGTTGGACAGGGAGATCAAGATCAGCATGGACGGCAAGGGCGCCTGGCGCGACAACGTCTTCGTCGAGCGGCTCTGGAAATCAGTGAAATACGAGGAGGTCTATCTCCGGGCCTATGAGACGGTCAGCCATGCCCGGGCCTCGCTCGCCCGATACCTCGACTTCTACAACGGCGGACGCCCGCACTCGAGCTTGGGCCGGAAGACCCCGGACCACGCCTACTTCAACCAGCCGCTTCTCGCAGCGGCATAAACCCGGCAGACGATCCACTTATCAGGCCGCCGAGCCTGTTCAGACAAACCGAGCCACCTCTATCCGCGTACAAGAACCGGCGTACAAACATGGACGATATCTCCTGCACGGAGAGGAGATGGCCATGCCATGTTCGAGCGCTGGATCCGCCTGGCCGCCTAATTGCTGACCACAGGCAGAAGCGGCCGGGTTAATCCGAGCCACCGCCAAGAATGTTAACCTATCCCCCGCACGCTGGGCCCTAGTCGCTGACGAAATTATGCGGCCGCGCCCCGCGCAGCTTGATTGCGCGGGCGGCGGCCGCCGATGCGTGGGCGTCAGGCCTCTTCGGCAGATTTCTCAATAGAAGATGAAATCATCCGCGGTGAGATTGGCGAGCGAGAAGTTCTTTAGTGCGATCCTGTCGCCGGAACCCGCATCGATCAGGACGTCGCCCCCGATCTGCTGCGAGGAGGCCATGACGGCAGCGTAGTTGGCGAAGATCGATTGCGACATCTGGATCTTGTCGACGCCGTTCTGGAAGTCGAAAATCTGGTCGGTGTCGAAATCGCGGGCCGTGTACTGAAACGCGTCGGCGCCGCCCTCGCCATAGAGATAGTCATTGCCGCCTTCGCCGCGCAGCGTATCGCCGCCATCGCCGCCCCGCAGCGAGTCCCCGTCCGCTCCGCCCCAGATCGTATCGTTGCCGCCGAAGCCGAAAATCGAGTCGGCGCCGGCGTTGCCGTTCAGGGTGTCGCCAAAGTTGGCGCTGCCGGCGTCGTCGCCGTAGATGAAATCGTTGCCGTCATTCCCCGAGATCGTATCGTTGTTCGCCCCGCCGTTAATCAGGTCTCCCTCGGTTCCTCCATAGATGACGTCGTTGCCCTCGTTGCCGGAGATGGTGTCGGCGCCCTGTCCGCCCGCCAACGCGTCGCCACCGGCCCGCCCGAAAATCGTGTCGCCGCCAGCGCCGCCGTCAATCACGTTGTTGCCGCTATTGCCGCTGATGGTGTTGGAAAGGCCGTTGCCAATGGTATTGAGGTTGCCGGTACCACTCATGATTAGATTTTCGACTTGGGGCACCATGTTGTATGTCAGGTTGATGTACATGGTGTCGGTGCCGCCATTGGCCGCCTCGATGATCTGGTCACCAGCGCTGTCGACCGCATAGACATCATTGCCGGCGCCGCCCGACATCAAGTCGCTGCCGCCCGCGCCGTTAATGTAGTTGTTGCCTGAGTTGCCGTAGATATGGTTGTTGAGCGCGTTGCCATTGGTACCGATATCGGCGGTACCCTGCATGACGATCGATTCGACATTGGCGGTGAGATCGAAACTGACCGATGCGTAGACGACATCACTACCCTCATTGGCAAATTCGATGACATCGTCGCCAATATTGTCGACGGAATAGCTGTCGTTGCCGGTACCGCCGCGCATCAGGTCGCCGCCCGTGCCACCGTCCATCAGGTCGCTGCCAGCGAGGCCGTCGAGAATGTCCGCCCCACCCCTTCCTCTCATGATGTCGTCGCTATTGGTGCCCGTCAGCGTGTCGTTTCCGCCACCGATTTCGAAGACCGAGACGCCGTCGTCGTAGAGGCCGGTGGCAACGAGGAAGGACGAGCCGCCCACTTCGGCGAACGTCACATTGGCGGCCCCATAGAGTTCGGTCGCGGCGCTGTCGAACAAGGTCGCGACGGATGTGAGCGCGCCGCTGGCTGAGATCAGGAAGTACCCGATGGCGCTGTCGTTCTGGCCGACGACGGCGAGGAAGCTCTGACCGCCGAACTGGAACGTCTGGAGGCCGGACGCGCCGTCGAGACCGAGTGCCCCGGTATCGTCGATGTTGAACACATTCGACAACTGTCCGCTGGAATTGACGGAGAAGACACTGATCCCGTCGTCGTGGGCGCCGGACGCAAATAGGTAGGTCGTCCCCTGGACGACCGCAGTCGCGAGACCGTGGGCTCCACTGAGTTGAAGCGTCGCACTGTCCGAGACGCTGTCGGCGTAGGTCAGCTGCCCGTTGGCATCCAGTGAGAAACTGGTGACGCCATCATCGTAGTACCCGGCGGCGAACACAAAAGTATTGCCGCCGACGACAGCCGTCGCAGTGGAATAGGCTCCGTACAACTCGTTGAGGCTGCTGCTGGAATCATCGACGGAGTCCGTCGGCGTAATCGACCCGTTCGAGTTGATGCGAAACGTGCTGATGCCGTAGTCATCAAATCCCGTTGCAACGAGATACGAGTTGCCGCCGACCGTCGCGATGGACATTCGCCCCTCGGTTCCAGAGATTTCAAGCGTCGCGTCGTCGAAAACACTCTGCTTGAGCGAGAGCGTTCCGTCACTGCCCACCTGAAATACGCTGATGCCAGAATCCTCCGCGCCGCTGACGTAAAGATAGGATGTTCCATTGATGGAGACGGACGCAAAATTTGCGGCCCCATCCAGTGCCGTCGAATTGGTGTCCCCGATCGTCTGGACGAAGGTCAATTGACCCGCAGCGCCGAGTTCGAAAACCGAGACCCCGCTGTCGTAGTAGCCTGCGGTGTAAACGAAGGTCCGTGCCCCGACAGTGACCGAATGCACGCCGAGGGCGTAATTCAGCGCAAGCGACTGCGTGTCCGTGACATTGAACACGTTGCCAAAGCTCGTTCCGGTAATTGTTGCCATCTGCCCTCCCGCCAGCGTCGTCACCGACTCCTGTTGTCCATTGAACTCTTCAGCGATCATAGGTAGAAGACGCCGGCTCCCGCAAGATGGCAGCGCTTGCATTCGTCCAAATATTTTGGCGCCCATGTGTTTCCCTATCGTCAGCGTGCGACGTTTGCGTGACGCGGACACTCTGCCGAAGCGCCACAGGTGATCGATGACGACGACCCGACGTGCGGGTACACGGGCTTTTTTGCTTGACGCCGGTTCGCCGGTGGAACACTCACCATCTTCGGGCAGGGCCCTTTTCGCATACTCAAGAGGCGGTTTTGTATCTGCAAGACGGTATCGGCACCTGGGCTGAGAAGATCGAACAGACCGACTTCACCGGCCGCCCCGCTCTGTTCCTGGACCGAGACGGCGTCGTGGTGGAGGAGGTCGATTTTCTGCATCGCGCCGAGGATATCCAACTGACCCCGGGAATTGCGCCGGCCATTGCCCAAGCCAATGCGCTCGGCGTCGCCGTGGTAATTGTCACAAACCAATCGGGCATCGCGCGCGGCCGTTTCGGCTGGGCAGAGTTTCAAAGCGTCCAGGATGCGCTGATCGCAAGACTGACCGATGCCGGCGCCCATGTCGCTGCGGTCTTTGCCTGCGGCTATCACGGCATCGGAAAGGGCACGCTGGGGATCGCCGACCACCCTTGGCGCAAGCCAGCGCCGGGAATGCTGGTGGCAGCGGCTGAAATGCTGCACGTCGATCTCCCCTCTTCCTGGATCATCGGTGACCGTGTCAGCGATCTGGAGGCCGGTTTCCGGGCGGGGTTGCCGGGCGGCACGCTGGTGGTGAGTGGATACGGCCGAGGACAGACGGATCTCTTCGAGCAAGCGCGGCAGAAATGGCTCGGCCGTTACACCGGACTGCTCCAGGAAACGGCAGCGCAGGCGATTACGGATCGTCTCGACGGCTTGCGCGATGAACGGTAGGGCGATGCCACGCGTGGCGGCTCCGTCGGCAGACAACGCCTTGGTCACTCCCATGATGCTGTCGGTCGTGCTGCCGAACTTCAACCACGCGCAGTTCCTGCCGTTCGCGCTCGATGCCCTCCTCGCCCAGCAGCGCCCTGCCGACGAGATCATCATCGTCGACGACGCTTCCACCGACGAAAGCTTGGAAATTCTCGGGCGCTACGCGCAGAACTCCCGCGGCCGAATTCGAATTCTCAGCAACTGCACCAATCTGGGAGCCCTTGGCGCCCTGCAGCGCGGGCTGGATGCAGCCCTTGGCCGATACGTCTATTTCGCCGCCGCCGACGACTACGTCCTGCCCGGCTTCTTCACCCTGGCACTCTCGCGCCTCGAAGAGCACCCGAGCGCAGGGCTGTTCTGCGGCGACGCGATTCTCCTGGATGGCGAGGATGGTCGTGTACTCGGTCACCGTCCTGCGGTCCGGCCGCTGCGCCAAGGCGGGGCGATGGGGCCAGGCGATGTGGCCGACCGGCTTCGCACGGCGGATAACTTCATCCTGACCGGCAGCGCCATCATCCGCCGTGATGCCATTGTTTCCCGCGGCGGGTTCGACCTGCGCGCCGGATCCTTCGCGGACGGTGTCCTGGCGCGCAAGATCGCCCTCGGCGAAGGCATGGTCTACGAGCCCCGTCCGATGGCAGCCTGGAACGTCTTTCGCGAGGGCTATTCCCGCACCACTGCCCTCGACCCGGCCATGGCCGAGCAAGCGCTGCATGATCTGCCGCAACTCCTGTCCGAGGATCCCGAAATTCCCGCCTGGTATCCCGCTTTCTTTCAGCGACGCTGGCGGTTCGCGGCGGCGCGGGTGGCGATCGAGGAGTCGTCCGATCCAGGCGACCTCCTCCGGCAACTGGTCGGTGCAAGCGCAATCGACCGCGTGGTGATCGCAGCGTACTGCTGCGCACCTCGGATGCCACCGGCGCAATGGCTGATGCTCGCTTGGCTGCAGCTGCGGCTTCGACCTTATCGCCTCGTCGACCTCGTGCTGACGGCGCTGGAGCGCCGTCAGCAGCGGAAACACAAGCCTTTCGTCCGGCAGGATAAGCCCACGGAGCCAGGGAAATCAGGATCATGACGGAGCCTCTTTCGCCGCGCCTGAGGGCGCTCGAGTCGGAAGCCATGTTCATATTGCGCGAGGTCGCCGCCGAATTCCGCAAGCCGGTGATGCTCTATTCCGTTGGCAAAGACTCAAGTGTCCTCCTGCATCTTGCGCTCAAGGCCTTCTACCCGGCCAAGCTGCCTTTTCCGCTTCTGCACGTCGACACCACGTGGAAGTTCCGGGAGATGATCAGTTTCCGTGACGAGGCGGTGCGCCGGGCGGGCGTCGAGCTTCGTGTCCACGTCAACCAACGCGGCATCGAGGAGGGGATTTCGCCGATCGCCTCGGGTTCTAATATCCACACCCAGGTGATGAAGACGGAGGCACTGCGCCAGGCCCTCGATGCAGGCGGCTACGATGCCGCCTTCGGTGGCGCCCGCCGCGACGAGGAAAAGAGCCGCGCCAAGGAGCGGGTTCTCTCCCACCGCTCGGCCGGCCACGGCTGGGACCCGCGCAATCAGCGCCCAGAACTCTGGCGCCTCTACAATACCCGCATCGCCGAGGGTGAATCCGTTCGGGCCTTTCCTCTCTCGAACTGGACCGAGCTCGACGTCTGGCACTACATCCGGGCAGAAGGCATCCCGGTCGTGCCACTGTATTTCGCAAGGGAACGGCCGGTCCTGCATCGCGACGGCGCGCTCATCGTCCGCGACGACGAACGCCTGCCCCTTCGGCCGGGAGAGACGCCCGAGCTCCTGAGCGTGCGTTTCCGCACGCTCGGCTGCTATCCCCTGACGGGTGCCATGCCTTCCACGGCGGCGACGCTCGACGATATCATCGACGAGATGCAGTCGTCGCGGCGGTCGGAGCGCGAAGGTCGGCTGATCGACAGTGACGGGGGAGACTCGATGGAAAAGAAGAAACGCGAGGGCTACTTCTGATGCCAGGTGACCGCACGCCCGAGTTGCCGACGCTTCACCTTCTGACCTGCGGTTCCGTCGATGACGGCAAGTCGACTCTGATCGGCCGCCTGTTGTTCGAGCAGCACTCCATCCTGGACGACCAGCTTCAGGCGCTGCGGGATCTGTCACGCAAGCAGGGCGCGGCCGACGTTGATTTCGCGTTGCTTGTCGACGGACTCGAGGCCGAAATGGAGCAGGGCATCACGATCGATGTCGCTTACCGCCACTTCGCCACGCCAGGACGAAGCTTCCTCGTCGCGGACACGCCGGGACACGAGCAGTATACCCGCAACATGGCGACGGCGGCCTCCAATTGCGATCTCGCCATCCTCCTCGTCAACGCGAAGAAGGGTCTCCTGACCCAGACCCGTCGACACGCCTATATCGCCTCACTCCTCGGAGTCCGGCACTTTGTGCTGGCCGTCAACAAGATTGATCTCGTCGACTATCGCGAGGCTGAGTTTCGCGAGATCAGCGATGCGTTCAAGGCCTATGCCGATATTCTGGGACTGGACTCCTTCACCGCCATCCCCCTTTCGGCCAGCCTCGGCGACAATGTCTCCACCCCCTCGGAGAAGCTCGCCTGGTACCGCGGGCCGACGCTAATCGAGCATCTGGAACAGGTCGCGGTCGACAATCCCCGCCTCGCCCGTCCCCTGCGCTTGCCGATCCAGCTGGTGACGCGTGTGGACGCCGATCAGCGCTTCTATGCCGGCACGATCGAGACGGGCGTGCTCGCAGCGGGTCAGGAAGTTGTCGTCGCCTGCTCGGGGCGCAGGACGACGATTGCCCGGATCGTCAGTTCCGACGGCGACAAGACCAGTGCTGAGGCTGGTGACGCGGTGATGATCGCGCTCGCTGACAATGTCGATCTTGCACGTGGCGATTTGCTGGTTGCCCCCCGGGATCGTCCTGTCGTCGCCGACCAGTTCGCCGCCCATGTCGTCTGGATGAGCGACATCCGCCTGTTGCCGGGCCGTTCGTATCTGATGAAGATCGGCACGCGGACGTTGCCGGTGACAGTCTCCGAGCTCAAGCACCGGGTGGAGATCGACGGTCTTACCCACATCGCCGCGAAAACGCTTGGCCTCAACGAAATCGGCTACTGCAATCTTTCGGTCTCCATGCAGATCGCGTTCGACGCGTTTTGCGACAATCCGGGCACCGGCAGCTTCGTCCTCATCGATCGCCGCACCAATGCGACATTGGGCGCCGGCATCATCGACTTCGCGCTCCGGCGTGCGACAAACGTCCACCATCAGGAACTCACCGTCACCAAGACGGCGCGCGCCGCGCTGAAGCATCAGAGGCCGGCGGTCATCTGGTTCACCGGACTGTCCGGCGCGGGAAAATCGACGATCGCCAACATCGTGGAAATCAAGCTGCACTCCCGCGGGCTGCACACCACCTTGCTCGATGGCGACAATGTCCGGCATGGTCTCAATAAGAACCTCGGCTTCACCGACGTCGACCGGATCGAAAACATCCGGCGTGTCGGCGAGGTCGCCAAGCTGATGGTGGATGCCGGATTGATCGTGCTGTGCTCCTTCATCTCGCCGTTCCAGGCGGAAAGAGACATTGTCCGCTCGCTGGTCGACAGCTCCGAGTTTCTCGAGGTCTTCGTCGACGCGCCACTGGAAACCTGCATCGCGCGCGATCCCAAGGGGCTCTACAAACGCGCGCTGGCGGGAGAACTTCGAAACTTCACCGGCATTGACCAGGCCTACGAGCGTCCGTCGAACCCGGAAATCGCGCTGATGGCCGGCGGATCGACGCCCGATCGCCTGGCCGACGAGGTTATCAGGACTCTTGAGGAGCGCGGAATCGTGTCGGCCTGGTAAGCCGTGCGGCGCTGTTCGGACTTCTCCTCACACCCCGCCGCAAAGACGGCCGAAGACCGTCTCCCCTGTCCTCGCGACAGGTGAGACTGCTATCCGTGCTTACGCGAACACCACCGTCTTGTGGCCGTTCAGCATGACGCGGCTCTCCACATGCAGCTTCACCGCCCGGGCCAGCACCCGGCTCTCGATGTCGCGACCGGCGGCGACGAGGTCGTCGGCGGTCATGGCATGGGTGACGCGCTCGGTCTCCTGCTCGATGATCGGCCCCTCGTCGAGGTCGGGCGTGACGTAGTGCGCCGT
Organism: Aureimonas sp. SA4125; assembly: GCF_019973775.1. NCBI lineage: Bacteria > Pseudomonadati > Pseudomonadota > Alphaproteobacteria > Hyphomicrobiales > Aurantimonadaceae > Aureimonas > Aureimonas sp. SA4125. The sequence continues at coordinate 1,579,104 of NZ_AP025032.1, read as the reverse complement.
CGCGCCGATCAGCTTTACGCCGCGCTCATGCGCCTGGTGGTAGGGTTTGGCGCCCTTGAAGCTCGGCAGGAAGGAGTGGTGGATGTTGATCACCTTGCCGAACAGCCGCTTCGAGAGCTGGTCCGACAGGACCTGCATGTAGCGGGCGAGGACGACGAGGTCGGCGCCGGTGTCGCGCACTATGCCGAGGAGCTTTTCCTCCTGCTCGGCCTTGGTCTCCTTGCCGACCGGCAGGTGGTGGAAGGCGATCCCCTCGATCTCGGCGATGCGCCGCGATGTCTCGTGGTTGGAGACGATCGCGACGACCTCGGCATCCATCCAGCCGACGTGGATCTGGTAGAGGAGATGGCGCAAGGCGTGGTCGAACTTCGAGACCATCACCACGATCTTCGGCCGGACCGAGGCGTCGACGACACGGGTCTTCACGTCGAAGCGCGAGATCACCGGCTCGATCGCCTTCTCCACTCCCTCGCGCGTCACGGTCACCGGCGCGGTGAAGGCGATCCGCATGAAGAACCGCCCGGTCCCGCGGTCCCAGAACTGGCTGGACTCGGCGATGTTGGCGCCGAGCTCGGCCAGTTCCGTCGTCACCGCGGCGACGATGCCGGGCCGGTCGACGCAGGAGAGGGTCAGGACGTAGGTGGCGGTGACGGCTTCGGCCATGCGGTGCTCCAGAACGGGATGAGCGGACGCGCGCGAAGACGACGGCTTCGCCGCGGCGAGAGACTTCTCCTACCCGCAAGAATGCCCGGCGGCGACACTGTTCCCGACCGTTTGCGTCGAACACGCGACAGCGGGAGATGACGGTTGTGGAAAGGTTGCCTGAATTCATCAATTTTCGTTATCGGCGCCATTCCCCCGTCAAATGTCGGGTTGCTTCGGCAACGCTGCTATGAAACTGATCATGATGAGGAGATCGGCCTAGTCTGCCCTAACAGGCGGCATGTCGGTCGAGGGCACCGGCCGAACGGCACGCAAAGGCGGTTCATGGAATATTTTCTGCAGCAACTGATCAACGGCCTGACGCTCGGGTCGATCTACGGCCTGATCGCCATCGGCTATACCATGGTCTACGGCATCATCGGCATGATCAACTTCGCCCATGGCGAGGTGTTCATGGTCGGATCCTTTGTCGCGCTGACGACCATTCTGGCGCTGGCGATGATCGGCGTGACCTTCTTTCCCATCGTGCTCATCATCATGCTGGTCGTGGCCATGGCCTTCACGGCGCTGTGGGGCTGGACGATCGAGCGCATCGCCTACCGGCCGCTGCGCGGCTCCTTCCGCCTGGCGCCGCTGATCACCGCCATCGGCATGTCGATCTTCGTCCAGAACTTCGTCCAGGTGACGCAGGGCGCGCGCGCCAAGCCGCTGGCCCCGCAGCTCTCGGGCAACATCGTGCTCTACGTGGGCGACGGCAATATCGACGTCCAGATCTCCTACATGCAGATCCTGATCATGGTGACGACCGTCGTCCTGATGACGATCTTCACCCTGGTCATCGCCAAGACGTCGCTCGGTCGCCAGCAGCGCGCCTGCGAGCAGGACGCCAAGATGGCCTCGCTCCTCGGCGTCAACGTCGACCGGACGATCTCGCTGACCTTCGTCCTCGGCGCCAGCCTCGCGGCCGTCGCCGGCACCATGTATCTTCTCTATTACGGCGTCATCGACTTCTACATCGGCTTCCTCGCCGGCGTGAAAGCCTTCACGGCGGCGGTTCTGGGCGGCATCGGCTCGCTGCCCGGCGCGATGCTGGGCGGCCTCCTGATCGGCCTGATCGAGACCTTTTTCGGCGGCTATTTCGCCGCGGAGTACAAGGACGTCGCGGCCTTCTCGATCCTGGCCATCGTCCTGATCTTCATGCCCTCCGGCCTGCTCGGCCGTCCGGAAGTGGAGAAGGTGTGACCATGACGAGCCTCAACACCCTCGCCGCCACGGAGCCGGCGCGCGACACCCGGTTCGTCCGGTCGCTGAAGGACGCCTGCGTCGCCGCGACGATCGCGGGTCTCCTCACCCTGTTCTTCTTCTTCATGCGCAGCGACATCGCCGTCGGCGGCCTCATCCTGTCGATCCGGCCGGATCTCTGGGCGATCGCCATTGGCCTCGTCTTTGCCGGTCGCTTCCTTCTCTCCTACTTCATCTTCCGCGCCGAGCCGTCGTCCGAGCCGAAGGCGAAGGCGGCTCCGGCATCGGCATCGGCGTCGCGGGCCAACACGCTGAGCCTGCTCGGCAAGGTCTTCGGCCTCGCCATGCTCCTGATCGCGCTGTTCCTGCCCTTCATCATCGATGCGGTACTGCCGAACCAGAACCGCTATCTCCTCGACCTCGCCATCCTGATCGTGACCTATGTCATGCTCGGCTGGGGCCTCAACATCGTCGTCGGGCTCGCCGGCCTTCTCGATCTCGGCTATGTCGCCTTCTATGCCGTCGGCGCCTATTCCTTCGCGCTGCTGGCAATCAACTTCGACCTCGGCTTCTGGGTCTGCCTGCCGATGGCGGGCCTGTTCGCCGCCGCCTGGGGCGTGATGCTGGGCTTTCCCGTGCTGCGCCTGCGCGGCGACTATCTCGCCATCGTGACGCTGGCCTTCGGCGAGATCATCCGCGTCGTCCTCATCAACTGGGCGCCGATCACCGGCGGCCCGAACGGCCTGCTCGGCATCCCGAAGCCGACGCTGTTCGGCCTCGAGTTCAGCCGTGGCGAAGGCGGCTTCGCCGACTATTTCGGCCTCGAATACTCCTCAATCCACCGCTTCGTCTTTCTCTACTACATCATCCTGGCGCTGGCCCTCTTCACCAACTTCGTCACCACGCGCATGCGCAAGATGCCGATCGGCCGGGCCTGGGAAGCCCTGCGCGAGGACGAGATCGCCTGCCGCTCGCTCGGCATCAACACCACGAACGTGAAGCTCACGGCGTTCGCCACCGGCGCGATGTTCGGCGGCTTCGCCGGGTCCTTCTTCGCCACGCGCCAGGGCTTCATCTCGCCCGAGAGCTTCACCTTCATCGAGTCGGCGATCATCCTGGCCATCGTCGTCCTCGGCGGTCTCGGCTCGCAGCTCGGCGTCGTCATCGCCTCGGTGGTCATGATCGGCGGCATCGAGCTTCTCAGGAACCTCACCATCCTCAAGTCGGTGTTCGGCGAGGGGTTCGACCCGACGCAGTACCGCATGCTCATCTTCGGCCTCGCCATGATCGCCATCATGGTCTGGAAACCGCGCGGCCTGATCTCGTCTCGAACGCCGTCCGCCGTCTACAAGGAGAAGAAGCGGATCGGCGCCGACATGGTCTCGCAGGGGGAGGGTCACTGATGGCCGCCACCATGAACGCCCCCTCGCCCCTCGGCGCGTCCTCCCCAGCCGACACCGCACCGCAACGCTGGCTGACGGACCCGATCCTCCGCGTCCAGAATCTGACGATGCGCTTCGGCGGTCTCGTCGCCATCAACAGCCTGTCCTTCGACGTCGGCCGCGGCGACATCACCGCCCTCATCGGCCCGAACGGCGCTGGCAAGACGACGGTCTTCAACTGCGTCACCGGCTTCTACAAGCCGACGGAAGGCCGCATCGCGCTGAAGCGCGGGCGCAACATCCCCGACGCCGTCGTCGAGGAACTGACCGCCAGCGGCGAGCAGCATCGCGAGAAGGCTGAAGGCTCGGTCTACCTCCTCGAGCGCATGGCCGACTTCAAGATCACCGAAAAGGCCGGCGTCGCCCGAACCTTCCAGAACATCCGCCTGTTCGGCGGCATGACGTGCCTGGAAAATCTCCTCGTCGCCCAACACAACACGCTGATGCGCGCCTCGGGCTTCACCATCGGCGGCCTCTTCGGCCTCCCCGGCTATGTCAAAGCGCGCAAGGCCGCGATGGACAAGGCCATCGCCTGGCTCGGCTATGCCGATCTCCTCGACCGCGCCGACGATCCGGCCGCAGACCTCTCCTATGGCGCCCAGCGACGGCTGGAGATCGCCCGCGCCATGTGCACGGGCCCGGCCCTTCTGTGCCTCGACGAGCCGGCCGCCGGGCTCAACCCGCGCGAGTCGGCCGAACTCAACAAGCTCCTGCGCCTCATCCGCGACGAGCACGACGTCTCGCTGCTGCTGATCGAGCACGACATGGGCGTGGTCATGGAAATCTCCGACCACATCATCGTCCTCGACTACGGCAAGAAGATCGCCGACGGCTCGGCCGCGGTGGTCCGCAACGATCCCAAGGTCATCGCCGCCTATCTCGGCGTCGACGACGAGGAGGTCGAGGCGGTGGAGGAGAAACTCGGCGCAGGCGACATCGACGCGGCCATCGAGGTCGCGAAGGTCGATGCTGCCGGCGACGTGCAAGGGAGAGCCTCGTGAGCGCTCTGGAACAGGCCGAGACCTCGGCGACCGCCGTGCCGATGCTGACCATCCGCGGCCTGCAGACCTTCTACGGCAAGATCCAGGCGCTGCGCGGCGTCGATCTGGACGTGAACCAGGGCGAGATCGTCACCATCATCGGTGCCAACGGCGCCGGCAAGTCGACGCTGATGATGACGATCTGCGGCAATCCGCGGGCGCGGGAAGGCTCGATCGTCTATCGCGGCGAGGACATCACCCAGCTGCCGACGCATCTCATCATGACCAAGGACATCGCCCAGTCGCCCGAGGGTCGGCGCATCTTCGGCCGAATGACGGTGACGGAAAACCTTCAGATGGGCGCGACCCTCCAGGACGAGAAGCACTACGACGACGACCTGAAGCGGGTCTTCTCGCTCTTCCCGCGGCTCAAGGAGCGGGCGGGACAGCGCGGCGGCACGCTGTCGGGCGGCGAGCAGCAGATGCTGGCGATCGGCCGGGCGCTGATGGGGCGGCCGAAACTGCTTCTCCTCGACGAACCCTCGCTGGGTCTGGCACCCCTCATCGTCAAGCAGATCTTCGAGGTCATCCGCGATCTCAACCGCAACGAGGGCCTCACCGTCTTCCTGGTCGAGCAGAACGCCTTCCACGCGCTGCGCCTCGCCCATCGCGGCTACGTCATGGTCAATGGCGCGATCACGATGACCGGGACGGGGCGCGAGCTTCTCGCCCGGCCGGAGGTTCGCCAGGCCTATCTCGAGGGAGGAGCGCACTGATGGCGCCGGAAATGTCGCTTTTGTGGGAAGTCAGCTGGGTCGAGTTTCTGGTGGTCACGCTGGCGCTCGGCGGCGGCGGTGCCTGGATGATCGGACGGTCGACGGCCCTCACCTGGAGCGGCTGGGGGATTCTTGTCTTCTACGTCTTTCTTCTGACAGTCGCCGCGCGCTTCATCCATTTCAGCCTGTTCGGCGGCAGTTTCTTCCTGCCCGTCTCGACGTTCCCCACGGCGCTGCACTATGCGCTGGTCGACTTCGTCATCCTGATGGCCATCGCGGCGGCGGGACGGCAGTTCGTGCGGAGCCGGCAGATGGCGCGGCAGTACGGATTTCTGGCAGCCGGCGCGTCGTCCCCTTCCTGAGACCGGGAATCTTTCACCAAAGGCACCGATAAGTAGCACGTCGCTATTCCGTCCCCGCCCATCCTGGTCTTTAATCCCGTCAGACAGTCGGCTCCGGCCGACCTGGCTTTCCACCCGCGTTCACCCCAGTCCCGTACACACAGGAAGGTTGTCATGAAAAAAGCTCTTTTGGCCGGCGCCGCACTCAACATGGTTTTCGCCGGCATGGCGTTCGCCGACATCACGATCGGCGTCGCGGGTCCGATGACCGGCCAGTACGCAGCCTTCGGCGAGCAGCTGAAGACCGGCGCCGAGCAGGCCGTGGCCGACATCAACGCGGCTGGTGGCGTGAACGGCGAGAAGCTCGTTCTCTCCGTCGGCGACGACGCATGCGACCCCAAGCAGGCTGTCGCGGTAGCGAACTCCTTTGCCGGCCAGAAGGTCCCCTTCGTCGCCGGTCACTTCTGCTCGGGCTCCTCGATCCCGGCCAGCCAGGTCTATGCCGAGGAAGGCATCATCCAGATTTCGCCCGCCTCGACCAATCCCGACTTCACCGACAAGCGCCCGGGCGACGGCATCTTCCGCGTCTGCGGTCGTGACGACCAGCAGGGCCAGGTCGCCGGCGCCTTCATCGCCGAAAAGTTCAAGGATGGCGTCGTCGCCGTGCTGAACGACAAGTCGGCCTACGGCAAGGGCCTTGCCGACGAGACCGAGAAGTACATGAAGGAAGCCGGCAAGGAGCCTGCGCTGGTCGAGTCCTACACGGCCGGCGAGAAGGACTACTCCTCGCTCATCACCAAGCTGAAGCAGGCCGGCGTGACGCTGGTCTACATCGGCGGCTACCACACCGAGGCCGGCCTCATCGCCCGCCAGATGAAGGACCAGGGCGTCACCGCGACGATCATGTCCGGCGACGCGCTCGTCACTGACGAATACTGGGCGATCACGGGCGATGCCGGCGAAGGCACGCTGATGACCTTCTCGCCCGACCCGCGCAAGAACGAGGCGGCCGCCCCGGTCGTCGCCGAACTCGACAAGGCCGGCAAGTCGGCCGAGGGCTACGTCCTCTACACCTACGCCGCGATCCAGGCCTGGGCCGAGGCTGCCAAGAAGGCCGGTTCGACCGAGTACGAGGCCGTCACCAAGTCGCTCAACGAGGGCGGCTACCAGACCGTCATCGGCGACATCACCTTCGACGACAAGGGTGACGTCAAGCTGCCGGGCTACGTGATGTACGAGTGGAAGGCCGGCAAGTACGACTATCTGGTCGCCGCCCAGTAAGGACGACGTGCCGCTCCAGTCGGAGCGGTCGAAACATGGGTCCGGTGCAGCGATGCGCCGGACCTATTATTTGGGGAGTGCCCGCAGGAGCGAGGCATGGCAGCGGCATGAGGCCACGGGTGCCGGTCGCCGGCCTGTATCCTCTTTCCGCGGCGCGATCGCGCATCCTTCTCGCCCGCCTCCCCCTCTTGCCACACATGCCCATGCGGACATCTGAGGCCCGGTGGTCATCTCTTCCACCGCCATGCGCGCCTTTCAGGCGCGCATGGCGGTGTTCCTAGCAACCCTTTTGGTCGGAATGCCAGCCATGAGCAGCCTGAAATTCGGCACCAGCGGCCTGCGCGGCCTGGTCGGCGATCTCGTGGGACGGCCGAGCTTCGCCTACACGCTGGCGTTCCTGCGCCATCTCGACGCTTCGCGGCCCGATACCGATCCAGCGCAGTCCGTGCCGGGCGCCGCTTCGCGTGCCCTCCTCGTCGGGCGGGACCTGCGGTCATCCAGCCCGGCGATCGCCACCGCCTGCATCGCCGCCGCCCGCGCCGCCGGCTACACGCCGCTCGATTGCGGCGCCCTCCCGACGCCGGCCCTCGCGCTGGCGGCGATGGCGCATGGCGCGGCCGGCGTGATGGTCACCGGCAGCCATATCCCCGACGACCGCAACGGGCTGAAGTTCTATCGGCCGGACGGCGAGATCACCAAGGCGGACGAGGCCGGCATCCTCGCCGCCTTCGCCGACCTCGGGGAAGACGTCGTGCCACCGGCGGATGCGGAACCGGCTCAGCGCCACCCCGCTCTTGCCGCCTACATCGCGCGCTATCTCGACTTCTTCCCGCGCGACTGCCTGGCCGGCCTCACCGTCGGAATCTACGAGCAGAGCACGGTCGCCCGCGACGGGCTGGGACAGGTGCTGACAGGGCTTGGCGCGAGGGTCGAGGGTCTCGGGCGGTCCGACCGGTTCATCCCGGTCGACACGGAAGCGCACCGGCCGGAGGACACGGCGCTGATCGCCGGCTGGGCCGCCGAGGGGCGCTTCGATGCCATCGTCTCGGCCGACGGCGACGCCGATCGCCCCCTCGTCGCCGACGAGACCGGCGCCATCCTGCGCGGCGACATTCTCGGCCTTCTGACGGCCGGCCATCTGCGCATCAGGACGATCGTCACGCCGATCACGTCGAGTTCGGCGATCGAGACCGCCTGCATCGCCGAGCACGTCCTGCGAACGCGCGTCGGCTCACCCTTCGTCATCGCCGGCATGGTCGAGGCGGGGGATGCGCCGGACGGCGTCCTCGGCTTCGAGGCGAATGGCGGCGTCCTTCTCGGCACCCCGATCGAGCGCGCCGGACGGCGCCTTGCCGCACTGCCGACACGGGACGCCCTCCTGCCGATCATCAGCGTCCTCGCCACGATGGCGGCACGGCGCGAGACCCTCAGCGACATCGTCGCCGGCCTGGCCGTCGGCCATACCGCCGCCCATCGCCTCCAGGACGTGCCGGCCGAACGCAGCGGCGAACTGCTCCGGCGCCTCGCGGACGACCCGGACTACCGCACAGCCTTCATGGACGACGTCGGTACCGTGGTCGCCGTCGACCGGCTGGATGGGGTTCACATGACGCTTGCCGATCGCAGCGTCATCCATTTCCGCGCGTCCGGCAATGCGCCGGAACTGCGCTGCTACGTCGAGGCAGCCGATCCGGCCTCGGCCGAGCGGCTGCTCGGCTGGGGCCTTGCGCGCGCCGCGGCGGCGATGGCGCCGCTCCTGTAGCGCCCCGGCGCCGGTGCGGCGGGTCGGACCGGCGACACCGGCCGCGTTGTCGTCAGAGGGCGGCGCGCAGGATGGCGTGAACGCCGACGGGGGTCGGCTCGTAGACGAGTTCGGCCTTCAGGCTGTGTGCCATGGCCCCGATCAGCCGTCGCCCGAGGCCCGTTCCGCGCGGGGAGTCGTTTTCCGCCAGGCCCCGGCCATCGTCCTCGACGCGCAGCTCGAAGCGATCCTCGCCGTCCTTCATCAGCGAAATCCGCACCTCGCCGGAGTGGCCGGGATCGTAGGCGTATTTGCAGGCATTGCTGACCAGTTCGTTGACGATGACGCCGATCGAGACAGCCTGGTCGGTCTTCAACCGCATTTCCTCGACATGCAGCCGCAGATGACGGGGCGCGGCGGCGGTGGAAAAGGTCTCCTCGAGCTCGGCCAGAAGCGCCGTGAGGTAGTCGACCATGTCGACGAGGCTGACCTCGTCGGAGGTGTAGAGACGGCGATGGACCTGCGCGATGGCGAGAATCCGTCGCTGCGTATCGCGCAGGGCCGAGCGGGCGCTATCCTCCGATACCGCACCGGCCTGCATCTGCACGAAGCTCGATACCATCTGCAGGCTGTTGGCGACGCGGTGGTTCACTTCCTTCAGCAGCGCTTCCAGCCGGGCATTCGTGGCCAGCAGCGAACGCTCCGCATTCTCCTTGTCGAGGCGCAGCTGGCGGCGCTCGGTGGCCTGCTTCAGCGTCGTCGCCAGGAGGTCGAAGAAATCGTCGCCGATCGTCTTCACCACGTAGTCGGACGCGCCGGCCTTCATCGCGGCGACCGCAATGCTGCTTTCTTCCGAGCCCGTGACGTAGACGACGGGCGGCTGGTAGGGCAGCTCGCGCAGGTTCGCCAGCGTCGCCAGCCCGTCCTGCCCCGGCATGTAGTGGTCCACGGCGACGACGTCGAAATCCGCCGCGGCGGCCATCGCCACGCCTTCCTGGCCCGAGCCCGCCGTCTCCACTGCATAGCCCCGGCGCGTCAGCGCCCGCGCGGTGATCCGCCGCAAGCCCTCGTCGTCGTCGATGTAGAGGACGCGCAAGGCCGGTGTCATTGGGCGTCGGCCTCGGGTTCCGGCACCTGAATGACGCTGAGGAACAGGCCGAGCTGGCGGATCGCCTGAGCGAAGGATTCGTAGTTCACCGGCTTGGTGATGTAGACATTGGCGCCGAGGTCGTAGCAGCGCTGGATCTCGACCTTGTCGTCCGTCGTGGTCAGGACGACGACGGGCGTACGCCTCAGCACGCTGCCTTCCGCCTTCATCCGCGCCAGGATGTCGGTGCCGCTCATGTCAGGCAGGTTGAGGTCCAGGAGAACCAGCGCCGGCCCGTTCAGCGCCGGACCGTCGGGTGCGTGGAAGAGGTATTCCATCGCCGAAGTACCGTCGGTGAAATGACGGATGCCGTTGGTGACGCCGGCGCGGCGGATGTTCTTCTCGATGAGGCGCGCGTGGCCCTCATCGTCCTCGATCATCACGATATTCACGGTCTGATGGCCGGTCACTTACGACTCTCCTTGATGGGTTGGAACTGCGGCGGCAGGGAGAGGCGGAACGTCGCGCCTTCACCGAGGCTCGATTCGCAGCTGATGGTGCCGCCGAGACGATAGGCGAGCGCCCGGACATGGGCGAGGCCGATGCCCTCGCCCGGTTGATCCTGCGTGCCGGAGCGGCGAAAAAGGTCGAAGATGCGCTCGTGGTCTTTCGGGTCGATTCCGCGGCCATTGTCCGCGATCTCGTAAATCAGCCGGTTGCCCGACCGCCTGCCCCGCACGACGACCCTGCCGGGACGTCCCGGCTTCAGGTACTTGACCGCGTTCTCGACCAGATTGGACAGGATCTGCTCGATCGCGACGCGGTCGCTGACGACCTTCGGCATCGGCTTTTCGACCGCGACCTCGGCCCCGACCTCGGTCAGGCGGTGCTGCAGGCTGTCGACGATTCCGTCCAGCATCTCGCCGACATCGAGCGGCTCCGGCGTGATGACGCGCCGGCCCTCGCGCGAGAGGCGCAGGATGGCATTGATGAGCCGATCCATCTTCTGCGTCGAGGAGCGGATGAAGCCGATCGCCTCGGGCAGGTCTTCGACAACCGCCTGACGGACTTCCTCGGTAACGAGCGACGGCGACTCGGCCTCGACCTTCTCGATCAGCTCGGAAAGCGGCTTGACCACGGCGTCGAGTTCGCTGGTGAAGCCCATCACGTTGACGAGCGGCGAGCGCAGATCGTGCGAGACGATATAGGCGAAGCGCTGGATCTCGTCGTTCGCCCGCTGCAGGTCGGCGGTCCGCGCGAGAACGGCGGTCTCGAGATTGTCGTTCAGCGCGCGCAACTGGTCGCGTGAGGTCTTCACGTCGCGGAAATTCTGCCGCAGCGCGAAGCTCGTCACCGCCGTGACGAAGATGAGCAGGAGGCCCGAAGCGGCGAGAAGAACGTAGGACAGCGCGATGCCCCGTTTCTGCTCCGCGCTGCGCTCGATCAGGAGGCGCCGCTCCTCTTCCGACATCCCGCGGGCCGTCATGCGCAGCTCGTTCAGGGTATCGCGTCCCGCGGCCGCGAACGCCGCCCGGGCGGCTTCCTGCCCGCTGCTCTGGCGAAGGGCGACCGAGCGCTTGATCTCGTCCAGATGGGCCGCGCTTCGGTCTCTGAGGCGCGCCAGCGCGTCGGTCTGGACCGGATTGTCGCCGGTCAGCGATCCGATCCGGTCCATCGCCGCCGTCCGGGCGATCACAGTGTCCTCAAGGGTCTGGGTGAGATCGTCGGCGGGGTCCAACAGGTAGCCGCGGCGCGCCGACTCCGCACGCTCCGTCAGTCCCCGGAAATCCAGGATCGCCTGCTCGACCTCGTAGGTGTGCGAGACGAGGCGGCTGATTTCCTGCGACTGCGACAGGCCCCAGATCGCCGCGCCGACGGCGACGATCAGCGCGAAAAAACCGGAGGCGAGGATGACGAGGATCGAGCGGTTCGACAGACGGTCGGGCATCTTCATCAGCTGCAGGTTCCTGTCGCGAAGCGGACGTCGTCCGCGGCCGACAACGCGGCACAAAACGGGGACTGACGGCCCCGGCATCGCTTGTCCGTACATGAAGGCGCGCGTCGATGGCTATAGCCGCGATGCCCTGTGCCAAATGGCCCGCCGAACAAGATTGTTGGCCAGCTCGCTATCGCAGGTTTCCGTTAACTTTGATCCGCTGGCGCGCTCGCAGGATCAGGCCCGTTGGAGGGCGGGATAGAGCGCGCGATACCGTCCGTAGGCCTCGTCGACTTCCCCGGCCAGCGCTGCGCGGGGGCTGTAGCTGCGCTCGATCGGTGGCTCGCTCATGATCGCGAACGGATCGGCGCCGGTGGCGGCGCACATGCCGAGCCTTGCCGCGCCCAGCGCCGCACCGAAATCGCCCGCCGCTGGCAGCACGATCTCGCAGCCGAGAACCGTCGCCATCAGGTCCAGCCAGTAGGCCGAGCGCGACCCGGCACCGACGGCGACGAGCCTGTCGACGGTGCCGCCGCCGGCGACGAGGCAGTCGCGCATGGAGAAGGCGACTCCCTCCAGCACGGCGCGGGTCATGTCGGACCGATCGGTGTCGGACTCGAGGCCGGCAAAGACGCCGCGGATGGCGGCGTCGTTGTGGGGCGTGCGCTCGCCCGACAGATAGGGCAGGAACAGGAGCCGCCCGGGCGCCTGGACCTCGGCACCCAGCGCGGCGGTGAGTTCCGCCGGCGTCTGGCGCAAAAGCGTGCTCAGCCATTCGAGCGAGCCCGCGGCCGAGAGCGTCACGCCCATCTGATGCCAGGTGTTCGGGAGGGCGTGGCAGAAGGTGTGGACCGCGGTTTCCGGTCGCGGCGCGTAGCTGGCAGTGGTGGTGAAGAGAACGCCGGACGTGCCGAGGGAGAGAAAGCCCGAGCCGGGTCGGACGATGCCGACGCCGCAGGCCGAGGCCGCGTTGTCGCCGCCGCCGCCGGCAACCACGATGTTGACGCCGAGGCCCCATTGCGCGGCGAGGTCCGGCCGCAGCGTGCCGCTGACCTCGGTGCCCTCGACGAGGATCGGCATCTGATCGACCGAGAGGCCGGTGCGCGACAGCATCTCCGGCGACCATTCACGGGCGCCGGTATCGAGCCAGGCCGTTCCCGCCGCGTCCGACATCTCCGACACCGCTTCGCCCGTCAGCCAGAGGCGCAGGAAATCCTTGGGCAGGAGAACCCGCCGGATTTTCGCGAAGATCTCCGGTTCGTGCCTTTGCACCCAAAGCAGCTTCGGTGCGGTGAAGCCGGGGAAGACGATGTTGCCGGTGATTTCCCGCGATGCCGCGTCGTCCAGCTCGCGCGCCTCTTCGTGCGAACGGGTGTCGTTCCAGAGAATGCAGGGGCGGAGCACGGCGTCGTCGGGGCCGATCAGCGTCGCGCCGTGCATGTGGCCGGAAAGGCCGATGCCCTCGACCCTCGACAGCGCCTCGGCATGGCTTGCCTTCAGCATTCCCATGGCCGTCTGGCATGCCGCGATCCAGGAAGCCGGATCCTGCTCGGACCAGCCGAAGGCCGGGCGTTCCACCGTCAGCGGAACGCTGGCGGTGGCGATCGGTGTCTGGTCCTCGCCGACGACGAGAACCTTCAGCGAGGACGTCCCGAGGTCGAAACCCAGATAGTTCGGCATGTTTTCGGCCTTCCCAGTGAGGGTCCGGCCGAGCGGGCCGGCACGCGTTTGTCTCTGAGCGGAGGGCCGGCAAGGCAGACGCATTGCCGACCCTGCCGCCCCTTGGCGCCGCCCCGATCGGTGCGGGACGGCAGGGTGCGCCGCCCGCTCAGACGTAGCGGTTGACGATGCCTTCGAGGAGTTCCTGCCGGCCCGAGCGCGGCTGGGGATTTAGCCCCTCGGCGCGCGCGGCGATCGCTTCGAGCGTGCGCTCGCCCGAGGCCATGGCCAGTCCCTCGGCACCCGTCCAGCCGGCATAGCGCTCGGTCAGGGGGGTCACCAGCGCGCCGTGGGCATGCATCCTTTCGGCAGCCAGCAGCCCGCGGGCGCAGGTGTCCATCGAGGCGACATGGGCAATCAGGAGATCGTCCGGCTCGATCGACTGGCGCCGGATCTTGGCATCGAAATTGAGACCGCCGGTGGTGAAGCCGCCATGCTTCAGCATTTCGTGGAAGACCAGCGCCATTTCCTTGGCGTCCATCGCGAACTGGTCGGTGTCCCAGCCGAGGAGATCGTCGCCGCGGTTGACGTCGAGCGAGCCGAAGACGCCGAGCGCATAGGCCAGCTTCACTTCGTGCTCGAAGGAATGGCCGGCGAGAATGGCGTGATTCTGCTCGAGATTGAGCTTGATGTCCTTGGTCAGGCCGTAGCGCTCGAGGAAGCCGTAGACCGTCGCCGTGTCGTAGTCGTACTGGTGCTTGGTCGGCTCCTTCGGCTTCGGCTCGATCAGGATCGGTCCGGAAAATCCGATCTTGTGCTTGTAGTCGACGAGCATCGAGAGGAAGCGGCCGAGTTGGTCGAGCTCGCGCTTCATGTCGGTGTTGAGCAGCGTCTCGTAGCCCTCGCGCCCGCCCCAGCAGACGAAATTCGCGCCGCCGAGCTTATGCGTCGCGTCGATCGCCGCCTTCACCTGCCCGCAGGCATAGGCGAAGACATCCGGGTCCGGATTGGTCGCCGCGCCCGCCATATAGCGCCGGTTGGAGAAGAGGTTGGCGGTGCCCCAGAGCAGTTTCACCTTCGCGCTCTCCATCTTCTGCGCAAAGATGTCGGTGATGACGGCGAGGTTCTCGTTGGACTCGGCGAGCGAGGCGCCTTCCGGCGCGACGTCGACGTCGTGGAAGGCGAAGAAGGGCACGTCGAGGAGACGGAACATCTCGAAGGCGACCTCGGCCTTGGCCTTCGCCTGGCTCAGCTCATCGCCGCCGTGCATCCAGGGGCGCAGAAACGTCTCGCCGCCGAACGGGTCGCCGCCCGGCCAGGTGAAGGAATGCCAGTAGGCGACGGAGAAGCGCAGGTGCTCCTCCATCCGCTTGCCCATCACCATCCGGTCCTTGTCGTAGAAGCGGAAGGCGAGCGGATCGGTCGAGCCCTCGCCGGCGAAGGCGACGGGTTCGGTGCGTGAAAAGAACGATGGGGTCATGGAGCTCCTCCGAGCGATGCGGCGATCCGGCCAGGGGCCGGCGCTGCGGTTGCGTATCTCAAAACGAACGGGCGGAAGCAAGCGCGGCGACCCTTCGCCGGCGTTCGCGGCAGGGCGCCGACGGTACGGCGGCGCGCCGTCACGGCGCCGGCTCCGGCGTCAGGAACCGCGCCGCCAACTCCGTTCGCGCGCCGGCGCCGGGCCCCCGCGCCATCTCCTCGTCCACGGCCGCCAGCGCCAGCGTCGTCGCCGCTTCCATGGTCACGCGGTCGACATCGGGCAGGACGTGGAAAGCGACGTCGGCGCCGGCGCCGGCAATGGCGCTTTCGGCGATGCCGCGCCGGATCGAGGGCTCGAGAAGGTCCATCGCCGCAGCGCCCGAGCCGACGAAGACGATCGGCAGCGGGTCGATCAGCGCGAACATGCGGCCGAGACCGTAGCCGATCGCTTCGCCGGCACGCGCGAAGGCTTCCCGCGCCGCGACCTCGCCGCCGCGGGCGGCCGCCGCGAGAGCGCGCATGTCGGCATCCGGGACACGGCGCTCGACGGCGGAGGGGGCGCCGCGGGCAGCCCGCCAGATCGCGTAGTCGCCGGCATAGGCCTCGATGCAGCCGCGATTGCCGCAGCGGCAAAGATCGCCGCGCGGGATGTGGTTGAGATGGCCGAATTCGGCGGCCGAGGTGTGCGAGCCGCGAAACGTCCGCCCGCCGAGCTTCAGCCCCATGCCGACGCCGAAGCCGATGAACAGCGTGGCGAAATCCGACGACTCGAGCTCGTTGCCCCAGCGGAATCGTTCCGGCATGGCGCCGCAATCGTTGAGGACGCGCGTGACGGCCCCCGTGGCGGCCTCGATCGGCGTGGCGATGTCGACGTCGCGCATCGCGAGGACCGGCGACCAGGCGATGCGCCGGTCGGCAGCGTCGGTCACGCCCTGGACGCAGACGACGATCTGGCGCAAGGCCCCCTCGCCCGCCATGCCACCGGCCGTCGTCCGGGCGAGAAGCGTCAGCACCGCCTCGACGAGCTCCTCCGGAGAGAGATGGGACAGGTCGAGCTCGCGCCGGCCGGTGGCAAGCGTCGCGCCGGCATAATCGCAGATCGTCACGGCGATCTCGCCGACGGTGATGTTGACGGCGGCGACGCTGGCAAGCGCGCCGCAGAGTTCCAGGCTGACCTCCGGCCGTCCGCGGCCCTTGGGCGGCTCGGCCGCGCCGATCTCGCTGAGAATGGAACTGCGGACCATGTCGCTGCCGATCGCCGAGGTCGAGGACAGGGACAGGCCGGTCGCCTCGCTCATGCGACGCCGCGTCGACACCTTGAAGCGCCGGAAATGGTCGAGGATGATGCGACGGTTCTGCGACCGGACGGCATCGGCGTCCGCCTTCGAAAGCATGCTTTTTCCGTCTCCTCCCGCCCCGGCTTCGGCCCCGTTGCCGGGACGTCGCCAGTGATTGGGGACGATGTTGACACGGATAATTTTGTCTGTCACGATTTTTTCCGAGACTTGGAAAAAGTCAGTGCGATGCTTTTCAAGGCACTCGGCGGGATGGGAGAGTCCCGGGTTTTTGACGGGCGCGCATGCGCCACTGGGAGGAACACCATGAAGAGATTGACCCTCGCCCTCGCGGGCGCCGCATTTTCGTGCCTGCTGACGGGCTCGGCCCTTGCGCAGGCCGGCAAGACCATCGGCGTATCCTGGTCGAATTTCCAGGAAGAACGCTGGAAGACCGACGAAGCCGCGATCAAGGCCGCCATCGAGGCCGCCGGCGGCAAGTACATCTCGGCCGACGCGCAGTCGTCCGCCGCCAAGCAGCTCACCGACGTCGAGAGCCTGATCTCGCAGGGTGCCAACGCCCTCATCATTCTCGCGCAGGACTCCGATGCCATCGGTCCGGCGGTCGAAAAGGCCGTCAACGAGGGCATTCCGGTGGTCGGCTACGACCGCCTGATCGAGAACAAGGACGCCTTCTACATCACCTTCGACAACAAGGAAGTCGGACGGATCCAGGCGCGCGAGGTGCTGAAGGTCGCGCCCGAGGGCAATTACGCCTTCATCAAGGGCTCCTCGGCCGATCCGAACGCCGACTTCCTCTTCTCCGGCCAGGTCGAAGTGCTGAAGGAGGCGATGGACGCGGGCAAGATCAAGAATGTCGGTGAAACCTATACCGACGGTTGGCTGCCCGAGAACGCCCAGGCCAACATGGAGCAGATCCTGACGGCCAACAACAACGAGGTCGCGGCCGTGGTCGCCTCCAATGACGGCACCGCCGGCGGCGCCATCGCCGCTCTCGAAGCGCAGGGCCTTGCCGGCACCGTCCCGGTCTCCGGCCAGGATGCCGACTTCGCCGCGCTGAACCGCATTGCCCGCGGCACCCAGACCGTGTCGGTCTGGAAGGACTCGCGCGACCTTGGCAAGCGCGCCGCCGAGATCGCCATCGAGCTCGCCGACGGCAAGGCGATGGGCGACATCGCCGACGTGACCGCCTTCAACGGCGGCGCCAAGGGCATCGAGATGCAGTCGATCTTCCTGAAGCCCGTCGCCATCACCAAGGAGAACCTCGGCACCATCATCGATGCCGGCTGGGTTTCCAAGGACGTCGTCTGCCAGGGCGTGACCGACACCAAGGTCGCCGCCTGCCAGTAACAGGCCGCCGGCCGCGCGCCCCCCGGGGGGCGCGCGGCCTTTCCGTCCGACCCGCAGTCCCGCCACCCATCGCGGTTGCGAAAGGGTCGCATCAAATTCCGCCGCCGGATCACTCCCGCGAGCCGCCCTCGCGAGCCGACAGACGGCAGGTCAGACGGCTTGGGTGGCGAGGCCTTGAACACGGCAACCAGTCATCCCTCCCGCCGCGGCGGGTTCGCCGGAACGTCCGTCCAAGTGTCTGCCGGTCCGCCGATCCGAGGCCAGCGGGCGCTTTCCGGCATGGCCGGCAAAAGGCCGCCTTCAAAAGGCTGCTGCCAGAAGCAGGCGGCCAACAGCAGGAGACGACGATGTCGCAGGCACCATCGCAGGCAGCGGCCGGCCGCACGACCGAGGACGGCGCCGTGAAGCGTCTCCTGAAGGCGACCGAGATCGACACGCGCATGCTCGGCATGCTGGCGGCGCTGGCGGTGATCTGGGTGGTTTTCCATCTCCTTTCCGGCGGAATCTTCCTCACCCCCCGCAATCTCTGGAACCTCACCGTCCAGACGTCCTCCGTCGCCGTGATGGCGACCGGCATGGTGCTGGTCATCGTCACCCGCAACATCGATCTCTCCGTCGGCTCGATCCTCGGCTTCACCGGAATGATCATGGCGCTGGTGCAGACTGCCGTCCTGCCCGGACTGATCGGCTTCGGGAGCCCGTTCACCTGGATCCTCGCGCTTGTCTGCGGCATCGCCGCCGGGGTCGTCATCGGCGGGTTCCAGGGCTGGATCATCGCCTTTCTCGGCGTGCCCTCCTTCATCGTGTCGCTCGGCGGTCTCCTCGTCTGGCGCGGCGGCGCCTGGTGGCTCGCTTCCGGCAAGACGATCGCGCCGATGGACACGACCTTCCGGCTGATGGGCGGCGGCGCGGAAGGCTCGATCGGCGTGACCGCGACCTGGGTGCTTGCCGCCCTCGCCTGCCTGGCCGTCGCCGCCTCGCTCGTTCTTGCCCGCCAGAAGCGCACGCGCTTCGGCTTCCCGCTGCGCCCGATCTGGGCCGAGAGCGTCCTGGCGGCTTGCGCCTTCCTGGCCATCCTCGGTGCTGCGGCTGTCCTGAACGCCTATTCCTGGCCGACGGCGATCGCCCGCCGTTACGCCGAGACGAACGGCATCGCCTGGCCCGAGGGCGGGCTGCAGATCGGCTACGGTGTCGCCATCCCCGTGCTGATCGCCATCGCCGCCGGCATCGTCATGACCTTCATCACCCGGCGGACGCGTTTCGGTCGCTACGTCTTCGCCATCGGCGGCAATCCCGAGGCGGCGGAGCTTGCCGGCATCAACACGCGCTGGGTGCTGATGAAGGTGTTCATGCTGATGGGCGGTCTCGCCGGCATCTCCGCCGCGATCTCGACCGCCCGCCTGAATGCCGCAACCAACGCGCAGGGCACGCTGGACGAGCTTTACGTCATCGCCGCCGCCGTCATCGGCGGCACCTCGCTTGCCGGCGGTGCCGGGACGATCGCCGGCGCCCTCCTCGGCGCGCTGGTGATGCAGTCGCTGCAGTCGGGCATGGTGCTCCTCGGGATCGACTCGCCCTTGCAGTCGATCGTCGTCGGCATCGTCCTCGTCATCGCCGTCTGGATCGACACCGTCTACCGCAGGAGGGCCGCATGACCGCGTCCAGCATGGCCGAGATCACCGACCACGGGCCCGGCCATCCCGCCCCGGTCGACCGCTCCGGCCCGCCGCTGGTCGAGATGCGCGACATCTCGATCGCCTTCGGCGGCATCCATGCCGTCGACCGTGCCTCGATCGACCTCTACCCCGGCGAGGTCGTGGCGCTTCTCGGCCACAACGGCGCGGGAAAGTCGACGCTGATCAAGATCCTGTCGGGCGCCTACCAGGCCGGCGAAGGCGAAATCTTCGTCAAGGGCGAGAAGGTCTCGATCACCAATCCGCGCGAGGCCAAAGCCTTCGGCATCGAGACGATCTACCAGACGCTCGCGCTCGCCGACAATGTCGACGCCGCCGCCAACCTGTTTCTCGGCCGGGAGAAGCTGACCCCCTGGGGCACGCTCGACGATGCGGCGATGGAGGCGGAGGCGCGCACGGTCATGGGCCGTCTCAACCCGAACTTCCGCCGCTTCAAGGAGCCGGTGAAGGCGCTGTCCGGCGGGCAGCGGCAGTCGGTGGCGATCGCCCGCGCCATCCTCTTCAACGCCCGCATCCTGATCATGGACGAGCCGACGGCAGCGCTCGGGCCGCAGGAGACGGCGCAGGTCGGCGAACTCATCAAGCAGTTGAAGAAAGAGGGCATCGGCATCTTCCTGATCAGCCACGACATCCACGACGTCTTCGACCTCGCCGACCGCGTCGTCGTCATGAAGAACGGCAAGGTCGTCGGCGGCGCGGCCACGTCGGACGTGACCAAGGATGAGGTCCTCGGCATGATCATCCTCGGCAAGTGCCCGCCCGGCGCCGTGCCGGGTCCGGGAGCGAGCGCGGAGTAGAGGAAGCTGGGCGGCAGCCCCGCACAGCCCTCCAGACGATAGCGATCGCACCATTTGTAACCAGTCTTGCGGCTGATCCCGTGATCGGCGCATAGCGCCGTCATCGTCTCCTCGCCCTGCAACACCGCCGCCACAAATTCGATGCGCGCATCCATCGCATTGCTCTCGCGCCACCCCATCGACCGGTCCTCCCAGCCAACAAAGTGTCACCCATCCATCCGGGCTGAAATGCCACCACTCTATCAGGGCAGGACATGCCGCGACCTTCTCCCCAAAGGGGAGAAGAAGCAGCTGTCGCGAATCGTATCCGATTTTCGGACGGTGCACACCGTACGCCATTCCTCGCCCCGCAGGGGAGAGGGTGGATGCGAGCGGCAGCGAGCAGACGGGAGAGGGGCTGGCATCATCGGATCATCAATACCGGTCGCCGCGCCTGGCCTGATCCTCAGCGCACTGCCGTCCCCGCCAGGACCCGACCGACCCGTCAGCGCGGCATGCTGGAGCGAAACGTCTCGGCCAATCTGCGCCACGACATCAGGGCTGCCCGGCGCGGGGTGGCGGTGCCGGTGCCGGTGCCGGTGCCGGTGCGGCGGTGGCAGCAGGCGAAGCAGCGGCACGGTTCCTTGCTGGACGGGACCGTGAAGGCGCTGGTCGTCTTGGTTGTCGGCTCGTTGAACACCAGCATGTCGGTCACCCCAGTGATTGCCTGACGATGCTAGCGCGGCCCGCGGGACTTGGAAAGTCCGATAACGGCAGTGCAGCAATCGGCGAGAGTCTTTTGTGACGGGGGCGTGACGCTGGCGCCCTTCGGCGGCGCACGGGTTGGACGAGGCGGCGCCGCCGGCGCTTCCCGTGCGATTCGGCGCATGGGTGGAGCGGCGCTGGCCCTATCCCCGCCCGCCGGATTCCGCTAGCTGTCGGGCACGCATCCGACAGAACTGGCAGGGTCCCATGAGCCGCATCGTCTACGTCAACGGCAGCTACGTCCCCGAGGCAGAGGCCAAGATCTCGGTCTTCGATCGCTCCTTCCTGATGGCCGACGGCATCTATGAGGTAACGACGGTCGTCGGCGGAAAGCTGATCGACTTTGCCGGCCACATGGCCCGGCTCGGCCGCTCGCTCGCGGCGCTGAAGATGACGGCACCGGCCGACACCGAGGCGCTGCTCGCGATTCACCGCGCGCTGGTCGAGCGGAACGGCCTCGACGAGGGCCTGGTGTATCTGCAGGTGTCGCGCGGCACCGCCGACCGCGACTTCTCCTTCCCGCCGGAGGGGACGAAGCCGACCCTCGTCCTGTTCACCCAGAAAATGGCGGTGCTCGAGCGCGAGAGCGTGCGGAACGGCATCAAGGTCGCCTCGGTGCCGGATCTGCGCTGGGGCCTTCGCGACATCAAGACGGTGCAACTGCTCTACCCCTCCATGGCGAAGATGGAAGCCAAGGCCAAGGGTGCCGACGATGCCTGGATGGTCGAGGCCGACGGCACCGTGACCGAGGGATCCTCGAACAACGCCTACATCATCACCAAGGCCGGCACGCTCGTCACCCGCGCGCTGTCGCATGCGATCCTGCACGGCATCACCCGCCTCGCGGTCCTGCGTCTCGCCCGCGAGACCGGGCTTGCCGTCGAGGAACGCAGCTTCACGCTGGAGGAGGCGAAGGACGCGCGCGAGGCCTTCATCACCTCCGCTTCCGCCTTCGTCACGCCCGTCGTCGCCATCGACGGCCAGGCGATCGGCGACGGGACCCCGGGCGACACGACGCGGCGGATGCGCGAGATCTACATCGCCGAAAGCCTGCAGACGGCGATCTGAACGCCGCTTCCCGGCGGTTTCGCATTGCGGAAAATCTTTCGCAGTGCGCTTTCGCTTTTCAAGCATGGTGATTTCGCTTTAAGGAAGACCATCCCTCTGCGAGACCGCCCCATGCTTTCCGATCGCCAGCTCCAGACTCTCGAAATCGCCAAGCGGGTGGGCCGCGTTCAGGTCGAGGAGCTGTCGCAGCGCTTCGACGTATCGGTCCAGACCATCCGCAAGGATCTGAACGAGCTCTGCGACCAGCGGCTCCTGGCCCGCGTGCACGGCGGCGCCGTGATCTCGTCCGGCGTCGAGAACGTCGGCTACGATGCGCGGCGCTCGATCGCGTCGACGGAAAAGACGGCGATCGGCCGGGCCGTCGCCGATCTCATCCCTGACCGCGCCTCGCTCTTCATCAACATCGGCACGACCACCGAGGCCGTGGCGCAGGCGCTCCTGCGCCATGCCGGACTGATGGTGATCACCAACAACATCAACGTCGCCACCATCCTGCAGCCCTATCCCGAGATCGAGGTGATCATCGCCGGCGGCGTCGTCCGGCGTTCGGACGGCGGCATCGTCGGCGAGGCGGCGGTCGACTTCATCCGCCAGTTCCGCGTCGACTTCGCCGTCATCGGCGTCTCCGCCATCGATCCCGACGGCTCGCTCCTCGACTACGACTATCGCGAAGTGCGCGTCGCGCAGGCGATCATGGCCAATGCCCGCCAGGTGATCCTCGCCTCCGACGCCACCAAGTTCGAGCGCAGCGCGCCGGTGCGCATCGGCCATCTCAGCCAGATCTCCACCTTCGTCACCGATCGCTGCCCGCTGCCGGGCATCCGGCGCATCTGCGCGGAGGCGAATGTCGCCCTCGTCGAGGCCCTGGGGGAAAGCGTCGCAGAAGAAGGATGACCCGCCCGGCTTGGTCGCTGCCGGCAGTCACCGGAAGCCGCAGCTGGCGCAGCAATGCCCGGCGCCGGGTCGGGGTTTTCCACAACCGGCCAACCCCGCGGGCATCGCACGCATATGCCGCGCGCCACGAATTTTCCATTGACTTTCGTTTTGCTTTCGTTGACCCTGCCCTTAGTTTCGCAAGCGCACGTTAGATGCTGCAATGCGAAAAGGGCGGAACCATGAAGCATTTCGACATCTTCATCATCGGTGGCGGCATCAACGGCTGCGGGATCGCACGCGATGCGGTCGGCCGCGGCTATTCGGTGGGTCTGGCCGAGATGAACGATCTGGCGTCGGGTACGTCGTCCTGGTCGACCAAGCTGGTGCATGGCGGGCTGCGCTACCTCGAGCACTACGAGTTTCGCCTGGTGCGCGAATCGCTGATGGAGCGCGAGGTGCTCTGGCGCATTGCGCCGCACATCATCCGGCCGCTGCGCTTCGTGCTGCCGCACCACAAGGGCCTGCGCCCGGCCTGGCTGCTGCGTCTCGGACTTTTCCTCTACGACCATCTCGGCGGCCGCAAGGCGCTGAAGGCGACGACCACCGTCGACCTCTCGGGCGGGCCGCTCGGCGCGCCGCTGAAGGCGGGATATGCCAAGGGTTTCGAATATTCCGACGCCCGCGTCGACGACGCCCGTCTCGTCGTTCTCAACGCCCGTGACGCCGCCGAGCGCGGCGCCGATGTCCGGGTTCGCACGAAGGTCACCAGCGCGCGCCGGGTCGATGGACGCTGGCAGGTGACGCTCAGCCCCAAGGACGGCGGCTCTGCGGAGGTCGTCACGGCGGATTTTCTCGTGAACGTCGCCGGTCCCTGGGTCGACCGCATCATCCAGCAGGCCATGGGGCGCAACGAGGCGCACCACATCCGCCTCGTCCAGGGCTCGCACATCGTCACGCGAAAGCTCTACGACCACGACCGCGCCTACATCTTCCAGAACGCCGACAACCGCATCATCTTCGCCATCCCCTACGAGGACGACTACACGCTGATCGGCACGACCGACCAGGATTTCGACGGCGAACCGGGCGATGCGAAGATCACCCCTGCCGAGACCGACTATCTCCTCAAGGCGGCGAGCGAGTATTTCGAGAAGCCGGTGACGGCCGATCAGATCGTGTGGACCTATTCCGGCGTTCGGCCGCTCTACGACGACGGCGCCTCCATGGCGCAGGAGGCGACGCGCGACTACGTCCTGAAGGTCGAGGGCGACAAAGGCGAGGCCCCCGTCCTCAACGCCTTCGGCGGCAAGATCACCACCTACCGCAAGCTGGCGGAGGAAGTCTTGGAGAAGATCGGCGACCGCCTCGGGATGCGCGGCAAGTCTTGGACGGGGACGCAGCCCCTTCCCGGCGGCGGCTTTCCTCTCGACGGCATCGCTGCGCTGGAATCGCGCGTGCGGGCTGCGGCCGCCTGTCTCGATGCGCGCAGCGTGCGGCGGCTGGTCCGCTCCTACGGGCTCGACGCCGACGAGATCGTGAAGCCGCAGGCGGGCCGGCAGGGCCTCGGCCGCGATTTCGGCCATGGCCTCTTCGCCGCCGAGGTCGACTGGATGATGGCGAAGGAATGGGCCGTCACGTCGGACGACGTGCTGTGGCGCCGCTCCAAACTCGGCCTGCGCTTCTCGCCTTCCCAAACGGAAGATCTGGCGGGATACATGGAAACTTATAGACTGACGCAAAGGACCGCGGCCGCCTGAGACCGCGACCGGAAGGCTTCTTCCGACCGCAGGCCGCACCTGGGAGGGTTCATGCTGGAATTGATCGATGTCGGCCGCAAGGTTGGAGCCGAGACGCACCTGTCGGGGATTTCGCTTCAGCTGAAGCGAGGATCGCTGAACGTCCTGCTCGGCCCGACGCTGGCCGGCAAGACCACCCTGATGCGGCTGATGGCCGGGCTCGACCGCCCGACCTCGGGACGCATCGTGATGGACGGCAAGGACGTGACCGGCATTCCGGTGCGTCGCCGCAATGTCGCGATGGTCTACCAGCAGTTCATCAACTATCCCGCCATGACCGTCTACGAGAACATCGCCTCGCCGCTGCGCGTCGCCGGCAAGTCGAAGGACGAGATCGAGGCGGCCGTTGCCAAGGCAGCGGCGCTGATGAAGCTCGGCCCCTATCTGCAGCGGACGCCGCTGACGCTCTCCGGCGGCCAGCAGCAGCGCACGGCGCTGGCCAGGGCTCTCGTCAAGAATGCCGAACTGGTGCTGCTCGACGAGCCGCTGGCCAATCTCGACTACAAGCTGCGCGAGGAACTGCGCGAGGAACTGCCGCGGCTCTTCGCCGAGACCGGGGCGGTCTTCGTCTACGCCACCACCGAGCCGACCGAGGCGCTGCTTCTCGGCGGCAACACGGCGACGCTGTCGGAGGGCCGGGTGACGCAGTTCGGCCCGACGCCCGAGGTCTATCGCCAGCCGGCCGATCTCGTGACGGCAAGAACCTTCTCGGACCCGCCGCTGAACATCCTCACCCTGACGAAGCGCGGCGCGGTGCTCGCCGGCGGCGACCATCTCAGCGTCGCCGTCCCGGCGCGCTATGCCTTTTTGTCCGACGGCCCCTATCAGGTCGGCCTTCGGCCCCATCATCTTTCCGTCGGCAACACGTTTTCCGAGGGCGCCCGGCTGGCGTCGCGGGTATCGCTTTCGGAAGTGACGGGCTCGGTGACCTACGTGCACGCGGACTGGGAGGGAACGCGCCTCGTCGCGGTGCTGCCAGGTATCCACCGGGTCGAGACGGGCGACCCGATCGCGCTCGACTTCCGCCCAGCCGACATGATGCTGTTCGATGCAACGGGGCGCTCCGTCGCCGCCCCCAACGCCCTTGCGGCCTGAGGAGACCATGGCCCGCATCCGGCTCGACCACATCCGCCACGCCTATTCCGCCGATCTCGCGCGCTCCGGCAACTATGCCCTGCGCGAGGTCGACCACACTTTCGAGGATGGCGGGGCCTATGCCCTGCTCGGCCCGTCCGGCTGCGGCAAGACCACCCTCCTCAATATCATTTCCGGGCTCCTGACGCCGTCCGAGGGTCATGTCCGCTTCGGCGACCGTGACGTGACGCTGTTGTCGCCGGAGGCGCGCAACATCGCGCAGGTCTTCCAGTTTCCCGTCGTCTACGACACCATGACGGTGCGCGAAAACCTCGCCTTCCCGCTGAAGAACCGGAAAGTGCCGCGCGACGAGATCGACCGGCGCGTTTCCGACATGCTGCAGCGCATCGGCCTTGCCGAACAGGCCGACCGGCGAGCCCAGGGGCTGACCGCAGACGAGAAGCAGAAGATCTCGCTCGGCCGTGGCCTCGTGCGCTCGGACGTCAACGCCATCCTCTTCGACGAGCCGCTGACGGTGATCGACCCGCACATGAAGTGGCAGTTGCGCAGCCAGTTGAAGGAACTGCACCGGCAGTTCCGCATGACCATGGTCTATGTCACGCACGACCAGACCGAGGCGCTCACCTTCGCCGACAAGGTGGTGGTGATGTACGATGGCGAGGTCGTGCAGATCGGCACGCCCGAGGAGCTGTTCGAGCGCCCGAAGCACACTTTCGTCGGCTATTTCATCGGCTCGCCCGGCATGAACGTCCTCTCCTGCGCCGTCGAGGGCACGGACGCCCTCGTCTCCGGGACGCGCATCGCCATTCCCGGCGGTGCCAGGCCGACGGGAAGCGCCAAGAAGACGGAACTCGGCATCCGCCCGGAATTCGTGCGGCTCGTGCCACGCGGCCAGGGCATGCCGGTGACGGTGACGCGGGTCGAGGACATCGGCTCGGAGCGCATCGTGCGCGCCGACTTCAATGGCCAGAAGCTCGTCGCGATCATGGGCGAGGGCGAAAGCCTGCCGGCCGAGTCCGACGTCGTCTTCGACGCCGACGCCCTCAATCTCTACGCGGACTCCTGGCTCGTCGAGCGATCCGGGACCCTGCCGACGCTGGGGAGAGCGGCATGAACAAGACTTTCGACAACAAGGCCTGGTTCTTCGTCCTGCCGGTCCTCATCCTCGTCGCCTTCTCCGCCGTCATCCCGCTGATGACCGTCGTCAATTATTCGGTCCAGGACACGTTCGGGCGCAACGAGTTCTTCTGGAACGGCACGAGCTGGTTCGTCGACACGCTGCAGTCGCCGCGCTTCCACGCGGCGCTCGGCCGCAACCTCATCTTCTCCGCCATCATTCTCGCCATTGAGATCCCGCTCGGCATCCTCGTCGCCCTCGCCATGCCGAAGAAGGGTATCTGGGTGCCGGTCTGCCTCGTCCTGATGGCGCTGCCGCTCCTCATCCCGTGGAACGTCGTCGGAACGATCTGGCAGGTCTTCGGGCGCACCGACATCGGCCTCCTCGGCCGCTTCGTCACCTGGCTCGGCATCCCCTACAACTACGTCCAGAACAGCTTCGACGCCTGGGTGACCCTGATCGTCATGGACGTCTGGCACTGGACGAGCCTTGTCGTGCTGCTGTGCTATGCCGGCCTCGTCTCGATCCCCGACGCCTATTACCAGGCGGCCAAGATCGACGGCGCCTCGCGCTGGGCGGTGTTCCGCTACATCCAGCTGCCGAAGATGGGCCGGGTTCTCCTCATCGCCGTGCTGCTGCGCTTCATGGATAGCTTCATGATCTACACCGAGCCCTTCGTCGTCACCGGCGGCGGTCCCGGCAACTCGACGACCTTCCTGTCGATCGATCTCGTCAAGATGGCGGTCGGCCAGTTCGACCTCGGACCGGCGGCGGCCATGAGCCTGATCTACTTCCTGATCATCCTTCTGATGTCCTGGATCTTCTACACCGTGATGGAAAATGCCGGCCGCGATCGTGCCATGAAGGAGCCGGTCGAATGAGCAACACCGCCCCGACCTTGCCCCGCCAGGCCGCCGACGGCATTCCGCCGGCCGCCCATTCCGAGACCGCGATCGCCATGCGCAGCCGGATGAAGTCCGGCCGCTTCAAGCCGAAGGCGTTCATTCCGATCGTCTACATCCTGTTCCTGCTGTTGCCGATCTACTGGCTCGTCAACATGAGCTTCAAGACGAACACGGAAATTCTCAACCAGTTCACGCTGTTCCCGGCCGAGCCGACGCTTGCCAACTACCGCGTGATCTTCACCGATCCGTCCTGGTACAACGGCTACATCAACTCGATCATCTATGTCGTGATGAACATGGTGATCTCGGTCGCCGCCGCGCTGCCGGCCGCCTACGCCTTCTCGCGCTACCGCTTTCTCGGCGACAAGCACCTGTTCTTCTGGCTCCTGACCAACCGCATGGCGCCGCCGGCGGTCTTCGCCCTGCCCTTCTTCCAGCTCTATTCGGCCTTCGGCCTGATCGACACGCACATCGCCGTCGCGCTCGCCCACTGCCTGTTCAACGTGCCGCTGGCGGTGTGGATTCTCGAAGGCTTCATGTCGGGCGTACCGAAGGAGATCGACGAAACCGCCTATATCGACGGCTATTCCTTCCCGAAGTTCTTCTTCAAGATCTTCATGCCGTTGATCGCCTCCGGCATCGGCGTCGCTGCCTTCTTCTGCTTCATGTTCTCCTGGGTCGAGCTCCTGATCGCCCGCACGCTGACGGTGACGGACGCCAAGCCGATCGCCGCGATCATGACGCGCACGGTGTCGGCATCGGGCATGGACTGGGGCGTCCTCGCCGCCGCGGGCGTCCTCACCATCATACCCGGCGCGATCGTCATCTGGTTCGTGCGCAACTACATCGCCAAGGGCTTCGCCCTGGGGAGGGTGTGATGCGCTCCCCGACCAAGCTGCGCCCGACCTCAGTCGGTGATGTCCTCGATGCCGAGCTTCAGGGCTTTCGCCAGGGCCTTCAGCGTCGACAGCCGCGGGTCGATCTTGCGGCTCTCGATGTCGCTGACCGTCGCCGGCCGAAGGCCCGCCGCCGCGGCGAGTTCCGCCTGCGTCAGGCCGACGGACTTGCGCCAGGCGGCGAGCGGGTGAAGCTCGCCCGCCCAGACCGCGCTCGCCAAGTCGCTCAGCATTCCCGGCGCGTCGGGGTAGTCAATCTCGGCCTGACGAATGAGAGCGATATCGCCGGAATCCTCAATCAGGTCTTCATACTCCGCACGAGTCATGACGATCATGCTCTCGCCTTTGAGGTTTACCGCTTCGTTCATTTTGACACCTCAACGATAGACTTCGCGTCGGTGGGCGACGCGAAGGACGATCATGCTTCCCTGCACGACGAACAGCGCGCGCCAGACGCCTATTCTCATTCGATATTCATCGCGGCCGGACAGCTTTTTGACGTCGCCATGCCCTGTGTCCGCTTAGATCTTCAGCTTTGCCTTGATTGCCTCACTATCTCTAACAGGCAGCCGACTCAGAACCTTTTCGGCATTAGGATGAATAATAAGCTTCATCATAAAATCCGCTTTAGCGCTAAAATTAAATACCTCAAAGCGGATATCAATGCAAGGAGCCATGGATGATCGACCTCACTTGGATGGCCTGGACCTGGCCGACGGCGATCTTCTTCATCGCCATCTTCGCTTTGATCGCGCTGATGGGCGTCTGGGAATATGCCTCGCCCGGCGGCAATCCGCGCTTCGGCATTCTGCGCTTCGAGACGACGCGCGGCGACCGGCTGTTCCTGTCGCTGCTCGGCTCGGCCTTCATCTGTCTCGGCTTTCTCGGTCTCAGCGAGATCTCGCTGTGGTGGGCGCTCGTCGTCTGCCTCGGCTACGCCGTCCTCGTTTTCCGCCTCGTCTAGAGGCGTTTCCCTTTCGCCCCCTTCCGGGGCGGGATATGGCGCGCGCGACCTCGGCCGGTCGACGCCAGCGCCTCACCCTTCGACCGGCCAGACGTCTCTCTGGGAGGAGATTTTGATGAAGAAGCAATGGATGCTATCGGCGGCCGCGATGGCGCTGACGCTCGGCGCCGGCCCGGCCTATGCCGACATGGACGCCGCCAAGTCGTTCCTCGACACCGAGATCAAGGAGCTCTCGACCCTCGATCGCGCGGCCCAGGAAAAGGAACTGCAGTGGTTCATCGATGCGGCCAAGCCGTTTGCCGGCATGGACATCAAGGTCGTCTCCGAGACGATCGCCACGCATGAATACGAATCCAAGGTGCTGGCACCCGCCTTCACCGCCATCACCGGCATCAAGGTCTCGCACGACCTGATCGGCGAAGGCGATGTCGTCGAGAAGCTGCAGACGCAGATGCAGTCGGGCGAGAACATCTACGACGCCTACATTAACGACAGCGATCTCATCGGCACCCACTGGCGCTACCAGCAGGCGCGCAACCTGACCGAATGGATGGAAGGCGAAGGCAAGGCCGTCACCAATCCGGACCTCGATCTCGCCGACTATATCGGCACCTCCTTCACCACCGCGCCGGACAAGCAACTCTACCAGCTGCCCGACCAGCAGTTCGCCAACCTCTACTGGTTCCGCTACGACTGGTTCAACGACGAGAAGAACAAGGCCGACTTCAAGGCCAAGTACGGCTATGACCTCGGCGTGCCCGTCAACTGGTCGGCCTATGAGGACATCGCCGAATTCTTCACCGGCCGCGAGATCGACGGCAAGAAGGTCTTCGGCCATATGGACTACGGCAAGAAGGACCCGTCGCTCGGCTGGCGCTTCACCGATGCCTGGCTGTCGATGGCCGGCAACGGCGACAAGGGCATTCCGAACGGCGTGCCGGTCGACGAATGGGGCATCCGCGTCAACGAGCAGAGCCAGCCCGTCGGCTCCTGCGTCGCCCGCGGCGGCGACACCAACGGACCGGCTGCGGTCTACTCCATCCAGAAGTACATCGACTGGATGAAGGCCTACGCGCCGCCGGCGGCCCAGGGCATGACCTTCTCGGAATCCGGCCCCGTCCCGGCGCAGGGCGAGATCGCCCAGCAGATCTTCTGGTACACCGCCTTCACCGCCGACATGGTCAAGGAAGGCCTGCCGGTGGTCGACGCCGAGGGCAACCCGAAATGGCGCATGGCCCCCTCGCCGCACGGCGTCTACTGGAAGGACGGCATGAAGCTCGGCTACCAGGACGTCGGCTCCTGGACGCTGATGAAGTCGACCCCGGTCGACCGTGCCCAGGCGGCCTGGCTCTACGCCCAGTTCGTCTCCTCGAAGACCGTCGACGTGAAGAAGAGCCATGTCGGCCTGACCTTCGTGCGCGAGTCGACGATCCGCGACGAGAGCTTCACCGAACGCGCGCCGAAGCTCGGCGGTCTCGTGGAGTTCTACCGCTCGCCGGCCCGCGTCCAGTGGTCGCCGACCGGCACGAACGTTCCGGACTATCCGAAGCTCGCCCAGCTCTGGTGGCAGGCGATCGGCGACGCGTCCGCCGGCGACAAGACCCCGCAGGAAGCCATGGACTCGCTCTGCGCCGAGCAGGAGAAGGTCATGGAACGCCTCGAGCGCGCCGGCATCCAGGGCGACATCGGCCCGAAGATGAACGAAGAGAAGGACATGGCGTACTGGGCCGAGCAGGCCAAGGCGAACGGCACCCTCGCGCCGCAGCCCAAGGTCGAGAACGAGAAGGAAAAGCCAATCACCGTCAACTATGACGAGCTGGTGAAGAGCTGGGCCGACGCCGCTCCGGCCAAGTAGGTCAAAGCGCTGACAGGAGGCCGGGGCGAAAGCCTCGGCCTTTTCGTGGTGAAACGGCGACGCGCTGATCTCCCCCCTTGAGGGGGAGATGGCCGGTAGGCCAGAGGGGGGTGCCAGGGGCGCAACCTTCGCCTATCTCGCCGTTTCCAACACAAAAACACAAGCGCCGTGCCATCCACCCCCCTCTGCCTGCCGGCATCTCCCCCTCAAGGGGGGAGATCGGCGGT
Organism: Aureimonas sp. SA4125; assembly: GCF_019973775.1. NCBI lineage: Bacteria > Pseudomonadati > Pseudomonadota > Alphaproteobacteria > Hyphomicrobiales > Aurantimonadaceae > Aureimonas > Aureimonas sp. SA4125. The sequence goes on along the minus strand of NZ_AP025032.1, from coordinate 1,547,798 downwards.
TCCAGCGACGCACGCGCCCTCACCCAGGAATCCCCATGTCCGGCTACGTCCTCGCCATCGACCAGGGCACGACCTCCACCCGGGCCATTGTCTTCGACGACGGCTTTCGCATCATCGGCGTCGGGCAGCAGGAGTTTCCCCAGCACTTTCCGCGCTCCGGCTGGGTCGAGCACGACCCCGAGGACATCTGGAATTCCGTGCTGGCGACGATCCGCACGGCGCTCGCCGACGCCTCGCTGTCGGCCGCCGACATCGCCGCCATCGGCATCACCAACCAGCGCGAGACGACGCTGCTCTGGGATCGCGAGACCGGCAAGGCCGTGCACAATGCCATCGTCTGGCAGGACCGCCGCACCGCCGAATTCTGCCGCGGCCTCGTCGCCGACGGGGCGGAGGCGATGGTCACGGACAGGACAGGCCTCATCGTCGACCCCTATTTCTCCGGCACGAAGCTGCGCTGGCTGCTCGACCATGTCGACGGCGCGCACATCAAGGCGGAGGCCGGAAAACTTGCCTTCGGCACGGTCGACACGTTCCTGCTCTGGCGCCTCACCGGCGGCCGGGTGCACGCGACCGACGCCACGAATGCCAGCCGGACCATGCTGTTCGACATTTCCGCCAACCAGTGGGACGACGATCTCCTGAAACTTCTCGGCGTGCCGCGCGCCGTGCTGCCGGAAGTGCGCGATTGCGCCGCCGATTTCGGCGCGACCGATCCAGGGCTGTTCGGCGTCGCGATCCCGATCCTCGGCATGGCCGGCGACCAGTATGCCGCCACCCTCGGTCAGGCCTGCTTTCGCCCGGGAATGCTGAAGTCGACCTACGGCACCGGCTGCTTTGCCGTGCTGAATACCGGGGCGGAAAAAGTCACCTCGACGAACCGGCTGCTGACCACCATCGCCTACCGTATCGACGGCGTCACGACCTATGCCCTGGAGGGCTCGATCTTCATGGCCGGCGCCAGCGTCCAGTGGTTGCGCGATGGTCTGAGACTGATGGATCGGGCCGACCGCTCGGGGCCGATGGCGGCGGAGGCGGACGACAGCCAGGACGTCTATCTCGTCCCCGCCTTCACCGGCCTCGGCGCGCCCTGGTGGGACGCGGAGGCGCGCGGCGCGATCTTCGGCCTCACCCGCAACACCGGGCCGAACGAGATCGCCCGCGCGGCGCTCGAGGCCGTCTGCTACCAGACCGCCGACCTCCTCGACGCCATGCGCCGCGACTGGACGAGCCGGGGCGACACGGTGCTGCGCGTCGACGGCGGCATGGTCGCCTCCGACTGGACGATGCAGCGCCTCGCCGACCTCCTGGCCGCCCCCGTCGACCGGCCCGTGGTCCTGGAGACGACGGCGCTCGGCGCCGCCTGGCTCGCCGGCCAGAAGGCGGGCGTGTGGCCGGGCATGGATGGATTTTCGGATCGCTGGCGGCTGGAACGCCGTTTCGAGCCGGCGATGGACGCGGTCACGCGTGGCCGCAAGCTCACCGGCTGGAGCGATGCGGTGAAGCGGACGCTGACGCGGATCTAAAGCATGATCTTGAAAGGTGGCTTCCGGCTTTCGGAAAAGATCATGCGAGGACAAGGAGCTAAAGCACCAGAGCGTCGGGCCGGACACCATGATTGACGGCGCTATTGCCTCTCCATCATCTGAGACATTGCAGTCTTGGAGGGACAGGACATGGCACTTCATGTCGAGGCTCCACAGGTCGGCGAGAGTTGGCCGACCGCCTTGCAGCGCTCAAAGGCGTCAGCACGAGCGAAACGGTGCGTCAGGCTTTGCAGAAGGAACCGGAGCATATCCAGCCTCAAGAAGAGATGTCGCCGCGCGTGCGCGAAGTGCTGGCACGGGTGCGAGAGCTCCATGCAAAGCATCCTCTCACGGGGCAGACGGCCGACAAGGCCTGGATCGATAGCCTTTACGAAGACGACTGATGTTCGTCGGCGCCGCCGCCCTCTGCGCGATCATGGCAGCGGAGCCAGACGCGGCGGGGTTTTCGAGCCGGATCGTCGGCTGGAGCGCGTAGAGGCAATCATCGAGCGGCAGCAGCGTATGACGCCGGAAGGCAACAATGACGGCCTCCTCTTCGATCGACAGCCCGTGGATCTCGGCTCGGCCGGGCCTGTCTTGCGGTCGGCTGTCGACGTCCGCTTCTTCTACTTCGCGACAGTCTTCTGGTTGATGCCGTGGTCGTGTCCGTCAACGTGGTGGAAATTGAGTGTAGCTGAAGCGGCTCCGTTTCAGGCGACTTCGGTGGAAATCTGTTCGGGTTTTGCAGTGTTGCCCATGGCCATGAGGTCGGCCATGGGTTCGGTCTGCATGTAGCGGTTCTGGATCTGCCATTCGTCGTTGGCCTCGAGAAGGACGGCGCCGATGAGCCGGATGATGGATCCCTCGTTCGGGAAGATTCCGACGACGTCGGCACGCCGCTTCACCTCCTTGTTCAGGCGCTCCAGGGAATTCGTCGAATGGATCCGGGTCCGGTGCTGACTGGGAAAATCCATGTGCGCCAGCACGTCGGTCTCGCTGTTGTCGATGAAGGCCCCGAGCTTTGGACACTTTCCCCGAAGCTGGTCGGCGACGTGGCGCAGCGCCTGGCTGGCGCTAGCACGATCGGGCTGGGCGAAGGCTTGGCGCAGCGCGGCCGCCGCCATGCTCTGCTGCGCCTTCGGGACATACGACAGGGCGTTGCGCATCCAATGCACCCGGCAGCGCTGCCAGGAGGCGCTGAACACCCGGCGAATGGCGGCTTTCAGCCCTTCGTGAGCATCCGAGATCACGAGCTTCACGCCGGACAGGCCGCGGCGCACGAGGCTCTTGAGGAAGCTCGACCAAAACGTCTCCGCTTCCGAGGGGCCGATGTGAAGGCCGACGATCTCGCGCTTGCCGTCCGTGTTCACGGCCACGGCGATTATGGCGGCGACCGAAACGATGCGTCCACCCTCGCGCTGCTTCAGGTAGGTCGCATCCAGCCAGAGGTAGGGCCAGTCGCCAGTGAGAGGACGGTCGAGGAAGCCGCCGACGCGTTCGTCGATGTCTTTGCACAGCTTCGATACGGTGCTCTTGCCGATCCCCGACAGCCCCATGGCCTGTACCAGATCGTCGACCCGCCGGGTGGAAACGCCGCTGATCCAAGCTTCCTGAATGACGGCAACCAAGGCCTTCTCCGAGAGCTTTCTCGGCTCCAGGAACGGCGGGAAGTAGCTGCCCTGCCGAAGCTTGGGTATCCGAAGCTGCAACGAGCCGAGCCGCGTGTCGAGCGAGCGGTCGCGGTAGCCATTGCGATAAGTCGCCCGTTCCTGCGTCCGTTCGTGGCGCCCGGCGCCGATCATGCCTTCAACGTCGACCTCCATAAGGAGCTGCATCACGCTCTCGGCTATCGTTCTCAGGAAATCGCCGTCCCCGGCTTTCGCAAAAAGCTCGGCAAGCGGTAGTCTGTCCTCGGTCATCGGGTTCTCCGGTCAGGTTGAAGTCTCGCAACTCCACCTTAGCCGCCCTATCCGGTGACCGCCTCAGCCACACCTTTCAATGTCGGAATTTCCACCACGAGCGCGGACACTACCGATGCCGTAGTGGCTGGCCAGCGCCCTCAGGCTCTCTTGACTATGCTGTATCGCTCGACGGACTGCCGCAGTCGTCGTGGCGCTCCCATGGTGAACCTGGCCCATAGTGCTTCCTTCCATTCGATGGAAAAGACCGCACCAACAAAGCTTGGGATCAAACACCTAGCGAATGGGCAGAGGCCCAGAAAGCTGCTTTTCGGCCAGTTACTCCGGAAAGGATTCTGGGGTGCCCGAAAAACGTCCCGGCCAAGCGGTGCACCGGATGAACACCCAGCCTCCAGTCTCCGAAACATCTGCGGCGCCGGGCATGGCGATGATGCCGCGCAACCCCTCGTGCTCATCTTTGTCAGCTCCGAAAGCCGCCTGCGTCTCGTCAAGGCGCTTGCCGCCGAAACCAACGAGAGCCGAATGTTTGCCAATTGATACGTCAACACGGACGACCTCAGAGAGCACAAGAAAATTGAATGCCGCAATGCCGCATGATCAGAGCTATGGCCGAGTAATTACCCACCCCCTTGTCACGGGCCGAATTCCCTGAATCCATGGACGGATGGATCGCGGTGATTTGCAGCGTCTGACGAAGGAAGAGTTGATCGATCTGGTGCTGAAGATTCAGCGTCCGGAGAAGACGTCACGCACATCCTCGAAGCCTCCGTCTAGTGACCGCAAGGAGCGCCGTGAGCAGGCAAGACCTGGCGGCGCCAAGCCCGGTCACGAAGGCCACAGCCGAGCGATGGGTGAGGATTTCGATCGGCTCGTCGATCACCGTCCCGAGCAATGCTCCTGCTGCCAGGCAGCCCTGGCCGATAGCCTTCCCGCGGAGATCGGCGGCACGTACGAGACGGTCGATCTGCCGGAGATCAAGCCGTTCGTGACGCGTCATCGCCGGCTTTCGGTTTGTTGTCCTTCCTGCGGCACGCTTGTCTCAGCGGGATTGCCCGATGCGGCAAGGGGGACGCCGTTCGGGCCGCGGCTGCATGCGGTGGCGACCTATCTTAAGACCTTCCAGGCCCTGTCCTATGAACGGCTTCAGAAAGCTCTGGCCGATCTCTTCGGCTTGCAGATCAGCCAGGGCGGGCTGATGAACATGCTGCGCCGGGCGCAGGGCACCTTCGTCGCCGACCGCGATCTCGCCATTGCCGCCCTGCGCCGCTCCAAGGTGGTGGCCTCGGACGAGACCGGCGTTCGCATCGAAGGCAGCAACGCCTTCCAATGGGTGTTTCGCTGCGATGACGCAGTCGTCCATCGTGCCGCTCCGACCCGTGGTGCCATCGTGGTCAGGACCCTGATGGACGGGCACCGGCCAAAGGTCTGGTGTTCCGATCGCTACTCTGCCCAGCAGGGACATGCCGACGCCCATCAGACCTGTCTGGCTCATCTGGCCCGCGACGTCGCCTACGCCGAACAGGCGGGCGAGGATCTGCTGCCGTCGCGGCTGCGGATCTGGCTGTCCAAGGCTTTCGCTTTGGCCAGCGGCATCACGACCTTCGCCGCATCGACCATCGTCGCCAAGCGCCGTGCACTGGAGCGAAGTCTTTCCGAGATCCTCGCCGCACCGACCTCCTGCCCTTTCGCTCGAGTGGTCCAGCACAAGTTCAGGCGAGCGCGCGACCAGCTCCTGACCTTCACTCTCTGGACCGGGATGGTCGAGGCCACCAACAACGGCTGCGAGCGCGCCCTGCGACCGGCCGTGATCCAGCGCAAGGTCACCAACGGCTATCGATCCATGTGGGCCGCCGAAGGCGAAGCTGACATCCGAACCGTCGTCGATACCGCCCGGCTGCGCCAAGGGGGCAACGTCTTCAACACAATTCTCGAGACGGTAGGCGCCTGACATTCTACGGAATGCGGGGGTGGGTAATTACATGGCCGACCCTATCTGTCGAATTTTGCGGACGATTGAATTTCAAAGTGACGCAACGTCATCAGTTGCTTCGCGTTCAATTCACTGGCATGTGAGCAATTATCGCACACTATTTTTACTTAAGAGATTAGTTCTTTTTGTTATTTTAGTTTTTTCATTCATTAGAAAATTTTTTTAAGTGATATCTTATGTAAAAGATAGCAGCGGCCGAGTGGAATTAGGAGCATATTTTGGTTGCAGAGTGATATTAATTATGCTGTATTCCAATTCGGTATATGTGAGCAACGAGGGAGGGATCTATGCCCGCAGACCGTGAACACCTTAAATCCGTACTCGAGGCGGCGAAAATTCAGATCGACAACGCGGTACAACGGGTCGATGCTGCCAACACGGAACAACTTGCAGAAATTAAGGGCCTAGCCCATATCGCTTCTGCTTTTGTCGATTTCAACAGTGGCTGCGGTAAGGGATCTATAGCTGCCGCGGGTCATGAGATGCTGGCAAAGCTAAAGGGCTGATATAAATTGGCTTAATAACAAGCTGAGGTGCCGGGATGCTCCGACTATCTCGTTACCTTGCGATTAGTGAGCCATTCGTTCAAACCGGTGAAGAAACCGCGCGACGGCTCATCTTCTCTACTCGCTCTCTTCAGACCCTGCTGATCGCCGGTGGGCTGTGGGACAAGCTGGTGGAAAGTGATTTCGGTGCGATCCCGGCCGACTTTTTGAGCCTGCTTCGTTCGCACCTCATTCTAGTCGACGAGACGGTCGATGAACTCTCTACGGTGATACGGACGAGTCGCGCGGCCATCGCCGGCACACGCACCCTTTACGAGTGTATCCAGCCGACGGGTTTTTGCAATTTCGGCTGCGCCTATTGCGGGCAGGATCACGCTCATGTTCGGTTGCGTCCGCGTGATCAGACGCTGTTGGTGGACCGTGTCGCGAAGCGTCTGGGCTCGATCCGGGATGACGCGTGCCGTTATGAACTGCTGAGGGTGGGTTGGTTCGGAGGCGAACCGCTTGCCGCCATTGACATTATCCGTAAGCTATCGAGGTCTCTTCAAGATATCGCGCGGCAGCACGGCTGCGCATACGACGCGCATATCGTGACAAACGGCTTCGGCCTGGTTCCAGCGATCGCTCGTGAGCTGGTGCTGGACCTCGGCGTGACGGAGATTGAACTCACCCTCGATGGTCCGGCGCACGAGCACGACCGGCGACGCGTCACGTCAAAGCAAGGCAAGACATTCGAGCGGATCTACCAGAACCTTGAGGGTTTGCTGGCGCTGGACTTACCTGTCGATGTGTCCATTCGCTGTAACGTCGACAGATACAATTGTCACGCTATTCCGGAGTTGATTGACCGCGTCGCCGCGCTACCCTCGCGCGATCGGCTCCGGCTATACTTCGCTCCGATCCATGACTGGGGCAATGACGCGTCGCAGACAGCGATTGCGGTGGACGAGTACGCCGAACTCGAGATCGAGTGGATGGCGCTCATGCTACGCAAGGGCCTCGCGGCGGCGCTCATCCCGGCGGCGAAGCCCATAGTCTGCATGGCTGTCAACCCGCACGCGGAGCTGATCGACCCCTTCGGTCAGACCTTCAATTGCACCGAGGTCTCGCTGGTCCCGGCGTACGGGTCTCCCAACGTCTACGCGCGAGGCACGTTGAGCCAGGAGCGAACTTCGCAGCCTGCCGACATGCTCGCCAATTTCCTGCACAAGGTCGAGGATAAGCAGTTTGGTTGCGCGAACTGCCCGATGCTTCCGGTTTGCGGCGGGGCCTGTCCGAAGCAGTGGGAGAGCGGCAAGGCTCCCTGCCCCTCCGCGAAGCGCAACATCTCGGATCGCCTATTGCTGGCCTATGCAGCAAGCCAAATGACGGCGAGGGGCCATGAGCGCGCTCTCTAGCCTGGCGACAGTCATAGAGTGGCGAGAGGGAGCGGACGCGGCGCATCTGGATAAGCTCGACGCCCTCCGTATCAATCTCGTCGCTGGCGCGCTGGCGTCTGCCTTGTCCCGGCCCGCCATCCGCGCGGGCCTCTCGCCCCACCTCAATCTTCTACCGCAAATATCACCGAATGCGGCCGACCGGATATTCCAGGCGCCGGCCGTATGCCAGGCGGTGCGGCTCAACGATGCCGGGCAACTCGCCGCAACCGTGAAAGCAGAGATCGTTTTTGACCTCTGCCCGGACGAACACGTTGAGAGCTGGACCGCCCTCGGAGATGCGTGGTTGGGTCTGTACGGGCCGGTCGCGTCTCCTGTTCGGCTGCGCATGGGCGCGGACGGACGATTGCGCGGGCCGTCGCTGGCCGCAGGGATACCGGTCGACCTCGCAAGCCCGCTCCTCCTGCAGCACCCAGCCGCCGGACTGGATGCGGGCTGCGCGGTGAGTGCCGACGTCGGTGATGCGACGATTTGCAAGCTCGACGAGGCTGCGACCCTGATCGAGGCGATTTCGCCGCCGGCCTGGTCGGCTGTCCGAAGATTCACAGCCAATCTCGTCCTTCGGCAGGACGGGAGGTCGCCGCCGGCTTTCCGCAGTGCCAGCTCGGCTGCGGCCATTGGCCGATGCGTCTTGGTGAACGCGGGCTCATCGGAAACGAGTCCGGCCGAGATAGCGGAGGGCTTGGTCCACGAGACGGTGCATGCCCTCGCGAGCTGCGCCGAGATCGAGGCGCCCATCTTCCTTCCCATCGAGGGCGAGATTCGGGGGGATGTTCGCTCCCCCTGGACAGGGGCACTCCTTCACCAGCACGCTTTTCTGCACGCCTGCATTGTTTGGTTCGCAATTCAGCGGTTCTGGGAGGCGGCGCTGACCGCTGGCATTCTGCCGGGCCATGCGGGCCGGCGCGTTGACCAGATTCGTGCGGGCTTCAAGCGGCTTGAAACGTCAACCTGCCAAGCAGTGGCGCCGGCCGCCCTGCTGTTCATCACAGATCTCAAGGGAAGGGCCACTGGACCATGACAACCTTTCCGCCGTCAGGCAGCCTGAAGGTTCTCGACAATCTGATCAGACCCATCACTGCCGAGGCGTTCATCAACGAGTATTGGCAGCGGAAGATGCTGCTGGTGAAGCGAAATGAGCCCGATTTTTACGCCGACCTATTGTCTGTCGAAGACATCGATCGGCTGCTGAGCACCGTGTCACTGCCGGTTGCCCACGTGAACCTGGGGAAGAACGCGGTCGGCATATCGACAATGGAGTACAGTGACGGCGTTCATGTCAGGACTGCCGACGTGCTCCGCTTTCATCGGGCGGGTAACACGATCATCCTGCGTTCGATGCATCTTTGGCTCCCCAAGCTTCGAAATCTCTGCGAAGACATGGAGGAGACGTTTCTCTCGGACGCGCAGACCAACCTATATCTCACGCCCGCCAACACCCAGAGCTCCTATCCGCACTGGGACGCGCACGACATCCTGGTCATTCAGATCGCCGGCAGCAAGCGCTGGATTCTGCATGAGAACGCGCTCGAGCTGCCGCTTCGGACCTTTGAGTTTGACCGGGCTCGTCATCCGATCGGTGCGGCTACGGGTGAGATCTTTCTCGAAGCGGGCGACATCGCTTACATTCCCCGAGGGCTGGCTCACAATCCAATGGCCACAGAGTACTCGGTCCACATCGCGCTCGGTATCAAGGTGAACACCTGGGCCGACGTGATGGCGAACATCTGCAGCCAGCTTTTCATGACGGAAACGGCTTTTCGTGACGCTTTGCCCATTCGGGTTGGCGGAGCCGGCTTCGACCGCGCCGCATGCGAGTCCCGCTTTCAGGATCTCGAATCCCGCCTCACGCCAGCGCGAATGCGGAAGGCCCTCGACCAGCTGGAGGAGGTTCACGCCGCGCGCCGGAGGCCCCGCACGGATGGCACGCTCACGTCCATTGCCAAGCAGCAGGAACTCGGACTCGACACGATTGTCTCGCTTCCTGATGGCGCTCGCACAGAATTCCGCATGGATGGCGAGAACTGCGAGGCACTCATCAACGGGGTTCGCCTGCGTCTCGGAAAGCACTTGGTTGAGCCGTTCGAGTTCCTCAGCCGCATTGGCAAGGTCAGGGTGCGAGACATCCCGGCGCAGACCGACGAGCAACGGCTGGCGTTGGCCGTGAAGCTGGTGGACGAGGGGTGCCTTGTCGTCGCTGCTTAGGGGTGCGCTCAACGAAGCCCAAGTCATCAGTCTTGCGCGCGCCTGCGAGATCGGAAGCACGGCGCGAGTTCGCGTCTCGCAGCGCGACTGGTTTGACGAGATGCTCTCGGCCGAGCTTTATCGGCTGCTACCCGGTCCGACTATCGAGGCACTGTCAGTAGCACGATCCCTGAGCCGTTCGGCCTTGCTGCGAGCAAGGGGTGGCGAACTGACGCGGGCCACCGCCGATCTGGATTGCGCCTCGCGTTGCATAGAACGCATTGACGCGGAGCCGGCACGCCGCCTCGGCGCGGCCTTCGCCGATGCCACTCGGGCCTACCTGTGTTATCGGGAAGGGCACCTCGATGACGCACTCTCCTGCCTCAAGACCGCCTATTTGGACGATCTTCACGTGGAGAGATGCGGGGTGGGCGTGCTACTGATGCATCGAGTCCAGTTGATCAACAACATGATCCGCATCGAGACTCGGCGAGGAGCTCGCGAAATTGCCTCAGGGATAGGCGCGAGGGTGCTGACCTATCTCGAACGGCCTGATCCAGCCGTGATGCTGAAGCTCGGCGATCCCTGGAGCGAGGGCTGGCGGCCATGCTTGAGCGACATTCCGAAACCGCTCATATGCCAAATGCACGGCCAGATCGCCTCCGAGCACGTCCTTGTGGGCGGAGCCGCCCAGACGGCAATCGACGGACCGGCGCCGGACATCCAGGTCGCGCTTTGGGCGACTGTCGATCTGGGTCTACGAAATCGCATGCTGCACGAGGTCGCAGATGACGCCGCCCGTCTTCTTTCGCGGGGGGCACGGCCGAGCCTGCCCTTATGGCGCGACGTGGCGACCCGCATCGGGTCGTATATCACGTGCTCGCGTACAAGTTCGGAAGGCACTCAGTGAGCGACCGGAGTTTCGTGGCGGCCGATGCGCGCCACCTCGCGTTTATCGCCGAAGCACAGGCCGAGACCGCCCGCGTGAGCTTTGGCCGCCCCCTTGCGGGGAATGAACTATCGGCGCTGCGCGAACGCGTTACCGCTGCTCTCGCAGACCCCGGCTCGCACGTCCTGGTTCTCGACGGCCCGGGAGGCCCGGAGGGTTATGTGTGGGTGGAAGGCCGGGCGGACGGTCGGGCTTTCCTCCTCGACATCTTTGTGACACGGACTGCCCGACGCGGAGGCGTCGGCCGAAGACTACTGAGACAGGCTCTGGAGAGCACGCAAGTGCTTGGACGAACCGAGCTCAGGTTGGCGGTGTCAGGAAGCAATCACGGGGCGCAAATGCTTTTCCGATCTCTGGGATTTCGAGAGACTGATCAGGAGATCCGCGAAGGCGTGACTTGGTTCGAGATGGCACGGTCGGCGATTTAGTGCGGGATGAGTTTAGGTTCGCCATAGCCTGAATTGGCGAAGTAGTTTTTTGCATTCGGTTGGCGGGACGTCGGCGATGATGGTTCCGATGGCGGCGCAGAGGTCGTCCCGGTTGCGCTTGGCGCCGTCTCGCAGGAAGTGCTTCAGCTTGGCGAAGAACTGCTCGATCGGATTGAGGTCGGGCGAGTATTTCGGCAGGAACAGCAGCCTGGCGCCTACAGCCCGGATGGCCTGGCGCACGGCCTTCCCCTTGTGGCTGCCAAGGTTGTCCAGGTCTAGTATGTTCGCTTGCCGCGCCGGACACTGCGAAAAGCGGTTTCGACTTTCTTCGCCCTGCGCCTTGGCCGGGCCCCGGTCCGACGCGCATCCGAGGCTTTGGCTGGCGGCGACGCATTCCCTGTCGATTGACCTTTGCCGCGCAATGCGGTTCACGATGCCGGCATTGTCGCAGCGCCTCCGTTGAGGGCGAGCGGACTTCAGAGGACCGGACATGAGCACCAGGGATATCGTCCACATCGCGCTGTTCGCCGCCCTGATGGCGGTGCTCGGTGTCTTTCCGCCGCTGATGATCCCGGCGATCGGCGTGCCGATCACGGCGCAGTCGATGGGACCGATGCTGGCCGGTGGCATTCTCGGCGCCCGGCGTGGCGGGCTGTCGATGCTGCTCTTCGTCCTTCTCGTCGCCGTCGGCCTGCCGTTGCTGGCCGGCGGGCGCGGCGGCATCGGCGCGCTGGTCGGCCCGTGGTCGGGCTTCATCTACGGCTGGATCATCTCCGCCGTCGTCATCGGCTGGCTGACCGAGCGCTTCTGGCACCGTCTCTCCTTCGTCTCGGCCTTCGCCTTCGCCGTCGTCGGCGGCATCGGCGTCGTCTACGGCGTCGGCGTCCCGTGGTTCGCGGCGATGTCCGGCATGAACCTCGGCGCGGCCTTCCTCGCCTCGGCCGTCGCCTTCATTCCGGGCGATCTCATCAAGGCCGGCATGGCCGCTCTGGTCGTCGTCACCGTCCGCCAGGCCTATCCGCTGATCACGGCCTCCCGCGTCCGCGACGTCTGACGCGGAGCCTCTCGTGATCGTCCTGGACGGTGTCGGCGTCTCGCGCGGCGGCCGCGACGTCCTCGCCGACCTGACGCTGACGCTTGGCGAAAAGCGCATCGGCGTCATCGGCGCCAACGGCTCGGGCAAGAGCACGTTCGCGCGGCTTCTCAATGGCTTGCTCCTACCGACAGTTGGACAGGTGCTGGTTGGCGGCCTTGATACCGCAAGGGACGGCAAGGCGGTGCGGCGGAAAGTCGGCTTCGTCTTCCAGAACCCCGACAGCCAGATCGTCTACCCCAGCGTCGGCGAGGATCTGGCCTTCGGTCTCAAGGGCCGGGGTCTCTCGAAGCCGGAAATCGCGGCGCGGATCGCCGGTGTGCTGGAGAGCCAAGGGCTGGCCGGCAGCGAAGGTCGGCTGATCCACGAGCTCTCCGGCGGCGAACGGCAGCTGGTGGCGCTGGCCGGTGTCATGGTCATGCAGCCGGAGGTGCTTGTCCTCGACGAGCCGACGACCCTTCTCGACCTGCGCAACACAAGCCGTATCGCAACGGCGATCGCCGCCTTTCCCGGCCGGTTGGTGATGGTGACGCACGATCTTGATCTCCTCGCGGCGTTCGACCGCGTGCTGGTCTTCGAAGAGGGCCGCCTCCACACCGACGCCCCGCCGAATGAGGCCATCGCCCGCTATCTCGCGCTCTGCCGATGATCGGATCGACCTATGTCGAGCGCGACAGTGCGCTGCACCGGCTGCGGCCAGGGGTGAAACTCGTCGCGCTGCCGATCCTCGGGACGCTGCTCTTCGCCCTGCCCGGCCTCGTCCCCAGCGCTTTCGGTCTCGCCCTGGTCCTTTTCCTCTACGCGGCGGCCAAGATCCCGCCTGCCGTGCTGCTGCGGCAGCTTCGGCCGGTGGCCCTCGTTCTCGCCTTCATCTTTCTCGCCCAGCTGTGGATCGCCGGCCTGCCGCTGGCGACGCTGGCCGTCCTGCGCTTTCTCGCCCTCATCCTCGCCGCCGCGCTGGTGACCCTGACGACGCGCAGCGCCGACATGATCGCGGCGCTGGAGAAAGGCTTCTCCTTCCTCGCCTTCGCCGGGGTGGACGCCGCCAAATGCAGCCTCGCCATCTCCCTCGTCATCCGCTTCTTCCCGGTCATCCAGTCCGTGCTTTCCGAGGTGCGGGAGGCACAGGCGGCGCGCGGCCGCAGTGCCAGCCTGTTCGCGCTTGCCGCTCCGGTGGTGGTGCGGACGCTGAAGCTTGCCGACGAAGTGGCCGAGGCCATCGACGCGCGGTCCTGATCCGGTTCCGCCGGCTGCGAGCCGCCGACGGGAAGTTTTGCCCGAAACGGGCTCGCGGCGTCAAAGCGGACGGTGCTATGGTTTGCCCAGGGCGCCGTCAAAGCGCGCGGAATCGCCAGCCGGTCGGGGCAGGAGCGGCTGCGCGGAGATGAAGAGCAGAGCGAGGGAAAGTTCCCGTCGCGCTGATCGGGAGGACGCCATGAGAGCGATTTTAACGGCGATGGTTGCCGCCGCGGTGCTGTGGAGCGGAGCGGTATCTGCCGCCGAGACCGTCCGGGTCGGCGTGCTGAAGTTCGGCACGGTGAACTGGGAACTCGACGCGATGAAGCGCAACGGCATCGACGCCAAGCACGGCGTCGACGTCGAGATCATCCCCTTCGCCGGCGAGGACGCCACGGGCATCGCCCTGCAGGGCGGCAGCGTCGACATGATCGTGACCGACTGGCTGTGGGTCTCGCGCCAGCGTGCCGAGGGTGGTCCCTACGTCTTCGCCCCCTATTCGACCTCGGTCGGCGCGCTGATGGTGCCCGGCGACAGTCCGATCCGGACGCTCGCCGACCTGAAGGGAAAGACGCTCGGCGTCGCCGGCGGGCCGCTCGACAAGAACTGGCTTCTCATCCAGGCGCTCGCGACCCGCGACACCGGCACCGACCTCGCCGGCGACGCCCGCATCATCTACGGCGCGCCGCCGCTCCTGGCCGAGAAGGCCCGCAGCGGCGAACTCGACGCCGTCCTGATCTTCTGGAACTACGCCGCCCGCCTCGAGGCCGAAGGCTTTCGCCGGCTCGTCTCGGGTGAAGAGGCCGCCGCAGCCTTTGGTGCAAGCGGCAAGGTGGCGACGATCGGCTATGTCTTCGACGAGGGCTGGGCCACGGCGCATCCCGGCGTCGCGAGCGGTTTTCTCGCCGCATCGAAGGAAACCAAGCAGCTGCTGAAAACGTCCGACGCCGAATGGCAGGCGCTCGCCCCGCTCGTCCAGGCCGAAGACGACGCGACGCTCGCAACCATGCGCGAGCGCTATCGCGAAGGCATCCCCGCCCGCCCCGTGGCCGAGGAGGAAAAGGACACGGCGAAACTCTACCAGGTGCTGGAAGGTCTGGCCGGCGAAAAACTGGTCGGCCCCGGCAAGGTGCTCGATCCCGGCACCTACTGGTCCGGACTGAAGAATGGCTCCTGAGGTCACGGTGGCACCGGCCGTGCGATCGTCCGCCCGCGGAGAGACCGCCCTGCCCCGCCGGGCCGGGGCTGGCGGTCAACCTCTCCTCTTCGGCCGGCTTGGCCCCGCGGCGGTGACCACGGCTTCGATGTTGGCGCTTCTCGCCCTCTGGTGGCTTGCGGCCAGCCTGGCCCAGTCGCGCCTGCTACCGACGCCGGGTGCCGTCGCATTCGCCTTCTGGAAGGACGCCCGCACCGGCGAACTGCCCTTCCACCTCGCGATGACCTTGATGCGCGTCGGCGCCTCCTTCGTCGTCGCGATGGGCATCGGCGCGGCCATCGGCGTGGGGCTCGGCCTCAGCCGCACCGCCAACCGCTTCTTCAATCCCTGGGTGATCCTCTTCCTCAACCTGCCGGCGCTGGTGGTGATCTTTCTCCTGTTCATCTGGATCGGCACGAACGAGACCGCGGCCATCCTGGCGATCGCCATCAACAAGATCCCGAACGTCGTCGTCACCATCCGCGAGGGGGCGCAGGCGCTGGACCGGCAACTGGCCGAGATGGCGAAGGTCTATCGCTTCTCCCGCCGCGACCGCCTCGTCCACGTCATCCTGCCGCAGCTGCAGCCCTATCTCGCCGCCGCGACGCGCTCCGGCCTGTCGCTGATCTGGAAGATCGCGCTCGTCGTCGAGCTCTTCGGCCTGTCGAGCGGCGTCGGCTTTCAGATCGCCACCTATTTCTCGCTCTCCAACGTCGCGGCGATCCTCGCCTACACGCTCGCCTTCGTCGCCGTGATGCTGATCGTCGAGCTTCTCGTCGTGCAGCCGCTGGAAGCCCGCGCGACGCGCTGGCGCGGCCGGGCGGCCTGACATGACCGACCTGTCCAAGACCGCCCCGCCCTTTTCAGCCGCGCCATCCGGCGCCCGGCCCCCGCCCACGCCCTTCACCGAAGCGGGATCGTCGTTACCCGCTGTGCCAGCTTCGTCCCCATCGACGGCGCCCATCGACCTCGACGTCCATGTTGCGCAGAAACGCTTCGTCTCGGCCGACGGCACGGACATGCTGGCGATCGACGATTTCGCCTTCACCGCGCCAAGGGGCAGCTTCACCGCGCTCATCGGCCCTTCCGGCTGCGGCAAGACGACGGCCCTGCGCATCATCCTCGGCCTCGACACGGATTTCTCCGGCCATGTCCGGCGCGCCGATCCCGCGGGGCGCATCGCCGCCGTGTTTCAGGAACCGCGGCTTCTGCCCTGGCGCGACGTCGAGACGAATGTGCGCCTCGCCTTGCCGCCGGAGCGTCGCGGCGACGATCTGTCGCCTCTGTTCGAGACGCTCGGCCTCACCGAGATGACGAAGCGGTTTCCCGGCGAGCTGTCGCTCGGCCTTGCCCGCCGCGTCGCGCTCGCCCGGGCCTTCGCCATCCGCCCGGCCCTCCTCCTCCTCGACGAGCCCTTCGTCTCGCTCGACGAGCCGACGGCGGCACGCCTGCGCACCCTCCTCCTCGACGTCTGGTCGGCCCGCCCGACAACGGCGGTCATGGTCACCCACAACCTGCGCGAAGCGGTGGAACTCGCCGACCGCATCGTCTTCCTCACCGAGCGCCCGGCGCGGCTGCGCGGCATCCACGACCTGCCGACGCCGCGGGCCGAACGCGATGCGGAATGGCGGGAAAGGACGCTGGCAATGGTCAGCGCGCTCTATCCCGGGGTGACCTGATAGCGGTTCCGCCACGGCGATGCATGGCTGCCCCGCAGGATGTCCCTTGACCCAGAACCCGCCGCATCCGACCTTGGCGCCATGAGCTTGATTCGATCCATCTGCGTCTATTGCGGCTCCTCTCCCGGCCGCGATCCCTCCCACCTCCGGGCTGCCGAGGTGGTCGGCACCGCCATGGGCCGGGCCGGCCTTGGCCTCGTCTATGGCGGCGGCACGCGCGGCATCATGGGCGCGGTGTCCGACGCGGTGATCGCCGCCGGCGGCAAGGTCACCGGCGTCATTCCGCGCTTCCTGATCGACATGGAGGCGACCGAGAGCGAGCTGCAGCGGCTCGACGAGCTGATCGTCACCGAGGACATGCACGAGCGCAAGCACATCATGTTCGAGCGCTCCGACGCCTTCGTGGCGCTGCCCGGCGGCATCGGCACGCTGGAGGAGCTGATCGAGATCATGACCTGGGGCCAGCTCGGCCGGCACAAGAAGCCCGTCGCCATCGCCAATGTCGGCGGCTTCTGGGACCCGCTGTCCAGCCTTCTCGACCACATGCGCGCCGAGGGCTACATCCACACCGCCCACCAGGTCCGCCCCCTCGTCATCGACCGCGCCGAGGACGTCATCCCCACGCTGATGCGGGTCGCCCCGGCGCATGCCGAGGGCGAAGCGGCGATCATCGAGCGGCTGTAGCGGGACGCCGGAGCGTTTCCCCGGCGAACCCGTCCTTGCGCAGGGATTGGCGCCGGAGCGCGGAAACAGCGGGTTGATCGCAGAGGGAATGTCCCCCCTCACCCGGCATGTTCAGCGTTTTGGCATGGATCCCGGATCAAGTCCGGGACCCATGCCAAGACGCGGGAAATCGCACAACCGGGCCGGGCCCGCGTGTCCGACCTTACCTGGAATGACGGGGCTCAGAGGCGGGCAGCGGCCTGGCCGGCGGATCGCCCGTCGAAACGCGCCTGCGCCGCCGCGATCTGCGCCCGGTGCTGCCCGCTCCAGGCCAACAGGGACGCGACCTGGCCGGCGAAGGCACGGCCGAGGTCGGTCAGTTCGTAGGTCACGCTGGGTGGGACGCTCGCCTCGACACGGCGCAGGACATGGCCGTCGCGCTCCAGGCGGCGCAGGGTCAGAGTCATCATCCGCTGCGAAATGCCCTCCAGGGCACGCTCGAGTTCGCTGTAGCGGCGGGGACCTGGAGAGAGCTCCGCCAGCGCCGTGACCGTCCACCGCTCGCCCAGACGGTCGAGGACGAGGCGAAGCCCGCAGTCATCGTGATCGGAGGCGCCGCAAGGGCGCAGCGGTGCGATCGGGCGAACATCGATGTGCGTATCGGACAAGATTGTGCCTCCTTATGCGGGCGGCCGAAACCTCCTAGATCAGGGACGGATCCGGCGGGAGGAGACGTAGCATGATCTCGATACCGCGGCACCGGGCTGATGCTGCCGCAGGTGCCGGGAGAATCAGAAAGCCCGGGCTGTCGTGCCTGACCGTCGGCAGGGCTGCTGCTTCCACCGTATTCCATCCCGGGAAGGCAAGAGCCGCCCCGAAACAGAGGAGTTTCCATCCATGACCACTCGTCGCCAACTGCTCATCGGCGCGGCCATCGCTCCGATTGCCCTGAAACTGTCGATCCTGCCCGCTGCCGCACAGGCGCCGGCAAGCAGCACCACGCAGGTCGTTGCCTTGCAGCGCGTCCAGGCCGGCAAGGCCGTGGTGACGGCCATTTCCGACGGCTTTCTCCAGATCGATGTCGCCTATCTCTCCAACATCACGCCGGAAGCCGCGAACACGGTACTGGCGGAGGAGTTCACCAAGGCGTCGCCCGTCACCACGGGGGTCAACACCTATCTCGTCACCGTGGACGGGAAGAACATCCTCATCGACACGGGCGGGGCCGGCTACGCGCCGGAACTCGGCGCACTGTCCGCGGGCCTCGCTGCGGCGGGCGTCGCGGCGTCCGACATCGATGCGGTTCTGTTGACGCATCTCCACGTCGACCACATCGGCGGCCTCGTCGTGGACGGAAAGGCGGCCTTCCCGAACGCCGATCTCCACGTTCACGCCAACGACGTCGCCTATTTTGCCAGCGCCGAGCAGAGGGCAGCTGCGCCGGACGCGTTCAAGTCCTTCTTCGACCTGGCGCAGGCAGCGCTGGCCGCCTATGGCGACCGGGTGAAGACGTTTACGGGAGAGGTCGAGGTCGTGCCCGGCATCCGGTCGCGCGAGTTGTTCGGCCATACGCCGGGCCATTGCGGTTTCGTCATCGGCGAGGGCGAGGATGCGCTCTTCATCTGGGGCGACATTGTTCATGTCGGGCCTGTCCAGATGGCCAAGCCCGACGTCGGCATCGCCTTCGACGTCGACGGCGCCATGGCCATCGCGACCCGCCAGCGCATCCTCGAAGAGGTCGCGCGCGATCGCACCCGCATCGCCGGCATGCATATCAGCTTCCCCGGCATCGGACATGTCCGCAAGCTCGCGGCGGCGGAGGGTTACGACTTCGAGCCGTCCGACTGGACCTACGCGATCGAATAGGCGGACGTTTCGAGCGTCCTGGCATGGATCTTCGCGCTGCGCGCGAGGATGACGAATTGGATCGTCGGGGCTCGTTCGCAGTGCGCAAACCTCCTTCCTGTCGTCATTGTCGGGCTTGACCCGACAACCCATGCCGAAGCGCAGGAGAAGCGGCTTCGGGTCAGGATGCTGCGCTTCGCGGGCTGAGGCCGCGCAGCGCCACAAGGCTCATGATCCCGGCATCGAGCCGGGATCACGCACTGAGACCGGATGACGCCCGACCGACAGAGGCTGCAGTTCGGGCAAGCGGGAGCACCACCGGACGGCTTCCGCCGATGACACAGCCTCCATTGGCGACAGAGCGTCACCATGGCGAAGACGCACACGAGGGCCCCTGCCGCTCGTATCGCCGGGGCCGCGCCCCCATGTAGGGCCTCCCGCGTCCTCCGTGGCGCGCAACATCAAAGGCATCCCCATGAAAGCCATGGCTCTCGGCTCCCCCGCCGGACTGGACACGATCACGCTTGCAGACCACGCCGACCCCGGCCAGCCCAAGGCGGGCGAGATCCGCGTCGCGCTGCACGGCGCTTCGCTCAATTTCCACGACCTCGGCGTCGCCACGGGCCGGATGCCGTCCGAAACCGGTCGCATCCTCCTGGCCGACGGCGCGGGCGTCGTCGAGAGCGTCGGTGCCGGCGTGACGGAGTTCAAGGCAGGCGACAGCGTCGTCTCCTGCTTCTTCCCGGACTGGCAGGACGGCACGCCGACCATCGGCAACTTCGCCCGCACGCCCGGCGACGGCATCGACGGATTCGCGCAGGAATTCGTCGTCCTTCCCGCGACCGCCTTCACCCACGCGCCCAAGGGCTACGACGCGGTGGAAGCCGCGACGATCACCACGGCCGGGCTTACAGCCTGGCGGGCCCTCGTCACCGACGGACAGCTGAAGGCCGGCGACACCGTGCTGCTGCTCGGCACCGGCGGCGTCTCGATCTGGGCGCTGCAGATCGCCAAGGCGTTTGGCGCGCGCGTCGCCATCACCTCCTCGTCCGACGAGAAGCTCGAGCGGGCGAAAGCCCTCGGTGCCGACTTCACGCTGAACTACCGGTCGCAGCCGGCCTGGGGCAAGGCCATCTGGGACTGGACAGGCGGTCGCGGCGTCGACCACGTCGTCGAGGTCGGCGGTCCCGGCACGCTGCCGCAGTCGATCGAGGCCGTGCGCGTCGGCGGGCACATCTCGCTGATCGGCGTCCTGACGGGCGGCGCCGGCGAGGTGCCGACGGCAGCCCTCATGGGCAAGCAGGCGCGCCTGCAGGGTCTCATCGTCGGAAGCCGACGCGAGCAGCAGGATTTCGTCCGCGCCCTGGAAGTGACGGGCATCCGTCCCGTCATCGACCGCCGCTTCGGCCTCGAGGAACTGGCGGAAGCCTTCCGCTACGAGGAAGGCGCGAGCCATTTCGGCAAGATCGGCATCGCCTGGTAGCCGACTTCTTCCCGCGGGATGGCATTTCCTCGAAATGCCGTCCCGCGGGAGTGCTTTGGCCTCGCAGAGTTTTCAGCGAGGCGGCAGCCCGCCTTTCCGAAGATGCTCTCGCCGGCCCTCAGCTCGGACATGTCTCCGCACCCGCCGTCACGGCGCGTTCGCGGCGGGCCCGGGCGCCGGCGACGAGCGACCAGACATAGATCACCACCGCCACCCAGATCAGCGCGAAGGCGACGCCCTGCCATGCCGAGAATGGTTCGCCGAAAGCGAAGACGGCGGTGAAGAACAGCGCCGTCGGCGCGATGTACTGCAGGATGCCGATGGTCGAGTAGTCAAGCCGCTTTGCGCCCGCGGCAAATAGGATCAGCGGGATCGCCGTCAGCGGTCCGGCACAGATCAGCAGCCAGGCTTCGCTGGGATTGCTGACGAAATGACTGGTGCCCGCACTGAGCGTCCAGGCGATGTAGGCAAGGCACGGCACCGAGAGAAGCACGACCTCGACGAAGAAGCCTTCCGTCGGCCCGATCGGCAGGATCTTGCGGAGCAGGCCATAGGTGCCGAAGGAGAAGGCGAGGACGAGAGAGATCCAGGGCAGGCCGCCGGCCTGGACCGTCAGCACGGCGACGGCGAGCGCCGCGAGCGCGATCGCCACGCCCTGCCAGCGCGTCGGCCGCTCGCCGAGGAAGATCGCCCCCATCACGACGTTGACGAGCGGGTTGATGTAGTAGCCGAGCGCGGCGTCGAGCGTGCGGTCGGTGAGAATGGCGTAGACATAGACGCCCCAGTTCACCGAGATGATGCTGGCGGTGACGCTGGCGAGAAGGAGTGTGCGCGGCGAGCGGAAGATCGGTCCGAGATTGGCGAGGCCCCCGAGCCACCAGAGGATCAGGGCCGCGAAGGGCACGGCCCAGACGATGCGATGCGCCACGATCTCCAGCGCCGGCACGTCGCCGAGAAGCTTCATGAAGGCCGGTAGCATCAGCCCCCAGATCAGGTAGGCTGAGGTCGCGAAGACGAATCCGCGAGACTGTTCGGAAGTGTCTGCGGCCATGAGAATTCGTCCTGGGAATGCCGGCGTGCGCTTCAGCACCTGTTCCGCCCGGATAGGGGCTGCCCAAAACGAATGCAAGCCTGAGCGCTCGTGCGACAGACGCCCCGGTTCAGCACCGGTCGGCGAAACCGTCGGTGGCGGCGATCAGCCGGTCGAGGATGCCCGGCTCGGAATAGACATGGCCGGCCGCCTCGACGAGATGGAACTCGGCTTCCGGCCAGGCCTGGTGCAGGTCCCAGGCAGTGACGGGCGGTGTCGCCATGTCGTAGCGGCCCTGGATGATCACGCCGGGGATGGGTCTCAACCTCTCCGCGTCGCGGATCAGCTGCCCCTCCTCCATCCAGCCGGCATGGACGAAATAGTGGTTCTCGATGCGGGCGAAGGCGATGGCGAAATCCTCGTCGCCGAAGGGAGCGCTGGTCGCGGGATCGGGCAAGAGCGTCAGCGTCTCGCCTTCCCAGAGGCTCCAGGCGCGCGCCGCCTCGATCTGCGCCGCGCGGTCCTCGCCGACAAGGCGGCGTCGATAGGCGGCGATCATGTCGCCGCGCTCGGCCTCGGGAATCGGCGCCTGGAACCGCTCCCACTTCTCGGGGAAGAGCAGCGAGGCCCCGTACTGGTAGTACCATTCGAGCTCGGAGCGGCGCAGCGTGAAGATGCCGCGCAGGATGATCTCGCTGGCGCGGCCTGGATGCGTCTCGGCATAGGCGAGTGCCAGCGTCGAGCCCCAGGAGCCGCCGAAGACGAGCCAGGACGGAATGCCGGCCATCTCGCGCAGCCGCTCGATGTCGGCGACGAGATGCCAGGTGGTGTTCGCCTCGAGGCTCGCATGCGGCAGGGAGCGTCCGCAGCCGCGCTGGTCGAACAGCAGCACGTCGTAGCGCCGGGGGTCGAACAGCCGGCGATGGCTCGGGCTGCAGCCCCCGCCGGGGCCGCCGTGCAGGAAGACGGCGGGCTTGGCGCCCGGCGTGCCGACGCGCTCCCAGTAGAGGGTATGGCCGTCGCCGACATCGAGCATGCCGCGATCATAGGGCTCGATCTCGGGATAGAGCTGGCGAAGGTCGCTCATGCGGCGGGCCCCGCCGGATACTCGCAATCGTCGGTGTCGTGGTCGGGGTGCTGGTAGGAGACGAGGGTGGTGAGCATGTCGTGGTCTTCCTCGTCGTCCATCGTGCCTCTGGCGGGCAAGGCGGCCAGCCGGTCGACATAGGCGAGCTTGGCCTCCGTGCCGAACTGGATCTCCGGCGCGATGGCCTCGGCATCGTCGAAGGCACCGATCGCGAGCGCTGGACCTGTCGGCGCCTCGTAGGTGAGCGGCGTGCCGCAGGCGGCGCAGAAGCCGCGCCGGACGTGGTTGGACGACTGGAAATAGGCCGGCGCCCCGCGCGTCCAGGCCTGCGTTTTCCAGTCGAAGGCGACCAGCGGCGCGTAGAAGCTGCCGAACGCCTTCTGACACATGCGGCAATGGCAGATCGAGGCGCGGCCGAGCGCGCCGTCGATGCGAAAGCGCACCGCGCCGCACTGGCAGCCGCCGGTGTAGTGGGGCTTGTTGTCGAGCGTCATGCCTTTTCCTCCTGCAGGACCGGTGCCGCGCCCGGAGCGCCGGAGAAACGATGCGTCGCCGCAAGGAGTTCGGCAAGGACGCCCGGTTCGGAAAAAGCGTGGCCGGCCCCCTCGACCATGCGGTAGTCGGCCTCCGGCCAGGCCCGGTGGAGGGCCCAGCTCGTCGCTGCCGGGGTGACGACGTCGTAGCGGCCCTGGACGATGGTGCCGGGAATGCCGGCGAGACGTCCGGCATCGCGCAGGAGCTGGCCCTCCTCCAGCCAGAGGTCGTGCAGGAAGTAATGGTTCTCGATCCGGGCAAACGCGATGGTGCCGTCGCCGGCGCTGGCGCCGGGGGCGCCCATGCCGCTCTTCAGCGTCACCGTGCGTCCCTCCCAGCCGGCCCAGGCCGCGGCGGCACGGGCGCGGACGTCGCGATCGGCATCGGTGAGACGCGAACGGAAGGCGGCGATGAGGTCGCCGCGTTCGGCCTCGGGGATCGGCTCGATGAAATCCGCCCAGCGGTCGGGAAAGAGGAGGCTCGCCCCGCTCCGGTAGAACCAGTCGAGTTCCTGGCGCCGCCCGGTGAAGACGCCGCGCAGGATCATCGCCGAGACGCGCTCGGGATGCGTCTCGGCATAGGCGAGCGCCAGCGTCGCGCCCCAGGAGCCGCCGAAGAGGAGCCAGGTCTCGACCCCGATCAACTCGCGCAGGCGCTCCAGATCGGCGACGAGGTGCCAGGTCGTGTTGGCCTCGAGACCGCCGACGGGCGTCGAGCGGCCGCTGCCGCGCTGGTCGAAGAGAAGGACGTTGTAGCGCTCGGGGTCGAACAGGCGGCGATGATGCGCGCCGGCGCCGCTGCCGGGACCGCCATGCAGGAACACGGCCGGGCGCCCTTTCGGATTGCCGCAGAGCTCCCAGTAGAGCGCGTGGCCGTCACCGACGTCGAGCCGGCCGCAGGCATAGGGCTCGATCGGTGGAAAGGCTTTCGGCGCCGCACCGGGTTCATGGCTCGGCGGCACCGCAGTCGCGGAAAGGGCGGCGATGTTTCTGGTCTGTGTCATGGCTTCGTCATCGCGGATCGCGACGGTGGTGACAAGCCGGGCCGACGGACGTTATTCGACCCGTGGCCCAGCAGAGCCCGGCCTTTGCGCCTTCGCCCCGGCGCAAGGACCCCGGTGGAGCCCTTCCTGTCGAAGCCCCGTGTCAGTCGCCGGCGACGAAGAATTCGAGCTTGCCGTCCGGCGAAATGCCGGCGCGATAGAAATTGTACGCGCCAAAACTCAGCATTTCCTGGTAATCGCCGGCGGTGACGAGTTCGAACAACTCGACCTGCTGCGGCTTGGTCAACTGATCCAGCGGCACGCCGGTGAAGTAGGGCCAGACGAAGATCTCGGCGTCGTTGCCGACGTCGTTGTGGACGTGGCCGGCCTGAAGGATCTCCAGGAGGATGGCCAGTGTCTCGACGCCCTCCCCGTCGCCGGAAGCAGACTTCAGGAACTCGATCGGATCCTCCGCGGCGCCGCCGAAGGTTACGGTCGTGCCGTCCTCGCCCAGCTCCAGATAGGGCCTGAGCGCCTCGATCTCGCCTGCCTTGCAGATCTCGATCAGCCGCGCGCGAAGGTCGCGCACGGGTTTGGGCAGGTCGGCATCGCCGTAGAAGATCTCGGCCGGCGGAACGGGCGGCGTGACCGGAAGCGCGTCGCCGGATGTCTGCGTCCCCGTGGCGGGGTCGTCAGCGTCGGACGCCTCCGGCAAGCCCGGCGCCGCGCCCGGGGCCGGGCCGGTGGTCGGTGCGGCTGCGTCCGTCGCCGGCTCCGCCGGATCCATGGCGGGAGGCGTGGGTGCCCCGCCGGACGTGGCCGGCGTCGTGGCCGGCGTGGTGGCCGGGCTGGCATTTCCCGGAAGCGGTGCCGGCGTCGTCGGCAGGACTGTCGTCGGCGCGGCCGCTGGCGGCGATGCGGCCGGCGGCGTTACGATCGACGGCGTCGGCTGGCCGGAACCGGCGGGTGTCGTCTCGGTGGGTGCAGCACCGGTCGCGGGCGTGGCCTCAGCGTCCGCGGCGCCCGCTGGTGCCGCGATCGGTGGCAGGGGAACGGTGACGATCCCCTCCTTTTGATTCGGCGTGCCATCCTCGGAGCCGATCTGCGAGAAGGCCGCAGCACCCCCGGTGGCGGCCAGGAGCCAGATCGCTGCCGCGATCGGCAGCCAGGCGTCGGTCATTCCCGGAGACATGAATCCCTTCCCTGTCGCATCCGGCGTCCGGGCGCCCCGCGCCCTAATGCAGGCCTCGGTCGGAACGGAACTCGCCGAACTCGATTCGCTGGCGAAGCCCGTCGAGAAGCTCCAGCACCTCGCCCTCGCCGTGCAGGCGAACGAGCTCGGTCAGTGCGGTGGAAATGGCTGTCTCTGCCAGGATCTCGGCCTCGATACCGTCGGAGATCCCGTCGGCCCAGGCCTCGTTGTGGTATTCGAAGGCGACCTGCTTCTTCTCGGCTTCGATCATCGCGTCGAGCTCTGCACTCTGCAAATCGACCATTCGCATTCCTCTCATTTAGCCTTTCGGCTTCACGTGTCGTTAAGGTCCTAACACGATCCGATCAGGAGGATTCGTTCGAATCTTCCGGGTCGTTACCGAATAGTTAATTCCCGTACCTTGCGCTGATCTCTCGGCTGAGACGGGCGCCCTCGCTCTGGTAGCGCGTCAGCGCGACGCCTGCGGCGGTCGTGCAATTGCGGTAGGTCGACTCGAAGGATCGGTAGCCCTCGTTGAAGGCGGCGATCAGGATTTGCCGGTCGGCCACGTTGGGCGCGAGGGTCGTCAGAATCTCGTTCATCTTGTCGCGCCAGACCTCCGCCTTGTCGTCGCCGCATAGCTTCCTGAGAAAATGCACCGACCCCATGATCGACGACAACCGCCCCAGCGGCTGCATGTAAGGCGCCCCGGTAGGACGCACGGCGGCAGGCTCCGCCGGCTCTGTTTCGTCCCCTGCCGCGGCCAGCAAGAGGATCGCCCCTCGCGCCTCGGCCCTTCTTTCGCTCGCCCCCGCATCGGGCTGCAGCAGCAATGACGCGGTCGCCAAAGCCAGGAACATCACGCATCGACCGGTCATCATCTTGCAGAACACTCCCGCCTCGTTAACGGAATTGCAAGAATTGGTGTCGGCACCGTGACGCATTGGCCAAAAGGTGCGCCATTCCCGCAACATGGGCCGGATCAAGCGAAAAAGCTCAAAGGCCGAGGAGATGGGAACGGTGGGCGCTCTCGACGATGGCGCGCAGCCCCGGCGTCAGCATCTTCTGCTCGTCCAGGCCAGCGAGATCGGCGATGTCGACGAAGCGGCAGGACGCGGCATCATCGCCCGCAACCGGATCCTGCCCGACCGGGATCTCCCGCGCGCCCCGGTGGACGGCGATCACCGCATGGATATCGGGCTCCACCACCTCGTGCAGGCAGAAGAACGGATAAATCGGCACGTCGAGGCCCGTCTCCTCCAGCACCTCGCGCCGGACCGCCGCTTCCAGCCGCTCGCCCAGGCGCAACCGGCCGCCGGGCAGGCTGAGGAGGCCGGCATAGGGCTGATCGCGCCGTGCGACGAGCAGAACCTTGCCGGCGCGAAACAGGCAGGCGGAGACGCCGAGGATGGGGTGCGTGTCGGTCATGCCACCGAGGTAACACGGGCGGCGGGATTGGCAAGGGCCGAACGCTCGGCCGGATCCGGTCGCCCCGTGGCTTGCCGGCCAATCCCGGGCGGTCCGCCCGCGCCGCCCGCTTGACAGTCATCGGCCTTCCCCCGCTGATCGCTGCGATGTGCTCGCGCTTCACCCTCACCGCTTCTCCTGCCGAGACCGCCGCCCTCCTTGGCCTTGGCTGCGTCGAGCCGTTCCCGCCGCGCTACAACATCGCCCCGGCGCAGCCGATTCTCGTCTGTCTCGGCGGCGCGGAAGACCGGCCGGATGCCGGACGCCCGGGCCGGACCTCCCTCCTGGTGCGCTGGGGCCTCATCCCCGGCTGGGTGAAGGACCTGAAGGGCTTTCCCCTGCTGTTCAACGCCACGGCCGAGATGGCGGCGGAAAAGAACGCCTTCCGCGCCGCGCTGCGCTATCGCCGCTGCCTCGTTCCGGCGAGCGGCTGGTACGAATGGTCGCGCGATGGCCGCGGCCGCAAGAAGCAGGCCTTCTTCATGAAGCCGCGGACGGTGGGGCCGATCGCCTTTGCCGGCCTCATGGAAACCTGGCTTTCGCCCGACGGCTCGGAAATCGACACGGCCGCGATCCTCACCACCGCCGCCAGCGCCGCCCTCGCGCCGGTCCGCGACCGCATGCCCGTGGTGCTGGATCCCGCCGATTTCGCGCGCTGGCTCGACTGCCGCACCTATGATGCGGACGGTGTCGACGATCTCCTGCGCCCGGCGCCGGATCGCCTGATCGAAGCGGTTCCCGTGTCCGACCGGGTGAACCGCATCGCCGATACGAGCCCCGAGATCCAGGCGCCGCTTGCTCCGGCACCGCCGCCCGGCGATAAGACGAGGGATCATCCGGATCAGGCGAGCCTGTTCTGATCCGCCCGTCTTTGTCTGCCCAACGCCCCGGAGCCTCCCCCGTGAACATCGATCTCCTGAAGCGCCTCTGCGAGACCCCCGGCGTCGCCGGCCGCGAGGAGCGCGTCCGCGACCTCATCGCCGCCGAGGCCGCATCGCTGTTCGACGACATCCGCACCGACGCCATGGGCTCGCTCGTCTGCACCCGCAGGGGCAAGGGCAAGCACCCGGAAAAGATCATGCTCGCCTGCCACATGGACGAGATCGGCTTCATCGTCAGCCACGTCACCGACAAGGGATTCCTGCACGTCCAGCCGCTCGGCGGCTTCGATCCGCGCAACCTCTTCTCGCGCCGCGTCCTCGTCGTCACCGACAAGGGCGACCATCGCGGCGTCATGAATCCCGAGGGCAAGCCGATCCACATCCAGGCCGCCGAGGACCGCAAGAAAGTGCCCGAGCCCGGCGACTTCATCATCGACACCGGCCATGGCGCGGCCGCGAAGGACATCTTCCGCGTCGGCGATACCGTGGTGATGGACGAGCCCTTCATCGAAATGGGCGACAAGCTGGTCTCGAAGGCGCTCGACAACCGCGTCGCCTGCTGGCTCGGTCTCGAGGCCGTGCGCCGGCTCGTCGCCAAGGGGCGCAGCCATGACTGCGAGCTCACCGTCGCCTTCACCGTGCAGGAGGAAGTGGGCCTCCGCGGCGCGCGCACCGTGGCCTTCCAGGTGAAGCCCGACATCGGCATCGGCGTCGACACGACGCTGTGCTGCGACACGCCGGGCGTGCCGGAAAAGGACCGCACCACGGTCAGCGGCGCCGGGTTCGGCCTCCACATCAAGGACGGCTCCTTCATCGCCGACACCGCCCTCGTCGCCGAGTTCGAGGCGCTGGCGAAACAGAAGGACATCCCCTTCCAGCGCACCGTGCTGGCCAGCGGCGGACAGGACGGCGCGGCCCTCCAGCAGGCGGCCAGCGGCGCGCGCGCGATCGGCATCGTCGTCGGCACCCGCTACATCCACACCGTGACCGAAATGGTCGACCGCACCGATCTGAAGGCGGCGCGGGACATTTTGACGGCGTTCATCGCCGCGCACTGAGGGCGGAACCGGCGCGGCACGGACTTGCCGCCGCACCGGTCCGCACGATTGCCGAGCGAACGCCGTGATCGACCCTTCCGCCGCTTCGCTTCACGATGTCTCGCCCGACAAAAACCGCTCGACCGGAGGAAGGGAACCCGCCGGATCCTCCTCGAACGGCAGATGGCCTGTATCCGGCAGGCGCACCAGCGTGGCATTCGGCATGAGTCGCAGATAGTCCGCCGCGTTCGTGATCGGGATCATCCCGTCCCCTTCGCCCCACAGGAGAAGCGTCGGGGTCTGGATGCCCGAAAGGATCGGGCCGGGGTCTTTGAGGATCGTCTGGCCCATTCGGGCAAGGATCGCGGGCCGGACGCCGGGCGCCAGCATCATGTCGCGATAGCGCGTGACGGTCGCCTCGCTCAGCGCCTCCGGCCGCGCATAGGCGGCAGCCAGATTGGCCTTCAGCAGGCCGCGCGGCGCGACGTATGGAAGGGCCCGCATCATCGGCGGGATGTCGGCGGCCTTGCCATACTCGAAGCCCGGGCTGGCGAACCCGTCCGGGGCGACCAGCACGAGGCGCGAGACCCGATCGGGACGAAGTGCGGCAAAGGTCCAGGCGATGCGCCCGCCGAGGGAATTGCCGACGAGGCTGGCGCGATCGAGACCAAGCTGATCCATCAGGCCGAGCAGGACCTGCATCGCCCGCGCGTCGCGATAGTCGCCCGTCGGGTCGGCGCCGGTCAGGCCGAAGCCCGGCAGATCGAAGCGTATCACCCGCAGACGCGCCGACAGGGCTTGTGCCCAGGGCTCCCAGGTGTCGAGGCTGGCGCCGAATCCGTGCAGAAGGATCACCGCCGGCGCCTCGCGCGGACCGGTGTCCCGCACACGCAGCCGCACCCCGTCGACCACGAGGTAATCACCGGGATAGGCGGCTTCCAGCTCGGCGCGCGGCTTGTCGGGAGCATGGAGGAAGACAGCCGAAGCGACGATCGCGACGACGGCGATGCCCGCAATCCAGGCAAGGATCATCTTCATTCTCTTCATTCTTCCGGCCGGGATCGCGGCTGCGCGTCCTTCGTTCACCTGCGCGAAGGGCCTGCAGCCTAACTCCCGGAGCGACAGGCGCAAGCCGAGGATCTGTCGCCTTCGTCGCGATGGCCTCGAGGCGCCGGTTCTGAAGACGGCGTGGTCGCCTCGGTCCGGCGGGGCGGCGCCGGCGAGGACGGCGCGGTAGAAGTCGAACAGCGTCTCGCTTCCCGTGGACGGCGTGGCGTCCGCATCGTAGCAGCCGGTTTCCGGGTCCAGCACCAGCATCGATTCGGTGGCATAATAGCGGCCGATGCGGGCGAGTTCCGCCTTGTCGGCCAGCCGCGGCACGACGCGGCCGGCGGCCGCGAGCCCCGCGGCAACGACATCGAGCAGCGCCACGGGAACCGACCGGAAGCGCGCCGGGCGCTGCATGAGCGCGAACAGCGCTTCGCCCTGTTGCCGCGGCGTGATCGCAGGGCCGGGGCCGCCGATGGGCAGAATTCGGTTCCAGCGATTCTCGGTGTCGAGGCAGCCGGCGATGTAGTCCGCAAGGTCCGCGTCGCTGATCGGCTTGCACGCCGTCAGAGCGCCATCTCCGAAGATCAGAAAAGGGCGATTGTTGCGCACCCGCTCGATTTGGCCCGACAGCGATTTGAAGAAGGCGGTCGGCCGCACGATCGAATAGCGCAGGCCGGAGGCGATCAGCGCTCCCTCGAAGGCCAGCTTGGCCTGCTGGAAGGCGAGCAGCGGCCTCTGCACGCAGATGGCCGAGAGCAGGACGAACTGGCCGACCCCCGCGCGCTTGGCGGCGTCCAGCACGTTCATGTGCGCGCGATGGTCGACGGCCCAGGCGTCTTTCGGGGCGCCGGTGCGCGAAGCCATGCACGATATGACGGCGTCGAAGCGATCGCCCTCGAATCCGTCGCGGCGCAGCGAAACCGGATCGGCAGCGTCGACCCGCTTGACGGTCGCGCCTTGAAGCTGCCGTGCGCTTTCATCCGGCGACAGCGCTCCACCGGTGCCGGGATGCGCTCTGACAAAACAGACCACCTCGTGACCCCGCCGGACCAGCGCGGCGACCGTGGCGCGGCCGATGGTTCCCGTGGCGCCCAGCACGCAGACCCGCTGACGCCCGGGGCCCGGAGGATATGGCGTCCCGGTGTCGGCATGAGGCTGCATGGTTCATCGGTTCCATGGTCAGGAGGTCGTGCCCTGGAAAAGCCCTTCCAGGCCAGGCGGAGCAGATGGGCGATCGTTACGGCGGCACGGGGCATCCGGCTGTCCTGATTATGGGACGGATAGGCTGAAAGCTCCAGCTTTCGGCATCGTCCGGCCATGCCCGGCTCGAAAGTCGGGTTGCAGGCCCGACCGCCCCGAAAGCCGCCGGTCCGCTCCTGGCGGGCTCTACGGTTCTCCCGGTATTGAACAAAGGGAAGCTTCGGGTGGCGACGAAGGCGCTCTGCATGGCCATTCAGGGGTCGAAGCCAGCCCTTTGCCCCGATAGCTTTTGCCATCCGATCTCCGTAAAGCGGCAGCGGAGGCCGGTGCCGCGGGACCGGCACGGTGCTCGTGAACCCGCGGGCCCGGATGGGACCCCGCCCGCAAGGAAGCATCATGCTGGAAGCAGCCCTCCGCGGCTTTGTCCTCGGTCTCAGCCTGATCGTCGCGATCGGGGCGCAGAATGCGTTCATCCTGGAGCGGGGGCTGGTGCGCAGCCACGTCTTCGTCCTGTGCCTCGTCTGCGCGCTGGCGGATGCCCTGCTGATCGCGGCGGGCGTCGCCGGGCTCGGCACGCTGATCGCGGCGCGGCCGAACCTGATCCTCGCGGTGACGATTGGCGGTGCGCTGTTTCTGGCAGCCTATGCGGCGATCGCGCTGC
The DNA here is from genome assembly GCF_019973775.1 of Aureimonas sp. SA4125. Classification (NCBI taxonomy): domain Bacteria; kingdom Pseudomonadati; phylum Pseudomonadota; class Alphaproteobacteria; order Hyphomicrobiales; family Aurantimonadaceae; genus Aureimonas; species Aureimonas sp. SA4125. The sequence goes on along the minus strand of NZ_AP025032.1, from coordinate 1,516,545 downwards.
GCCGGGCGCTGCGGCCGGACGCCATGGTCGTGCGATCAGGCCGCGCGATGACGCTGAGGACCGCGCTCGGCACGGTGCTGGCGCTGACCTTCCTCAACCCGCATGTCTATCTCGACACGGTGGTGCTGCTCGGCAGCCTGTCGGCGCGCTATCCCGACGAATTACTTCGAATTGCTTACGGCTCAGGCGCCATGACCGCGTCGTTTGTGTGGTTCTTCGCGCTCGGCTACGGGGCGCGATTGCTCGCCCCGCTCTTCGCCAGACCGTCCGCCTGGCGCATCCTCGATGGCCTCATCGCCCTCGTGATGGCGACGCTGGCGCTTAGCCTCGTCGCCAGCGTGTTCTGACGCCGGCCGAAGAGGCCAGCGCCGCCAGTCGCTTGACGCTTAGTCGGCGTAGGCTTCGACCGTCGGGCGACGGATCTCGACCTTCTTGGCCGCAGAGCCGCGAAAGGACTGGTTGGCGGCAGCGATGGCGGCAATGCCGATCGCGCTGTATTTCGCCAGGAGGTCGACATCGCCGGCGCGCTCGCGCTTGGAGCGGAACTGGGTGGTGGTCTCGGTCATGTTGCTTTCCATTCAACTTAAGGCACTGGCGAGATAAGACTGCGATTGAGACAGTTTAGCGGCGAAATCCAACTAAATCTTGCGCACGAATTTTTACAGTCAGTATTGAATCCGTTAAGTGACCGAAAAGCGACAATTGTCCGTATTCATGGTGAACGAAGCCTGAACGAGGCCCGACCTGCCTGAGGCCGCCTATTTGTCAATGCGCAGATTTCAGGGTAGCGGCTCTGGCGACCGGCCCGCACCGCACATGACGGACATGTGCAAGGCGGATCGCACGAGAAGGAATTGAGGCGATGGACGACGGATTTCGCGGCCTGCGGCTGACGAACACGATGACCCGGGTGAAGCAGGAATTCCGGCCGCTCGACTGGCAGGACGATTCGATTCCCGCGGCGGACAAGCGCGTGCGCCTCTATGTCTGCGGACCGACCGTCTACGACTTCGCCCATATCGGCAATGCGCGGCCCGTCATCGTGTTCGACGTGCTGTTCCGGCTGCTGCGCCATCTCTACGGCGCGGAGGCCGTCACCTATGTCCGCAACATCACGGACGTCGACGATAAGATCAACGCGCGGGCCGCGCGCGACTTTCCGGGCCTGGCCCTGAACGAGGCGATCCGCCGCGTCACCGAAAAGACCGCCGCGCAGTTCCAGACGGACGCGGCGGCGCTGGGCAACCTCGCCCCGACGCACCAGCCGCGCGCGACCGACTTCGTCGCCGCGCGCGGCGACGGGGGGCCCGACATGGTGTCGATGATCGCGGCGCTCATCGACAAGGGGCATGCCTACGAGGCGGGCGGCGAGGTGCTGTTCGACGTCGGCTCGATGCCGGATTATGGCAGGCTCTCCAACCGAAAGCTCGACGAGCAGCAGGCCGGCGCGCGCGTCGCCGTCGACGCGCACAAGAGGAACCCCGCCGACTTCGTGCTGTGGAAGCTCTCGGATGACGACGAGCCGGGCTGGGACAGCCCCTGGGGCCGCGGCCGGCCGGGCTGGCACATCGAATGCTCGGTCATGGCCGAGGCCTATCTCGGCAAGACCTTCGACATCCACGGCGGCGGGCTCGACCTCATCTTCCCCCACCACGAGAACGAGATCGCCCAGTCGCGCTGCGCCCATGGCACGGCCGAGATGGCGCAGCTGTGGATGCACAACGGCTTCCTCCAGCTCGAGGGGAAGAAGATGTCGAAGTCCGACGGCAACTTCATCACCATTTCCGAGCTGTTGGAGACGGAACTATTCGGCGGACGGAAATGGCCCGGCGAGGTGCTGCGGCTGGCCATGCTGATGACGCACTACCGCGAGCCGATCGACTTTTCGGTGAAGCGGCTGGAGGAGGCGGACGAGGCGCTCTCCGCCTGGCGCCGCGCGGTCGACGGCGTCGAGGCCTCGCAGCCGTCGCAGCGCTTCGTCGAGGCCTGGGCAGACGATCTCGGCGGCTCGGCGGCGATCGCGGAACTGCACGCCCTGCGCAAGAGCGACCCTTCGGCGCTGAAGGCGTCGCTGGCCCTGATCGGCTTCGCGCTGGCACCGGCCGCCCTACCTGCGACGACGGTGTCCGCCGATACGATCGCGGCGCGGATTGGCGAGCGGCTGGCGCTGTTCAAGGCGAAGGATTTTGCCGCCGCGGACGCCATCCGCGACGCGCTTCTGGCCGAAGGCATCCAGCTGAAGGACAGCAAGGACCCCGCCACCGGCGAGCGCGTCACGACTTGGGAAGTGAAGCGCTGAGGCCGCTCCCCACCGGGAGAAGATGGCGCGAAGCGCCGAATGAGGGGCAGCGCCGAACCAGCCTGGCACCGGCGCTCCCCTCTTCCGGCTACTCGATCCCGCTCGCATCCTCCGGGGCGAGACGCGGGTCTCGCCCGTCCTTCGGGCCCCTCACTCCGGCAGCCGCTGATCGTACTCGGCCTTCAGACGCGTCCATGCGTCCCAGAACGGTCCCGGCTCCCGTCCCGTCGCGCGGGCGACGAGGATGTCGAGATGCGCGTGCCAGCCGGCGCTGACATTGAGAAGAGTGGGGCGATCCGGCAGGCGGCGGTGGACCAGCGTCAAGAGCACCTTCTCGCCTCTCGGCTCCAGCGTGAAGGAGACGCCGCCGGTATTGCCCCAGCTGATCGACAGGCTGCGGGGCGGATCGATTTCGGTGATGCGGCCCTCCAGGCGGTGCTCATCGGATGCCCCGGCCGGACGCTGGCCGGGAGAGTCGGTCAGCGCGTCGTTGCGCCAGACCAGTTCGAAGGGCGCGCCGACTTCCAGCGTCATGTCGCCCGCCGCCAGCCACTGCCGCCGAAGCTCGCTTTTCGTCAGATAGTCCCAGACCCGTTCAACGGGGCCCGGAAGGAAACGCTGGATCTTCAGCGTGGCGGGCTCGGTCAGCACGCCATGGGTGTCGATCGGGGTGAGCTCGTTCATGGGATATCTCCTTTCACGGGTTGGGTCACAGGTTGGGGCACGGGTTCAGTTTTCCGGGCATCCTCCTCGCGGAGGAGCCGGTCCAGGGCATCCAGACGCTCGGTCCAGAAGGTTTCATAGAAGCCCAGCCAGGCATGGGCGCTGGCGAGTGGCCCAGGTTCGAGCCGGCACAAATGGGTGCGGCCGCGCACCTCGCGGCGAAGCAAGCCGGCGCTTTCCAGCGCCTTGATGTGTTTCGAAGCGGCGGCCAGCGAAATCGCGAAGGGCTTTGCCAGTTCGCCCACCGTCTTCTCGCCGCCGGCCAAAGCGCGGATCATGCGCCGGCGGGTCGGGTCGCCGAGAGCGTGGAAGAGGGAATCAAGATCGGGAGCGCTATGTTCAACCATAGGGTTGAATATGGATACCCACATCCGAATAGTCAACCGATTTATTGAATGTTCGGATGGGTTGTCGTCTTTCCCCGGCTGCCCGTCTCCGGGACCTGACGGCTGCCTCTCCCGAACAGGGCGGCGCGCAGCGTTCCAAATCTCCGGAGACAAGCTCATTGCGACGGCAAAGCAGGCTGCGGCGATGCGAGAGCGCGGTGCATTCGTGCCGGCATGCCGGAAGATGCCGTCGACAGGTCCGCTATCCCGGAAGCTTCGACTGGCAGTTGGATGCGTTCGCGCTGTGGCGACACTCTGCTTCAGCGAAGCTCCACCACCGCTGCCGATGAGAAGAGGGTCAGGTTACAATTGGGCCGGTCGCTGCATGGCGAAAAGCGATCATTTAACATGCGCGACCGGCGGCTCATCTTCGTCCATGCCGATCGACGCTTCGACCGCCTCCGGATGGCGAAAGATCGTCCAGAGCAATGTCGTGGCCGCCGCATCCGGCTCGGACCGGCCCTGTTCCCAGTTCTCGACCGTCGAGACGTCTAGGCCGAAGCGCAGCGAGAAGGCTTCCTGCGACAATTGGCGACGCTCTCGGACGGCACGCACGTCGATCCGAGCCGGAGCGTGCCGCCGCGCCAGAACACCAACAGATGCCAGTTCGCTCTTGAGAAACGTCAGGTCCTCGACGGAGGGCACTGTGACATAAGCCCTTCCGCGATCGGCGAGTTCGGTCAACGCGGCATAGGCCGTGCGAAGCGAGAGATGCCGCCGCGCAAGGATGCGGGCCGCTTCAGGCGTGTTAGCGCTTGAGTCGGGTGCCAGGCGAAGGCTCAGACGCTCGGGCGATCCGCCAGCTACGCGGTCGACGTCCCGGATTTGCACCCGTGGTCCGTATCGCTCCGTGAAGGTTGATTTCGTCGACATCCAGTCTCTCCGCAATCAGCCGGCCGATCCGCCGCAGCGTCGACCATCCCCATCGGGTCTCGGCATTGCCTCCGACATGCAGCCCGTGCACCTCTATCGAGCGGGGCAAAACGCGAACTTCGGCCATCAGGTCGAGGGTGCCTAGCGGCGTGATCACTTGTATGAGGAAGATCGGGTCCTCGCTCAAATGGTCGTCGATGCTGATCTCGATCTCATCAACTTTCACGCAGAAGCCCTACGCAAGTTGCGCATATACTTGGTCAGGCCAGTGACGCTGTCAACGAGGCCGACCCCTCAGCCGCGCAGCAGCGCCTCGCCGAACCGCAGCGCCTCGCCCTGCCCGCCCTCGACGATCTCCCCCTCCCACATCACGGTCTTGCCTCGCACGATCGTGCCGACCGGCCAGCCGGTGACGGCCTTGCCGTCATAGGGCGTCCACTGCGATTTCGAGCCGATCCAGGCGTTGGTGATGGTTTCGCGGCGCTTGAGGTCGACGATGGTGAAGTCGGCGTCGTAGCCGCAGGCGATGCGGCCCTTGCCCGCGATGCCGAAGATGCGCTGCGGGCCGGCCGAGGTCAGGTCGACGAAGCGCTGCAGCGACAGGCGGCCGGATGCCACATGGTCGAGCATGATCGGCACCAGCGTCTGAACGCCGGTCATGCCCGAGGGCGAGGCCGGATAGTCCTTCTGCTTTTCTTCCAGCGTGTGCGGCGCGTGGTCGGAGCCGAGAACGTCGATCACCCCTTGCGCGATGCCCTGCCAGATGCCGTCGCGGTGGCGGGCGTCGCGCACCGGCGGATTCATCTGCAGCAGCGTGCCGAGGCGGGCATAGTCGTCGGCCGACAGGGTCAGGTGGTGCGGCGTCGCCTCGGCGGTGGCGACGTCCTTGTGCGCCTGCAGGAAATCGATTTCCTCGGCCGTCGAAATGTGGAGGACGTGGATGCGCGCGCCGACCTCGCGGGCGATGCCGACGAGGCGCCGGGTGCACATCAGCGCCGCGATCTCGTCGCGCCAGACCGGGTGCGACGCGGGATCGCCGGGGATGCGCTCGCCCAGCCGTTCGCGCAGGCGAAATTCGTCCTCGGAGTGGAAGGCGGCGCGCCGGCGGGTGCGCTTCAGGATCTCGCGGACGCCGTCGTCGTCCTCGACGAGGAGGCTGCCGGTGGACGAGCCCATGAACACCTTGATACCGGCCGCGCCCGGCAGGCGTTCCAGCTCGGCGACGTCGGCGGCGTTCTCGCGCGTGCCGCCGACCCAGAAGGCGAAGTCGCCATGCATGCGGTGGTGGCCGCGCGACACCTTGTCGGCGAGCGCCGCCTCGCTCGTGGTCAGCGGATCGGTGTTGGGCATCTCGAAGACGGCGGTGACGCCGCCGAGCACGGCGGCGCGCGATCCCGATTCGAGGTCCTCCTTTTGGGTCGGGCCGGGCTCGCGGAAATGCACCTGGCTGTCGATGACGCCAGGAAGGATATGGAGGCCGGTGCAGTCGGTTACCTCGCCCCCCGCTTCCGGCGCGATCGTGCCGATATGGGCGATGCGGCCGGCACGGATGCCGATGTCGCGCAGGCCCTCGCCGTCCTGGTTGACGACGGTGCCGCCGCGCAGGACGCGGTCGAAGGTCGGAGTGGACAAGAGCGTGATCCTTGCTTGTTCCTCGGGTCCTTGCGGCTTAGTTAAGCCGGGAGCCACTGACAAGCTACGTCACAAGCCACGTAGCCAGCCATGGGCGAAAACGGCGAAAGCGAGTTCCATGCCCTACGCCCGACTGCCGGACCGCGCGGTTCTCGATCTGACCGGCGAGACGGCCGAACCATTCCTGCAGAACCTCGTCACGTCGGATCTCGATCTCCTCGGGCCGGATGAAGCCCGACCCTCGGCGCTGCTGGCGCCGCAGGGAAAGATCCTGTTCGATTTCCTGGTGAGCCGCCTCGACGGAGGCCTTCGCCTCGACGTCGCGGCGGGGGCGCGCGAGGCATTGGTAAAACGCCTGACGCTCTATCGTCTCAGGGCAAAGGTCGCCTTCACCGCCGCCGACATGCCCGTCTTCGCCCTCTGGGACGCGCCCGACGCCGCCGCCCCGGTCGACCGCCGTTTCGTCACCGGCACCGTGCGACGCTGTTATGGCGAGGCGCCGGCCGGGCTGGAGGAAGCGTCGCCGGACCACTTCGAGGCCCTGCGCCTGCGCGCGGGCGTCGCCGAGGCGGAGAGCGACTTTCCCTCGTCGGAGATGTTCCCGCACGACGTGCTGCTCGACCAGAACGGCGGCGTCTCGTTCAAGAAGGGCTGCTATATCGGCCAGGAAGTGGTGTCGCGCATGCAGCACCGCGGCACCGCGCGCCGGCGTATCATGCTCGTCCAGGCCGATGGCCACCTGACGCCGGGCGCCGTGATCCTTGCGGGCGAAAAACCGATCGGCACCGTGCTCTCGGCCGTCGCCGGCGAAGGCAATGATGGCGGCGAAGGCATCGGCCTCCTGCGCATCGACAAGCTCGCCGCAGCCCTGGCGGGAGACCTCCTGCTCTCGGCCGACGGCGTGCCGGTGGAGATCGCCATCCCCGCCTGGGCCGGCTACGATCTGCCCCTGCCCGCCCCCCTCGACGGGGACGAGGCATGAGCCGCGCGAAGGCCCCGCCCCGTGTCTGGCAGCGCATGCTGTCGGGAAGGCGGCTCGACCTCCTCGATCCCTCGCCGCTCGACGTCGAGATCGAGGACATCGCGCATGGGCTTGCCCGCGTCGCCCGCTGGAACGGCCAGACCTCGGGCGAACACGCCTTCTCCGTCGCGCAGCACTCGCTGATCGTCGAGGCGCTGGTGGCGGAAAAGGAGAGCGATCCGCGCTGGCGCCTGGCAGCGCTGCTGCACGACGCGCCGGAATATGTCATCGGCGACATGATCTCGCCCTTCAAGAGCGTCATGGGCGGCGACTACAAGCTCGTTGAGGAGCGCCTGCAGGTGGCCGTGCACCGCCGTTTCGGCCTGCCGACACGACTGCCACCAGCCGTCGCCAAGGCGATCAAGGCGGCCGACCGGCTGTCGGCCTATTTTGAGGCGACACTGATCGCCGGCTTTCGTGCCGACGAGGCCGCGGCCTTCTTCGGCGCGCCGAACGGCGCGTCGCTGCCGGCGAGCGACTTCGCTGCCCGCCCCGCCGGCGACGTCGGCCGCGCCTTCATCGCGCGCTTCGAGGCGCTGGACGGCCTGGTGCATCCTCCCGTGGCCGCGACCGTCGCGCGATGACGCCGTTTGCGCGGCAAGACCCGCCTCACCGTTCTTCCCTGTCCTTCTCGAGCGCCGGTCTGTCCCGGCTTTGCCCTCGCCGGAGCGCCCCATGACCTATCTCGTCGTCTCGTCGCTTGCCGATCTTCCGGCCACCGTCGCCCACCACGGCGCGCTGGACCTGGTGACGCTGATCAATGCCGACACCGTGGTCGAGCGTCCCGTCAGCATCGCCGCCGAGCGCCACCTGTTTCTCGGCATGAACGACATCATCGCTCCGATCGACGGCATGACGGCGCCGGCCGAGGATCATCTCGACCAGCTTCTCGCCTTTGGCCAGAAATGGGACAGGACGTCGCCGCTCGCGGTGCACTGCTGGGCCGGCATCAGCCGCTCGACGGCCGCCGCCTACATCCTGGCGCTCGCGATCAACGCCGAGCTCGACGAGGCGGCACTGGCGAACGAACTCCGCCGCCGCGCGCCCTCGGCGACGCCCAATGCAAGGCTGGTGGCGCTCGCCGATGCCAGGCTCGGGCGCGACGGGCGGATGATCGCGGCGATATCGGCCATCGGGCGCGGCGCGGATGCCTATAGCGGCACACCCTTCATCCTGCCGCTGATGCTCTGAGCGCAGCGGCAGGACGGCGGTGCCAAGTCGGTCCCGCGTCAGCCCTTCGGCTGGTAGACGTTCGCCTCGCCCGGAAACGCCTTCGTGCGCACCGCCTCGGCATAGTCTTCGACCGCCGCGGTGATCGCATCGCCGACGGCGCCGAAACGGTGGACGAAGCGCGGCACGCGGGGCGAGAGGCCGAGCATGTCTTCGAGGACCAGGATCTGCCCGTCGCACTCGGCCGAGGCGCCGATGCCGATGGTCGGGATGTCGAGGCTTTCGGTGATCCTCACCGCCAGCGGCTCGACGACGCCTTCGAGGACGACGGCGAAGGCACCGGCCTCGGCCACGGCGGCGGCGTCCGCCTCGATCGCCGCCCACTCGGCCCGCTCGCGCCCCTGCGTCTTGAAGCCGCCAAACGTGTTCACCGCCTGCGGCGTCAGGCCGACATGGGCCATGACGGGAATGCCGCGCCTCGTGAGGAAGCGGATCGTCTCGGCCATGTGGGCGCCGCCCTCGAGCTTGACCGCGCCGCAGCCGGTCTCGGCGAGAATGCGCGCCGCGCTGCGGAAGGCGGCTTCGGGGCTTTCCTCATAGCTGCCGAACGGCAGGTCGACGACGACGAGTGCGCGCGACGAGCCGCGCACGACGCTGGCGCCGTGCAGGATCATCATTTCCAGCGTCGCCGAGAGGGTCGAGGGCAGGCCATGCTCGACCATGGCGAGGCTGTCGCCGACGAGGAGCAGGTCGCAGAAGGGATCGACGAGGCGGGCGGTGGCGGCGCTGTAGCTCGTCAGCGTCACCAGCTTCTCGCCGCCCTTGCGGGCTCTTATCGAGGGCGCGCTCTGGCGCTTGGTGCTGATCTCGGCGCTCATGCCGTTCTCCTTGCCTGGTTTGCGCCGGCGGCGCCGTGGATCTCCCGCTGGTCGAGCAGAAGGACGCCGCCGAGCGGCACGGTGACGAGGACCACCACCGGCGTCTCTCCGATCATGCCGACTTCCGAAAGCGTACCGGCTTCGCGCAGGTCGACCGTGGGCGTGCCCGCCCGCTTCTCGCCGGCGATCATCTGCCGGACGGCGTCCGCCACCTTGTCGCTATCGCGCTCGCCGCCCGCCACCAGGGCCTCGGCAAGGTCCAGCGCCCGTGAAACCACGGTCGCCGCATGGCGATCCGCCGGCGACAGCCTTGCATTGCGCGAGGAGGCGGCGAGCCCGTCCGCCTCGCGCACCGTCGGCACGCCGACGATCGCGATGTCGAAGGAGAGGTCGCGCACCATGCGGCGCACCACCGTCAGCTGCTGGAAATCCTTCTCGCCGAAATAGGCGCGGGTCGGCTGGACGATGTTGAAGAGCTTCGCCACCACCGTCGCGACCCCCTGAAAATGCCCCGGCCGCTGCGCCCCGATGAGGATCGTCGACAGCGGCGCGACATCGATCGTCGTCGCCATGGGCTCGGGATACATGTCGTCAACCTCCGGCGCGAAGACGATGTCGACGCCGTGCGCGGCACAGAGCTTCAGGTCGCCGTCGAGATCGCGCGGATAGATGTCGAGATCCTCGTTCGGGCCGAACTGCGTCGGATTGACGAAGATCGAGACGACCACGATGCCGTTCTCGCCCCGCGCCCGGTCTACCAGCGCCATGTGCCCGCGATGCAGATAGCCCATCGTCGGCACCAGCCCGATCGACTGCCCCTCGCGGCGCGGCGCGGAAAGGGCCGCGCGAAGATCGGAGATGCGGCGGATCAGGGTCGGACGGGTCATGATTCCAGACGGTGCCAATGCTTTCGGCACGCTTTGCCATTTTTGCAGGCGTTCGTCACGCGGCAATGGCGGGGGGATGTGGCGTGCGACTGGTAGTCCGTCGAGGGACGATAGGCTGCGTCCAATGCCTAGGCTGGTTTTTTCGAAGGCATGGATCCATTGGTCGGCCAGGTCGAAAGTGCCTGCCCGGCAACAGCCTCCAGCGCGTCTCGACTGAAGCCGGCCTTCGCCTGCACCGCCATTCCGTGCGTGACCGCCATGACAAAGGCGGCAAGAGCGTCGGCGCTTGCCGTCTCCGGCAGGTCGCCTTCCGCCTTCGCCCTTTCGAAACGTTCACGCAGTCGTTCCTGGGCTTCCGCGCGATAATCGATCAGGGCCTGTCGTACGGGTTCCGCCTCGTCCGACGCCGCCAGAGCTCCATTTAGCGCAAGGCACCCCCGACGGTCGGCAAACCGAGTATTATGCTCCGCAGCGTTCAGCAGGATGTGCGCGGCGACCTCCCGTGAAGTCGGCAGTTCGAGCGCCTCGCCGACGTAGCCGAGGTAAAGCTCATCGTAGCGCCTAAGGGCCTGATGAAAGAGCGCTGCCTTGTTACCAAAGGCGGAATAGAGGGAGGGCCTCTCGACGCCGGCCGCCTTGGTGAGGTCCGCGTATGACGTGCCTTCGTATCCCTTGCGCCAGAAGACGCAAAGCGCCGCGTCGAGCACCTTGTCGAGGTCAAACTCGCGATGGCGGCCCATCAGCACGATCCAATCTTTTTCATAACGATCATTCCTAAACGTCTTGACAGCCTATGTCGATTTTCATACTGACCGTTATTGTAACGATTGTTACGAAATCGCACCCCGATTGGCCGATGAGATCGGGCGTGTCCTGATCGCAAACGAAAAAGGTATGTCATGTCGAAGACACTGAAGGGTAAGGTCGTTCTCATCACAGGCGGCTCTCGTGGTCTCGGCGCCGCGACGGCGGAAGCATTCGCAGCGCACGGCGCGGATGTCGCCATCAGCTATGCCGCCTCTGCCGATAAGGCGGACGCCGTCGTCGCGAAATTGAAGGCAAAAGGCGTTCGCGCGATCGCCATCAGGAGCGATCAGGCCGATCTCGCTACCGCCAAGCCGCTGATCGAGGCGGTCATCGCGGAATTCGGCAAGCTCGACATTCTCGTGAACAATGCCGGCATTGCGATCCAGGGCCAGCTCGTGGACGACCCAACCCTCGATGGCGACAACTACAATCGTCAATGGCAGGTCAATGTCCTCGGCACCATCGCGAACACGCGGGCGGCAGCCCCAAAATTGAGCGACGGCGGTCGCATCATCTTCATCGGCTCCCTCCTTGGCTCCTACGTGCCCTTCGCAGGCGTCGCGGACTATGCGGGAACCAAATGGGCGCTTGCCGGCTATGCCAAGGGTATCGCGCGCGACCTCGGCCCTCGCAACATTACCGTGAATGTCGTGCAGCCCGGTATCATGCCGACAGATATGGCAGCGGATGTCGCCGGCGAGCTGCCGAACCGCGACGCGATTCTCGATATGCATCCGATCCGCCGCATCGCGACCCTCGAAGAAGTCGCGGAAAGCGTTTGCTTCCTTGCAGGTCCCTCTGCCGGCTACATCAATGGCGAAACCCTGAACATCGCCGGCGGTCTCGGAATCTAGTCGCCAAGGGTCCGGCGGCTGAACCCAAAGACCGGAATGGGCCATCAAAGGATCAGACGGCTCCGGGACAGCTTCGAGCGATTTCCGGAGCCGATTTGTCTGCAAACAGCGCCGCCACACGTCATTTCTGACTTCAGCCGGGTCTCTTATCGCAATGTCGGCTTGTGGCCCTGAAAACGGCTGCCGCCGGACCCGCCCCCATCACCAGCATTGATCCCTCCCATCACCCAAACGCGCTTGCCCCGCCATCGCCAGCAGCTAAACATCGGCGTCCGCCCCCGCTGGAGCCCGCCCCATGACCCTTCCCGCCCCCGACCGTGCCCCCGCGACCGTGCCCTGGCTCGCCATCACGGCCGGCTGCCTGATCGCCATGCTGACCTTCGGGCCGCGCTCGGCGATCGGCTTCTTCCAGCTGCCGATGCTCGCCGACAAAGGCTGGAGCCGCGAGGATTTCGCCATCGCGATCGCCATCCAGAACCTCTTCTGGGGCGCCGGGCAGCCATTGTTCGGGGCGATCGCGGACCGTTTCGGGACCGCGAAGGTGCTGGTTCTCTCGGGCGTCCTCTATGCGACGGGCTTGGCGATCACAGCCTTTGCGCCCTCGCCGCTCTGGCTGACCATCGGCTCGGGCGTGCTCGTCGGCCTTGCGGTCGCTGCCGGCTCCTTCGGCATCGTTCTTGCGGCCTTCGCGCGGCGGGTGGCGCCGGAGCAGCGCTCCTTCGTCTTCGGGCTCGGCACGGCGGCAGGCTCGCTCGGCATGTTCGTCTTCGCACCGCTCAGCCAGGGACTGATCGACAGTTTCGGCTGGGCCGATTCGCTCCTGGTGCTCTCGGCGATGATGCTGCTCGTGCCGGTGCTCGCCATCGGCCTGCGCGGCAATGGCAACAGGCCAAAACTCGGCAAGGCCGAGATCGAGCAGACGATGGGGGCAGCGCTGCGCGAGGCGTTTGCCACGAAGAGCTATCTCCTCCTGACCTCCGGCTTCTTCGTCTGCGGCTTCCAGGTGGCGTTCATCACGGCGCATTTTCCCGCCTACATCGCCGATCTCGGCATCGCCCCGGTCTGGGCGGTGACGGCGCTGGCGCTGATCGGCTTCTTCAACGTCATCGGCTCGATCGCCTCGGGCATGATCGGCCAGCGCTATTCCAAGCCGATCTTCCTGGCGCTGATCTATCTCGGCCGCTCGGTGGTGGTGACGGTGTTCATGCTGGTGCCGGCCTCGCCGGCGACGGTGGTGGTCTTCGCCATTGTCATGGGACTTCTCTGGCTCTCCACCGTGCCGCCGACGAACGCGCTCGTCGCCATCATGTTCGGCACGAAATATCTCGGCCTGCTGGGCGGCCTGGTCTTCTTCTCGCACCAGATCGGCTCGTTCCTCGGCGTCTGGCTCGGCGGCAAGCTCTATGCGCAGACGGGGAGCTACGACGTCGTCTGGTGGCTCGGTGTCGGCATGGGACTCTTCGCCGCGATCGTCCACTGGCCGATCCGCGAGGCGCCGGTCGAGCGGGCGCTGGCGCCGGCCTGATCCAGGCGGCACGGCGGGACGCGGGCCCTACCCTCACGAACAACGGATCGCCGGCCTGCGGACGGCCGGCCTCGGCCCTCAGCCCGGAAGGTCGGCCAGAGCCGCGTCGTCGCGCGATGAGGGCGGTCGCGCCACCCCGTTCTGCCGCGCGATGGCGGTGATCAGCGGTTCGCGCGACGGCGGCTCGGCGATGGCGCGCGGCGACCAGACGTGCCGGGCGAGAAAATAGCGCGTCATGGCAAAGCCGTCGCCGAGCGCCGTGGCATCGGCCCTCGCCCCTTCGGCCCCGAGAAAGGCCGGCAGGGCGAGAAGCTTCTCGTGCCAAGGCAGGCCCGCCTCGGCAGAGACGGCGCGGCCGGACTTTGGCGAGACATAGACGAGATTGTCCCTCCTGCCCGTCGCCGCGCAGGTCTCGAGGTCGAGGCCGAAGCCGAGCTCTTCCAGCAGCGCGATCTCGAAGCGCAGCACGAGCTCGCCCGCCTGAACCGGGTCGTCCAGATGGTCGACGATGATCTTCAACCCGTCATAGAGCCGGGGATGGGGGTCGCGCTCGGGCAGGAGCCGGAGATGGGCGGCCAGCAGCTGGATGCCGTGGAGACCGACCGGCGTCTCCATCAGGCGCGCGGCGCGCAGCTCGATCGGCTCGATCGTCATCGTGCCCATGTGCTCGTCGAGCCGGGCGTGCCAGGAGGCCTCGACCTGGTTGCCGGGCTGCAGCACCGGCTGCTGCCTGCGCGACCGGCCGCCGCGCACGAGGCCAAGGTGCCGCCCCCGCTCGCGCGTCATCAGCTCGGCGACGACGCTCGTCTCGCCCAGCCGACGAACCCCGAGGACGATCCCCTCCTCGCGCCATTGCATGGCCGCGCCCTTCCGTCAGGTCGAGAAGTCGAGGCCCATCTCGCGGTAGCGCTCGGGATCGTCGCCCCAGTTCTCGCGCACCTTGACGAAGAGGAAGAGGTGAACCTTCTCCTCCGCGACGTCGCCGATCTCGCGCCGCGCCGCCGAGCCGATCGCCTTGATCGTCTCGCCCTTGTGGCCGATGACGATCTTCTTCTGGCTCTCGCGCTCGACGAAGATGGTCTGCTCGATGCGGATCGAGCCGTCCTCGCGCTTTTCCCACAGTTCGGTCTCGACGTGACTCGCATAGGGCAGTTCCTGGTGCAGGCGCAGGAACAGCTTTTCGCGGGTGATCTCGGCGGCGAGCTGGCGGATCGGCAGGTCGGTGATCTGGTCTTCCGGATAGTACCAGGGACCGGGCGGCAGCCGGGTCGCGAGCCAGGCCATCAGGTCGGCGCAGCCAAAAGCCTTCAGCGCCGAGATCATGAACACCTTTTCGAACTCGACGCCGCGTTCGGTGAGATCCTTGGTCAAGGCCAGCAGCTTTTCGCGGGGAACGGCGTCGATCTTGTTGAGGAGGAGGACGACCGGGCGCTTGGATTCCTTCAAGCGGTCGAGGATGGATTCGACGTCGCCGGAAATGCCGCGCTCGGCGTCGATGATCGCCATCACCACGTCGGCGTCCTTGGCGCCGCTCCAGGCCGTCTTGACCATGGCGCGGTCGAGCCGGCGCTTGGGCTGGAAGACGCCGGGCGTGTCGACGAAGACGATCTGCGTGCGGTCCTCGATGGCGATGCCGCGTACCAGCGCCCGCGTCGTCTGCACCTTGTGCGTGACGATCGAGACCTTGGTACCGACGAGCTGGTTGACCAGCGTCGACTTGCCGGCGTTCGGCGCGCCGAGGAGGGCGACGAAGCCCGAGCGCGTGCCAGCCTCGACGGCGGCGGCGGTCGCCGCTTCCGCGGCGGTCTCGGCGGGCTTTTCCGGTTGGTTCATGTCTGGCTCTTCGGTCATGTCTGGCTCTTCGCTCACGTCTCGTCCTTCCAGACACCTTCGCGGATCAAGACCGCGGTCGCGGCTTCCTGTTCCGCCAGCCGCTTGGAGCGGCCGGTTCCCTCGGCAGGGTCGACATTCTCGATCACCGCCCTGACGGTGAACATCGGATCATGATCCGGGCCGGTGCGCGCCGTGATCTCGTAGCGCGGCACCACGGTGGTGCGCGTGTGCACCCATTCCTGCAGCGCCGTCTTCGGATCGCGCCTGGCCGCGACGGCAGACGCCAGCCGCGCGCCCCAGAGCCGGTGGATCACCGCGCGCGCATCGGCAAGGCCATTGCCGAGATAGATCGCGGCGATCAGCGACTCTACCACGTCGGCGCGGATATTGCGGGTCTTCTCGCCCTTCACCTTCTTGATGTCGCCGCCGTGCCGGATGAAGTCGGCAAGGCCAATCTCGTCGGCGACCTCGGCGCAGGCCTCGGCCGAGACAAGCGCATTCAGCCGGAGCGACATCTCCCCTTCGCTCGCCTGCGGGAACATCTCGAACAGTTTTTCGGCGATGACGAGGCCGAGCACCCGGTCGCCGAGAAACTCCAGCCGCTCGTAGCTCGATGCGGCGCCGCCCTTGCGCATGCTCGCATGCGTCAAAGCGCGCTCCAGCCGGACGCGATCCAGGGGCTCGACGCCGAGGCGCCGCTCGAGTTCCTCCAGCGTCGCCTTCAGCTTCAGCTTAGCCATGTAAAGAAGCGGCTCGGGCGAAGTTCCGTCGGCCAGTCCCAGATCTTCAAGGGAGAGGAATCGCCGGCGATGGAGAAGAAGATCACCTGCGCCTTGCCCACGAAGTTCTCGCCGGGAACGTAGCCGACGTCGAAGCGGCTATCGAGCGAATTGTCGCGGTTGTCGCCCATCATGAAGTAATGAGCGGGCGGGACGACGAATTCGCGCGTGTTGTCGCCGGTGGAATTCGGGCTGAGATCAAGGGTGACGTAGGAAACGCCGTTCGGCAGGGTTTCCCTGTACTGCTGGACCTTGGAGCCGTCCTCGGCGGTGAATTCGCCGTCCGCCTCGCGCGGCACCGCCACGCCGTTGATGGAAAGGATTCCGTTCGTCACCTGGACACGGTCGCCCGGCAGGCCGATCAGCCGCTTGATGTAGTCGGTCTCCTCGTCGCCGGGCTTGCGGAAGACAATGACGTCGCCGCGCGTCGGGGCCGTGTCCAGAAGACGACCCTCCATCGGCAGATAGCCGATCCACGGCTTCAGTGAGGGAAAGGAATACTTGCTGTAGCCATAGCTCCACTTGGAGACGAAGAGATAGTCGCCCTGGACCAGCGTCGGCATCATCGAGCCCGAGGGAATCGAGAAGGGCTGGAACAGCACGGTCCGGATGACGAGCGCCAGGAGCAGCGCCTGGACGATGACCTTGACCGTTTCGCCGAAACCGCCGCTTGCCTTTGCTTCGGCCTGATCGACCATGGATATTTCCTCGATATGACGGGCCGCGCAGGCCGCTTTCGGGCTGTACTAGCGACTCAGCCCAGTCGGGGCAATCGAAACCGACGCCGGGGAAAGGCGGCCGAGATCAGGCCGGCAGGGCCTCGATGATGACGAAGGCCTGCGCCAGCGGATAGTCGTCGGTGATGGTGACGTGGATCCTCGCGCGATGCCCCTCCGGCATCAGCTGCTCCAGCCGGGCGAGCGCCCCGCCGGTAAGGACCATGGTGGGAGCGCCGCCGGGCAGGTTGACGACGCCCATGTCGCGCCAGAAAACGCCCTGCGAAAGCCCCGTACCCAGCGCCTTCGCGCAGGCCTCCTTGGCGGCGAAGCGCTTGGCATAGGAGGCGGCCCGCTGCGCCCGCCGGTCCGACTTCTGCTTTTCTACGGCGGTGAAGATGCGGTCGGTGAAGCGGCTGCCGTGGCGATTGAGCGTCTTCTCGATGCGCCGGATGTCGATGAGATCGCTGCCGATGCCGATGATCACGACGGCTCCCCTGCCGAGCCCCGGGCCCCGACGTCGGAGAGAGCCTGCCGGCGCAGGTCGGCACGCAGCATCAGGTTGCGCGCGCGACGTTCCTGGAAGCTCTTCGCGGCAAAGTAGATGAGCGCATAGCTGATGGCCCCGAAGAATAGCCCAAGCGGCAGCGAGCCGACCAGCATCGGCTTCAGATAGGGCTCCCACATCGCCAGGAAGTCGCCGTGCGTCAACGCATGGCCGAGGCCGACGGGCGCCGTCCCGTCGATCGCCTCCGCCTTCAGGATATAGCGGCCGACCTCGTAGGTGCCGGCCCAGATCGCCGGGAAGGTCAGCGGGTTGCCGATGATGCAGCCGAGTGCCGCCGCCGCCATGTTGCCGGCGATCACATAGGCGACGGCGAAGGACAGAAGGAAATGGAAGCCGATCAATGGCGTGAAGGAGGCGAAGACGCCTGCGGCAAAGCCCGCGGCGATCGCGTGCGGCGTCGCCTGCAGGCGCAGCACGCGCTTTTGCAGGTAGCGCAGCGACCGCGCAAAGGACCGTTTCGGCCAGAACATCGCCCGCATCTTGGCCCGCAGCCCGAGCTTTTCCCGTCGACGAAACAGCATGGTGATTCCTAGCCTCGGCCGTCGACCGGCAGGCCGTCAGGACCTCGGCTGGATCGCCTTGGCCGCGAGAGCCTTATGGCAAAGCGGTTGCCGGGAGCTGCGTACCGGCCTGACGCCGCTCGCAAAGAACCGGTCAAAGCGAGCGGCTACCCGGCTTGATCGGCGAAATTGCGGCGAGTTCCGGCGGCAGGTCGTCGGCCGCGTAGGAGGGCACGGCGTGCTCGGCGAGCGCGACCAGCGGCACGCCGACATCGGCAACGCCCGCCGAACGGTCGATGATGCAGGCGGCCGCCAGCACCTCGGCGCCGAGCGCGCGGCAGCAGGTGATCGTCTCGCGGATCGACAGCCCCGTCGTGACGATGTCCTCGACGATCACGACGCGGGCGCCGGGCGCGATCTCGAAGCGGCGGAGCTGGAAGACGCCGTTCTCGCGCTCGACCCAGATCGCCGGCACCTTGAGATGGCGCGACGTCTCGTAGGCCGGGATGAGGCCCCCGACGGCCGGGCCGACGACATAGTCGATCTGGCCGGGGATTTCCGCGCGGATGCGGTCCGCCAGGGCGCGGCAGAGCTTTTCCGTGAGGTCGGCATGCATGAAGACGCGCGCCTTCTGCAGGAAGACGGGGCTGCGGCGGCCCGAGCTCAGGATGAAATGCCCTTCGAGATAGCCGCCGGCCTGGCGGAAGATGTCGAGGACCTCGGCGCTGGTCATCGGGGCACGGGTCACCGGGGTCGTCATCGTCGAAGCGTCGGTCGCTGGCATGTCGGTCAAGCGTCATCCTTTCAGGTCGGGCGGCATCCGCGGGGCCGCGGTTCGCTCAGTCGTTTATCCGCACGGCCTGCGACACGCAGGGCTTGCCGCGCAGCTGGTTCAGCGTGCGGGTCAGATGCTGCAGGTCCCACACCTCGAGATCGATGACCATGGTGGTGAAGTCAGGCGCGGTCTTCACGGTGGACAGGCTGTGGATATTGGCGTCGTTGGCGGCGATCGTCTCGGCGATCTCGGCGAGCGAGCCCGGCTCGTTCGAGGCCGAGATATGGATGCGGGCGGGAAAGCGGATGTTCATCTCGGCATCGAGATCCCAGCGCACGTCGACCCAGCGCTCGGGCTCGTCGTCGAACAGGGTCAGCGCCGGCGCGTGGATCGGGTAGATGGTGATTCCCCTGCCCGGATCGAGAATGCCGACGATGCGGTCGCCCGGCACCGCCCCTTCCGGCGCGAAATGCACCGGCGTGTCGGTTCCGGCGCCGCGGATGGGAATGGCAAGGCCGCGTTTCTCGGCCTCCGCGATGCTCGGTATGCGGAACATCATGCCGGTGCCGGAGCGCAGGTTGAACCAGCCGTCTTCCTCGCCGCGCGGCGGCAGCCGCGTGACGCGGCTGTCCTGGAAGTCGGGATAGACCGCTTTCAGCACGTCGCCCGCCGCCAGTTCCCCGCGGCCGACGGCCGCCATGGCGTCGTCGACGTCCTTGTGCCCGAGCTTGCCGAGATAGGGCTTCAGCGCCTCGCGTGTGAACGTCTTGCCCGAACGGGTGAAGCTGCGCGTCAGCATCTGCTGGCCGAGGCCCGAATACTGCCGGCGGATCGCCATACGCGTCGCCCGCCGGATGGCCGAGCGCGCCTTGCCGGTGACGGCGACGGTTTCCCAGGCCGCGGGCGGCGTCGCGCCCTTGGAGCGGATGATCTCGACCTCGTCGCCATTGGCGAGTTCCGTCACCACCGGCATGATGCGGCCGTCGATCTTGGCGCCGACGCAGGTGTCGCCGACATCGGTGTGCACGGCATAGGCGAAATCGATCGGCGTCGCGCCGCGTGGCAGGGCGATCAGCCGGCCTTTCGGCGTGAAGCAGAAGACCTGGTCCTGGAAAAGCTCGAGCTTGGTGTGTTCGAGGAACTCCTCCGGATTGTCTCCTTCGGCCAGGAGATCGATGGTGCGGCGCAGCCAGGCGTAGGCGTTGCTCTCCGTCGACAGGGCGACACGGCCGTCCTCGCCCTCGGTCTCCGCAAAGGCGCCGTCCTTGTAGAGCGCGTGCGCGGCGACGCCCTGCTCGGCGATCTGGTGCATCTCGTGGGTGCGAATCTGCAGCTCGACGCGCTGGCGCGACGGACCGACGATCGTCGTATGGATCGAGCGGTAGTCGTTCTGCTTGGGGATCGAGATGTAGTCCTTGAACCGTCCGGGCACGAGCGGCCAGGCACGGTGGACGATGCCGAGCGTGCGGTAGCAGTCGTCCTCGTTCGCCACCAGCACGCGGAAGCCGAAGATGTCGGACAGCTGCTCCAGCGACAGCGCCTTGCGCTCCATCTTCATGAACACCGAATAGGGCTTCTTCTGCCGGCCCTTCACGGTGGCCTCGATGCCCTTTTCGGCCAGCCGCTCGGCGAGATCGGTCTCGATCCGCGCAATGGTGTCGGCATGCTTGTCGCGAAGCTCGCCGAGCCGGCGCGTGATGGTCTCGTAGGCCTCGAAATTGACATAGCGGAACGAGAGATCCTCGAGCTCTTCGCGCATGTCCTGCATGCCCATGCGCCCGGCGAGCGGGGCATAGATGTCCATGGTCTCCTGGGCGATGCGCGCCTGCTTGTCGGAGCGCATGTGGCCGAGCGTGCGCATGTTGTGCAGGCGGTCGGCAAGCTTGACGAGGAGGACGCGGATGTCGTCGGCGATGGCCAGGAGCAGCTTGCGCAGGTTTTCCGCCTGCTCGGCCTTCTTCGAGACGAGGTCCAGCCGCTTCAGCTTGGTCAGGCCCTCGACGAGCTGGCCGATCTTGGCGCCGAAGAGCTGCTCGATCTCCTTGCGGGTGGCATCGGTGTCCTCGATCGTGTCGTGCAGCAAGGCGACGGCGATCGTCGCCTCGTCGAGCCGCATCGTGGTGAGGATCGCCGCCACTTCCAGAGGATGGGAAAAATAGGGATCGCCCGAGGCGCGCTTCTGCGCGCCGTGCTTCTGCATGGCGTAGACATAGGCGCGGTTGAGAAGCGCTTCGTCGACATCGGGCTTGTAGCTCGCCACCCGCTCGACGAGTTCGTATTGACGCATCATGGAATCAGGAACGGGTCCCTAGGAGCATGCCGGGCCATAGAATGGCAAAAGGGCGCCTCGCACTTGCGAAACGCCCTTCCAATATAGGTGGCAAATGCCGTCAGCCGAAAGGCTCAACTGCATCAGAGATTTAGAAATCGTCGCTTTTCTCTGGCGCGATCAGGCCCTCGATGCCCGACAGCAGCTCTTCTTCGCTCATCCGGTCGAAGGCGATGTTGTCGTCGCCCTCGTCGGCGGAAATCGCCCCGCGGGTGTCGTCGGCGCGCTCGGCGGTCGTGGGAGCCTGCGGCTCCGGCTCGTCGACCTCGACATGCTTCTGCAGCGAGTGGATCAGGTCTTCCTTGAGGTCGCCCGGCGACAGCGTCTCGTCCGCGATCTCGCGCAGGGCGACGACGGGGTTCTTGTCGTTGTCGCGGTCGATGGTGATCTGCTGGCCCTGGGCGATCTGGCGGGCACGATGACTGGCGAGCAGGACGAGCTCGAACCGGTTCTCGATCTTATCGACGCAATCTTCTACGGTGACGCGGGCCATGCCTGTCTCCTCAACGACAATTTTGAGCAATGAAGCTCGTGCCATAGCGGGTTCGCGGGCGGCGCACAAGGCGGCGACGGCACTTTGCACCACCGCTCCCTCCGATCGCCCTCGCCCTGACGCAGTGCAAAAAGAGCGTTGGCAATCCGCAGGCGCGAGTTTAAGATTGCCCGTGTCGCGCCGATGCGCGACCGGAACTCAGTGTCCGACGTGCGGTAACCCAGATGATTGCCGAGCTGAACATAATTCGCTCGATCAGGAACCCGGTTTCATTTAAAATCGCTCTTCACGGGAATTCTTCATGTTCGACTCACGCGAGAAAATTGCGCTTTTTATTGACGGAGCCAATCTTTATGCTGCCTCCCGCAGCCTCGGATTTGATATAGACTACAAGAAATTGCTGATCGCGTTTCAAAAACGCGGCTACCTGCTTCGCGCCTATTACTACACGGCACTGATCGAAGATCAGGAATATTCGTCGATCCGACCGCTGATCGACTGGCTCGACTACAACGGGTACAGCCTCGTGACGAAGCCGGCGAAGGAATTCACCGATGCCACCGGCCGGCGCAAGATCAAGGGCAACATGGACATCGAGCTCGCGGTCGACGCGATGGAATTGTCCGACACGGTCGATCATTTCGTCCTCTTTTCCGGCGACGGCGATTTCCGGTCGCTGGTCGAGGCGCTGCAGCGCAAGGGTCGCAAGGTCTCCGTCGTGTCGACGCTGGCAACCAACCCGCCGATGATCGCGGACGATCTGCGCCGTCAGGCCGATCACTTCATCGACCTCGTGAGCCTGAAGGCCGAGATCGGCCGCAGCCCGGCGGAGCGCGAGGCGCGCCTTGCACGCCGCGCCGAGGTCGATGTCGAACAGGGCCCGGATGCCGACGAGGATTATTGAACCGTCGCGCGACTGCCCGCTCTGCCCCCGCCTCGTCGCCTTCCGCAAGGTCTGGCGCGAGAAGGAGCCGTCCTGGCACAATGCGCCGGTCCCCGCCTTCCTGCCGCCCGGTGGCCCCGACGCCGTCAGGCTGGCAATCGTCGGGCTCGCCCCCGGCGTGCGCGGGGCCAATCGGACCGGCCGGCCCTTTACCGGCGACTATGCGGGCATGCTCCTCTACCGCACGCTGTCGGACTTCGGCTTCGCCAACGACCGCTTCGACGCGCGCACGGACGACGGGCTCGAACTTTACGGTACGGCCATCATCAATGCGGTCCGCTGCGTGCCGCCGGAGAACAAGCCGGTCCCGGCCGAAATCAACACATGCCGGCAGTTCCTGACGCCGGGGCTCCTCGGCTTCGAAAACCTTGCCGTCATCGTCACGCTCGGGCGGATCGCGCATGAATCGACGCTGCGTGCCCTCGGCACGAAGCTGACGGCGGCACCCTTCTCGCATGGCGGCAGCCACGACGTCGCGGGCATCAGGGTCATCTCGAGCTACCACTGTTCGCGCTACAACACGAACACCGGCCGGCTGACCGAGCCGATGTTCCGCGACGTCTTCGCGTCGGCTTCGACCTATCTGGCCGGCTGACGCCGCGGCATCCCAGCCGGCGGTTTGCTTTTCAGGGAGACCACGCGACTTCCGTCCCAATTCGCCCTGCCGGGAGAAGCCAGGTCGCCGGAGCACGGGCCGCCCCGACCGCGGGCCCGCCCCGCGACATACTGTCGCCGCCACTAACTCTTTCTTCAGCATAGTGAGCCATTCTTTCGCGATAAATCCGGGGGGAGAAGCACGTGCTCGGCATGTTCAAGAAAAATAGAACCTATCGCGAGCAATTCGCCGATGCGGTCATCCAGATCTCGCCCGACGGATACTACGTGCTCCAGGATGGCGTGATCATGGATTGCAACCCGGCGACGGAGGCCATGCTTCGCGGCAGCCGCGAGCAGATCGTCGGCCTCAGCCCGGACAAGATCTCGCCCGAGGTCCAGTCCTGCGGCAGCCGCAGCGACAAGCGGACGCGCGAACTTCTGGCGGAGACGGCCGAGAATGGCTGCACGCGCTTCGAATGGACGACACGGCGGCTCGACGGCTCGACCTTCCCCGGCTTCGTCACCATCATCGCGACCGAAATCAATGGCAAGCCAGCCTTCGTCACCTTCCTCGTCGATCTCAGCGTCATGGTCGCCATGCGCGAGGAAGGCGCCAAGGCAAGGGCCGCCGAGGAAAAGGCCGCAGCCGAGCAGAACCAGGCAATCGACACGCTGGCTCAGGCGCTCAGCCGCATTGCCCAGGGCGACCTGCGGGCACGGCTGTCAGGCACGCTGCCGACGGCCTTCACGAAGATCGGGACGGATTTCGACACCGCCATCGGGACGCTCGCGGAGGCCATGGCCGATGT
Source organism: Aureimonas sp. SA4125 (assembly GCF_019973775.1). Lineage (NCBI taxonomy): Bacteria > Pseudomonadati > Pseudomonadota > Alphaproteobacteria > Hyphomicrobiales > Aurantimonadaceae > Aureimonas > Aureimonas sp. SA4125. The sequence goes on along the minus strand of NZ_AP025032.1, from coordinate 1,493,148 downwards.
CGCCTCGACGGTCGTCAACGTCGAGGGGGCCACGAACGGCATCGCCGTCTCCTCCGACGACCTGGCCCGCCGCACCGAGCAGCAAGCCGCCTCACTAGAGGAGACGGTGGCGGCACTCGGCGATGTCACCAGCGCGGTGAACCAGACGGCGGATAGTTCCAACCACGCCCGCAAGGTGGCGAGCTCGGCCCGGCAGAAGGCCGAAAAGGGTGGCGAAATCGTCGCCCAGGCGGTGGAGGCGATGAGCCGCATCGAGAGTTCGTCCCAGCAGATCGGCAACATCATCGGCGTCATCGACGAAATCGCCTTCCAAACCAATCTGCTGGCCCTCAATGCCGGCGTCGAGGCGGCGCGTGCCGGCGAAGCCGGCCGAGGCTTTGCCGTCGTCGCGCAGGAAGTGCGGGGCCTCGCCCAGCGCTCGGCCGAGGCCGCCAAGCAGATCAAGAGCCTGATCTCGGCCTCGGGCAACGAGGTCCGCATGGGTGTCGACCTCGTGACGGCCTCCGGCCAGAGCCTGGAGGAGATCGTCAACGAGGTCTCCACCATGACGAATGTCATCGCGCAGATCGCCGACTCCGCCAAGGAACAGGCCAACAGCCTGAAAAGCGTCTCGTCCGCCGCGGCCCAGATGGACAAGGCGACCCAGCACAATGCCGCGCTGGTCGGCGAGACCTCGGCCTCCGTCCAGGCCCTCGCCGACGACGCCCGGCGGCTGCGGGACATCGTCGAGCGCTTTTCGATCGACAGGACGCCTCAATCCCGTACCGCTGCACCCGGCAGGCGTGCTGCTTCCTTCAACCGGGCGGCCTGATCGATCAACGTCGGGAAGATATCGCCCGCCCGCAGCGCGGCGTTTCCATCATGGCTGAAAGCCGCGCGACCCGTGGATCGGGTCGCGCGTGGGGTAACAGGAAGAGCGCGGAGGCTTCGGCCCGAGCGGTCTGCCGTCCGGCCGGAACGACGTGGCGAACTACGGTTGTGCCAGCCCGTCGAGATAATCGACGACGTCGGCGGCGTTCCGGTCCGGCGGAAACACGGGATAGAAAACCTTCTCGATCCGGCCGTCGCGCACGACCAGCGTCAGGCGCTTCAGGAGCGTGTCGCCGTCGACGTCGAAAGTCGGCAGTTCCAGCATCTCCGTCAATTCGCCACGGCTGTCGGACAGGAGCGGAAACGGCAGGTTCAGGCGCTCCGCGGCCTCGCGCTGGTAGGCGGTGGTCTGCGTCGAGATGCCGAACACATGGGTCACGCCGAGCGCCTTCATCTCGGTGAAATGATCGCGGAAGCCGCAGGCCTGCGGCGTGCATCCCCGCGCGCCGGGAATGGCGTCCCAGCCCCCCGGCAGCGGCGCGCCGGGCCGGCCGGTCATCGGATAGGTGTACACGACGGCAAGGCCCGGAAGGGGCGACAGGTCGACTTCCCCGCCCGCCGTCGACGCGAGGCGCAGCGCCGGCAGGTGCATGCCGAAGAGGTGGGCCGCGCTGCCGTCGTCGACCGGCGCCTCCAACCCCGTGGGAAGTTTCGTCAAGTCCGTCATCGCAGGCCTCCACTCCTGTTCCGAGCCGGCATGGTCCCGCCAAAGGCGTGGTAAGGCAAGCCTGCTATCGTCCGCGAGCGTTCGCGGGGCGACCTTCTGCGCGCACGGATAGGCGAGCGGGCGGTGAGCCTGGAGTAACGCAAAGGTTATGGACAGCCGGGAGGGCAACCGTCAGCGGTTGTCCTTCAAGAGCCGCTCCTTCTGGCGGTTCCAGTCCTTCTGCTTTTCCGCCTCGCGCTTGTCCGGCGCGTTCTTGCCCTTGGCGACGGCGATTTCAATCTTCGCCATGCCTCTGTCCGTGAAGAAGATCTTCAAGGGCACGATGGTCATGCCGTCGCGGTTGACCGCGCTGGCCAGCCGGTTCAGCTGGGCGCGGTGGACGAGCAGCTTGCGGCGGCGCTTGGGCTCGTGATTGTTGCGGTTGGCCTGCAGGTATTCGGGGACGTAGGAGTTGATGAGCCAGAGCTCGCCCCCCTCCTCGGCCGCATAGGATTCACCGATGGTCGAGCGGCCGAGGCGCAGCGACTTCACCTCGGTTCCGGTCAGCACCATGCCGGCCTCGAGCGTGTCGATGATCGAATAGTTGTGACGCGCCTTGCGGTTTTCCGCGACGATCCCGGTCTTGGCCTTCGGTTTCTTTGCCATCTCTGTTTCAAACGTGCCTGTTGCGGGCGCCTCTCGCAGGAAGCGCGACCGAGATCGTTGACCCCGTCAGATGAGGGTCGGCGGCGCCGGTTCAAGCGCCGGCGCCGTCAGCGGCCGGCTATGCGGCGGGCACCCTTCCCCCAAGACGGGCCGCGCTAGTTGAGAAGACCCGCGTGCTGGAGGGCTGCGTCGATCGCCTGTTCGGTCGACTTTTCGATGGTAACGAGCGGCGAGCGCAGCGTGTTGCCCATCTTGCCGAGGCGCGACAGGGCGTATTTCGGCCCACCCGGGTTGGGCTCGATGAACAGCGCCTTATGCAGCGGCATCAACCGGTCCTGGATGGCGAGGGCAGCGGCGAAATCGCCGGCGAGACTGGCATTCTGGAACTCGGCGCACAGCCGAGGCGCGACATTGGCCGTCACCGAGATGCAGCCGCGGCCACCATGGGCATTGAAGCCGAGGGCGGTGGCATCCTCGCCCGACAGCTGCAGGAAATCCTTGCCGCATTGCAGGCGCTGGTCGGACACGCGGTCGAGCTTGGCGGTCGCATCCTTGACGCCGATGATATTGGAAAAGTCGGCGGCGAGCCGCGCCATGGTCTCGACGGTCATGTCGATGACCGAGCGCGGCGGGATGTTGTAGATGATGATCGGCAGTGTCACCGCCTTGGCGATGGCGGCGTAGTGCGCGTAGAGGCCGCGCTGGTTCGGCTTGTTGTAGTAGGGCGTGACGACGAGAAGCCCGTCCGCGCCCGCGCCTTCGGCGAACTGGGCGAGGTCGATCGCTTCGGCGGTGTTGTTGGAACCCGCGCCGGCGATGACCGGTACGCGGCCGCCGGCAACGGCGACGCAGAGCTCGACCACACGCTTGTGCTCGGCATGGCTGAGCGTCGGGCTCTCGCCCGTCGTGCCCACCGGCACCAGACCGTGCGAACCCTCGGCGATCTGCCACTCGACGAAGGCCTGGAAGGCCGTCTCGTCGAGCGCGCCGCCCTCGGCAAACGGCGTCACCAGCGCCGGCATCGAACCCTTGAACATTCCCGTCTCGCTCCCGCCGTCTGCCCGCTCTTGTCGGCCGGCACCGGACTTCTCATCTGTGGTGACCGTCCCGGCCAAGCGCTTGGCGGCGCGGGACATAAAACCGGCGGCTTCGCCCGGCATGAAGGCCGGCACCATAGTGAAGCACCGCAGGCGAGACAAGCCGGCGGGTGGCGCGTTCGGGGCCCGGCAGGATCCACACGCGGCGACGGTTTACGATGTATTCATGCCGTTCGTGAGAGGTTCGGTGACCATGTCGTCACTCACGCTGGGACGGGTCGTCCAACGGGGATTGCCCTTCGAAAGGTTGCCATGACTGCGCCGAGAATTGCCAAGAGCCTGATCGTCAAGGGAATGCTGCTGGCGCTCCTGTGCGAGCCGGCAAACGCGCAGTCGCTGCTGCCGCCGGTCGGCCCGATGCCGTCGCTGCGCCCGATGGCGCGCGACACCGGCGTCGCCCTCGATCCGTCGCGTTTCGGCACGGCGCCCGCCCGGTCTGGCGTCGCCGCCGCTGCGCCGGCTGCCAACCCGCTGACGACGCGCCGGCCTGCCAGCGTCGATACCAGCCCCAGCGCCTTCACCGCCTCGATCACCGCGATCACCGCGCGGCCGAGCAATCTCAGCGCCATTGCCGGGGGCCTCAACGACGGCCTGAAGGCGGTCTCGTCCGGCGATCTCCGGCGGGCCCGCTCGATCCGCCAGGGCATGCCTGGCCGCTCGCTCGACCGCCACATCCTGACCTGGGCGATCGCGCTGAACGGTGGGCGCGATGTGCCGGCCCATGAGATCGCCCAGGCGGCGTCCGAGCTGCAGGGCTGGCCGGGCATGAGCAAGCTGCGCGCCAACCTGGAACGGGCGCTCCTGCGCGAGGAGCCGTCGGCCAGCGACGTCGTCAACGCGTTTGCCGGGTCGCGGCCGGAAACGCCGGAAGGCGCCATGTCGCTTGCCCGCGCGCTTCTCGAACTCGGCCAAGCCGCCGAGGCCAAGCGCCTCATCACCGGCGTCTGGCACAGGGAACGCCTCGACGCCTCGCTGGAGCAGCGGATCCTCAAGCAGTTCGGCACGCTCCTGACGCGCGCCGACCACAAGCGGCGCATGGACATGCAGCTCTATGCCGAACGCATCGGCGATGCGGCCCGGATGAAGAAGCTTGCCGGCGCCGAAAGCCTCTTTGCGGCACGTGCAGCGGCCGTGCGCGGCGAAGGCGGCGCGGCAAAACTCCTCTCCGCCGTTCCGGCAGGGCAGCGCTCCGATCCCGGCTATCTCTTTGCCCTCGCCGAAGTCCAGCGCAAGGCCGGCAAGGTCGATCAGGCGGCGTCGACGCTGCTGAAGGCGCCGCGCGACGCCGCCACGCTCATCGATCCCGACGCCTGGTGGAACGAGCGGCGCATCGTCGCGCGCGATCTCCTTGACGTCGGCCGCTACAAGGACGCCTACCGCGTCGCGAGCGTCGCCCAGGCCGAAAGCCCGGCGAATGCGGTGGAAGCCGAGTTCCATGCCGGCTGGATCGCGCTGCGCTTCCTGAAGGACACGCGCACCGCCGGCCAGCATTTCGCCAAGATCGCCGAGGCCTCGAACCGGCCGCTGTCGCAGTCGCGCGCCTACTACTGGCTGGGACGGACCGCCGAGGTGTCGGGCTCGGGCAATGCCACGAACTATTTTCGTCGTGCGGCCGCCTATCCCACCACCTATTACGGCCTCCTCGCCTCCGCCCGCCTCGGCACGCGGCCGCCGGCGGTTGACTATCCCCGTCCGAGCGCCGCCGAGCGTCAGCGCTTCGAGGGCCGGGAAGCCGTGCGCGCCATCCGCCGGCTCGAGCAGCTCGACATGGACAGCCGCGCCGCGACGCTCTACCGGGCGCTGGCCGACGAGCTGACGAGTCCCGGCGAACTCGCCCTGCTCGCCGTCATGGCCGAAAGCAAGAAGAACCACTATCTCGCGCTGAAGGTCGGCAAGCAGGCGAATTTCCGCGGCGTCGACGCCGCCGCCCTCGCCTTTCCGATCGGCGTCATTCCGGCCTCGGCGAACATTTCGGCTTCCGGCAAGGCGCTCGCCTATGCGATTGCCCGCCAGGAGAGCGAGTTCAACCCGCAGGCGAAATCCGGCGCCGGCGCGCTCGGCCTGTTGCAGCTGATGCCGGGCACGGCGAAATCGATGGCCGCCAAGGTCGGCGTCGGCTACTCGCTCGCGCGCCTCACCTCCGATCCCGGCTACAACGCCACGCTCGGCGCCCGCTTCCTCGGCGAACAGATCGACAATTTCGACGGCTCCTACATCCTCACCTTCGCCGCCTACAATGCCGGGCCGCGGCGTGCCCGCGAATGGATCAGCCGTTTCGGCGACCCACGCGGCAAGTCGATCGACGACGTCGTCGACTGGGTCGAGCGCATCCCCTTCACCGAGACGCGCAACTACGTCCAGCGCGTAATGGAGAACTACCAGATCTACAAGATCCGCCTCGGCGCCCCCGGCAGCATCGAACAGGATCTCGTGAACGGGCGCAGGGGCTGAAGCACGCAGGCTGACAGTCCCGGCATGCATCCGGCGGGCCGGGCCGGGCACGGCGATTCACCGTCCGCACCGACTTCCACCGAGGCGTGCATCGGCTGACACAGCAGCCGGTCTGGTGTAAGATGAGACCATGAACCGGACCGAAGCAATCTCGAGCCTGAAGCAGCATGCCGAGGCCATTCGAGCGATGGGCGCGACGGGCCTTTACTTGTTCGGCTCCACGGCACGGGACGAGGCGCTTGCCGCCAGCGATCTCGACCTGTTCATCGATCACGAAACCGGCCTTGTCTTCTCCCTCCTCGACCTCGTCGGGATCAAGCAGTATCTCGAAGAAGAGCTTGCGATGGATGTCGACGTGATCACGCGCAGCAGCCTGCATCCCCTGCTGAAGGCCGACATCGAGCGATCGGCCGTGCAGATCTTCTGATGGTGTCGCGTGAGGTCGGCCCCGTCCTCGCCGATATTCTCGATGCCATCGACGGAATCCAGCAGGTCACCGCTGGCAAAAGCTTTGCGGAGTTCGGGTCCAGCTGGCTCCTGCGGCTCGCCACGCAGAGGGCGCTGGAAATCATCTCAGAGGCGACGCGGCATATCCCCGACGAGTTGCTTGCGCCGCATGCCGACATTCCGTGGAAACGGATCCGCGGCATCGGCAACGTCCTGCGCCACGAGCATCACCGGGTCGCCGACGATGCGGTGTGGGTGGTCGTCACCGACAACCTGGCGCCACTGAGAACCGCCATCGAGGCTATCCGCGATCGCAATACGGAATAGGCGAGCCTGCACAGAGCGGGCTTGCGGCCGAACCGGTTTTTTCAGAAAACTACCTTGTACCGGCTGCGCCGGGAAAGACAGGGCCGGCGGAGCGCTCAGTTCTGCAGAAGACTGATCATCTCAAGAACCGGCCGCGCGATGCTGACGCCTGCGGCCGCACAGGCGACGGCGTAAGCCGCGGCGAAGAGAAAGAGGATCGCGAAGAGCCGGGTCGGTAGTGCGAGACCATCCTGCGATCTCGTCTCCGTCGGCGGGGGCAGGTGCATCTTCGTCATCGGCGCCACTCCGGTTATCCCGCATGAAGCGTGACGTAGCGGCAGATCGCCGTCGAGGGCTCTCGCCCACCACGTTTCAGTGATGTTTTCCAGCCGTTAAGACAGCTCGAAAAACTCTATCCATCGTCGCTGGGACGCGGGACCGCCGATCAGCCGAACTTGTTCGACTTCGGAAAGCCGTTCGGCACGAGGCGGCCGGCCAGGCCGCGGTCGGTGCGCCACTCGAACAGCTCCTCGGCCGACCGGTGGAAGGAGCGGCCGCCGGCGCCCTGCCAGGTCAGGCCGCCGTCGAGGGCGAAGATCTTCAGGTCGGAGAGGCCGCCGTCCTTGTAGCGCTGCAGCCGGACGCCCTTGCCGCGGGTCATCTCGGGCACCTGCACGAGGGGGAAGACCACCATCTTGCGGTTCTCGCCAACGACGGCGACGGTGTCGCCCTCGACGACGACGGCCAGATGCAGCCGCGTCTTGCCGGCGAGATTGAGAAGCTGCTTGCCCTTGCGCGTCGAGGACAGCATCTCTGCCTCGGAGATGCGAAAGCCATTGCCGTCGGAGGAGACGAGCAGGCGCTGGCGCGTCGGCGAGGCGACGAAGCCGAGGGCGATGTCGGCAGCGTCTTCCAGCTCAAAGGCGAGGCGGATCGGCTCCCCCTGCCCGCGACCGCCGGCGAGCTTGTCGGCTCCCATCGTATAGGCCCGGCCGTCGGTCGAGAGGAAAACCAGCTTGTCCGTCGTCTGGGCGGGGAAGCCGAGCTTCAGTGCGTCGCCCTCCTTGAAGGCGAGGGTCGAGAGATCGGCGACATGGCCGCGCAGCGAGCGCAGGAACCCCTTCTGCGACAGGACGACGGTGATCGGCTCGCGCTCGATGAAGGCGACGTTGAGATCGTCGAGATTGTGGTTGGGCGCGTCGGCGAAATCGGTGCGCCGCTTGCCGAGCTTGGTCTTCTTGGAAAAACTCTTGCCGACCGCACGCACCTCGGCGGCGATCGCCGTCCATTGGCGCTCGTCGGAGCCGAGCAGCGCCTCCTTCTCGGCCTTCTCCTCGGCCAGCGTGTCGTATTCGCGCTTCAGCTCGAACTCCTCGAGCTTGCGCAGCGAGCGCAGGCGCATGTTGAGGATCGCCTCGGCCTGAACGTCCGTCAGCGTAAACGCGGCGATCAGGACGGGCTTGGGCTCGTCCTCGCTGCGGATGATGCGGATCACCTCGTCGAGGTTGAGAAAGGCGATGAGATAGCCGGAGAGGATCTCCAGCCGCCGCTCGATCTGGTCGAGCCGGAAGCGGGCGCGGCGCACGAGCACCTCGCGCTGGTGCGCGAGCCACTCCAGCAGAACCTCCTTGAGATTCATCACCCGCGGAATCTTGCCGCCGGACAGGACGTTCATGTTCAGCGAAATGCGAGTCTCGAGATCGGTCAGGCGGAACAGCGATTCCATCATCAAGGCCGGATCGACCGTCCGGCTCTTCGGCTCGAACACGACGCGCACGTCCTCGGCCGACTCGTCGCGCACGTCGGCCAGAAGCGGCAGGCGCTTGGCCAGAAGGAGGTCGGCGATCTTCTCGATCAGCCGCGACTTCTGCACCTGGTAGGGGATCTCGGTGACGACGACGACATAGCCCCCCCGCCCCTGCTCCTCGCGCTCCCAGCGCGCCCTGACGCGAAAGGAACCGCGGCCGGTGGCATAGGCCTCGCGGATCTGCTCCTGGGTGTCGACGACGATGCCGCCGGTCGGAAAGTCCGGGCCCTGGACAGCCTTCAGCAACCTGTCGAGGCTGGTCTCCCGGTCCTCGATCAGCATCAGCGCCGCTTCGCACAGTTCGGCGGCATTGTGCGGCGGGATGGCGGTCGCCATGCCCACGGCGATGCCCGAGGCACCGTTGGCGAGGAGATTGGGGAAGGCGCCGGGAAGCACGATCGGCTCCTGGTCCTCCTCGTTGTAGGTCGGGCGGAAGTCGACCGCGTTCTCGTCGATGCCGCGCAACAGCAGCGTCGCGACGTCGGTCATCCGCGCCTCGGTGTAGCGCATGGCCGCGGCGCTATCGCCGTCGATGTTGCCGAAATTGCCCTGGCCGTCGATCAGCGGATAGCGGATCGCGAAATCCTGGCTGAGCCGCACCAGCGCGTCGTAGATCGAGGCGTCGCCATGCGGGTGGAACTTGCCCATGACGTCGCCGACGATGCGGGCCGACTTCTTGTAGCCCTGGCCGGGATCGAGACGCAGCACGCGCATGGCGTGGACGATGCGCCGATGCACGGGCTTCAGGCCGTCGCGCACGTCCGGAAGCGCGCGGCCCATGATGGTCGACAGCGCATAGGCGAGGTAGCGCTCCTCGAGCGCGTCCTTCAGGTCGACCGGTTCGATGTCTCCTCCGCCGACCGGCGGATCCGCTGCCTTGCCCATGTCTCGCGTTTAACGGAGGCGCGGGACAAGAACAAGAATGGAACACCGGTTTTCCAAAGGCAATTTGCGGCCCGGACATGCTGCCGCCGCAAAGCTTGATCTGAACTCCCCATTGACGGGGCCCGGCAAGGAGAGGCAAGCAGACTCAGAAGCGGCGATCTGCTCGCCTGGCGCGGCCTGCCGAGTGCTGGCCATATCGGTGAGCCTAGTCGCCACGCATCTTGATGCCACCTGCATCGATCCGGTTCAGCGACAGCCCGCAGCGCAGCCCCCGTTCAACCCCATTTCAAAGGACTCCCTATGACCTCCACGTCCAGTCGCGTAATCGCCAGTCTTGCCTTTGTCCTCCTCGGCAGCTCCGCCGGCCTTGCCGCCGACGCCCAGGCCTTTGGCGACCGGCTGAAGGAACTGGCCGGCCAGAGCGACATGCCGATCAGCTTCACCGCCGCCGAGTCGATCGGCGAAAACGTCATCCTCAAGGGCGTGACCCTTGGCGCCGGCCCCGAGGCCAGCATGATCGGCGACGTGACCTTCGAGAACGTCACGGGATCGACGGCCGAGGGCTGGAACGTCGAGCAGGTCCCGTTCGCCGATTTCAACAAGACCGAAGAAGGCAAGCAGGCGACCGTCACCGGCATGGCAATCAGCGGCCTGCAGCTGGCGGGATCGCAGGGCGCCTCGACGCTGCCGGGCGGCTCGCCGATCTTCTTCGACGAGGCAAGTGTCGAGTCCGTCGCGATCACCGAGGGCGGCAAGTCGCTGTTCAGCCTCAGCGGCACCGAATGGACCAATGCGGTCGAGAGCGGCAGCGGCACCATCACGTCCAACTTCAACCTCGGCGACTTCAGCCTCGACTTCGCGTCGCTGCCGGCGGACGAGACGACGAAGGCGATGCAGGAAGTCGGCTATCCCCAGGTCGCCGGCAGCGGCTCGGTCGAGATGAGCTGGGATCCGAAGAGCGGCGAGCTGAGCCTTGCCCCCTTCGACCTGACGGTGAAGGACGCCGGCAAGTTCAACTTCGCCTACCAGATCAACGGCTACACGCCGTCCTTCGTACAGTCGCTGCAGCAGATCCAGGCGCAGATGGCGGCCGATCCGGCCGGCGCATCGAATTCAGGCATGGCCCTCATCGGCTTGGTGTCGCAGCTCAGCCTCGCTTCGCTCGAAATCGGCTTCGCCGACGATTCCCTGACGAACAAGCTCCTCGACTACTACGCCAAGAAGAACGGCCAGACGCGCGAGCAGCTGATCGACCAGGTGATCGCGACGCTTCCGCCCATGCTCGCCATGCTGCAGAACCCCGAGTTCCAGGGCACGGTGACGACGGCGGTCACGTCCTTCCTCAAGGATCCGAAGTCGCTGACGATCTCGGTCGATCCGGATGCCCCCGTCGCCGCCACGCAGATCATCGGCGCCGCCATGGGCGCGCCGCAGACACTGCCGCAGGTCCTGCAGCTCGAGGTCACCGCGAACGACCAGTAAACGCCGGTCGCTCCCCGTCGTCATGGTGCGAGCCCATGGCGGCGGGGAGCAGGTTACCGGACGGGATCACTCGCCGCGAAGCAGTTCTGGAATTCCATAAATGTACGGCCGGGTGAGCTGACCGATGTCAGTCGCTTGAACTGCGGCCAGCCTTCCAGTCGGTCCATGCGGAAGATGGTTCTCTCCCGCATGGACGAATTGGCACCTTAGAACGGCGAGTCGGGGTAGTAGAACTCCTCGGCGTTCTCCTTCGTCACCAGCGTCGCGTCGAGGATGTAGCTGCCGCGAACGGGGTTCTGGTCGTAGAGCCCGGAAGCCGTCAGTTCCATGGCGGTCGCGATCATCGCGGGGGGATAGAGCACGTTGACGGGCATCATCTTGTCGCCGTCGGCGACCTTCTTGATCATGTCCTTCATGCCGGCCCCGCCGATGACCATCTTGATGTCGGTCCGGTTCGACTGGGTGATCGCCTCGAGCACGCCGACCGCCATGTCGTCGTCCTGGCACCAGACGGCGTCGATCTTCGGATACTTGGCGAGATAGTCCTGCATGACCTTGAAGGCGTCGTCGCGCGACCAGTTGCCGAACTGGCGGTCGAGGACCTTGATGCCGCTGCCCTCGATGCCCTCGTCGAACCCTTTCTGCCGCTCCTCGTCGATGACGATCGGCAGGCCGCGGATGACGACGACGTCGCCCGTGCCGAGCGTGTCCTTCAGATACTGGCCGGCGACGCGTCCGAGTTCGGGGTTGTTGCCGGCGACGTAGAGGTCCTGGATCGTCGGATCGGACAGCGCCCGGTCGACGACGGTGACGAAGATGCCCTTGTCCTTCACCTGGCGGATCGGATCGGTGAGTTCGTCGGAATTGTGCGGCAGGGTGACCAGGGCATCGATGCCCTGGGCGGTCAGGTCTTCCAGGGCATTGGCCTGGCTCGCGCCGTCGGGCGATGTCTTCACGACGATCTTGAGACCGGGATAGCGCTTCTCCAGAATCTCCTTCTCGCGTTCGGCATGGTAGACGACGCCGCCCGTCCAGCCATGATCGGCGGCGGGGATCGATACCGCCATCGTGACCGATTTTTCCTGCGCTTGCGCCGCGACGGAGACGGCGAGGATCGCCGCCAGTGCCAGAATGGATTTCTTCATTGTGTCCTCCCAGACATCGGGGCCTCTTCATCCCGCGCGCGGTCGGCCCCATGCCGCCGTTCGGTAATCAGGCTGCCGGCCCGGCCGGCCAGCCCGAAGTCTAGCGCCGTGCCAGCGAGCGTTGGATCAGCATCGCCACGATGATGATCGCGCCCTGCACCGCGCCGATGAGATATTCGCTGACGAGGTCCGACAGCACCATGATGTTGCCGACGATCTCGAGGATCAGCGCCCCGCAGATCGTGCCCCAGATGCGCCCGACGCCGCCACGCAGCGCGGTGCCGCCGATCACGACGGCGGTGATCGCCTGCAGCTCCCAGAGGAGGCCGGTCGTCGCCGTCGCGGCGCCGAGGCGCGGCACGTAGATGAGAACGGCGATCGCGACGCACAGGCCCTGGATCACGTAGGTCGCCGTGCGCACCCGGTTGACCGAGATGCCGGAGTAGCGCGCCACCTCCTCGTTCGAGCCGACCGCCATGACATGCCGGCCGAAGCGCGTGCGGTAGAGGAGGAAGGCGCCGATCACGCCGACGATCAGGATGGCGATGACCGGGATCGGAATGCCGAGCACGTCGCCGAAATAGACCGGGCGATAGGCAGCGCGCAGCTCCTGGCTCTTCATGGCGATCGAGCCGCCTTCGGCGAGATAGATGGTCAGCGCGCGGAAGATGCCCATCGTGCCGAGGGTCACGATGAAGGGCTCGATCCGCCCGAGCGTCGTCACCAGACCGTTGGCCAGACCGCACAGCGCGCCGGTCCCCAGCGCCAGGATCATCGCCGTCGCGATCATCGCCTCGTTGCCCGACAGCATCGCCGAATTCAGGAACAGGATCATCGTGCCGGCGACGAAGGCCGCCATCGAGCCGACCGACAGGTCGAGCCCGCCCGCCGAGATGACGAAGGTCGCGCCGACCGCGATCACGGCGATGAAGGCGCTGCGGGTGATGACGTTGGTCAGATTGTCGAGGGCGAGGAAATTCGGATTGACGAGCGCGCCGAAGATCATGAGCACGGCGAGCGCCGCAAAGGGGGCGACGGCGCGCAGATCGACGTCGCCGAAGGGCCTGCGGCGCGGCGCGGGTTTCACGGCATCGCTCATGCGCTTTCCGCCACGAGGGCGGCCTCCTTTTCGCTGGCGCCCGTCGCCAGCATGACGATGTCGCGTTCGTTCATCCGCTCGCCCGTCACCTCGCCGGCAATCCGGCCCGCGCGCATCACCAGAATGCGGTCGCAGATGCCGATCAGCTCGGGCATTTCCGACGAGATCACGATCACCGACTTGCCGGCATCGGCAAGGCCGACGATGAACTTGTAGATCTGCTGCTTGTTGCCGATGTCGATGCCGCGCGTCGGCTCGTCGATGACGACCACCTTCGGATCGAGCAGCATCATCTTGGCAAGAAGCAGCTTCTGCTGGTTGCCGCCGGACAGTTGGCCGGCGAGCACGTCGCGCCGTCCGGTGCGGATGTCGAACCGGTCGATCGCGTCGGTCAGCGCCTGCTCCTCCTTCGCCACGTCGACGAGGGAGGCGGCGGTGAAGCGATCGAGGGCGGCAAGGGTGAGGTTGGTGCGCAGCGTCTGGCCGAGCAGCAGGCCTTTGCCCTTGCGGTCCTCGCTGAGATAGACGATCCCGGCGTCCATGCTCTGGCGCGCCGAGGTGAAGCGCACCTTCTTTCCGTCGAGGCGAACCTCGCCCGTCGCGGGCCTGAGGCCGAGCAGGCCCTCCAAGAGCTCCGTGCGTCCCGCGCCGACCAGGCCGGCAAAACCCAGGATCTCGCCGCAGCCGAGGGTGAAGCCTGCGGTCTCGACATAACCCGGAACCGTCATGTCGGACACTTCCAACACCGGCGCGCGGCTGTCGGCGGCCTTCCGTCCGGGGTAGAGTTTGGCGACGTCGCGCCCGACCATCAGTTGCGCCATGTCGGCCGTGCCGATGGCGGCAGCAGGGTGAGTGGCCACCAGCCGGCCGTCGCGCAGCACCGTCACGCGGTCGGCGATCGCCTTCACTTCCGGCAGACGGTGCGAGATGTAGAGAATGCCGACGCCGCGGCTTCGGATCTCGCCGATCACCCTCAGCAGCGCCTCGGTCTCGTGCGGCGTCAGCGACGCCGTCGGCTCGTCGAAGATCACCGCGCGATGCGGCACCAAGAGGGCGCGGGCGATCTGCACCAGCTGGCGCTGGGCGATCGACAGGCGGCGCACGACGGCCTTCGGGTCGATATCGGCGCCAAGGCCTTCGACCGCGGCGCGCGCGCTTTCGTTCATCGCCCGATCGTCGAGCACGAGACCACGGCGGACCTCGCGGCCAAGATGGATGTTCTGGGCAACGGTCAGGTCGGGCGCCAGGAGGATTTCCTGGTGGACGAGCACGATCCCGCGCCGCTCGGCGTCGATCGGGCCAGTCAGACGCACGGTCTCGCCGCCGATGGCAAGCGAGCCCTTCGTCGGCTGCAGGTGGCCGGCAAGGATATTCATCAGCGTCGACTTGCCGGCGCCGTTCTCACCGATCAGCGCATGGACCTCGCCTTGCAGAAGGTCGAGGCTGATATCGTTCAGGACCTCGACCTGTCCGAAGGATTTCGAGACGCCCCGCGCGGCAATGACAGGGCCGGTTGCGAACGGCGGCGCCTGCACCGGGTTCACGCGATGTCGCCGTTAAAAGGACCTGCACAGTCCGTGGTCTGGTGTCGGGATACCGACAGAACCCATGCGTTCCAGGCCCTGCCACCCGACTGGATGGATCGCCGGGCACCTGCCGCATGCGCCGACGCGTCGGCCTTGCCGCAGGACACGGTACTCCCCGCACTCCTGATGACCATCTTTCCTCCCGCCGGCTTTTGCCGATCGCGACGCTTTGCAGCGTCGTCGCCTGTCCTTTTATTCCGGACCTTGGAAAATTGTATCGGGCCGATGGCGGAGTGGCCAGCCCCATCGCGAGGTTGTCATCGCAAATCGTGATCCTGAGGGGATCGCCGTGGCCGAACGGCGGCCGACACCCCTTTTACTTCAAAGGGTTGGATTTACTTCAGAGGGTTGGAGGCGCCACCGCGCTCGAACCGTGACCGCGGCCGGCCAAGCCTAGAGATGCGCCGCATCCGTCTTCGCGTCGCGCCGGCGGCGGTCGATGGCCTCGACGGAATAGTATTCGCGCTTTCTTTCGTACATCGCGGCGTCGGCGCGCTTGACCACCTCCTCGAGGCGCTCGCCCTCGACGCCGGTGGCGCAGCCGATGGAGAAGCTGAGGCGGTTCCCGGCATAGAACTGGTTGTTGATCTCGGTGAGTTTTTCGATCGCGTCGACCATCGCCTGGGCCTCGTCCGCGGCCGTCGCCGGCATCAGCACGCAGAACTCGTCGCCGCCGATCCGGGCCGCGTGGTGCGGCTTCGAGACGGCACCGTTCAGCACCTCGCCGGCGCGGCGCAGCATGGCGTCGCCCGCGGCATGGCCAAGCTCGTCATTGATGGGCTTCAGCCCGTTCAAGTCGGCGATGATGACCGTGACGGGATAGGGGCCCATCCGCTCCAGCCGGTTCAACTCGTCGACGTAGAAGGACCGGTTGTAGAGCCGCGTCAGGACCTCGTGCTTGCCCAGATATTCGAGATAGGCCTCGGCCTTCTTGCGCGCCGTGATGTCGGTCAGCGCAACCTGCACCAGCGTCCAGTCGCGCTCGCGGCCCGGAAGCACCGAGAACTGCATGTGAACGTGGAGCGAGTCGCCGTCCAGCGAGTAGTTCACCACCTCGCGCTGCTGGAAGAGCTTGCCCATCCACAGGTCGATCAGCTGCTCCTTGAAGTGCAGCTCCATCCCGTCGCGGAAGACCTCGCCCAGCCGGCGCAGGAGCGTCGCCTTGTCGGGGGCGTGAAAGAGATCCAGCGTGTGCTGGTTGACGTCGATGACGCGGATCTCGCTCATGCAGCGCGTGACGAATTCCGGATGCACGTCGAGGAAGGTGCGAAAATCGGTGACGCCGCGGTCCCGCACGCCCTCGATGAGGTTCTTGACGGCGGAAAAGTCCTCGACCCAGAGCGATACCGGGGAGTGTTCGAACAGGCCGCGGGCGTAGCTCTCGCTGAGACTCGCGCGGCGTCTGGCATCCTCGCGCTCGGTCACGTCCTCGGTGGCGATCAGGATGCGCGCCCAGTCCTGCTCGTGGCCGGGCAGCATTTGCGCCTTGAGCTGGATGTCCAGTCGGCGACCCGACAGCGTGTGATTGACCGCCTGGCTCGTGAACTCCGACGCTCCGCTCCAGAGCTGGACGAGTTCGTCGACGTGGTTTTCCAGCATCTCGTCGCTGAAGACCTTGTGGAGATTGGCGATGAGATCCGGCAGGTCGGCCGCCTCGAACAGCGCCAGCGTCCGCTTGTTCACCCCCAGCACGCGGATCAGGGCGCTGCATTCGCGCACCCGGCCGCGATCCTCCGCGAGGAAGGCGGCGAGATCGGTGACGCCAGCCTGGCGCCACATGTCGAACTTCGCGCTGATACCGGACCAATCCTCCAGCCACAGCGGCACCGGGGCCATGTCAAAGTCGAAGGCCGGCTCGTCAGACCCCACGGCCGGCGGGGTGACGCTCTCCATGGTCGGATCCTGCTTCATATCATGCCGTCCGTTGCGCGCCGACGAGGCCTCGCCCAAGCTGTTCGCCTGCCCGACGCCCGTCAATAAAGCTCCTAGTCTGGTTAACTTACCATGACGACAAGCCGCGACGAAAGCGATTGCCGCGGCGCAGGCCCCGACCTGACTCAGGTCGGCTTGGCCGTCGGCGCGACGCGGATGCCGAGTTCCTTCAGCTGGGCCGGCGATGCCTCGTTCGGCGCGGCCATCAACAGGTCGTAGGCCTGCTGGTTCATCGGGAACATGGTGATCTCGCGCAGGTTCTTGACGCCGCAGAGCAGCATGACGATGCGGTCGACGCCCGCCGCCATGCCGCCATGCGGCGGGGCGCCGTACTGGAAGGCGCGGTAGAGCCCGCCGAAGCGCTGCTCGACCTCCTCGCGCGAGTAGCCGGCGATCTCGAAGGCCTTCACCATCGTCTCCGGCTGCTGGTTGCGGATGCCGCCCGAGGCGATCTCGAAACCGTTGCAGACGATGTCGTACTGGAACGCCTTCAGCGACAGCGGATCCTGCGTCTCAAGCGCCTCCATGCCGCCCTGTGGCATCGAGAACGGATTGTGCGCGAAGTCGACCTTCTTGTTGTCCTCGTCCCATTCGTAGAAGGGGAAGTCGATGATCCAGGCGAGCTTGAACTGGTCGCGGTCGACGAGATCGAGCTCCTCGCCGACCTGCGTGCGCGCCGCGCCCGCGAAGGACACGAAGGTCTTCGGCTTGCCGGCGACGAAGAAGCAGGCGTCGCCCGTGGACAGGCCGAGCTTTTCACGCAAGCCCTCGGTGCGTTCGGGGCCGATGTTCTTGGCGAGCGGGCCGGCGCCGGCGACCGCGCCCTCCTCCTCGCGCCAGAAGATGTAGCCGAGGCCCGGCTGCCCCTGCCCCTGCGCCCAGGAGTTCATCCGGTCGCAGAAGGCGCGGCCGATCGCATCCTGGCCGTCCTTGCGCTTGGCCGGGATCGCCCAGACCTCGACCTCGGAATCGGCCGCGATCATGCCGGCGAAGACCTTGAAGCCGGAGCCGGCAAAGGCGTCGGTGACGGCCTGCATCTCGATCGGGTTGCGCAGGTCCGGCTTGTCCGAGCCGTATTTGCGCAGGGCTTCGGCATGCGGGATGCGCTGGAAGGTCTGGCTGACCGGCTTGCCGTCGGCGAAATCCTCGAACACGCCGCGGATCACCGGCTCCATGGTCTGGAAGATGTCCTCCTGCTCGACGAAGCTCATCTCGACGTCGAGCTGGTAGAACTCGCCCGGCAGGCGGTCGGCGCGCGGGTCCTCGTCGCGGAAGCAGGGCGCGATCTGGAAGTAGCGGTCGAAGCCCGACATCATGATCAGCTGCTTGTACTGCTGCGGCGCCTGCGGCAGGGCATAGAACTTGCCCTGGTGGATGCGGGACGGCACCAGGAAGTCACGCGCGCCTTCGGGCGACGAGGCCGTCAGGATCGGCGTCGAGAATTCGGTGAAGGCGCTCTCCGTCATCCGCCGGCGCATCGCCGCGATGATCTGGGTACGGCGCATGATGTTCCTGTGCAGCGTGTCGCGGCGAAGGTCGAGAAAGCGGTAGGTGAGCCGGACGTCCTCGGGATAGTCCAGCTCGCCGAACACCGGCAGCGGCAGTTCCTTCGAGGCCGACAGGATCTCGATGTCCTCGGCGAAGAGCTCGACCGCGCCGGTCGGCAGTTTCGGGTTCACCGTCTCGGGGCTGCGCGCCTTCACCGTGCCGGTGATCTTCACCACCCATTCCGAGCGGATCGTCTCGGCGGTCGTGAAGGCGGGCGAATCGGGATCGACGACGATCTGCGTCAGGCCGTAATGGTCGCGCAGATCGATGAACAGCAGGCCGCCATGGTCGCGGACGCGGTGCGCCCAGCCGGAAAGCCGGACCGTCTCGCCGACATGGGTCTCGCGGAGGGCGGCGCAGGTATGGCTGCGGTAGCGGTGCATGGCGTTTCTTCCTGGCTTTTCGTCAAGGGCGCGCGGGGTGGCGCGCGGGATCGCTCGGCGCGCTGATCCGGCGCGCTGAGGCTGCCGGTTCGATATCGCGGGAAAAGCGCACGGGACCCCCGCGCTGTCAAGATTTCGGCGCGACGCATTGCATTGCGGAATGCCGCTTCGGCGGGCTTCGCAGGTGCGCCGACATCGGCTATGAAATCACCATGGAGCCTATCACCACTACCGTCGGCCTCGCTGAGGCCTGCCGCGTCTTCGCCAAGGCGCCCTTCGTCACCGTCGACACCGAGTTCATCCGGGAGACCACCTTCTGGCCGGAGCTCTGTCTCATCCAGATGGCGTCGGACGGGCTGGCGGTCATCGTCGACCCGCTGGCGCAGGGCATGGATCTGAAGCCCTTCTTCGACCTGATGGCCGACGAGAACGTCATCAAGGTCTTCCACGCCGCGCGCCAGGACCTGGAGATCGTCTACAAGCTCGGCGGGCTACTGCCCAAGCCGATGTTCGACACGCAGATCGCCGCCATGGTCTGCGGCTTCGGCGAATCGATCGCCTACGACCAGCTCGTGGCCAAGACGACGGACGGGCGGATCGACAAGACCTCCCGCTTCACCGACTGGCGGCGCCGTCCGCTCTCCGAGGAGCAATTGGTCTACGCACTGGCCGACGTCACTTTCCTGCGCGACGTCTACAAGGTGCTGAAGGCGCGCCTCGCCGCCGAGGGACGCGACGACTGGCTCGACGACGAGATGGCGGTGCTCGCCAATCCCGACACCTACGACATCCATCCCGACGACGTCTGGAAGCGCCTGAAGATGCGCGTGCGCAAGCCGATCGAGCTCGCGATCCTGAAGGAGGTCGCGGCCTGGCGCGAGCGCGAGGCGCGCGCCCGCGACCAGCCGCGCGGCCGCATCATGAAGGACGACACGATCTACGAGATCGCGCAGCAGCAGCCGCGCGACGAGCAGACGCTGGCGCGCCTCAGGACCATTCCGAAGGGTTTCGAGCGCTCGCAGAACGGCAAGGAGATTCTTGCCGCGATCGAGCGCGCGATGGCGATCCCCAAGAGCGAGCTGCCGGCGATCCCGAAACTCCCGAACCTTCCCGAAGGCACCGCCGCGGCCGTGGAGTTCCTGAAGGTCCTCCTGAAGATCGTGGTCGAGGAGGAAGGCGTCGCCGGCAAGATGATCGCCTCGGGCGACGATCTGGAGCAACTCGCCGCCCGCGGCGCCGAGGCCGAGATCGCCGCGATGTCCGGCTGGCGCCGCAAGATCTTCGGCGACCGCGCGCTGGAGCTGTTGGAAGGCAAGGCGGCGCTGTGTTTCCGCGATCGCAAGGTGGCGGTGGTCGAGCTCGGATAAGGCTGCGCGGATGCGGCGGGCCGCGTCCCATCGCCGCTCGGCGCCACAGGGCAACCGTGGGCCTGCGAGAAATGCGACTTTCCTGAGGGTCGTCATCCTCGCGCAAAGCGCGGGGATCCATGCCGGGACGATGACGCGGGTCATCCTGTGCCGAAATGGGCACGTTCGACGTCACGGCATGGATCCCGGCTCAAGGCCGGGATGACGAACTTGAGGGGCCAGCGGCTAGTGGCCACTCCCTATCCCTATCGCCATCCCCCCTATCCCTATCGCCAGCTGCCATCTGCCGCAGCGCAGCCCAGAGGCGGCAGCGCGCTGGGAAAGCGTTCGTGCAGGCGGGCGCAGGCCCAGGCGTTCAGGGGGCCGGGCACGGCGGTGTTGAGCGCGATGCCGACCTCGTCATAGGGCGTGGCGCTGTACTCGGCATAGACGTACCAGCGACCGCCGGCGAAAATCCCGCCGCCGATCACGGCGGCAAGGAGGATGGACAGGAATTTCAACATGGATGCTTCTGCGATGTCACTGAGGGGCGGGCGGAAGATCGGGCGCGTCAGCGCACCTCGAAGCGGAGCGTGCGCTCCACGACCTTGGCGAACTGCTCGAGGCGCCCGGTCGGGCGATCGCCCATCAGGCCGGCAAGGTCGGGCGGGATCACCAGGGCGAAGCCGCCGCGCGGGTCCTGCGCCCAGTTGAACTTCGGCAGCACGCCCGGCATCGAGGCCGTCATCAGATAGGTGGCGCGGAAAAGCGCGGCGAGGATGCGCGCGCGGTGGAGAAGGCGCGGGGTCAGGAGGTTCTCGATGTCGGGCACCGCGACCTGCTCGAAATTGCCCTCGTGCCGGTAATAGTTGGCCAGACCCAGAAACGCCCTGCCCTGGTGGTCGATCGCCGGAAATGCCGCATGCGCGATGATCGACAGGCTCTGCTTGCCGCGATAGTCGGGATGGGCGCGCCAGCCGATGTCGGCGAGCAGGCAGGCCGCCTCGCGCAGCCGCTCCTCGTAGGGCGTCTCCTCGATGCCGAGGATCTCGAAGCTGCGGCGGCTCCAGTCGACGAGTTCGAGCGCGTGTCTGGGCGAGCGCGAGCGCAGGATCGAGAGCTCCAGCGCCGCCTCGATCAGCGGGTCCTTTGCCCTCTCCTCCTCCGGCAGCAGCGAGTGCAGGAAGCCTTCGCGCACGCCGAGAGCCGAGAGGACGATGCTCGACGGTTTGACGAACTTGATGACGCTCTGCAGCGTCACCGCGCCATAGGCGAGGAGCGCGCGGCGGCTGCGCGACACCGCGGTGATGCCGGGCAGCGACTCGGGATCGCCCCTGGCGACGGCGTCGAGGAAGTCGACGGCGCCGGCAACCGGGATCTCGTAGCCGTGCATGACGTGGAGAGGATAGCGCATCTGCTCCATGTGGAGCTTGGCGAGATTGCGCCAGGTGCCGCCGACGGCGAAGAACGGCCGGCCTTCGCCCGCGCCGGCGAGCGCGCAACCGCCGACTTCCCGGTCGGCGATCTTGCGCGCCTTGGCGATGTCGTTGCCCGACATGTCCTGCAGCCGGAGACCGCCCAGCGGCAGCGTCAGGCCCTCGCCGATCTCGCCCTTGGCGACGTCGACGAGTTCGAGGCTTCCGCCGCCGAGATCGCCGGCGATGCCGTCGGGCATGTGGAACCCGGCGACGACGCCCTCGGCGGCATAGCGCGCCTCGTCGGCGCCCGAGAGGATGTGGATCGGGCAGCCGATGGCCGCCTCGGCCGCGGTGATGAAGTCCGGCCCGTTGGTCGCCTCGCGCGCGGCGGCGGTGGCGATCGGATAGAGTTCGGTGACGCCCGCCTGGGCGGCCAGCGCGCGAAACCGCGTCAGCGCCGAGAGGGCGCTTGCGACGGAGCGCTCGTCGAGACGCTTCGTCTGCGCCAGGCCCTTGCCGAGACCCGAGAGCATCTTCTCGTTGAAGAGCACCGTCAGCGAACGGCTGTTGCCCTCGTAGATGACGAGACGCACCGAATTCGAGCCGATATCGACGACGGCCACCGGGGTTCGACCCGGCAGCCGGCCTTGCACCATGTCGTCAATCAAAGCGGGAATGTTCGGCACGTTGTCTTGCTATCAATCTCGGGGCATCGGATTTCAGAGCCTTGCCGCGCCCGGACAGGCTGGGATTGGTCATGAAATAGCGCTGCGTGTTGAAAGGTTGCTCGCCCTCGGCGACGACGATGCGGCGCGAGGTGCCGTCGGAAAGAACCGACCAGCTCTGCTGGTTGTCCAGGATGTTGCCCAGCATGATCTGCGACAGGATCTGGCTGTGCACGGTCGGGTTGGTGATCGGCACCATGGTCTCGACCCGCCGGTCCAGGTTGCGCGGCATCATGTCGGCCGAGCCCATGTACACGGTGGCGTGATCGGATGGCAAGCCGTAGCCGTTGCCGAAGCAGAAGATGCGGCTGTGCTCGAGAAAGCGGCCGACGATCGACTTGACGCGGATGTTGTCGGAAAGGCCGGGCACGCGGGGCCTGAGGCAGCAGATGCCGCGCACGATCAGGTCGATCTCGACACCCGCCTGGCTCGCCCGATAGAGCGCGTCGATGATCTTCGCATCGACCAGCGAGTTCATCTTCATCCAGATCTGGCCGGTGCGCCCGGCCTTCACATGCGCGACTTCGGCGGCGATGTTGTCGAGGATTCGCTTGCGCATGTTCAGCGGCGACACCGCGAGCTTCCTGAGGTCGGCGGGCTCGGCGTAGCCGGTGATGTAGTTGAAGACGAGCAGGACGTCGTGCGCGATGTCCGGGTCGGTCGTGAAGTAGGACAGGTCGGTGTAGATCTTCGCGGTGATCGGGTGGTAGTTGCCGGTTCCGATATGGACGAAGTTGACGAGCTTGCCCTCCTCGCGACGGACGACGAGCGACAGCTTCGCATGCGTCTTCTTCTCGATGAAGCCGAAGACCACCTGCACGCCGGCGCGCTCAAGATCCCGCGCCCACTTGATGTTGGCTTCCTCGTCGAAGCGGGCCTTGATCTCGATCAGCGCCGTCACCGACTTGCCGGCCTCGGCGGCATCGATCAGGGCCCGCACGATCGGCGAGTCGTTGGACGTGCGGTAGAGCGTCTGCTTGATGGCGATGACGTTCGGATCGACCGAGGCCTGACGCACGAACTGCGCCACCACGTCGAAGGACTCGTAGGGATGGTGGACGATGATGTCCTTCTCGCGGATGGCGGCGAAGCAATCGCCATTGTGCTCGCGGATGCGCTCGGGAAAGCGCGGGATGTAGGGCGTGAACTTCAGCTCGTCGCGCGGCGCCTTGACGATCTGCGACACCGATTCCAGCGCCAGCATGCCATCCATCACCGAGACCCGGTTTTCCGGCACTTCCAGCTGACCGGCGACGAAGCCGCGCAGATCCTCGGGCATGACGGAATCGAACTCGATGCGGATCACCTGGCCGCGCCGCCGCCGCTTCAGCGCCGATTCGAACAGGCGCACCAGATCCTCGGCCTCCTCCTCGACCTCGATGTCACTGTCGCGGATGATGCGGAAGGTGCCGGCGCCGCGCACGCGGTATCCCGGAAAGAGCCGTCCGATGAACAGCGCCACGACGCTTTCCAGCGGCACGAAGCGCAGCTGCCCGAGCTCGCTCTTCGGCATCTCGACGAAGCGCGGCAGGGCGACCGGCAGGCGCAGGAGCGCGCTCATCTTCTGCTTGTCGCTGTCGCGCACCAGCGCCAGCGCGATCGAGAAGCCGAGATTGGGGATGAAGGGGAAGGGATGCGCCGGGTCGATCGACAGCGGCGTCAGCACCGGGAAGATCGCGTCGTCGAAATGCTGTTCGAGCCAGGCGCGGTCGTCCTTCTTCAACTCACCGGCGCCGACGATCAGGATGTTCTCGGCCCTGAGTTCCTTGACGAGGTCGGCGAGCGAGGCCTGCTGCTCCTCCTGCAGCCGGCCGACATCCTCGAGGATCGTGTCGAGCTGCTCCTGTGGCGTCAGCCCGTCATCGCTGCGCGCCGTGATTTTTTCGCGCACCTGCGCGGCGATCGCAGCGACGCGAACCATGAAGAACTCGTCGAGATTGCCGGCCGAGATCGACAGGAAGCGGACGCGTTCGAGCAGCGGCTGCACCGGATTCTGCGATTCCTCGAGGACGCGGCGGTTGAACTGCAGCCAGGAGATCTCGCGGTTGATGAAACGGTCGGCGGGCAGTTCGGCATCCTGCGGGGTGATCACCGTCTCGACCAGCGGCGGCGGGCTTCCGGAATTGGCTTCCAGCCGCTCCGCGATACTCGTGACCGAGGTGTCGGCGACAGCGCCGTTCGCCGCCGGCTTGTCCATATCCGGAGCGTCCGGTGCCTCGGCTCCCGAAGACGGCAGACCCGATGCCGCTGCGGCCGGGAAAACCAGCGACTGCGCGATCCGCGGCGCGGAACGGGCAAGCGCCGGGACGTGCGCCGCACCGATGCGCCGCGCGGCCGGGCGCGGCTTCTGCATCGTGGCCGCCCCCTGCCGTGTCGCCGCCGGTTTCGTCGTGCCGGGTCTGGCCTGCACAGCCTTGCCGCGGACGGCCTTGTCCGTGCCGGTCTTGTCAGCGCCCGCCTTCCCCGCGCCCGCCTTCCCCGCAACCGTCTTGTCCGCGCCCGCTTTGCGCGTTGCCGCCTTGCCCGCAGGCCGCGTGCCGGCGATTGTCTTCGACCGACCGGCGCCGGCTCGGGTTCGAGCGGGGCGCAAAGGGGTCGTCGGGCCGATGGTGCCGTCCTGATCGTCCAAGCGTCAATCCTCCTGAGGCGGCTGGGAGCCGCTCGTGATGTCGTCTGCCGCGCGCGGCGCCTGCGACTCCTCCCACAGCGCCGACGCGGTCACTCTTTCCGCCTGCGGGCGAAGACCGGAGCGTTCGAGCACGCGCTGCAGCAGCGCCCGCGACACCTTCTCCTTCGAGGCCAGCGCCTCGTGGTCGACGGCGGCCACGAGACGGCTCGCCTGCTCCAGCGAGCGCTCCATGCGCAGGGAGAGATAGTGCACCAGCTTCGGGTCGATGGCGATCTGGCGATCGGCAAAAAGCTTCGACAACACCCCGATCAGCAGCGCGTCGTCCGGCCGTCCGGTCTCGACCAGGGTCGCCGCCTGCAGGCGCGAGCGCAGATCGGCCAGTGACAGCTTCATCTCGGCGGGGTGGGCACGGGCTGTGGCCAGGACGAAGCCGCCGCCGAGCCGGGCCGCGTTGACGGCACCGAAGATCACCGTCTCGTCGAGCGGCGCGCGGTCGATATCGTCGATCACCAGCGTGAAGGGCGCCGCCGCCGTGTCGCCGGCAAGCGCCGTCGCGCCCGACATCTCCGCCCAGGCGGCGGCAAGGTGCGACTTGCCCGAGCCGGGCGGGCCGACGATGAGGAGCACCGGATGCTGCCAGGACGGCCAGCTGTCGATGGCCGAGACCGCCAGCCGGTTGGCATCGGTGACGATCAGGTCGTCGCGGGCCAGCGACGGCCGATGCGGCAGGTCGAGGGGCAGCTGGGCAGGTCTCGGCATGATCACGGCGTCTCGTCGGGCCCCTGTTGTCGCCACGGTCCGCTGCCGGCGACCTCGTTCCATCTGAATGCGCAACCCGTGCGCCTGCCCTGCCCGATCAGGTTAGAATCTGCCGATCCCCGCGCCAAGTCCGAAGTTCGGATATGCCCGCTATTCTGGCGAGGGTCCGCCCGGCCTGAACTCGTTTTCGACCAGAGCCTGCATCCGATGGCCCTCGATCGTCTCGATCCGGGTACCGGCGCTCCCGATGGTCCGGCCGAAATACATCTCGCTCTGCAGGTATTTCGTGATGGCAAAGCGCACCAGGACGCCGATCGCCGCCGAGGCCGGAACGGCGATGAGCAATCCGACGAAGCCGAACAGCGCACCGAAGGCGAAGAGCGCGAACATCAGCCAGACCGGATGCAGGCCGACGGAGGCGCCGACGAGCTTCGGCTGCAGGATGTTGCCCTCGAGAAACTGGCCGACGAAGAAGATCACGACCGTCGCGATGATCCAGATATAATCCGGCCAGAACTGCACCAGCGCGACGCCGACGGCCAGGATCAGCCCGACGATCGAGCCGACATAGGGAATGAAGGAGATCAGGCCGGCGAACATGCCGATCAGGAGACCGAAGTTCAGGCCGATCAGCGTCAGGCCGATGGCGTAGAAGCTGCCGAGAATGAGGCAGAGGCTGCCCTGCCCACGGATGAAGCCGGCAACGGCCGCGTCGATCTCTCGGGCCAGACGCCGAACGGTGTCGACATGCTGTCGCGGCGTCCAGGAGTCGATCTTGGCGATCATGCGGTCCCAGTCGAGCAGGAGATAGAAGGCGACCACCGGCGTCACCACGAACAGCGACAGGAAGTTCACCACCGCCATGCTCGAGGTCCAGAGCGAACCGAGAACGGTGGTGACGACCCCCGAGCTGTCGCTGACCATCTTGGCATAGTCCTGCTGCAGCGGCTCGCTGCCTTCGAACAACCAGGCCAGCGGTCCGGTGCGGGCGCTGTCGGCCAGCGCCTGCAGCTTGCCGAGATACTCCGGCAACCGCTGGACGAAGGAGCCGATCTGGCCGCCGATCACGGGAACGAGGATGAGAAGGACGGCCGCGATGACGACAACGAACAATAGCAGGATGACGATGCTCGCCATCAGCCGCGACAGCCCCCGCTTCTCCATCCAGTCGGCGACCGGATCGAGGAAATAGGCGAGGCACATGCCGAAGACGAAGGGCAGGAGAACGCTGGAAAAGACGTAGAGCAGCGCCAACGTGGCGAGCGCGCCGATCCCCCAGAACAGCATCTGCCGGCGAAAGAGCCGTCCTCGGCTGGTCGTCCCGCGCTCCTTCGAGAATTCCGACATGACGACGCCCCGGCCTTTGTCCCGCCGCGATCCGGCATCCCTTGCGAAATAGGCAAACCCCCTTCGGAAGGTCAAGGGACCAGGCAGGGCCGCGAGGTCGGACGACCGTCGGCCCAGCGCGCCGGCCACATGGGATATCCCATGGGCGCGATGATCCCAGGACTTGCCCAGAACGGGGTAAGCGTGTCAGTTCCGGCTTCCAACAGGATCCCAAGCGATGACCGACACGACCAATAACCTGACCTATCGCGACGCGGGCGTCGACATCGATGCGGGCAACGAGCTGGTGCGGCGGATCAAGCCGCTGGTGCGATCGACGCGGCGACCGGGCGCCGACGGCGAGATCGGCGGTTTCGGCGGGCTGTTCGACCTGAAGGCCGCCGGCTTCACCGACCCCGTGCTGGTCGCGGCCAATGACGGCGTCGGCACTAAGCTGAAGATCGCCATCGACACCGGAATCCACGACACGATCGGCATCGACCTCGTCGCCATGTGCGTCAACGACCTCGTCGTGCAGGGCGCCGAACCGCTGTTCTTTCTCGACTATTTCGCCACGGGCAAGCTCGATCCGGCGCAGGGCGAGGCGATCGTCTCCGGCATCGCCGAGGGCTGCCGCCAGGCCGGCTGCGCCCTCATCGGCGGCGAGACGGCGGAAATGCCCGGCCTCTATGCCGAGAAGGACTACGATCTCGCGGGCTTTGCCGTCGGCGCGGCCGAACGCGGCAAGCTCCTGCCGAGCGCGGACCTTGCCGAAGGCGACATGATCCTCGGTCTTTCGTCCTCGGGCGTTCATTCCAACGGCTATTCGCTCGTCCGCCGCATCGTCGCTCTGTCGGGCGCCGCCTACGACGCCCCCGCCCCCTTCGAGACCGATGCGCCGAGCCTTGCCGCCGCGCTGATCACGCCGACGCGCATCTATGTGAAACCGCTGCTGGCCGCGATCCGCCAGTCCAACGACGGCATCAAGGCGCTGGCCCACATCACCGGCGGCGGCTTCGTCGAGAATATTCCGCGTGTCCTGCCCGACCACCTCTCGGCCGACATCGATCTCTTCGCCGTCGACACGCCGCCCGTCTTCCGCTGGCTCGCCAAGGCGGGCGGCGTCGCGACGGAGGAGATGCTACGCACCTTCAACTGCGGCATCGGCATGATCGTCGTCGTCTCCGCCGCCGAGGCCGCGACCGTTTCGGCCATCCTGCAGAGCCAGGGCGAGACCGTCGTGCCGCTCGGCCGCATCCTCCACCGCGACGGCAATGCTGTCACCTTCAACGGCGACCTCGCGCTGTGATGACGGCGCGCCGCGCGAGGCGGTCCTGACGATGACCCGAAAGCGCGTTGCCGTCCTCATCTCGGGGCGCGGCTCGAACATGGCGGCGCTCGTCGAGGCGGCCAGGGCGCCGGGCTTTCCGGGCGAGATCGTCGCCGTCATGTCAGACCGCGCCGATGCGGCGGGGCTTGAGACGGCACGCGCCGAGCGCATCGCCGCCGTCGCCGTGCCGCGCAAGGATTTTTCCGACAAGGCCGCGCACGAGGCGGCGATGATCGCCGCGATCGAGGCGTCCGGCGCCGATCTCGTCTGCCTCGCCGGCTACATGCGCCTGCTCACGGCCGGTTTCGTCGACCACTTCGCCGGGCGGATGATCAACATCCACCCCTCGCTGCTGCCGCTGTTTCCCGGCCTTGATACGCACCGCCGGGCGATCGAGGCGGGCGTTCGGATCCACGGCGCGACGGTGCATTTCGTCACCTTCGAAATGGATGGCGGCCCGATCATCGCGCAGGCGGCGGTGCCGGTCGAGCCGGACGACACGCCGGACAGCCTGTCGGCCCGCGTGCTGGCCGCCGAGCACCGGCTCTACCCGCAGGCGCTGGCGATGGTGCTGCGCGGCGAGGTGGCGATGGACGGAAGCCGCGCCGTCTTCTCCACCAGATCTTAGCGACACTCGGAAGCACCGCCGATCCACTGAAACGGGACAGGGCGCCTGACGGCGGCCCCGAGACGAACGCGGCATGCTGACGTCGCCGCTCACAGCCCGCGTCAGGCGGCAGCCGCCGGCCTCACCCAGACATGCGTGTCGTGGAACGCCGCGCCGCCGGAGGGTGCCACCGGGTCTGCGCCGACGAGGAGGTTGATCCCCTCGCCGCCGGCAAAGTCCGAATTGCGCCAGAGGCCCTCGTGGACGAGGACGCCCGGCCGCACCGCCGGCGAGATCGCCACCGGCAGATGCAGCGCGCCGCGCCGGTTGCCGATGCTGACGATGTCGTCCTCGGAAATGCCGAGCCGCGCCGCGTCGTCGGGATGCATCAGGAGCTCCGGCCGGCGCTCGCGCGTGCGCGAGCCGGTCGTCTCGGCAAAGCTCGAATTCAGGAACTGCCGCGCCGGCGAGGTCGCGAGCTTGAACGGATGCGCGGGCTCGGCCGCCTCGTCGAGCCCGGCGTGATCGGGCCATTCCGGCAGAAGCGCGACCGGCCCCTGCGGCCCGACCGAGGCCGGCGGCGTGTTCGGGCCCTGCGCCGTCCAGTCCGGGCGGAAGCGGAATTTGCCGTCCGGCCAGCCGAAACCGCCGAGGAAATGCGCGGCCTCGAAATCAGGCTGCAGGTCGGCCCAGCGGCCGGCTTCGAAATCGTCCAGGGTGCCGTGGCCGCTGCGCTGCAGGATGTCCGCGATGAGGTCGCGCTCGCTGAGCCCGAAACCCGGCCGGTCGGCGACGCCGAGGCGCTTTGCCAGTTCCTCGATGACGAAATGGTTCGTGCGCACGCCCGGCGGCGGCTCGACGAGTTTCGGCCCGAGGAGGAGATGGCTCTGCCCGCCGCCGCGGTAGAGGTCGTCATGCTCGAGGAACATCGTCGCGGGCAGCACCAGATCGGCAAGCCGGGCCGTGTCGGTCATGAACTGCTCGTGCACGCAGACGAAGAGGTCGTCGCGCAAAAGACCCTGGCGAACCAGCCGCTGCTCCGGCGCGACATTCGCCGGATTGGTGTTCTGCACCAGCATCGCCGCGACCTTGGGGCCGTTCTGCAGCGCGCCGGGATCGCCGGTGAGGACGGCGCCGATGCGCGACTGGTCGAGAAAGCGAACGCTGGGGTCGCGCATCGCCGCGCCCGTGAGAAGGCTCTTGTCGAGCTTGAAGATGTCGGAGTTGGAGTGGAAGGCACCGCCGCCTTCGTGCTGCCAGTGGCCGAACACCGTCGGCACCGAGACCGCCGCATGCATCGACGCCGCGCCGTTGCGCTGCCGGGTGAAACCGTAGCCGAGCCGGAAGAACGTTTTTGGCGTCGCCCCGATCAGCGCGCCAAACGCCTCGATCTCGGCAACGGAGAGGCCGGTGATGTCAGCCGCCCATTTCGGCGTGCGGGTGGCGAGATGCGCCTCCAGCCCGGCGGGATCGTCGGCGAAGCGCGCCATATAGGCGCGGTCGGCCGTGCCATCGCGAAAACCGATGTGCATCAAGGCCGCCGCCAGTGCGCCGTCGCTGCCGGGCAGGAGCTTCAAGGCCATGTCGGCCTGCTTCATCGTGGCATTGTCGTAGATGTCGATGACGACGATCCGCGCGCCGCGCTCCTTGCGGGCGCGGATGGCGTGCGTCATCACGTTCACCTGCGTCGCCACGGCATTCGTGCCCCAGATGACGACGCAGTCGCTCGACGCCATTTCGCGCGGGTCGACGCCCGTCAGCTGCCCCGCGCCGGCATGCCAGCCGGTCCAGGCCATGTTCGTGCAGATCGTGTCGAACTGGCCGGAATAGCGTTTGGCATGCCGCAGGCGGTGGATGCCGTCGCGCTGCACCTGCCCCATCGTGCCCGCATAGAAATACGGCCAGACGCTCTCCGCCCCGAACCGCGCTTCCGCCGCCAGAAATTTTTCCGCCACGAGATCGAGCGCGTCGTCCCAGGCGAGTTCCCGCCAGCCGCCCTCCCCCTTCGCCCCGACCCTCTGCAGCGGCTTCAGCAGCCGATCCGGATGGTTGATCCGCTCGCCATAGCGCGCCACCTTCGCGCAGATCACCCCCGCCGTATAACTGTTCCCCGCCGCCCCCCGCACCCGCCCGACCGTGTTGCCGGTGATCTCGATATCGAGCGCGCAGGTCGACGGACAGTCGTGGGGACAGGCGGAAAAGCCGGTGCGGAGGGGGGTGAGCTCGTTCATGGGGGGAGTATAGCGGGGATGCGAAAGGGGTGGCATTCATTTTTGCGATGCGAGGGATCAGGGGAAGTGGGGGATGTGCGAAACTTGCCGCTATTCAGGACAGACTTTGTTCGATGCTTCCTTTGATTAACAGAGCATGCTTAATTAGGCTTGGCCGGCGGGGAACGGCGACACCGTGGGCCGGAACCGCGAGGTTTGCGTGGTCCCTTACCCTGAGCCCGTCACAAGTGAGGGGCTATGCGTACACTTCGATCTCGGCCCTTGCCAATGCGGGCGCTTGGTACTCCTGAGGCTTCCACTCCGTCGAATTGAAACATCATGCCAATTGACCACCCGGCCGCGGTTCTCGGTCCCGCAATACGCGTGGACGGCGAGACGAGACTGGCATCTGCGGACCCAGCGAAGAATGACCCGATTGGCCGGATCGTCCGCAGCTCGGCATATGCCACAGAATGCCCCTCCGCAGCCTTCTATCGAATTGAAAAAGAAGGCTACACTCAGGAGGCCTCGTTTGATTGGGATGTTCCATTTTCCGAACGCGTCATAGGCTCTCTACGAGCCCATGCCGCCGCAAGCGAAAACCAAGTCCTGATTGTCAACAACCTGCTTCAAGAGCCCCGCCTAGGAGATCTTTGCGCGGATCCGGACGGCGCGCCAAGTGCCCTACGCTTCCTCGCTGCCGTTCCGGTGGCAGACGCCAAGGGCCTCGTGCGCGGTATACTGATTGTGGCGGACCGCTTTCCGCAGGCGGGACTCAGTGCCGCGAAAACCTATGTGCTGCGGTCGCATGCGGCCGATATAGCGCTCCTTCTCGATCTCGAAGCTTTGCAGCAAAGCTCAGTCACCGGCGACCTCTCCCGGAGACGTGAGACGGAGCGCCTCAGGCTGCTGGAGTCCGTCGTTGTCAACGCGAACGATGCGATCTTGATTACAAAGGCGGAGCCGATCGACCAACCCGGGCCTGAAATCGTCTACTGCAATGCTGCCTTCACCCGCACCACCGGCTACACCGAGGCCGAAGTTGTCGGACTGACACCTCGCATACTTCAGTCGATCAATACGGATCGGCAGGCCCTTGACCGACTGAGGGCGGCCCTTTCGGCTTGGAAGCCAATCGAGGTCGAACTGCTCAACACCCGAAAGGACGGTACTGAGTTTTGGGTAGAACTAAGCATCGCGCCGGTCGCCAACGAAAAGGGATGGTTTACCCATTGGGTTTCAGTCCAGCGCGACGTCAGTGACCGAAAGGTTCTTGAAGAGACGACGACCCGAGCACGCATCGTAGAGGCGCAAAATGCCAGCCTTGAAGCAGAAATTCAGGAGCGCAAGGACGTCGAGGCCAGGCTCCTGTACACCGCCTCGCATGATGACCTCACCAAGCTTCACAATCGAGCCTACTTCGTCGAGCGGGTGACTGCGGCAATTCAGCGGACCACAGCCGATCCTGCGTACCGTAGTGCGGTTATATTTATGGATATCGACAGGTTCAAACTGGTCAATGATAGCCTTGGGCACCGGGCGGGCGATCTTCTTCTGATGGAGATTGCCGATCGCCTCCGTTCGTGCATCGGGATGGAGGATACACTCGCTCGTGTCGGTGGAGACGAGTTTGCCCTGTTGGTGGAGGGAGACGGCGCGCTGGCAGCTGCCATCGGTATCGCAGAGCGCGTCAATGAGGTCATGCGAGAGCCCATCTGGCTCGGTGCGCAAGAGATCTTTTCATCCTGCAGCATGGGAATCGTTGAAGCTGCCCCCCGGCATCGCTTCCCCGAAGAGTTCGTTCGAGATGCCGACATAGCAATGTACCGAGCAAAGCGGACTGGAGCTGGCTCCTACGCAGTTTTCGTCGAGGAGATGCACAGTGCGGCGGTCGAAGCCCTTGAAAAGCAGACCGACCTTCAAAATGCCGTCAGCCGGGGCGAATTCTTTCTCCAGTTCCAGCCCATCTGGGCGGCAGCTAGCCTGCGCCTGACGGGTATGGAGGCACTCGTGCGGTGGCAGCACCCGCAACGCGGAACAGTGCCTCCTTCCGAGTTTATTGACGTTGCTGCGCGTTCAGGCCTGATCCGCGACATTGGCCGGTGGGTTCTGTCTGAAGCCTGCGCTCGGGCCCGGGACTGGCAACAGCGATTTCCAAACTCGCCTCTGCGGCTCAGCGTCAACACGTCCACTCCGGAGCTGAAGGATCCGGACTTCCTTCTGGGTCTTCAGGAGACGTTGGCCTTGACCGGCCTGTCAGCGAATGATCTTCAGATCGAGATTACCGAGGGCGTCTTCATTGAGGAAGGCGACTTCGTCGACGGCATCCTGGCCGGCATCCGGGCACTGGGCGTGCGCATTGCCCTGGACGACTTTGGTACCGGTTTCTCATCGTTGAGCTACCTCGACCGCTTTCCGCTCGACGCGATCAAGATCGATCAATCCTTCGTCAGAAAGATGCTGACCGGGTCCAGAACATTGGCGATCGTCGAGACCATCGTCCGCCTGGGGCAGATCCTCGATCTCGACATCATCGCTGAGGGCGTCGAGGAGGAGGAGCAGTTGAGCCTGCTGTCGAGGATCGGCTGCAACTCGGTTCAGGGCTACCTCCTGGGAAAGCCGCTATCGTCGACCGACTTCGAAGCCTTGCTCGCCAGGCAATGATCGGGAGGCTCTCGCCGCCCGCCCGCCACGACGGCGGCCTGTCTCGGCCACCAAAAGGTGGGAAACCGCCTTAACTGTAAGTATACGGCATACCACCCGTCCTAACAGGCTCTGGCGCTGATACGGCATCGCATGGCGGCTGTCGGGTTGGCTCGAGCTGAAGGGACGGTAGCTTTCAGGATCGTCGTCGCCGGAGACAATCGTCCGGCATGGGCAATGTGGTCTTCCGAGCATTCGGTGGTTCAGTCGCCTTCGGATGACGGCGGAGTTCACCTGAACGTCCGCGATCGGCGCCGAGCAGCCATTTGGCGAAAGTGATGCCCACGGCAGAATGCCACCCGTTTGGCGAAGCTGGCCAGCCCTGCCGGCTTGGGCTACCCACGATAAAAGGGCCGGAGCACTCCGCTCTGACCCTCCAGTTCATCTCTCGTGAGGTTTCCTACGCCGCCGCGTAGCGCAACCTCTCCTCCGGCGTCAGCGCCGGATAGTCCGTGAACCCCTTCTCGTCGCCGCCGTAATACGTCGACTCGTCTCCCTCGGCCAAGGGCGCGTTCAGCTCCAGCCGGGCCACGAGGTCGGGGTTGGCGATGAAGGGGCGGCCGATGCAGACGAGGTCGACGAGGCCCTTGTCGACGCGCTCGATGGCGAGGTCGCGGGTGTAGTTGTTGTTGCCCATGTAGACGCCGGAAAAGACGTCCTTCAGCGCCCAGACCTGGAAGGCGTTGGGGTCGCGGTCGCCGCGCGTCGCGCCCTCGATGGCGTGGAGATACATCAGGCCGCGCTTCGACAGTTCCTTCGTGTAGGCGGTGAAGGTCTCCTTGGGATTGCTGTCGACGATGTCGTTGGCGGCCGAGACCGGCGAGATGCGGATGCCGGTGCGGTCCGCGCCCCAGACGCCGACCACGGCGTCGACGACTTCCAAGGGGAAGCGCATGCGGTTCTCGACCGAGCCGCCATACTCGTCGGTACGGGTGTTGGTGTGGTCGGAAAGGAACTGGTCGAGGAGGTAGCCATTGGCCGAATGGATCTCGACGCCGTCAAAGCCCGCGCGCTTGGCGCATTCGGCGGCGTGCACGTAGTCGGCGACGACGCGCGGCAGCTCGGATTTTTCGAGCGCGCGCGGCGTGACGTTGTCCTTGAAGCCGGCTTCGGTGAAGGCCTTGCCCTTCGGCAGGATGGCCGAGGGCGCGACGGGGAGCGCGCCGCCCGGCTGGAGATCCGGATGCGAGATGCGGCCGACATGCCAGAGCTGGATGACGATCTTGCCGCCCTCTTCGTGCACGGCGTCGGTGACCTTCTTCCAGCCGGCGACCTGTTCGTCGGTGAAGATGCCGGGCGTCCAGGCGTAGCCGCGGCCCTCCGGGGAAATGTTCGTCGCCTCGGTGATGATGAGACCCGCGCTGGCGCGCTGGCGATAATATTCGACGTGGCGGTCGAGGAGATTGCCTTCGGACGTCGCCCGGCTGCGCGTCAGCGGCGCCATGACGATGCGGTTCGATAGCGTGATGGGGCCGAGCGTGAAGGGCTCGAAAAGCTTGGGCGTCGCCATGGGATATTCCTCTGAGGTGCTGGGCGGCCGCGTGCCACCCGTCTGTCACGGTGAGCGACAACTCGGGTTGCATCGCACAAAGGTCAAGGGCGTGGACGCAGTGTTCGTGATACCGTAACGCGGGGCGTATCGGCGCGCCGGATCCGCGGACTCGGCCGGGCGTGCCGGAATTTTCGGCGCATCGACGCCTCGCGACGGCCCCATCTTTCGGCTAAGCGCATGGCGTCCCACCCGTATCGCGGCCGCTCCATATCGCGGCCGCTCCATATCGTGGCCGACCCCTATCGCGGCCGACCATATCGCGGCCGACCGGCATTGCGGCCGACCGGCATTGCGGCCGACCGGCCGTTCGGCCCAGGAGATTCGATTGAACTACCGCCACGCCTTCCACGCCGGAAACTTCGCCGATGTCGTCAAGCACGTCCTGCTGGTGATGATCGTCGAGCACCTCAAGGCCAAGGACAAGGCGTTCCGGGTGTACGACACGCATGCCGGCCGCGGCCGCTACGATCTCGGCGCCGAGGAGGCCCGACGCACCGGCGAGGCGGCGGAGGGCATTTTGCAGCTGCTCGGCTCGCCCGCGGCGCTGGCGCCGGAACTGCAGACCTATCTCTCGATCGTCACCGCGGAGGGGAAGGCCGTCTATCCCGGCTCGCCGCTGATCGTGCGGCGCCTCCTGCGCAAACAGGACCGGCTCTCCGCCTACGAACTGCACCCGGAGGACGCCAAGGCGCTCGCCGCGCTGTTTGCCGGCGACATCAAGGTGAAGACGATCGCGCTCGACGGCTGGCTGGCGCTCGGCGCGCATCTGCCGCCGAAGGAAAAGCGCGGCCTCGTCCTCATCGACCCGCCCTTCGAGCAGGCCGACGAGGACGACCGGATCGTCGAGGGCGTGACGGCCGCGCACCGGCGCTGGGCCGGCGGCACCTATGCGATCTGGTATCCGATCAAGCGGCGGGCCGAGCGGGCGCGCCTCCATGCCGGCCTGAAGGCGAGCGGCATCCCGAAGATTCTGGCCGCCGAGTTCTTTCGCGAGCCCTTTGCGGCAGAGGATCGGCTGGTCGGCTCGGGCCTTGTGGTGATCAATCCGCCCTTCACCTTCGCCGCGGACGCCGCCCGCGTCATGGCAATTCTGAAACAGGTGCTCGCCAAAGCAGGCCAGGGCAGCGCGGAGATAGTTGCGATCTCCGGCGAGCGCCCGTAAACCGGGATGATGCCAGCCGGCAGGCAGTGATGCCCGGCCTTGCGCGAAGGAATTCAGCGATGCGCCTCCTCAGCCTCGTCCTCGGTGCCAGCCTAGCCGCCGGCTCCCTCTCCCCCGCGTTCGGCGCGGATTATTACGGCGCCGAGCCGATGCCGGAAATGCATGCCGATGCGCTCGTGCCCGCCTGCAACGATCCGAAGGTGCTCGCCGATGTCGAGGACCAGTTCGAGCATGGCGCGGTCGAAATGCTGCAGACCGGCGTCGTCATCGACGAATTCAGCGGCCTCATGGAGAAGGCCTATTTCCCGATGACCGAGGACCGGCCGATCGAGCGCCGCTACTGCCAGGGCGAGGCGCTGATCTCCGACGGTCACAAGCGCACGGTCTACTACGTGGTTTCGCACCCGCTCGGCTTCGCCTCGATCGGCTGGAAGGCGGAGGGCTGCGTCCTCGGCCTCGACAAATGGCTGATCTACGGCGCGAACTGCCAGTCCCTGCGCCGCTTCTGATCGCGCGGCGCAATTGGGTCGAGATTTCCGGTCCGGCCATTCCCGATCGGGCGCGTCCAGCGCCTGCCCTTCCCGCCCCCATCTGAAAGCAGCAGCATGCGGCTCTTTTCCTCGTCCGCCTCGCCCTTCGCCGCCAAAGTCCGGATGGCGGCGCGGCATGTCGGCATCCCGATCGAGACCCTCGCGGCCGATACCGGGGCCGAGCCGGCCGACCTGCTGGCGGCCAATCCGCTCGGCAAGATCCCGGCCCTCCTCCTCGACGACGGCGATATTCTCTTCGACAGCGCGGTGATCTGCGATTATCTCGACCGCCGCAGCGGCCACCGTCTGGTGCCGCAGGACGAGGCCGGCTGGCTCCAGGTCAAGCGGCTGGAGGCGGCGGCCGACGGCGTCGGCGATGCCGCGATCCTGTCGCTCTACGAGGTCCGCTACCGGCCGGAGGACAAGCGCCACCAGCCCTGGGTCGACAAGCAGATGCGCCGGGCGTTTCGCGGCCTCGATTTCCTCGAGGCGCATGTCGGGGCTCTCGGCCCGGAGCCGACCACCGCCCACTTCGCCATCGCAGGCCTGCTCGGCTGGCTGAACCTCCGGTTCGAGGGCCAGTGGGAAGACGGTCGCCCCCACCTCGTCGCCTGGCTCGCGGGCTTTGCCGATGCGTTTCCCGCCTATGAAGAGCTGAAGCCGCGGCTTTGAGGGGTTGAGGGTCCGCGGGTTTGAGGGTTGAGGGGACGGGCAGCCGCGATCTCGCGCCACCCTTTGACCTCTCGTCATCCCGGCCTTGAGCCGGGATCCATTCCAAATCATCGGACAAGTTCGCTGACAAAGAGCCGCCGACCATCCTGACCCGGACTGCTCCTGACGCGCCAAGGCATGGATCCCGGCTCAAGGCCGGGACGACGAAACTGATGGGGCGTGCGCCTGCTTGGAAGCGCAGACCTCCTCCGGTCGTCATTGTCGGGCTTGACCCGACAACCCATGCCGAAGCTTTTGAGCCGCCGCTTCGGCTCAGGATGCAGCCTTGGGCCGAACGGTTCCTGCGGAACCGCCTCACCCCGGCGCTCGGAAAGACGATCCGAGCCGGCGCGGTCTAGAATTTTAGTGCAAGCCCCGCCCTGACGGAGTGCTCGTCGAAGCCCGTCGAGGTCGACGTCGCGCCGAAATCATAGGTCTCGGCGTCGAAATCGGAGTAGCGGTATTCGAGCCGAGAGGTGACGTTCGGCAGCACCTGCGCCTCGACGCCGGCCCCGAGTGTATAGCCGACATGGGTGTTGTCGTCCTCGACACCGCCCGACGTCAGCTCCTTGTTGGCGAGCGCGACGCCGCCTGTCGCGAAGAACAGGAAGGGGTCGTAGGCAACGCCGACGCGCCCGCGCAGCGAGCCGAAGGCGTTGGAGTCGGCCGAGATGCCGGCCCCCGTCGCCGCATTGACGCCGCCGGCATCGAGGCCGGAATAGCCGAGATCGGCCTCGACGCCATAGACGATCTGGCCGCTCTGCAGGTTGAAGCCGCCGTAGATGCCCCCGACCACGCCCTCGCCGTCATAGTCGGCGCCGTTCGCCTGATCGAAATCGGACGAGGAATAGCCGACGAAGCCACCGGCATAGGGGCCAGACCAGATGTGGATCGGGGCAGCGGCCGACACTTCGGGAGCGACGATATCGGCGGCAATCGAAGCCCCGGCCATGCCGAGGGTCGAGGCGGCGAAAAGCGCCGACGCTGCGAGGGTATGCCGAAACGATCGCATGCTCGATCCCTTCCTGCCCAGTGCGGCCCGTCATCACCCGGCAGGCTATGTCGCCTCGCAGAGTGGCTGTCACAAGGACAATAGCACGGAACCGTTTCCGGTTCCTCGTTAACTCCCGTCAAGATGGATGCGTCTGCCGGCAGTCGCCATAGGGAGCGCCAGAAAATTCTGCGTGAGCCCTGCCCTCCGCCACCGGCGAAGGACTGGCCGTGACCAAGCGGTCGCTGCTGCAATGTCGCCTTCGAAGATGCATATAGGGGTGGAGCGATTCCTTTCGGCTCGCCTCCCGCGCCAACTGAGGGACGCGCGGCTCCATGATACCGCGGAATTACCGCGGCGACGCAGACCAGCATGAAGCCGGCAACAGGGCCGGCGAGGACGTGATGACCTCCAGCATCGACCCGACCCCGACCGACGACGACATCCTCGACGACGCGGCGCTCGACGACGACTTCGAGAGTGCCGCCGGCGAGACGCCCGTTCTGCCGGAGACGACGGCGGCGCTGATCGCGGCGATCCGCTGGGACGACGCGGGCACCTCGGCCGAGCAGGTGGGACTGACCGGCGCCGAACTGATCGCGGCCTTCGTCAAGCGTCTGCCGAACGGCCCCGGCGTCTACCGCATGTTCGGCAAAGACGAGGAAGTCCTCTATGTCGGCAAGGCGCGCTCGCTGAAGAAGCGGGTGACGAGCTATACCAGGCTCGGCGGCCACACCAACCGCATCGCCCGGATGATCGCCAAGACGCGGCACATGGAGTTCGTGACGACGCGCACGGAAACCGAAGCGCTGCTGCTCGAGGCGAACCTCATCAAGCGCCTGCGCCCGCGCTTCAACGTCTTGATGCGTGACGACAAGTCGTTTCCCTACATCGTCGTCAGCGGCGACCACGCGGCGCCGGCGATCATGAAGCACCGTGGCGCGCGGTCGCGGAAGGGCCAGTATTTCGGCCCCTTCGCCTCGGCCGGCGCGGTCGGGCGGACGATCAACGCGCTGCAGCGCGCCTTCCTCCTGCGCACCTGCACCGATTCCGTCTACGAAAGCCGCACGCGGCCCTGCCTCCTCCACCAGATCAAGCGCTGCTCGGCGCCCTGCACGGGCGAGATCTCGATCGACGACTATGCCGGCCTTGTCGGCGAGGCGTCGGGCTTTCTTTCGGGCAAGTCGAGCCAGATCAAGCAGGGCATGTCGCGGGCCATGCAGGAGGCCTCCGACGACCTCGACTTCGAGCGCGCCGCGATCTACCGCGACCGGCTGGCGGCGCTCAGCGCGATCCAGAGCCACCAGGGCATCAACCCGCAAAACACCGAGGAGGCCGACGTCTTCGCCATCCACCAGGAGGGCGGGTTGACCTGCATCCAGGTGTTCTTCTTCCGCACAGGGCAGAACTGGGGCAACCGCGCCTATTTCCCGCGCGCCGACTCCAGTCTCGAGCCGCAGGAGGTGCTCGGCGCCTTCCTGTCACAGTTCTACGACGACAAGCCGGCGCCGCGGCTGATCCTCTTGCCGATCGAGATCGAGGACCAGGGGCTGCTCGGGGAAGCGCTGACGATCAAGTCGGAGCGCCGGGTGCGCATCCTCGTGCCGGCGCGCGGCGAGAAAAAGGATCTCGTCGACCACGCCGCCGCCAATGCGCGCGAGGCGCTGGGTCGACAGCTGGCGGAGACGTCCTCGCAGGGGCGGCTCCTGAAGGGCCTGGCCGAGACGTTCGGCCTGCCGCATCCGCCAAGGCGGATCGAGATCTACGACAATTCCCACATCATGGGCACGGCCGCCGTCGGCGCCATGGTCGTCGCGGGGCCGCAGGGCTTCGTCAAGAACCAGTACCGCAAGTTCAACATCAAGGGCACCGACATCACCCCCGGCGACGATTTCGGCATGATGCGCGAGGTGATGACGCGGCGCTTCTCCCGGCTGAAGAAGGAGCACGCGGAAGGGCCGCAGGCCGCCGTCGATCCGGACGCCGGCGAGGTGGATGCCGGCGCCGATGCCGCCGACATGCCGGCCTGGCCCGACCTCGTCCTCGTCGACGGTGGCAAGGGGCAGATCTCGGCGGTGCGCGCCATCCTCGAAGACCTGGGGATCGCCGACAAGGTGACGACCATCGGCATCGCCAAGGGCGTCGACCGCGATGCCGGGCGCGAGCGCTTCATCGTCGAGGGCCGCGACTCGTTTTCGCTGCCGCCGCGCGATCCCGTGCTCTACTTCGTCCAGCGGCTGCGAGACGAAGCGCACCGTTTCGCCATCGGCACCCACCGCGCCAAGCGCAAGAAGGAGCTGGTGCGCAACCCGCTCGACGAGATCGCCGGCATCGGTACGGCGCGCAAGCGCGCGCTGCTGCACCATTTCGGCACGGCCAAGCAGGTGTCGCGGGCCGCCCTCGGCGATCTCCTCAAGGTCGACGGCATCTCCGAAGGCGTCGCCAAGCTCGTCTACGACCATTTCCACGAGCGCGGATGACAGCCCGCCATCCGCAGCGCCGCCGATTCACCGGTTGACGCGGCGGGTCCGCCCCTGTTGAAGAGGGCCAGCCGCCCCCAGTATCGGACCGGATGTTCCATGGCCTCCAAGGCGCTCAGCCTTCCCAATCTCCTGACCTATGCCCGCATTCTGGCGGTGCCGCTCGTCGTCGTGTGCTTTTTCCGCGAGGGCCAGTTCGGTGCCGACGACACGACGCGCTGGTGGGCGCTGGGGATCTTCGCCGTCGCCAGCATCACCGACTTCTTCGATGGCTATCTCGCGCGGATCTGGCAGCAGACCTCGACCATCGGCCGCATGCTGGATCCCATCGCCGACAAGCTGCTCGTCGCCGCCTGCCTCCTGCTCCTCGCCGCCGACGGCACCATCCGCGGCTGGTCGCTGTGGGCGGCGATCATCATCCTGTGCCGCGAGATCCTCGTCTCGGGCCTGCGCGAATATCTCGCCGAGCTGAAGGTCAGCGTTCCCGTCACCCAGCTCGCCAAGTGGAAGACGACGATGCAGATGGTCGCCGTCGGCTTCCTGCTCGCAGGCCCCGCCGGCGAGACCGTTCTGCCCTACACCATCCTGATCGGGCTGGTGCTCCTGTGGATCTCGGCGATCATCACGCTCTATACCGGCTACGACTATTTTCGCGCCGGACTGCGGCATATTCCGGACTGAGGCATTGGACGGCACGCCGGGGCGGCGGGGGAGAAGCCGGCATCAGATGGTGAATTCACCCTAGATGCAGCTCACCACGAACGCTGGAATTTTCCGGGTGGGGAGCCTCATACCCAGGACTGACGTTCAATCGCTGCTATGCGCCGGTGCCGGGTCATCACCAACCCCTGAATGCCACCTGGAAGCAGACGTTGAGCTTGGGCCGGTGACGGTGGCTTGCAAGTCGGTGACAGAAGATTTCGGATGAGCCGGGTCGGATTGGAACAGACATTCACCCGCGTCGTACTCTGAATGCGGGCCAAGCGCGCCTCTGCTCAATCCTGTCCGAGCTCGGATTTTAAGGCCGCAATTGTTTGAAGCAGTTGGAGGGCGGAAAACGGCTTTTGCAGCCAGCCAAGTGGTTCGGCACTCGCCGCTCTTTGCCTGGTGGCCAGATCGGCATGAGCCGAGATGAACAGGCAACGCAGCCCAAAGCGGTTGCGCAGTTCCTTGGCGACCTCGACCCCGTCGTCGTTGCCCTTCAGACGGATATCCATCAAGACCAGTTGAGGACAGGCGGAACCCGCCAGGGCAAGCGCCTCGCTTGCGGTGGCAGCGACGCCCACACAGTCATGGCCGCCCTCTTCAAGCGCCGCCTCGATCTCGAGCGACACGATCCACTCATCCTCGACGACCATAACGCTGAGCTTTTCAGCCCCCGCCAAGTCGGAAGGCCCATCACTTTCGGCTTGTGGGGCCACCGGCACGGGCGGGCGGTCGCAGGAAGTGAGGATACTTGCGTGCACCATGTCGTCCTATCTACCAAAACGAATGACGAAGCGCGCGCCATCGTCATTCTTAATGTCCAGCGAGGCTCCTAACTGCCGACACAGGCCGCTAACCAGGCCTAGCCCAGAGAAGCGACGGTGCTTCGGATCGGGAGGCAGGCCCGGCCCATTATCGTGAACCACGAGTTCCCAGCCCGGGTTTTGATTGAAAAGCTCCACCCTTACGCTGCCGCCGGTCCTGCAGCCCGCATGTTTGGCAGCGTTGGTCAGAAGTTCGTTCAAGATGAGGGCCAAAGGCACGGCGGCATCATGGGCCAACTCACTATCGTCAGCATGGACCTCCATGCGAAGCCTGTCGCTTATGGTCGTGGCGGTTGCATCGCAAATTGCATGGACGAAAGAGGAGGAGGATATCGCCTTCAGATCCTGGGACTCGTGCATAAGGCGCTGGAGCGACCCGAGCGCCGTAATGCGCTGAATGGCCTCTTCCAGGACTAACCGCGCCTCCACGCTGCTCGTCTCCCGCTGCGCTCCAGCCATCAGGGCGATCAGCATCTGCAGGTTGTTCTTCACGCGATGATGAAGTTCGCGAAGCAGCACCTCGTTGCTGCGCAGGGACTCCTCCAGCGCTGCCTGGATGCGGCGCCGCTGGTGGATTTCTGCATTAAGCTCGCGAATCTTCGCGGCCAGGATGGGGAACTGGTCCCGCTGCGAATGGAGGCAGCGTACGAAGACGAGAGGGGTATTTTCCATCCGGATCCGAGCACCGCGCAGACGGAATCTGGTCAGTGCGCCGCTGGTGTCACGAAGGGTAGCAGCGCCGGGGAGCGGGTGCGAGGTTCCGGAGCAGCGCCACAGGAAATGGATCAGCGCTTCGTGAGGCTGCTCGACAAGATCCAGAAGGGAGCCGCCTCGATCAGCGGAACCAAAAAGGCTTCCCGCCGCTCGATTGGAGAATGCAATTCCTCCCGTGAGATCCACCACGAAGGCCGGCTCATCCAACACGTCAAGCAGGGCGTGCTGGGGCTCATGCTGCATCACTCAGCCTTTTTGAAATACTCACGGGCATGCGGGTCGGGCGTGTCCGCAGGCTTCAGATGAACGACCACGCGGCAGCCCGGATCACCGCGAGCGATCGCTTTGTCAATATCGACGCGGGCATAACCGAGATTTTCGGCAGCAATCGAGCCGAATACGTTGGATGTCATCATGCACAGCGAAGGCCGACCCTCCACAAACTGGCCAAATGGACAAGCGTTATTGCCCAGTACGATGCTGTCCTCGCGTTCCTCGATGATGTAAAAGTCGCCCTGGATGCGCCGCTTCAGGTCAACGAGGACCGCAGCGACTTGGTCCCTCGTCAGGTTCTTCACCCCCAGCGACTGTCGATAGGTCTGGTTGATCTGGTCGCCGATGGCGCCGCCAACGATACTGATGTAGCCGGCGGCCTCGTCAATGCCGACCACATCCTCAAGCGTCCCCGCCAATTCGCGTAGCAGCGAGCGCAAGAACACGTCCCGCTCCAGCGGAATATCAATATCCTGAAAGGTCCGATCGAGGTCGTTCAAAGGCCTGATAGCAAGTTTCATTTATGGTTCCAGAGATCGACCTTGATTGCTGACAGGCTATCCCAAAAGGGCGGGTGAAGACAATGGACGAAAATCGATCCGCCGGGGGAGGATGCTTCCAGTTAAATGAGATCGGCCTTCAAATGTAAAAGATGGGTCGTTTCCGAATGGCGGCTTTACTGCTTAGCTG
The DNA here is from genome assembly GCF_019973775.1 of Aureimonas sp. SA4125. Classification (NCBI taxonomy): domain Bacteria; kingdom Pseudomonadati; phylum Pseudomonadota; class Alphaproteobacteria; order Hyphomicrobiales; family Aurantimonadaceae; genus Aureimonas; species Aureimonas sp. SA4125. The sequence continues at coordinate 1,449,113 of NZ_AP025032.1, read as the reverse complement.
CCTAAAAGCTGCTAGTCGGCTTTCGGCCCGACGCGGCGTTCGCCGAGATCGCCCGCATCGGCAGCGAAGGGTCGCTCCCTATCGCCCGTTGGTGGCCTTTTGCTACCTGATGTCGTGAATCTCCACGATCCGCTGCATAACCCGAAGCACGCACTGGACGCGACGATCGCCGCTCGCCATGTTCCCCCTGTCGAAGCCAAAGGTCATGCCGATGAAACTCGTCTATTTCGCCTGGGTGCGCGAGCGCATCGGCCTTGCCGAAGAGGAGGTCCAGCTGCCCTCGGGCATCGTCACCGTCAGCGACCTCCTGCATTGGCTGAAGGGACGCGAGGGCGGCTATGCCGAGGCGCTGCAGGCGCCGGAGGTGATCCGCGTCGCCATCGACCAGGAGCACGTCGACCATTCCGAGCCGATCGGCGGCGCCACCGAGATTGCCCTGTTCCCGCCGATGACGGGCGGCTGATGGCCATTTTCCCTTCCGTCGTGATCCTGTCCGGGCGCATTGACATCCCCGCCGAGATCGGCGCGATCGAAGCCGGCGGCGCTGCCTTCGGCGCGATGGGGGGGCTCGTCACCTTTTCCGGCTATTGCCGCGACGAGGGCGGGCGGCTGAAGGCGCTGGAGCTCGAGCATTATCCGGGGATGGCCGAGCGCGAGCTGACGAAGGTGGCGCAGTCTGCCGCAGAGCGCTGGCCGCTTCTCGCCTGCCGCGCGGTTCACCGCCACGGGCTGGTCCTGCCCGGCGAAGAGATCGTCTTCGTCGGCTGCGCCTCGGCGCATCGCGACGCCGCCTTCGAGGCGGCCTCCTACATCATGGATTTCCTGAAGACGCGCGCGCCGTTCTGGAAGCGCGAGCATCTGGCCGACGGGACGGTCGGCGGCTGGGTCGAGGCGAAGGCCGGGGACGATCAGGCCGCGGCGCGCTGGTCCGCTTCCTGACCCTGCGGCTCGGCCGCGAGGATCGCCCGGAAGGCGTTCAGTTCATCGGTCCAGGTACGGGCGAATTCGGGCGTCTGGTATCTGAGGATGCCCAGTTCCACCGCCAGCGCGGCGGCGTCTTCCTGCGCCCGGGCTAGGCCCGGCGTCTGCGCGTCGGTGAGCGTGAAGATGGTCCCGCCAAAGAGGAACGGCGCCTCGAAGGCGGCGCGTTGGGCAAGGCCCGTCGGCAGGCGCTCGGTCGTGCGCCGCGCCAGCTTTTCCTCGACGGCGCGGGCGATGCGGCTCGGGATCTGCGCGACAGCGGTGGCGACGAAAGCCTGGCGCTTGCCGGGAAATTTCGCGGTCTGCGCCGCCAGAAAGATGTCGGTCGCCGCGGCAGCATAAGACGAGAGCGGCGAGAGCTTGAGCGGGACGAGCACCGTCTCGGCGAGGCGCGCGCCCTTGCGCAGCATTTCGGGATTGGTCCCCGCGTCGATCAGGACCAGCGCGTGGCGGTCGCGGCCGGTCTGCACCATCTCCTCGAGATCGGCCACGTTCTCGCAGCGCACGACCTCGATGTCGCTGGGACGGCCGGCCTTCTTGGCCCAGGTGACGAGGTCCCAGTCCTTCGCCGCATCGATGAGGAGAACCGGCATGTCGGCTGCCGCGGCGACGCTCGCCAGCGTCAGAGCGAGCGTGGACGATCCCGCGCTCTTCACCGATCCAATCGAAATTACTGACATCTTTTCCTCTCCCGGGCACAAGAACTCATTCGTCGGCAGGAGGGGTGGCGGGGGCTTGCGTGCCATAAGTCATCCTCTGCGCATGTCGGCTGGCTCGTTGGTCCCATCACTTCGGCCAGACGACCGCTTCTGGATGCCACCGATGCCGGATGCGATCCGAGCGTGGTATCGGCAGACTATGGAAGCCGAACATGGAACGAGGCTTGCGGCCGGCGCGAAGAACAGCGGTAAAGTCCTTCACCGTAACGAAAAAAGCCCGGCAATTGGATTGCCGGGCTTAGCATCTTGACGTGAGGCGATGGGGTTCAGCCGACGATTTCGGTCTGCGAGAACCAGTAGGCGATCTCTTCCTTGGCGGTCTCGGCGGCGTCCGAGCCGTGCACCGAGTTCTCACCGATCGACAGCGCATGCGCCTTGCGGATCGTGCCCTCGGCGGCGTCCTTGGGGTTGGTCGCGCCCATCAGCTCGCGGTTGCGGGCGATGGCGTTCTCGCCTTCCAGCACCTGGACGATGGTCGGGCCGGCCGACATCGACTCGACCAGCTCGCCGAAGAAGGGACGCTCCTTGTGGACGGCGTAGAAGCCCTCGGCCTGGCGCTGGCTCATCCAGACGCGCTTGGAGGCGACGACGCGCAGGCCGCCCTCTTCGAGGATTTTCGTGATCGCGCCGGTGAGGTTGCGACGCGTCGCGTCGGGCTTGATCATGGAGAAGGTGCGTTCGACGGCCATTTGTGGTCCTTGGTGTTTTGTCGGAAGGGGTTGGCGCTCCTATAGCCGCGCCCGCCCCTTGCGGCAAGCCGCAGCCGCCTGCGCGTCGCGGGAGGGCAGCCGCATTCGCTCAGGCGGCGCGCGAAACCTTGCGGCCCTCGCCGCCGTGCAGATCGAGGCAGCGCTCGAACCAGGCGGCGACGACATCGTCCGCGGCGAGGACCTCCCAGGGCGTGACGACGCGCAGCCACTGGAAGGCGCCGAACACGATGTAGTCGGCAAAGAGCGGCGCTTCGCCGCCGAGAAACATCTGCTTCTCCAGCAGCGCGCGCAGCGGGGTCAGCTTCTTCCGGAACTCCTCGAGCCGCGCCTCGTCGCCGACGACGACGTCCTCCAGCGGCTGGCCGAAAACCTTTTCGCGGGTCTCCCGGAAATAGGCCCGGTCCGGCGCAGCCAGGCTGTCGTGGATCGCCAGCAGCGCCCGCGAGGTCGAGACGAAGGGATGGATCGTGCGCTGCGACCAGCTTTCGACGAAACGCGACAGAACCCGCCCTCCCTCGCCGCCGAACAATGTCGGGCGATCCGGATAGGCCGTGTCGAGATATTCGGCGATGACGAAGGAATCGGCGATGCGGCGCTCGCCGTCGCGGATCACCGGCACGATCGTGGCAAACCCGTCCTCGATCTTCGGCACCTCGGTGAAGGGCACGGGCGAGGTCTCGAAGGCGAGCCCCTTGTGCGCCAGCGCCATCCGCGTCTTCCAGCAGTGCGGCGAGAACGGCCTTGCCGGATCGGCGCCGACCAGTTCGTAGAGAATGATGCTCATGACCCCATGTCCCTTTCCTTGAATTCCGGTCACGATGATGCCCGAAATCGCGCCGTCATACTGCGGCCAGCCGCCCTTTCCCCACAGGACCCACTCACCATGTACCATGACATCTGCCGCATGTTCGCCCGTTACAACGCCTGGGCCAACGACCGGGTCTACACGGCCGCGGCCGAGCTCTCGCCGCACAAGTTCGCCGAGGACCGCGGCGCCTTCTTTGGCGGCATGATGGGCACGCTGAACCACCTCCTCGTCACCGACCGCATCTGGCTGCGCCGCTTCACGGGCACCGGCCCCTCCCCGACCGCCTTGAACATCGTCCTTCACAAGGACCTTCCGACCCTGCGCGCCGAGCGGGTGAAGGAGGACGCCCGTCTCGTCGCCTATATCGACGGTCTGACCGAGACGGATCTGGCAAGGACCTTCAGCTACCAGCCGATCACCACGCCGCGCATCATCACCCAGAAGCTCGGGCCGACCCTTGCCCATCTCTTCAACCACCAGACCCACCACCGCGGCCAGGCCCACGCCATTCTCACCGGCCTCCACCGCGACGCCCCGAGCCTCGATCTGGTGCTGTTCCAGCGCGAGACGGGGGTGGGGATGGAGTGAGGGCGCGGCGGGCGTCAAGCCTGACGGGGTGGTGGCCTCAGGCGTCCTTCTGCTGTGCTAGGAGACCAGAGGCCATGAGCTGGAACGCTTCGACGGCTTTGGGCAAGGCCGAACGCGGCGCGTCGCTCGCGGCCACCCACAGGGCCGCATTCAGCGCCGCGCCGCTGAGCAGCCGCGCAGCCGCTTCGACGTCCACGGGCCTGACGACCCCATCGGCGATCAGCTGGGCGACCGCCTCCTGTGTCATCTCCAGACAGGCATTCTGGCTCGGCCATCGCGAAGGGTCGCCGAGAAAGGCCGGCCCGTCGAGCAGCACGATCCGACGCACCTCCGGGTCTAGCGCCATTCCGATATAGGCGCAGCCTTCGGCCAAAAGGCCTTCCCATGCGCTCGGTGCGGCGGCGCCGGCCTGCTTGGCCCGCCCGGCCATTTCGCCGTCGACCTCGGCGACCACGGCGGCGAGCAGGCCCAGCTTGTCGCCGAAGTTGTGGTAAAGCGCGCCGCGCGTCAGACCCGCTTCCGCCGTCAGCTCGTCCATCGAGGCGGCCGCAAAGCCCTTGCCGGCAAAGGCCCGGCGTGCCGCCGCGAGCAGCCGCGTCCGGTTTTCCTCTCTCGTTTCGCTGCGACGTCGCGGGGCCAAGCGCACTCTCCATCTCACATACGAGGCGCATGTAATTTGACATACGTCTCGTATGCTGTATGTTTCACATGCGCCCCGTATATCACATTCCGGAAGCGAACGAAGCCCCATCTGTCCGAAGCTCGCGCGGCGCTGCCGGACACGCCCCTACAAAGGATCATCCCATGTCGAAACGCGATGCTGTTTTCCCGCCCGATCGCCACGCCCTCTACGAGGCGCACGGCTATTCACCGGCGATCCGGTCGGGAGAATTTCTCTTCGTCTCCGGACAGGTCGGCAGCCGGCCCGATGGATCGGCGGAACCCGACTTCGCGGCGCAGGTTCGGCGAGCCTTCGCCAATCTGGAGGCGGTCCTGGCAGCGGGCGGCTGCAGCTTTGACGACATCGTCGACGTGATGACCTTCCACACCGATCCCGAAAACCAGCTCCCGGCCGTCATGGAAGCCAAGAACCGCGTCTTTCCCCAGTCGCCCTACCCGAGCTGGACGGCGATCGGCGTCACCTGGCTGGCCGGATTCGACTTCGAGATCAAGGTCGTCGCCCGCATTCCCGCGTCCTGACCGACGAGGTCGGCGAGGACGACACGCTGCGCGACGATCGGCCGGACTGCCGTATCCGGCCGCGCGCCTGCTCCGGGGGAACGACGGCTCAGTACCGATTGAGCCCCAGGGCTGCTTCCATGGCCGTGAAGTCGCGGTCATTGTGCAGGAGCGTCACTTTATGGCGGATACACCAGCTGGCAATGATGACGTCGATCGTGCCACGAACCGTGATCCCGCGTCGTCGCAAAGTGCGGTAGTTGTCTGCGGCCGCATGGGCCATCTCCGTCCCGCAGAGGGTCTCATTGCGGCAGTTCGCCATGATCTCCACGACATCGCGGCGCTGTGCATCGAGGCGGATGCCCTGTAATACTTCGACGAGGATCAGGTCGCCGACAATGATGCGTCCATGACGCAGAGCATGCCTCACCTGAAATCTAATCTCGCTGTCCGTGCCGCGGAGATAGTCGATCCAGGCCGAGGTATCGCAGAGGATCATCGCCCGCGCCGCAGCGCGTCGAGGTCACCCTCCCATTCGATCTGCCCTTCTAGAGCCAGCAGCTCGCGTTGTGCCGCATCGTAGCCTGCCTCCACCTTGCGCGTTCGCACAAGCAGTTCGAGCGCTGCCGACACGGTCTCCCGCTTTGTCGAATAGCCGCCGGCTGTCATGGCTGCCTGCATCAGGTCATCGTCGATCTCGATATTGGTCCGCATGCCGGCCACTCCCGATGTGTATAAATCCGTCAAATATACACATCGTCCGGCGAAAAAACAACGCCCTTCCCCACCGCCCGCCGCCGTGGCAAAAGCTCCCCATGCTGCAGATCACCGACCTTTCCGCGCGCGTCGCCGGACGCCTCCTCATCGACCATGCGACGCTGACGCTGCCGGCCGGCACCAAGGCGGGGCTCGTCGGGCGCAATGGCGCGGGCAAGTCGACGCTGTTCCGGGTCATCACCGGCGATCTCGCCTCGGAAAGCGGCAGCGTGTCGTTCCCGAAGAACACGCGCATCGGCCAGGTCGCGCAGGAGGCGCCGGGGACGGAAGAGTCGCTGCTCGAGATCGTGCTGAAGGCCGACGAGGAGCGGCTTTCCCTTCTGGCCGAGGCGGAGACGGCGAGCGATCCGGCGCGGATCGCCGACATCCAGATCCGCCTTACCGACATCGAGGCGCATTCGGCCGAGGCGCGGGCGGCGGCGATCCTGTCGGGTCTCGGCTTCGACGCCGCGGCGCAGGCTCGGCCGGCGTCGAGCTTTTCCGGCGGCTGGCGCATGCGCGTCGCGCTGGGCGCCGTTCTCTTCTCGCGGCCCGACCTCCTCCTCCTCGACGAACCGACGAACTATCTCGATCTCGAGGGCACGCTCTGGCTCGAAAACTTCGTCGCACGCTATCCCTACACCGTCATCATCATCAGCCATGACCGCGACGTCCTCAACAATGCCGTCAACGCCATCGTCCATCTCGATCAGAAGAAGCTCGTCTTCTACCGCGGCTCCTACGACCAGTTCGAGCGCCAGCGGGCCGAGAAGATGGAGCATCTCGTCAAGGCCAAGGTGAAGCAGGACGCCGAGCGCCAGCACATGGAGGCCTTCGTCGCGCGCTTTCGCGCCAAGGCGACGAAGGCGCGCCAGGCGCAGAGCCGGCTGAAGGCGCTGGAGAGAATGAAGCCGCTGGCCTCGGTGATCGAGGAAGGCGTCGTGCCCTTCTCCTTCGAACCGCCGGAAAAGCGCCCGGCCTCGCCGATCATCAAGATGGAGAAGGTTTCCGTCGGCTATGGCGACGCCAAGCCCATCCTCTCGAACCTGACGCTGCGGATCGACACCGACGACCGCATCGCGCTGCTCGGCGCCAACGGCAACGGCAAGTCGACCTTCGCCAAACTCCTCGCCGAGCGCTTGACCGAACAGTCGGGCGAGGTGACGCGGGCGCCGGGGCTGAAGATCGCCTTCTTCGCCCAGCACCAGATCGACGATCTGCGCCCGGCGGAAAGTGCCGTGCAGCATGTCCGCCGGCTGATGCCCGAGGCGCCCGAGGCCAAGGTGCGCGGCCGCGTCGCCAAGATGGGGCTCGCGACGCAGAAGATGGACACGCCCGCCGACGACCTTTCCGGCGGCGAGAAGGCGCGGCTCCTGATGGGGCTCGCCACCTTCGACGCGCCGAACCTCTTGATCCTCGACGAGCCGACGAACCATCTCGACATCGATTCACGCGAAGCCTTGGTGCGCGCGCTGAACGACTTTCCGGGCGCCGTCATCCTCATCAGCCATGACCGCCACATGGTCGAGGCGACGGTCGACCGTCTCTGGATCGTCGGCGAGGGCACGGTGAAACGCTACGAGGGCGATCTCGACGAGTACAAGCAGCTGATCCTCTCCGCTCATCGCGGCGGGGACGGCAAGACTTCCACCGACGAGAGCAAGACCACGAAACTCGACCAGCGCCGCGACGCCGCGCAGAAGCGCGAGACGCTGGCGCCGCTCCGCCGGGAGATCAAGGCGCTGGAGTCGAAGATGGCAAAACTCCAGACCGCGATTGCCGATCTCGACGAAAAGCTTGCCGACGTCGCGCTCTACACGCGCGATCCGGCCAAGGCGAGCGACTACGCCAAGAAGCGCTCGGATGCGGTGAAGAGCCTCGGCGAGATCGAAGAGGACTGGCTCGCCCGCTCCGAGGAACATGACGGCGCCATGGCCCAGTGATGCGGCGGCGGCGTGATGGGGGGAACCCGCCAACCCGCCACCCTTATGCCGAGCCTTCTCAAAATAGGGTCGGTACGACGGGGACGCCGCGCGGACTGACCGCATTCGCCGCGCTCAAGTGAGGGATGGGAGAAGCGGAGCGCCGACGCTGCTTCTTCGCCCCTGCGGGGAGAAGTGGCCGGCAGGCCGATGAGAGGCGCCGAAGGCGAGACCGGCCAAGTGCACCCGCAACCGCCGCCGCCTTGTCCCGCTGCCGCGACCCTCTTCCCGGCGAAGAGAAGAAGCAGCGTCGGCGTCGCCCGTATTGTTTCCGTTCGAGAATCTGACCCCATCCGCAAAAGCTGCGAGCGGCAAACCGGAGGCGAAAAGCGTTCCGAAGTCTTCTTGCCGGCCGATCCTGCGGAAAGTCGGCGGCCGCTCTATCGCCCGCCGCTCTCCTCCCCCACTCCGCCGAGCCGGCGCGCCTGCTCCACCCATTTCTCACGCCCTGCCCGGCCGCGGAAGCCGGAGAGCTCGTCGGCCCAGCGGATCTCGTCCGCAGTCCAGGCGGCGATCTGGTCGAAATGGAAGATCCCGGCGGCGAAAAGCAGGCGCTCGATCGAGGGGCCGATACCGGAGATTTTTGTGAGATCGTCGGGGACGCCGTCGCGAGGCGCGTCGAGGCTCATCGGAGCAGCCTGGAGGATCGCGTCTCGGGCCTCGATCGCATCGGGATGCACCGGCTCCGGCGGCGGGGACCCCTCGATGATCCAGGCGGCTCCGTCCGACGCGGGCGTCTCGTCGGTGCCCTCTGCGCCGGCCGACGTTGGCGGGACACTGCCGCCAGCACCCGGACCGTCGCTCGCCGGAGAACCAGCGGTCGCCCCCGGACGGTCAGTGCCATCCGCGCCGCCAGCATCGGTTCTGTCGACAGCGGCATTCGCGCTGTCGGCCGTCGCATGCCCTGCGGCGCTTGCGCCTTCGGCAGCAGCCGGGCCGCCCGCGGCGCCGGCCCCAGCACCGTCAGCACCCGCCGCCCCGTCTTGCGGCGCACCGCGCAGCGGCGCGGCGCCGCCGCCTCCCTTGAAGGCTGCCGGACTGTCCATCGGGACGGCGATGCGGTGGTCGCTCGCCGCGTCGGGAACGGTCCAGCCGTCGTCGGGCGAGTCGGCGCCCGCGTGCGGCCAGGCGGGCTTTGGCTTCAGACCGAAGTCGACGCTCTTCACGTCGCCATCGAAGGCGGCCGAGCCGTGCTTTTCCGCCAGCGCGTCGACAGGACGATGTTCCCGCTCGGATGCCGTCGGCGTCGGGCCGCGCGGATCGGGGTCGCCAAGACCTTGTGCCGCTTCCGGCTCGGCAGCCGTGGCGCTCTCGCTGCCTGTAGCATGCGGCGTGCCCGCGTCGGCATAGGCGACGCCGTCCACCGGCGCCCTCCCCGCGACGGACGCCGACACCGCGCTGCCGGCAAAGCTCCCGAACACGGCCGGCAAGGCTGGCGCCTCGGCCTCAGCACGATCGGTATCGGCGCGCTTTTCGTCGGCGCCCTTCGCGACAGCTGCGCCAGTGGAAGCCGGCGCCGGTCTGTCCGCTCCATCGGTGTGAACATTGGCCGCGACGGCGAAATTGCTGCCGCCCGTCTCCATGCCGGTCTCGCCGGCGATCGCCCCGGCCAGAACAACTTCCGCAGAGGGATCGGCGGCTGGCTTACGGATTTTCGAGCCGCCGACGCCAGGGGACGGGGCATCGGTCCGCCGCCGCCGCGACGCCCGCCCGCTCAGGGCACCGAGCCCGAAAGCGGCTGCCAGGATGAGAAAGATCCGCGCAAGAAATATCAACATGCAATGTCCCGCTCGTTTCGACAACGCCTGCGACAAGACCTAGGGCATGGGCGGGATGACGGAAGTCGGGCGCGCCGATGAGTCTTCAGTCGGGCACCAGCCATGGGCCGTCCGCCGGCCAGAAGAGCGGCGGCCAGCGAGCCGGGCGTCAGCCGAAGCGACCGAACAGGAAGCCGCCGGCCAGCGCGACGATCACGAAGGGCCAGATCTCGAGGGCGAGGGCCAGGGTGGCTTGCATGGGTCTCTCCGTCTCCGGCCGGCGACACGGCCGGCGCGGCAGTGCAGATCTTGCTTGAGCGCCCCGCAGCGTCAATCCAGAAGCGCGGCCGATCTCCATCAGAACGGCCGCATCCTTTCTCGGACAAGGCGGCCGGCGCCCACCTAGAGCCGGAACATCTTGCCGCCGAGATCGCGGAAATCGCGTTCCCGGCAGGTGAGGACGACGATCTGCATCGCCTCGGCCGCCTTCTGGAGGACCAGATGCATGCGCTTCAGGCGCTCCTCGTCGGTGTTGACGAGCGCGTCGTCGAGGATGACCAGCGCGGGGTGTCCGCCGCGCTTCAACACCGTCGCGAGCGCCAGGCGCGTGACGACGGCGACCTGTTCGCGCGCGCCGGCCGAAAGGCGCTTGAACTCCTCGGCGACGCCGCGCCGGTTCAGCCCGGTGATGGCGAGCGTCGCGTCGTCGAAGGCAATCTCGCTTTCCGGGTGGATCAGCTTCAGGAACGGCGCGACCTGCGCCTTGATCGGCCCGAGCCAGTGTTCGCGCGCGTCACGCTGCGCGGCGCAGAGCTCGGTGTGGAGGAGCTTCGCGGCGGCGGCCTCCAGCGTGAGCCGACGCACGCGCGACTCGAGCGTCTCCGTCTCTCCCTCCAGCCGCGCGATGTCCTCGCCGAGCGAGGACAGGCCTTCGGCCCGGAGCTCTCCCTCCAGCGCCGAGGTCTCCTCCTTGAGGCCCGAGACGGTGCGACGGATTTCGTCCAAGGCGCGGCGCCTGGCGGAGAGCGAGCGGAGGACGGTCTCGGGGTCCGCCGCGTCGAGGGCGTGGCGGCGCAGCGCGACGACGGCAGCTTTCGCGCTGCGGTCGACATCGGCGGCGGCGAGATCTTCGCTGAGGGCGGCAGCGGTTCGCGCCTGTTCGGCCGCCGCCAGCTGCGCCGCCAGATCGGCCACGCTCCGCGCGAGATGCTCGGCCTCGGCCTCGGCCTTGGCGAGGCGCTGGTCGAAGGTGGCGGCAAGTTTTCGCGCCGCTTCCACGGCGGCGTCCGCGGCGGCGCGGCGCGCCTCGGCCTCGCGCCGCCGCGTGCGGGCTTCGGCGGCAGCGGTGGCCCCATCGGTTGCGCCCGCGTCGCGCTGTGCCTCTTCGGCCGCCGGCAGTTGCGCCAGCGCGGCGGTCTGCGCCGCCAGGGCCGCGGTGGCCGCGGCCATGCCTTCCGGCAGAAGGGTTTCAAGCTGCGTCTTGACGAGCAGCGTCGCGCTCGCCTGCTCCTCGGCGGCCCGAAGCTTCTGGCGACAATCGTCGAGGCTTGCCACGCGGTGGCGCGCGAGGAGGGCTGCGAGCGCCGCCGCCGCCTCGTCAAAGGCACGGCGCAGTTGCGCCGCGTCGCCGCCCGGCTCGATGGTGATGCGGCCGAAGCCGGCGAGGTCATAGGTGCTGCGCGCCAGCACCGGCAGCGCCGCGCCGGCCGGAATCTCGGTGCCGTCGGCACCGCGCGCCGAACACCCCGTGTCCGGCGAAAAAGTGACGGTCGGCGCCGTCGCGGCCATGCGGATCTCGGCCTCGCGCCGGTTCTGCTCGGCAGCCTCGAGGCTTTTCAGCGCGGCGCGGTCGAGGCGCTGGGCTGGAACCGCGCCGAGCTCGCGAAGCCGGGCCTCCAGCGCGGCGGCCTCGGCAATGCGCGCTTCGAGGCGGGCGATCTCGGCCAGCACCCGTGCCCGCTCGGCCCCGGCAAGGCTCGCCTCGTTCGCCGCTTCGGCCAGCGCGAAGGCGGCGCGGGCGTCGGTGCGCGCTTCCTCCAGCCGGGCGAGTTCGGCGCGTTCGGCCTGCTGCGACCGGCGGAGGTCGAGGAGCCCCGTCGTCGCCGCATCCCGGCGTGCCGTCGCCTCGGCCAGCGACCGCTGAAGGCGCTCGCGCGCGGCAAGGCGCTCCGCGGCGGCGGCCCGGCGGGCTTCCGCCGCCTCGAGATCGCGTTTTGCGCCCTCGTGATGCGCGGCAAAGCCTTCGACGGCGCGCGCCTCGGCCTCGACCGCCTCGACCGCCGTTTCGGCCGCGGTCACCGCATCCTCGTCGAGATAGGTCTTCAGGACCTCGCGGCGGCGGCGCAACCGCTCGATCTTTTCCTCGTAGGCGTCGCGCGCCGCGAGCCGGTCGGCGAGGTCCGCCTGCAGCGCCTGCAGCCGTTTCTCCGCCTCTCGCAAGGGTCCCGAATCCTTCACCCGTCCGCCGGCGGTGAAGAAGACCGCCTGCCGCGCCTCGGCGGCACCGAGCAGCGCGCGCCCGCGCTCGCCGCCGAGGATCTGGCCGATCTCGCCTTCCAGCGAGGCGGTGACGGCATTCTTGCCGACGCCGAGGTCGAGATCATGCTCGTGCGAGCGGCCCTGCTCGACCCAGAGCAAGCCGAAAGCGCCCTGGTGCTCGTCGCGCTTCAGCTTGGCGCCGCTGGAATGGGCGAAGCCGAGGAGTTCGGCGAGCTTGTCCTCGACCGCATCCCCCGACAGCGACCCGCCCGGCCAGGCAAGCGACGCTTCAGGCCGCTGCAGGAAGCCCTTGGAAAGGCTGTAGGACGTCCCGCCGGTGGTGAAGTCGACGCTGATCTCCGGCCGCACCGTGCGGCCATAGGGGGCGAGTGCCTTCACCGCTTCGCCGCCGGCCCGGTGTTTCTGGAAGAAGGCGGCCCGCAGCGCGACCAGAAGCGTCGACTTGCCCGCCTCGTTGTCGCCGACGATGACGTTCAGCCCGGGCTCGAAGTCTTCGAGCGACACGGCGCCGAGGCCGGCGAAATCCTTCAGCGACAGCGCAGTGAGATACATCAGCCGGCTCCTGCGGGCGCTGCCATCCCGGCGCCCGGATCCTCGGGCGCCGGCTCGGGCGCAGCGGAGGAAAAGTCCGGCGCGGCCCCATCGGGCCGAGAGGCGGCCGCGTCGGTCGCCGGCGCGTCCTGTGCCGCGGAGCTTCGCGTCCCGCCAGTCTCTCCGCCGCTGCCCGTCGCGGGCGGCGCCGCCAACGGGCGCGCCGGCGCCGCGGGCGCGAGGCGGACATGCTCGACATAGGCGATGCGCAGCGCCAGTGCCGCCGCCGCGCGCTCCGGATCGGCCGGATCGGCAGCCTTCCGGCGCAAGCGATCGATGGCGGTGCGCACGAAGCCGGCGACGTCGATGCGGTCGAGATCCTCCTCGTCCGGCGCGTCGACGAGCCCGGCATCGTTGACGCGCAGATCGAAGAAGCGCGCGCCCCAAAAGGCGAGCCGATCGTCGAGATCCACCCGCCCGCGCAGCGGCAGGCTGCCGGACAGGCTGACATTCACCAGCGTCTGCCCCGGCCGTTCGATGGCGCCGAGCACGTCGTCGAGCTCCGCCGCATCGCCGAGAAGCGAGACCGCGCGCGACGCCCAGGCAAAGCCCGCGACCGCCACCGCCTCGACGCGCGGCCGAGCGCCCGGCGCGTCGATCTCGACGATCGCGACATGGCCCGGCCGGTTGGCGGGATAGCGGTCGGGCTCGGGGGTGCCGCTATAGAAGGTTCGCGGCGCGATCTCGAGAAATCCGTGCCAGTCACCGAGGGCGAGATAATCGAGCCGCGCCCGGTCGGCCCGGTCGTCGGCGATCGGATTGCCGCTCTCGGCCTTTTCAGGCAGGCGGTTGGCGACCGAGCCGTGGGCGAGGCCGACGCGGATGGCGGCGCCCGGCGTCTCGGCCCGGTCGAACCAGGCGGTCAGGTCGGCGCCCTCATGCCGGCGCACCAGCGGTGCCGGCAGAACGACCATCCGCCCCCCGGCGAGGAGGATCGGCTCAGGCGCATCGGCGACGATGACGTTTCCCGGCAGGCCGAGCCGGCGCAGCCGCGACCAGACCGAGACGCTGAGCGCGGCATCGTGATTGCCCGGCAGCATGACCCAGGGCCCGGCAAAGGCCGCCATCGCTTCCAGCGTGCGACGGATCTCGCGGTCGCTGACGGTATTGTCGTCGAAGGCGTCGCCGGCGACGAGAACCGCATCGCACTGCCGCTCGGACGCGAGGCGCGCGAGCCGCCCCACCGTCTCGAAGCGCTTGCCCTTCAGCTCGCCGCGCTTTTCCGCGTCGAAGCCGCCGAACGGCTTGCCGATCTGCCAGTCGGCGGTATGGAGGAAACGGATCACGATCGCTCAGAAACCTTGGCTGCCGGGCCCCCTTGCTGCGCAAAGCCGGCGGCGAAGGCAAGGCAGGCGCGCAGGGAAGCGAGGATTTCAACCGGTTTCTTCAGGCCGGATGCCCAGCGCCCGTTTGTGTTCGTCGTCGCCGCTATCGACCGGCAGGCGGCGGTCATGTCCCGGCTTGTCCGAGCGCCTCCCGCAGGACGACCGCGATCCGCGGATCGTCCATCTGCGCCACATTGAAGCGCATCCAGTCCGCCGCTGTCTGCGACGGGCTGAAGACATTGCCGGGCGCGAGGACGACGCCCTGTCGAAACGCCGCCTTGGCGACGTGGGCCGCGTCCCTGTGTCCGGGGAGCCGGCACCACAGGAAGAAGCCGCCCCGGGGCACCGTCCAGGGCACGATGCCGAGCGATTCCAGCGATGCACCGACGCCTTTGCGACACCGGCTCAGGCGCAGGCGCAGCGCTGCCAGATGCTTGCGGTAGCTGCCATTGTTCAGGGTGTGCAGGATCAGGTCGGCGGCGATCGGGCTGGGGCCGCCAAAGTTGGTCGCCACCTGAAGATCGATCAGGCCTTCGATCCATTCGGGACGGGCGGCGATGTAGCCGCACCGGATCGACGCCGACAGCGTCTTCGAGAAGCTGCCGACGCGCACCACGTCTACCAGTCCGTCGAGGGCGGCGAGCCGGGGCGAGAATTCGGCTTCGAAATCGCCGAAGATGTCGTCCTCGATGATGGTCATGCCGTGGGCGGCGGCCGCGGTCAGAACGCGGTGCGCCGTCTGTGCCGACAGGGATGCTCCGGTCGGGTTGTGGATCGCCGAATTGGTGATGTAGAGGCGCGGCCGGTGCCGCTCCACCGCAGCGGCAAACAGCGCAGTATCCGGGCCGGTCCGAGTATAGGGCACGCTCACGATGTCGACGTGGTGCGCCCGCAGAAGCGCCCGGAAGTTGAAATAGCAGGGGTCGTCGAGCAGCACCTTGTCGCCCGGCCGCAGAAAGAACCGGCAGAGCAGGTCGATGGCCTGCGTCCCGGTCGACGCGAGGAGGATCTGCTCGGGGTTCGCCGCGATGCCCTCCGCCCCGAACTGGCGCGCCAGATGACGCCGAAGGTCCAGGGAGCCGCGCGCCGCCCCGTACTCGACCAGGGTCCGGCTGCCCGCCTTCGCCTCCTCTCGCAGGGCGCGCCGGATGGCCGCGTTCGGCATCCAGTCGGCGGGCAGCCAGCCGCACCCCGGCCGGAGCATGCCCGGACTGGCATCGAGCGACAGGCGCGACACCCACAAGGGGTCGATCTCCCGGTCGCGCGTCTGTTCGGCATCGGCAAGGACCAGCGGCGGCGTCGCTCCGGCAGCGTAAAATCCGGAACCGGGTCGCGACCGGATCACGCCCTCCGCCGCCAGACGGTCATAGGCTTCCACCACAGTCGAAGGCGACACGCCCATGGTTTTTGCGAAAGCCCGGATGGATGGCAGTTTATCCCCGTCCGTCAGCAGCCGCCGCGCCATCCGCCGCCGGATTTCATCGACCACCCTGCCGGTCTGCGAGACAGGCGGCTCTGACGGCTCAAGCATGGGACCCAACTGTGCTGCTGACGAAGGCAATACGGATATGCGCGACTGTACCGTACTGTCGCTACCTCTGTCAGGCGGGTCCGCCTAGCTTCTCCCCCATCATAAACGGGGGGATCGGCATGGAACGCACGACGGCAGGCTGGGGAAGCGGGCTTCTCGGCGTCATCATTTTCAGCGGCTCGCTGCCGGCGACGCGCGTCGCTGTGGGTGGTTTTTCGCCGCTCTTCCTGACCTCGGCCCGCGCCGTCATCGCGGCGCTTCTCGGCTGCGCCCTGCTGCTCATCCTGCGTCAGCGACCGCCCGCACGAACCGATATCCTGTCGCTCGCGGTCGTCGCGGTCGGTGTCGTGGCCGGCTTTCCGCTCCTGACCGCGCTGGCGCTCCAGCACATCACCCCGGCCCATTCGATCGTCTTCATCGGACTGCTGCCGCTGGCCACCGCGATCTTCGGCGTGTTGCGGGGCGGCGAGCGGCCAAGGCCGGTCTTCTGGCTGTTCGCGCTCATGGGCGGCCTGTCCGTCGCCGGCTTCGCGCTCTGGCAAAGCGGTCCGAGCTCGCTGACGGGAGACCTCCTGATGGTCGCCGCCATCCTCCTCTGCGGCCTTGGCTATGCCGAGGGCGCGACGCTCTCGCGTCGCCTCGGCGGCTGGCAGGTCATCTCCTGGGCCCTGCTTCTGGCGCTGCCGCTGATGGCCGCAATCGCCCTGGCGACGCTGCCCGTCAGCTGGCATGTCATCACCGTCCCACAATGGTCGGGCCTCGCCTACGTCTCGGTCTTCTCGATGCTCGTCGGCTTCGTGTTCTGGTATCGGGGCCTCGCAATCGGCGGCATTGCCGGCGTCGGCCAGCTCCAGCTGCTGCAACCCTTCTTCGGCCTGGCTCTCGCCTGGCTTCTGCTGGGCGAGCCGGTTGCCTGGTCGATGATCGCCGTTACGGGTCTGGTCCTCATCTGCGTGTTCGGCGCCAGGAGGTTCGCCCGCTGAGCGCCGCTGCCGCGCCCCCACCTTGACCCGCCTGCCCCGCTGCCGCACTTTCCCGGGCCAATCCGGGAGGACATCATGGCGGTCTATGCACTCGACGGGCAGGCGCCCGAATTGGCCGGGGACGTGTTCATCGCCGACGGGGCGCGGGTGATAGGGCGGGTCAGGCTGGGGGCCGGCGTCGGCATCTGGTTCGGCGCGGTGCTGCGCGGTGACAACGAGTGGATGGCGGTCGGCGACGGCACGAACATCCAGGACAATGCGACGCTCCACAGCGATATCGGCTTTCCCCTGACCATCGGTGCCGGCTGCACGGTCGGTCACGGCGCCATCGTGCATGGCTGTACGATCGGCGAGAACACGCTGATCGGCATGGGCGCGAACATTCTCAACGGCGCGGTCATCGGCGCCCATTCGATCGTCGGCGCCAACGCGCTCGTCACCGAGGGAAAGGTGTTTCCCGACCATTCGCTGATCGTCGGCGCACCGGCGAAAGCCGTGCGCGAACTCGACGCCGCCTCGGCCGACGCCCTGCGCGCCTCGGCCGCGCACTACTGCGACAATGCCCGGCGCTTTGCCGCGGGGCTCAAGCGGATCGACGTCTGACGGGCCGGAGGAGCACCCCGTAGCTGAGGCGCTCGGCATCGCAGCGGCGAAGGTGTCCCCGCCAAAGCAGGTGGATGAGAACCAGTTGACCCATGGCCGCGGACGCAAGCGAAGGTGGCGGGTCAGAGGCAACGTCCCAAACAGTCCCGGAAACACCGGAAGCAGCTAGCGATAGCCACTGGAGGACTGGGGCTTTCGACCCACTGCTGCCAATGCGGCTGATCCCTGCGAACGCGAGCGTCGGGCGAAGAGCGGACCGTCCGCTCCGAACCCCAGACCCGCGAAACCCGCCATCCGGCCACGGTCCTTCGGCGACGTCTCACAACGATAGCGAGTTAGGCCTGCGAGACGCTTCTCACTCGCGAGCGGCATGTTCGTGATACGTCGACAGGGGATCGGCAGGACCTGGCAGATCGGCTCGAACCGTAACCCGTTTTGCTAGATGGGATTACCGCCCGAGCGAAGCGGGATAAGTCGTATCCAGAATAAGGCGGTAAAGGATTGCAAATATGAGTCCGCAGATAAGCCAGGCGAGGACAACATCCGAAAGGAAATGTCCGCCGAAGGCGATCCGGGTCAGCGATAACGATCCAGCATAAACGAGAGCCGCTGCTATGGCAGCCAGCCTTACGGGCTTGGGCGTAACGAGGGCCGCAGCGACAAGCCAAGCTGACGAGGAAGCCTCTCCGCTGACAAACGAACAGTTTCCCTCGCACCAGTCGCTGATGACCCACACCATCTGGTGTACTGCGTCCCCACCAAAGACGTCGATCTGGATTGGTCGGGGTCGGCCCCAGTGCGCCTTCAAGAGGCCGTTCACAATGAGCCCTGGACCAAGAGCTAGTCCCGACAGCAGCCAAACTGGCTTCCGTACTCGAGACCAGATCAAGGCACCGTTGATGGCATCGCGGAGAATGCGGACCAATATAATGACAATAACCCCGGCCAAGACCCAAGGACCACTGTTACGGATCCACTGCAGGTTTGAATCGGCGGACAAGATAAAACCGTCGATGGGGCTGAAGAACCAGCGGCTGACAACCAAATCGACCTCTGGAAAGCTCCAGAAAAACAGGCTGGTTGCCAAAATGCCAAAAGAGAACGCGATAATCGGGTAATTAGGTAGTGTCCGCGCTCGTGGTGGAAATTCCGACATTGAAAGGTGTGGCTGAGGCGGTCACCGGATAGGGCGGCTAAGGTGGAGTTGCGAGACTTCAACCTGACCGGAGAACCCGATGACCGAGGACAGACTACCGCTTGCCGAGCTTTTTGCGAAAGCCGGGGACGGCGATTTCCTGAGAACGATAGCCGAGAGCGTGATGCAGCTCCTTATGGAGGTCGACGTTGAAGGCATGATCGGCGCCGGGCGCCACGAACGGACGCAGGAACGGGCGACTTATCGCAATGGCTACCGCGACCGCTCGCTCGACACGCGGCTCGGCTCGTTGCAGCTTCGGATACCCAAGCTTCGGCAGGGCAGCTACTTCCCGCCGTTCCTGGAGCCGAGAAAGCTCTCGGAGAAGGCCTTGGTTGCCGTCATTCAGGAAGCTTGGATCAGCGGCGTTTCCACCCGGCGGGTCGACGATCTGGTACAGGCCATGGGGCTGTCGGGGATCGGCAAGAGCACCGTATCGAAGCTGTGCAAAGACATCGACGAACGCGTCGGCGGCTTCCTCGACCGTCCTCTCACTGGCGACTGGCCCTACCTCTGGCTGGATGCGACCTACCTGAAGCAGCGCGAGGGTGGACGCATCGTTTCGGTCGCCGCCATAATCGCCGTGGCCGTGAACACGGACGGCAAGCGCGAGATCGTCGGCCTTCACATCGGCCCCTCGGAAGCGGAGACGTTTTGGTCGAGCTTCCTCAAGAGCCTCGTGCGCCGCGGCCTGTCCGGCGTGAAGCTCGTGATCTCGGATGCTCACGAAGGGCTGAAAGCCGCCATTCGCCGGGTGTTCAGCGCCTCCTGGCAGCGCTGCCGGGTGCATTGGATGCGCAACGCCCTGTCGTATGTCCCGAAGGCGCAGCAGAGCATGGCGGCGGCCGCGCTGCGCCAAGCCTTCGCCCAGCCCGATCGTGCTAGCGCCAGCCAGGCGCTGCGCCACGTCGCCGACCAGCTTCGGGGAAAGTGTCCAAAGCTCGGGGCCTTCATCGACAACAGCGAGACCGACGTGCTGGCGCACATGGATTTTCCCAGTCAGCACCGGACCCGGATCCATTCGACGAATTCCCTGGAGCGCCTGAACAAGGAGGTGAAGCGGCGTGCCGACGTCGTCGGAATCTTCCCGAACGAGGGATCCATCATCCGGCTCATCGGCGCCGTCCTTCTCGAGGCCAACGACGAATGGCAGATCCAGAACCGCTACATGCAGACCGAACCCATGGCCGACCTCATGGCCATGGGCAACACTGCAAAACCCGAACAGATTTCCACCGAAGTCGCCTGAAACGGAGCCGCTTCAGCTACACTCAATTTCCACCACGTTGACGGACACGACCGGTAATTACCCACCCCCTTGTCACGGGCCGAATTCCCTGAATCCATGGACGGATGGATCGCGGTGATTTGCAGCGTCTGACGAAGGAAGAGTTGATCGATCTGGTGCTGAAGATTCAGCGTCCGGAGAAGACGTCACGCACATCCTCGAAGCCTCCGTCTAGTGACCGCAAGGAGCGCCGTGAGCAGGCAAGACCTGGCGGCGCCAAGCCCGGTCACGAAGGCCACAGCCGAGCGATGGGTGAGGATTTCGATCGGCTCGTCGATCACCGTCCCGAGCAATGCTCCTGCTGCCAGGCAGCCCTGGCCGATAGCCTTCCCGCGGAGATCGGCGGCACGTACGAGACGGTCGATCTGCCGGAGATCAAGCCGTTCGTGACGCGTCATCGCCGGCTTTCGGTTTGTTGTCCTTCCTGCGGCACGCTTGTCTCAGCGGGATTGCCCGATGCGGCAAGGGGGACGCCGTTCGGGCCGCGGCTGCATGCGGTGGCGACCTATCTTAAGACCTTCCAGGCCCTGTCCTATGAACGGCTTCAGAAAGCTCTGGCCGATCTCTTCGGCTTGCAGATCAGCCAGGGCGGGCTGATGAACATGCTGCGCCGGGCGCAGGGCACCTTCGTCGCCGACCGCGATCTCGCCATTGCCGCCCTGCGCCGCTCCAAGGTGGTGGCCTCGGACGAGACCGGCGTTCGCATCGAAGGCAGCAACGCCTTCCAATGGGTGTTTCGCTGCGATGACGCAGTCGTCCATCGTGCCGCTCCGACCCGTGGTGCCATCGTGGTCAGGACCCTGATGGACGGGCACCGGCCAAAGGTCTGGTGTTCCGATCGCTACTCTGCCCAGCAGGGACATGCCGACGCCCATCAGACCTGTCTGGCTCATCTGGCCCGCGACGTCGCCTACGCCGAACAGGCGGGCGAGGATCTGCTGCCGTCGCGGCTGCGGATCTGGCTGTCCAAGGCTTTCGCTTTGGCCAGCGGCATCACGACCTTCGCCGCATCGACCATCGTCGCCAAGCGCCGTGCACTGGAGCGAAGTCTTTCCGAGATCCTCGCCGCACCGACCTCCTGCCCTTTCGCTCGAGTGGTCCAGCACAAGTTCAGGCGAGCGCGCGACCAGCTCCTGACCTTCACTCTCTGGACCGGGATGGTCGAGGCCACCAACAACGGCTGCGAGCGCGCCCTGCGACCGGCCGTGATCCAGCGCAAGGTCACCAACGGCTATCGATCCATGTGGGCCGCCGAAGGCGAAGCTGACATCCGAACCGTCGTCGATACCGCCCGGCTGCGCCAAGGGGGCAACGTCTTCAACACAATTCTCGAGACGGTAGGCGCCTGACATTCTACGGAATGCGGGGGTGGGTAATTACATAATCGGAAGGTGTGATTTCGCGCCGGATGAAGCGGGATTGGATAGGGATATGCTCATAGCCGCGGCGCATGCGCTGGCTAACTTGCAGAAAACTTGCAGATTGGGGCCCTGCGAGTTCTCGACGAAGCCGCTGGAGCTGAGCAGCGCACGTGTCGGGCTTTCTGGCTCGCGTGCGGCGACCCCTCGCCACGATCACTCCGGCGCAATCGGCTTTCGACAGCTCTGCGAATTCCGAGAGTTGTCGCCCGCCAGTCCGAGATGATCTCGCCCACCGTTCTCGACTTGAAGTCGCCCGCGAGGGGACGGCGCTGCTGGGCTGTCTAGAGCCGCTCCTTTCGCTTATCTGAGACGTCGTCGCCAGCCGGCACGTGGTCGTCGATACAAGACCTACGCCAACGCGATACGCGATCGCCGCATCCAGAACCCGATCGCATCGAGCTCTGCGGCGACAGCATGCGGCAGACCCGCCCCGGACCGGCAATGAGAGATTGACCGGGCAAGCTCTGGGTGACAGGAAAATCAGCGGCCAGCGGCGCTCGAAGGGGCGGGCGACATCATCCCGGGATCCCGGGCGACTAAATCTCGGAAATGCCCGGGCGGCTTCGTCGCAATACACACAGCCCGTCAGCAAAGTGGGAGCTTCATGTTGACCAGCCGACGTGAGGTCATGGGGAGTCGTGATGCGAATTCTGGTCGTCGAGAATGACCGCTTGCTTTCCGAGGCCTTGGGGCGACGGCTCACCGAGGCCGGTCATGCGGTCGATGTGTTCGCGACCGTCGCGGACGCCGAGGCGGCGTGGAAAATAGCGGCATACGACCTTTGCATCGTGGACGTCATGCTCGACGATGGCGATGGGCGGGCGCTGGTTAGGTCTGCCCGTGCCGCCGGTCTGCGCACGCCGACGCTGATGCTCACCGCGCGGGACGAGATCGGGGACCGGGTGGCTGGATTGGATGCGGGGGCTGACGACTATCTCGTCAAGCCGTTTGCAACCGAAGAGCTGTTGGCAAGACTGAGGGCGCTGCGACGACGCTTCCCGGAAATCACGGCTACCGAGTTGCGCATAGGGAATCTCCTCTACGATCCTCATAGCACGAGCCTGACTGTGGCTGATCGAGACGTCAGGCTGACGGCTCAGGAACATGCCGCCCTCGACAAGTTGATCCGTGCCGGCGACCGGGTGACGCCCAAGCGGATGCTGGGCGAGCATCTCTATGCGCTTCATCAGGATTGGTCGGACAACGCGGTCGAGACGCTGGTTCATCGGCTTCGCAGGAAGCTTTCGGACGCGGGGGCGACGGTCGAGCTCAAGGCGCTTCGAGGCCTGGGCTATATCCTGTGCGAGACCCGATCGTGAGACGGACCTACCGCCTCGATGTGAGGCTCGCGGTCATCGTGACCGCGATGTCCGCGTTGACCCTTATCGGTGCCGGTACGATCCTGTCCCTGGAGTTCACGCGCGGCCAATTCGGGATAGAAGAACGCGGTCTCTCCACTCAAGTCGAGGAATGGGCGGGATTGCTTCGGCACAACCCTGGCGGCACGGTCGTGTTCGACCGCCCGACCGAGCCATCATCAGAGATCGACCCACCCTATAGCGGACTTCTGTCAGGCACACGGCCAGTCTACGGCTACACCGTCACGGATGCGACAGGGAAGGTGCTGGATCGGTCCGACGCCAATGCTCCAGCCGGACGCCCCGGACCAGCAGACCCAGAACCCGTTCTTTTGATCGGACCGACGCTCGACGGCACCGGACCAGTCCTCATCGCCGAACTTTTTGTGCCGGAGTTTGGAGTGTGGCTCCGACTGGCACGACCGCGTTCGGATGTCACCGCTTTGACCAATACTTTCTTTGCTCAATCTCTCGAAGAGCTGGGGTGGGCGGCGCTGGCAATGCTTGTTGTCATGGTGCTCACCGCAGTGAGCATCGTTCGCTTCAGTCTACTGGGACTTCGACAAGTGGCCGCGCAGGCCGAACGGATCACCTTTGACAACTTGGGGCATCAGCGGCTCGCCGGCTCGGTCGTGTCCGTCAACGTGGTGGAAATTGGGGTGTAACTGAAGCGGCTCGGTTTCAGGCGGCTGCGGTGGAAATACGTACGGTTTCGGGCTTGGTGCTGTTGGACATGAGTTCGGCCATGGGTTCGGTCTGCATGTAGCGGTTTTGCGTCTGCCATTCGTCGTTGGCCTCGAGGAGGACGGCGCCGATGAGGCGGATGATGGAGCCCTCGTTCGGGAAGATGCCGACGACATCGGCGCGCCGCTTCACCTCCTTGTTCAGGCGCTCCAGGGAATTGGTCGAATGGATCCGGGTCCGATGCTGACCGGGAAAGTCCAGATGCGCCAGCACGTCGGTCTCGCTGTCGTCGATGAAGCTGCCGAGCTTGGGACACTTTCCCCGGAGCTGGTCGGCGACGTGGCGCAGCGCCTGGGCCGCGCCGGCGCGATCGGGTTGGATGAAGGCCTGGCGCAGGGCCGCAGCCGCCATGCTTTGCTGCGCCTTCGGGACATAGGACAGGGCGTTGCGCATCCAGTGGACGCGGCAGCGCTGCCAGGAGGCGCTGAACACCCGGCGGATGGCGGCCTTCAGCCCTTCATGGGCATCCGATATCACGAGCTTCACGCCGGAAAGGCCGCGGCGCACGAGGCTCTTGAGGAAGGTCGACCAGAAGGTCTCCGCTTCCGAGGGCCCGATGTGAAGGCCGACGATCTCGCGCTTGCCGTCGGTGTTGACGGCGACAGCGATTATTGCCGCCACCGAGACGATACGGCCGCCTTCGCGCTGCTTCAGGTAGGTCGCGTCGAGCCAGAGATAGGGCCAGTCGCCGGTGAGCGGGCGATCGAGAAAGCCGCCGACGCGGTCGTCGATATCTTTGCACAGCTTCGACACCGTGCTCTTGCCGATCCCCGACAGTCCCATGGCCTGCACCAGATCGTCGACGCGACGCGTGGACACGCCGCTGATCCAGGCCTCCTGGATGACCGCGACAAGCGCCTTCTCCGAGAGCTTTCTCGGTTCCAGGAACGGCGGAAAGTAGCTGCCTTGTCGAAGCTTGGGGATGCGAAGCTGCAAGGAGCCAAGCCGGGTATCGAACGAGCGGTCCCGGTAGCCGTTGCGATAGGTCGCCCGTTCCAGGGTGCGTTCATGGCGCCCGGCGCCGATCATGCCCTCCACGTCGGCCTCCATGAGAAGCTGCATCACGCTCTCGGCTATCGTCCTCAGGAAATCGCCGTCTCCGGCTTTTGCCAGAAGCTCGGCAAGCGGTAATCTGTCCTCGGTCATCGGGTGCTCCGGTCAGGTTGAAGTCTCGCAACTCCACCTTAGCCGGCCAATCCGGTGGCCACCTCCGTCGCACCATCTGAGATCCGAGTTTCCACCACCAGCGCGGACACTACCCGCCGGCTCATCGGCACCTGCGGAGGTTCAGCCGTTGATTGCCGCCGTCAACCATGCCCTGGACAGCATAAGGGCCGGTGCCGTCGCTCAACGCGATTTCTCCATTCATGCCGCTCATGAACTGAGGACGCCGCTTGCCGACCTCAAGCTACGGCTGGAAAGCCTTGCATCTGATCCCGACCGGGATGCGGCCATGCAAGACATCGATGCAATGGCCCGTCTCATCGAGCAGCTGCTGCACATCGCTCGGTTGGATGGCAGTACGGTCTTCTCCCTGCATTCGCTCTACCTCGGCGAGACAGTTGCCCAGGTCCTGCATGAGGCGGCCCCGCGGCTGGTGTCGGCCGGATGGTTGCTTGAGGCGGACGGCCTAGATTTACCTGTCCAAATAATCGGAGACTCGACACTGATCGCCCTCATCATGCGTAATCTATTGGACAATGTTCGCAAACACACCCCGGCTGGCACCAGTGTAAAGGTCTCTGTCTCCAATGACGGAACACTTCTATTTACCGATACGGGTCCGGGGTTGCCGCGAGAATTTCCCTACTCGACCTTTGCGCGATTCGTCCGGGGTAATGACGATGCTCGTTCCGGAAGCGGACTAGGACTTTCGATATGTGAAACTGCCATGCGGCGCATGAGTGGAACCTTCAGGCTGGAACCCACAGTGAGCGGGGCAGCATTTCGAATGACCTTCAGATTGGACCGAGATCCTCGTTAGGCGCTCGATGCTGGACGAATGATAGATAACGACGAATCTTCGGCGCAACCGGGGCAGTGGCGGTTTGTGGGAAAGGTTAGCGGCATGCCCGGCAAGATTGGATGTCCGCCTCTGGAAGGCGCTGGATCGCGCCAAAACGACCATAGGGGGCGCATAGCCGCCGTTGAACGCCAGTCCTGGGAATGACGGCTTCCACCCAGCCCAGCCATTTCCTAGCGCTCCTGGCGAAGTCCATTTGGTGGCGTTCGCCACCGCGTGACGGAAAGCACTTGGCCCGCGGCGGCGCGGCGGCCGGCTGGCCAGAACCGGCAAAACGCGGCAGAAGAGGCCTGCCCCATCCTTTGCCGGAAAACGCCATGACCGCTCCGCTCTTCTCCGCCCTCGCCCGCTCGCTGCCGGCGACGATCCCCTTCGTCGGGCCGGAGGCGCTGGAGCGCCGGACGGGCGTCGCCTTCAAGGCACGGCTCGGGGCGAACGAGAGCGTGTTCGGGCCCTCGCCGAAAGTCGTCGCGGCGATGGCGGCGGCGGCGGCGGAAAGCTGGGCCTATGGCGATCCCGAGCAGTTCGCGCTGAAGGCGGCGCTCGCCTCCCATCACGGGTTGAAACCGGAGAACATCACCGTCGGCGAGGGCATCGACGGGCTGCTCGGCCATCTCGTGCATCTCGCGACGGAGGCCGGCGACAGTGTCCTCACCTCGCGCGGCGCCTACCCCACCTTCAACTATCACGTAGCCGGCCGCGGCGCCGTCCTCGACACCGTGCCCTATCGCGACGAAAGACCCGCGATCTTCGAGGACATCGACGCCCTGCTCGAGCGGGCGCGGGAGACACGGCCAAAGCTCCTCTACTTCGCCAATCCCGACAATCCGACGGGGTCGTTCCACGCGGCATCGGAGATCGAGCGGCTGATCCGCGAGACGCCGGAGGAGACGATCCTCGTCCTCGACGAGGCCTATGGCGACATGGCGCCGGAGGGCGTCTTGCCCCCGGTCGATCTCATCCGGCCGAACCTCGTGCGTTTCCGGACCTTTTCCAAGGCCTATGGCATGGCGGGAGTGCGGGTCGGCTACGCCTTCGGCGATCCCGGCTCGATCGGCCAGTTCGACAAGGTGCGCAATCATTTCGGCGTGTCGCGCATGGCGCAGGCCGGCGCGGTGGCCGCGCTCGGCGACCAGGAGTTTTTGCGCGCTACGGTGGCAGGCATCGCTGCGGCACGCACGCGGCTTTCAGGCATCGCGTCTGCCGCGGGGCTGCAACCGCTTCCCTCGGCGACGAACTTCGTCGCCATCGACTGCGGCCGGGATGCCGCCCATGCCAGGGCGATATTGGCGGAAATTCTGAAGGAGGGCGTCTTCATCCGCATGCCGGGCATTGCCCCGCTCGACCGGATGATCCGCGTCAGCGTCGGGCGCGAGGCCGACATGGTCCTGTTCGAGGCGGCGCTGCACGTCGCCTTGCAGAGAGTGGGCTGAGCACCGGCGTCGCGCCGGATCGTCGCGACGGACCGACGGCATCAGCGATGGAAAGCTCAGTGGAAGGCGATCCATTCGCGGGCGGCGCGCAGCGCCTTGGCGAGTTCCAGCTTCGTCATCTGCTCGGCGACCTGCTGGCGATGATAGGCCGCGTCCTCGGCGCCGCCGCGGTCGGCAAGGTTCAGGTACATGTGCGCGGCGACGAGATCGACGGCGCCGTCGCGGCCGGAGGCGCAGAGGATGCCCATCTGGAAGAGGACGTCGGCGCTGGGGGTGAAGGTCGCGCCGATGGTGCCGGTGGAGTGGTCGGTGAAGTCGAAGCGGGCCATGGTCTTTTCCCTGTTGTCTCGGTTGTTCCGGGCGGCTCGATCCGCCCTGTTTGGATGTCCCGAGAATGCCGGCTTCGCTTGAACACTCCGCTAAAAGGCGTGGCTAATTTGAATTAAATGCTTCGGTCATCTCTTGATAACACTTCAAAGACAGGAAACGCCGACGCCTTGTATTACAGTCCTTTGGCCCCGGATTAACAAACTGTCACCTTGTCGGGCGTGAACTCTTCCATAACCATGTCCCGGCTTCGCCGCAAAAACACGTCGAGAGAGAGCATGGCCGAAATCCGGACAGAAGGCCCGGCAGATTTCGCTTGGCCACCCGGCCCATCCTGGTTTACGCTTACGTCAAGGGAACCCGAGAGAGCAGCTCATGCCGCCGGCTTCCCCTCTGTCTCGGGAGGACACCGCATGAAGACCACTTCCATCGCCTTTGCCGCTCTGTTGCTCGGATCCCTCGCCGCCAGCGCCGCCGAGCCGGTCGTCGGCACCTGGACCACCGCCAGCGGCGAGACCGCCAAGATCGCCAGCTGCGGCAAGGCCTATTGCATCACCCTCCTCACCGGCCAGTCGAAGGGCCGCCAGATCGGCAAGATGAGCGGGTCGGGTCAAAAATACTCCGGCGAGATCACCGACCCCAAGGTCGACAAGACCTATGCCGGCAGCGCCACCGTCACCGGCGCGTCGATGAAGCTCACCGGCTGCGCGCTGAAGATCTTCTGCAAGTCGCAGACCTGGTCGCGGCAGTAGGCCACCTCACCGGCAACCGAAGGTGCACGGCGTCCGACGAGCCTACCGGCTACGAAGAAATCCGGTGGGTGATACCCGGACGCCGTCGACATGCCAGTCAGACATTGCCCAGCTTTTCCTGGATGCGCTGAAAGTAGGCCGATGACTGGGCTAGTTCTTTTGCCGCGTTCTGCAGGCCATTCTTCAGCGACCTGATCTCGAATTGTGACTCGACGACTTCGGTATTGGATCTCTGCAAGGCATTCTCGAGCGAACGGGCATGCATCTCGCTCTCGGCGAGGTTTATCTGCAGCGAATGAATGCGCGACTTCAGCGCCGCACGCTCCTTCTCGACCCGTTCGATAAAGGAGCGTGCGTCCGCTTCGATCGCCACGAACCTCCGCTCGTACTCCTTGATCAGTTCGGCGGCCCGCTCGACCATCTGAACGGCATTCGCGCCATCGACCGACGATTGGCTCGACATCCTGCCTTGAGTGGCAGCGAGCGCATGCGAAGGCATCAGTGACGCCTCTGGAGCAAAGACATCTGGACCATCCCAGATGCCGGGTTCGTCCGAACCCTTCATCGAGCGATATCGCCCTGGAAAGACTGGTATCGCCTCTTCCATCTTCAATTCTCCGACGTCACACCCTGATTGAACATGCGGCTGCATCCGCAAAATCAATCGCGCCTAGAGACCGGGCCGAAGCCATGGGTGATCGCCTGATCAAGGCGCATCAACCACGCTTCCGACTCGCTTGCCTGGGCTTCCGCCGCTTCTGCCCTCATATTGGCAGCGGCGATCTCCCTTTGCGCCTGTTGCAACTGCCGCTGCATCATCAAAAGATCTTCGCGCATCTGATGCGCCTGGGTTTCGGCCGCGCGCTCCAATTCGGTCACTCGCTCGGCGCTCATGCGAATGGCCTCAGAGGCCTCCTCGACTAGAGTGAGCGCTGCTGCCCAATCGCGACGCGGCTCCTCATGTGGAATGCCATCGGGAAAGTCTCTCTTCTCGATTGGATGAACTGCCGCAGTCCGCTCCTTGTTCGAGATTTCGCTCCGGACGATATCGGCCGATCCCCGGATCGGCCACGAACGCTCAACTTCAACCTCAACTGTAGATGACACTCTTACCTCCCCGATGCCATGCCATAACTTCCGCGGTATTACACTGACCCGCTTTAGCTCATTTTTTTTATTAACGCCGACACTTTCGTAGATACTACTCCGGACGGCTGTCCGATAGCGTCAGGAAACTGACATTTGTCACATGGCCGGCATCCGGCAGATGGTACTGTTCGGAGCCGACGGGCTCGCTCTGGGTCTGGATCGCGCGCACCGCCCGTTTCAGGGTTTCATTCTGACGCTGCAAGGCAACGCGATTCTCCCGGGCAATCTCGAGCGCCCCTTGAGCCAGGGTGCGTTCGGCCCGTTCACTCTCCAATTCTTCAATCAGCCGGCGGTTGGCCGCCTCTTGCGTCACTCGGTCATTCTCGTATCTCTTCGTTAGGCTCTCCAGCCGGTCTCCGAGACTGCCGGCCTTGGCCATGCTGTTCTCCAAGGCGACATCCTTGGCCGCCAGTGCCTTCGTCAGCATCTCGGATCGCTCATCGGCCTCCTGCCGCAGGCGCTGAAGCTCACCGAGTTGCACAGTCTGGTGGCCCAACTCGCTACGCATCGCTTCCAGCCGCCTGTCGGCAGATATGCGCTCCAGAAGTGCGTCCTTGAGGCTGCGTTCGGTCGTACGCAAGGCCTCGTCCTTGTCGCGGAACTGGGTGCGGACCTTGGTGAGAATGTGCTCTGTCGACGCCAGGCGTGCGGCGACCGCATCAACCTTCAAACTAAGAGACGTGCGCTCGGCCGTCAGCTGCCCGACCGCGCTTTCATGCTCCCCTTCGGCCTTCTGGCGGGCAAGCTCCGTCTCGTGCAACCGAGCCTCGAGCGCGGCGACGGTTTGCGCCTGGCGATCCCGCTGCTCGGCGAGTTCGTTGGCGCGGGCCTCTAACGCAACGATGCGCTCGCTCTGCTCACCGACCAGCTGATGCAGACGCCGACTTTCGCGCTCGAATATGGAGTGCTGTTCCGACTCACGCTGCAAGGCGCTTTGAGCGCGCTGCAATGATTGCACCACCGCCTCGTTCTCGGCTCGCTGCAGCGCCAACTCGGCGGCAACAGAAGAATGCTGCTCTGCCTCAACCGCCAGTTGACGCTCGACATTGTCGAGTAGCTGGGCCTGATCGCGAAGCAGCGCACGCTGCTCATCGACCGACCCTGCCATCTCTTGACACTCAGCTTCCAGTTTTCGCGAGCGCGCTGAAAAAGAAGTCAGCTCGCCCGAAGTAGCTGAGAGTTCACTAGTCAAAGAATCCACTTCGCGACGCAGATTCTGATTGGCCTCGATCTCTCGGGAGAGCAAAGCTTCAGTTTCCATGACACGAGCCTTGGCCTGGGGCAGCTCGACGGCAATAGCCTCGATTGGCTCGATAATCATCGAGAAGTCATCACTGAGAGACTTTAGGTCCTCGAGCCGATCGACCATCTGGCTGAAGCGGACGCGCAGCATCTCGTTGCGTTGTCCCAGGATATCAAGCGGTCGGGAGGGGCGGGGATGAGGTTGCGGATCAGCATGCACGTTCGGACCTGGCAGTGTTGGTACGACCGGTTCCCTGGCTGAGGGTTCCTTGCTCTCGTTTGAGTTGCGCCCTGAAAAAAAAGACCATGCCGATGACATTATAAATTTCCATATAAAGGCGCTCAGTGCGCATAACGTAAAAGTTAAAATTATGTAAATCAAACAAAATCATAGGATGTTAGCCAGGCAATCATCTTCGCCGGGTGGCATGTTGCGCGTTTGAGCCTCGGCAGGGAGAGATGACGACAGCGGCGGAACGGAACGCAGCGGGGAGCCTGGGGTACAGGCCCCCCGCTGCGCTCATTCATCGCTGCCCGAACAGCACCTTCTTCGCCTCCTCGTCCTGCGCGATGTTCTTGCGGTGCTCGGCGCCGAGCGCCAGGCCCCGCTCCACGGCCGGCCGGTTTTTGAGCGTCTCGAACCAGCGCTTGAGGTTCGGGAATTCGGCGAGGTCCTGGCCCTGGTTTTCGTGCGGGACGATCCAGCCGATGCAGGCCATGTCGGCGATGGAGTAATCGCCGCCGAGGTATTCGGTCTCGCCGAGACGCCGGTTCATGACACCGTAGAGGCGGTGGACCTCGTTGGTGTAGCGGTCGATGCCGTACTGGATCTTTTCCGGGGCGTACTGGCGGAAATGATGGGCCTGGCCGGCCATCGGGCCGAGGCCGCCGACCTGCCAGAACAGCCATTCCTCGACGGCGACGCGCGCCCGCTCCTCCTGCGGATAGAATTTTCCACTCTTGCGAGCGAGATATTGAAGGATCGCGCCGGATTCGAAGACCGAGATCGGCGCGCCACCGGGGCCATCGGGATCGACGATGGCGGGCATGCGGTTGTTAGGCGCGATCTTGAGGAAGCTAGGCTCGAACTGCTCGCCCTTGCCGATGTTGATGTATTTCACGTCGTAGGGAAGGCCGAGTTCCTCCAGCATGATGGAGACCTTCCAGCCGTTCGGGGTTGGCCAGTAGTAGAGTTCGATCGCAGCCATCGGCTATCTCCGTGAGGGGTGGGCGTCAGCGATCCACCTAGGGCGCGACCGATGCGGCGCCATCCGCCGCCGTCGTTGACGGCGCGTTCGAAAACGGCCCGCCGCGCCGGGTGAAGGGCGCGATGCACGAATGCCTGCAAGGAACCCGGGCGGAGAAGAAGGCGAGATTGACGAGCCAGGTAGCAAAGCCACGAAAGGCCGGGAGTTTTGTCCCTCGCGGTTGGCCCGTCTGCGGTGAGACATCCCCACGAGCCAATGCCATCGTCTTCGTTTGGCTGACGGTCGAGCCGCGATTTCCGTCGCTTTCGACGCGGCAGTCCGAGTCCTGACAGATAACGGTTTCAGCGCGTCGCTGGCGACAGCGACTACCGTTGCGACAAGCCTGCTGGATATCGCGATCGGCATATTGATCGCCACCAGGCGAACGTGCCGCCTCGGCTTGCTGGCCGGGATTGCGCTATCCCTTTTTTACATGATTTCCGCGGCTTTGTTAACGCCGGACATGTGGATCGAGCCCCTAGGAGCGCTCGTGAAGACCGGGCCTGCTATTGCTCTGATGATGGTCGGGCTAGCCGTGTTCGAGGACAGGTGACGGACCGGCTTCCGCGCCCCTGCCGCCTCCTCGCCAGGCCACCCGACCGGTCCGGCGAACCGCTTGGTATGGTTGGCTGAGGAACCAGACGGACAGCCGATCGTATTGCAAGCATTGTCAATCTGGATCGGCCACCATGTCCTCAGCCACGCGCTACCCCTATGACCCCGCACGAGACAGCTTTCGGCTGAGTTCGGTGCTGGCGCCGTTCGCCTTCGTCGCTCTCACCTTCGCGCTCCTCACCGACATCGCCTTCTGGCGGACGTCGGACCTCATGTGGCAGAACTTTTCCTCCTGGCTGCTCTTTGCCGGGCTGATCGCCGGCGGGCTTGCGATCGTCGGTGGCCTTGTCGACCTCGCGCGGCAGTCGACCCGCGAAAACGGTCCGGGCGCGGCTCAGATCGTCGGCTTTCTCGTCGTGCTTGTCCTCGCCTTCTTCAACAGCCTCGTCCATGCCGGCGACGGCTGGACGGCCGTCGTCCCGAACGGCCTCATTCTCTCGGCGGTCACTGTGCTGGCGATGATCGTCACCCTCTGGCTGGGGCGCCTCGCGCTGACCCGCGGCTATACTGGAGTGCGTTACGATGACTAAGACCCGTTCGACAGCGCTCGCCGGCACCTGCCTTGCCCTCCTCGCCCTCGCCGGCTGCAGCGACCAGGGCGGCGAGAATTTCGACGTCTCGACGCAGATCGGCCCGGATCCCGTCCTGCCCGAGCCGCAGCACAGCCTGATCCCCGACCTGAACGTCGCCCCCGTTGTCGGCTGGCAGGAGGGCGAGACGCCGACCGTGCCCGAGGGGCTTGCGATCACCGCCTACGCCACCGACCTCGCCAATCCGCGCACGGTGCACACGCTGCCGAACGGCGATGTTCTCGTCGTCCAGTCGCGCGGACCGGAGGGCAAGCCGCCGTCGCGGCCAAAGGACATCATCCGCGGCTGGATCATGGCGATCTCGCATGGCGACACCGGGCCGCAGAAGGAGAGCAACCTCGTGACGCTGCTCCGCGACGGCAACCGCGACGGCGTCGTCGACGAGCGCCACGATCTCCTGACTGGGCTTGCCTCGCCCTTCGGCCTCGCCTTCGCCGACGACACGCTTTACGTCGCCGCCGCCGACGCGATCCTCGCCTATCCCTATACGCTGGGCCAGAATGTGATCACCGAGGCACCCCGCGTCCTCACGCCTTTGCCGGGCGGGCCGCTGAACCACCACTGGACGAAGGATCTCGCCCTCAGCCCGGATGGGCGCTTTCTCTACGCCTCCGTCGGCTCCAACTCGAACATCGTCGAGAACGGCCTCGAGGCGGAAAAAGGCCGTGCCGCGATCTGGCAGGTCGACCGGGCGACCGGCGCTGCGCGCGTCTACGCCTCGGGCCTGCGCAATCCGAACGGGCTGACCTTCAACCCCGAGACCGGGGCGCTCTGGGCCGTCATCAACGAGCGCGACGAGCTCGGTCCGAACCTCGTGCCCGACTACATGACCTCGGTCCAGGAAAGCGCCTTCTACGGCTGGCCGTGGAGCTACTACGGCGACCATGTCGACGCGCGCGTGCATCCGCCGCGGCCCGACATGGTGGAGCGCGCCATCGCGCCGGACTATGCGCTGTCGAGCCATGTCGCGGCGCTCGGCATGACCTTCGCCGCCGGATCGGCCCTGCCCGCGCCGTACACGGCGGGTGCCTTCGTCGGCGAGCACGGCAGCTGGAACCGTGACGCGTTCAACGGCTACAAGGTCGGCTTCGTCGCCTTCGAGGCCGGCAAGCCGGTCGGCAAGGTGCAGGATGTCGTCACCGGCTTCCTCGATGGCGACGAGGTCCGCGGCCGTCCCGTCGGCGTCGGCATCGATGGCACCGGCGCCCTGCTGGTCGCGGACGATGCCGGCAACACGGTCTGGCGCGTCGCCAATGCCGATGGCTCGGTGACGCCGCAGCCCATCGCCACCGATCAGATGCCCGGCGGTCCGGCCACGGCGACGCCAGCCGCAGCGCCTGCGACGGAACCAGCGGCAGGCGCGCCGGACCCGGCAGCATCGGCGCCCGCGACCCCCGCAGCGCCGGCGGCGGATGCGGCGACGGCGGGCGCTGCCCCGGCCACACCCGCGGCGCCCGAACCGACGGCGCAAGAGCCCGCGGCCCCCGCGCCGGAAGCTACCGCAGCGGGCAACGCTCCGTCGCCCGTCCCGATGGAGGTTGCACCCGCCGAGCTTCCTGCCGGCGGCACACCCGGCCAGTAACGATACAGGGCGGGCCGACAGATCGGTCCGCCCGTGCTCTCGGCCGGTCTTTCCTGTTCATCGATGCCGGGGAAGGTGCCATCGCCAAGCGGGCCTGCGACAGTGAACCGTCCCCGGGTTTGCCCTTTGTCGACAGGGCGCCGCCCCGGGCGATAGTCCGTCCTGATCCACCATGGATGGCCCTGTTGCGCCCCTCTCCTACGCCCTTGATCGCTGCGCCGCGTGATGGGAACGGCGCCTCGATCTCGTGGTCCAACCCGGCGAGGGCCGGCGACAGGGTGCGAGCAACGACGCAGAGCGAAAGACCGGGGATCGGTCGAGGAGTGGGTGCCGGTCCATCCCGGGGCGAGTGTCGCCGAAGAACGGGGGAAGCTGGCGGTTGAGTTGGGCGAGGAGGTCGGACGCTCGTCACGGTGACGGAAGCCTCCGCCTCCCGCGGCGACGGTGGGCCGTCTCGCCCGCTTCGAGAAGATCGGCCACGGGCCTGGCCGCTGCGAGCCGGTGCGGGAAATGCCCGACCCAGCCTTTCCGACGGCGCTGGACCCGCGGCGGCCGGCGTTCCCGGCGGGCGGTTGACGCGGGCCGCGCGAAATCTGGTCGGTCAGAGGGGTCTTGTGTCCGCGCTTCCCTGCTCGAGCCGCGCCTTCAGCTCCGCCATCTCCGCCCGCAGCGCCTTCATCTCCTGGAGGATCTGGACGCTCTCGTCGTGCGCCTGCTCGCGGCCCGCCTCGTCCACCGCCTGGTGCTCCTCCTGCATCGCCGAGACGATGACGCCGATGAAGAGGTTCAGTACGGCATAGGTGGTCGACAGGATGAAGGGCACGAAGAACAGCCAGGCGAGCGGATAGACTTCCATCACCGGCCGCACGATGCCCATCGACCAGCTCTCCAGCGTCATCACCTGGAACAGCGTGTAGACCGAGGCGCCGACGCTGCCGAACCAATCGGGAAACGAGGCGCCGTAGAGCTTGGTCGCCATCACCGAGAAAACGTAGAAGACCAGCAGCAAGAGGACGATGATCGACCCCATGCCGGGCAGTGCGGCGATCAGTCCGCCGATGACCCGCCGCAGCGACGGGATCATCGAGATCAGCCGCAGCACGCGCAATATCCGAAGGGCGCGCAGCACCGTCAGCGGGCCCGTCGCCGGGAGCAGCGAGATCGCCACCACCGTGAAGTCGAACAGACTCCAGGGATCGCGGAAGAACCGCCAGCCGAAGGCGTAGATCCGCAGCGTGATCTCCACCACGAAGATCGCCAGGGTCAGCCGGTCGAGGAAGGTCAGCAACGGGCCGATGACGCTCATGACGCGCGGGTCGGTTTCGAGCCCCAGCGTGACGGCATTTATGAGGATGACGGCGACGATGAAGAATTCCCACCTGCGCGAACTGAGCAGGGTCTGAAGTTGGGCGCGCATGATGTCCGATCTCTGGAGATGTTCGGGGAGCAAAGGCTGCTTTAGCAGAAGGCGTCAAGGTGGTCGCCGAGGAGATCCCGGCACTCTCCACCGCCCCGTCTTCAACGACGGCCAGATGGAGCCGCGCGCGGGGGCTCCTGCCGCGCGCCGAAGGCAGCCGGCATTCACGCGCGGCGACTTCGCCCGGACCGCCGCTCCCTTCTGTCGGGGCCGGCAAGGCCGGCGACCTCCCGGCATCGGCCCGGAACGGCACCGGTGATGGTGGTGCCGACCGCGTTTCTGGTGTCCGGGATGGGCTGCCCGGACGCTCCAACCAGCCCAAGCGCGACCGCTGTCGATCTAATCGCTTACATCTCCAGCGCAATTGCTGACGGGGTCTCATCACTTTCAGGCACGAAAGCGGGAAACTCTCTGCCGGTCGAATGACCGCTTTGAAGAAGACGCCGGAGGCCTTGGAACGACGCAGTCGTGAGCTGTCGACCGTTGGTGGCCTTTGCCTACCTGATGCCGCTCAATCGAGCGCTGCCGGCAAGTCGTCGGTGCGGCGAAACCGGCAATCTTCCAGGTCCGACGCGGCAAAAATCCCGGCGCCGTCTTCCGCCCGTTCTGGGGGACGGTTAGAAGGGAGGGATGATCGGACCCGCCAAGACCACGCCCATCCTCGCCTCGCCCGCGTCGGCACCGCCCCAGTCCTTCAACGACGCCGCCGCCGCGGTTGCCGAGCTGACACGGCTCTACGCACGCTCCGTCGCCTTTCTCTGCGAGAATTTTGACGCGGTCATTGCCAGCGGCGACACCTCGCGGCGCTTCCGCGCCTACTACCCGCAGGTCGCGCTCGTCACCGAGAGCCACGCCCGCGTCGACAGCCGCCTCTCCTTCGGCCATGTTCCCGGCCCGGGCAGCTACGCGACGACGATCACCCGGCCGGATCTCTACGAAAACTACCTGATGGAGCAGATCGCGCTTCTCATCCGCAACCACGGCCAGCCCGTCGCGGTCGGCGACTCGACAACGCCCATGCCGCTGCATTTCGCCTTTCCCGAGGGCTCCTATGTCGACGGCGCCGCCGCCGAAAAGCTCGACAAGCCGCTGCGCGACATTTTTGACGTGCCCGACCTCGGCTCGACGGACGACCGCATCGTCAACGGCAATTTCGAGCCGCAGCCGGGCGAGGCCATGCCGCTCTCGCCCTTCACCGCGCAGCGCGTCGACTACTCGCTGCACCGCCTGGCGCACTACACCGCGACCAGCCCCTGGCATTTCCAGAACTATGTGCTTTTCACCAACTACCAGTTCTATATCGACGAGTTCTGCATGCTCGCGCGCGAATGGATGGCCGAGGGCGGCAGGGGCTACAGCGCCTTCGTCGAGCCCGGCAATGTCGTGACGCCGGCCGGGCACCGCGAACCGCCCACCGGCATGGCGCCGCTGCGGCTGCCGCAGATGCCGGCCTATCATCTCGTGCGCGAGGGCGGCGCCGGGATCACGATGGTCAACATCGGCGTCGGCCCGTCCAACGCCAAGACCATCACCGACCATATCGCGGTGCTGCGGCCGCATGCCTGGCTGATGCTCGGCCACTGCGCGGGCCTTCGCAATTCGCAGGCGCTCGGCGACTACGTGCTGGCGCACGCCTATGTCCGCGAGGACCATGTGCTCGACGCCGACCTGCCCGTCTGGGTGCCGATCCCGCCGCTGGCCGAGGTGCAGGTGGCGCTGGAGGAAGCGGTGGAGGAGATCACCGGGCTCGAAGGCTACGAGTTGAAGAAGATCATGCGCACGGGCACGGTCGCGACGATCGACAACCGCAACTGGGAACTGCGCGACCAGAAGGAGCCGGTGGAGCGGCTGTCGCGCTCGCGGGCGATCGCGCTCGACATGGAATCGGCGACGATCGCGGCCAACGGGTTCCGCTTCCGCGTGCCCTACGGAACCCTGCTCTGCGTCTCCGACAAGCCGCTGCACGGCGAGTTGAAGCTGCCGGGCATGGCGACGGACTTCTACAAGCGGCAGGTGGCACAGCATCTGCGGATCGGCATCCGCGCCTTGGAAAAGCTGTCGGAAATGCCGCCCGAGAGGCTGCACTCGCGCAAGCTGCGCTCCTTCTTCGAAACCGCGTTCCAGTAGGGCTGCCGCATGACGTCACCTGACGGCGCGCGGCGCCGCGAAATCATCGGGGGCCTGGCCCTGGCGCTGGCCGTCGCCCTCGGCTTCGGCATTCTCGCCGGCTTCTTCGGCGACCGGGTCTATCTCTTCGACACCATGGCGCAGTTTCGCGCGCATGCTTCGGTGGCGATCCTCGTCGTTGCCGGCTTTCTCGTCTGGACCCGGCTCTTTGCCGCAGCGCTTGCTTCCATCTGCGCCGGCGGGCTCGGCCTCGCG
This sequence comes from Aureimonas sp. SA4125, assembly GCF_019973775.1. Classification (NCBI taxonomy): domain Bacteria; kingdom Pseudomonadati; phylum Pseudomonadota; class Alphaproteobacteria; order Hyphomicrobiales; family Aurantimonadaceae; genus Aureimonas; species Aureimonas sp. SA4125. The sequence goes on along the minus strand of NZ_AP025032.1, from coordinate 1,411,336 downwards.
ACGGTCCTCCCCTTCCTCCTGCCCCTGCCGCAGGACGGCACCGCGCTGCCGGGCTCCCCGCGCTACACGCTCCTGCAGATGAACCTTCGCTTCGACGCGCCCGACAAGGCCGCAGCGCTTCGCCTCATCGGCGAGCGCCTGCCCGACGTCGTGACGGTGCAGGAGATGACGGGCTCCTGGGAACGCGCCTTCGCCGGCATTCTCGACCGCTACCCCTACCAGTATTTCTGCGCCTATCCCGAGCATGACGGCGATGCCGGGATTCTTTCCCGCCGCCCCTTCGCGGAGGGGGACGCGGGCGTCTGCGATCCGTTCGGCGCCTTTGCCGCCAAGCGCATCGACTTCAACGGCACGCAGGTCGTCATCGGCTCGCAGCATCTGCGCTGGCCCTGGCCGGGCCGGCAGTGGCGCCAGGTGAAGGCGCTCGCGCCGAAACTCGCCGGCCTCGGCGATCCCCTGATCATCGCCGGCGACTTCAACTCCGCGCCCTGGACCGCCTCGATGCGCGCCATGGCGGCGGCCAGCAACACGCGCGTCATTCCCGGCATCGGCCCGACCTGGTTCCTGGAATTCATGCCGTCGTTCTTCGCCCGCACCATCGGCCTGCCCATCGACAACGTCCTCGCCTCCGACGGCATTTCGATCCTTTCGGTCGAGCGGACCGAGGCGACGACGTCGGAACACCTGCCCGTGCTCGTGACCTTCACGCCGCGCTTCGCAAGGCCGCAGGAGCCGGCGGTGCAGACGGTGGCGCGGTGAGCCTCGCGAAGCGACCGTGACGCCGACGAGTTCGCCATCCCGGCCTTCAGCCAGCAGCCGGCTTGTCTGCCCGCTGACCAGCGCAGAGTCGGGTACGGTGGGCTGCGGCATTAGGCCTATTCATGCGATGAGCTAAATAAGCGTATTCAGACCAATCCAACCGAGGAGCCGTGTCGATTGAGAGCTTTTTCAGCGGGAGTCGTATTCTTGCTGGTGTACGCGTCCGCCGCCGTATGCGCAGCCGATGACCTGACCGATCAGGTTCAGCGTTGCCTGACCATGCCGCAGGGGACCAAAAACACTGTTCCACCACTGGAAATTCGGGTCGATGCGGCCGGCGCCGTTCTGGATATCGGGACCATCGGCGAGCCCCCGGTGGCCTTGTCGCGACGATTTGCGATTGAAGAAGCAGCGAGGTCGATCCGACGCTGCTCTCCCTTTGTCGTCCCGGGCGCAGGCATCTATCCGGTTACCATCGGCGCCCAGGCTGACGGCCGGAATACGGGAGGAAACTCCTTTGACCCGCTGAGGCCGATCCCGCGGCAAGATCGGTAACGAGGAGCCCTGTCCCCGAAGGATTGGGCCCCTCGTCATGTGTTCAGCCTGGCGTCGGTCTTGCACCCTGCAGTGATCAGCCGCGGCGACATGACCAGCGCTGCCGAGTGGAGAACCTCTCCCTCGATCGAAACGGTGCTGAGGCGCAGAGGCAGGCGGCCCCTCCACCCCCTCTTCTACATCGTCTGATACACCGGCCCCTCGCCGCCCTGGGGCGGGACCCAGGTGATGTTCTGGTTCGGGTCCTTGATGTCGCAGGTCTTGCAGTGCACGCAGTTCTGCGCGTTGATGACGTAGGTCGGGTCCTCGCCTTCGATCCACTCATAGACGCCGGCCGGGCAGTAGAACCGGGACAGGCCGGCATAGACGTCGTGCTCGGAGCGCTTCTGCAACGCCATGTCGCCGACCTTCAGATGCACCGGCTGGTCCTCCTCGTGGTTGGTGTTCGACAGGAACACCGAGGTCAGTCGGTCGAAGGTGAGCGTGTTGTCGGGCTTGGGATAGACGATCGGCTGATGCTCGGCCGCGGGCTCGGTCGACAGATGGTCCGGCTTGCCGTGGCTCATCGTGCCGAAGAAGGAGAAGCCGAAAAGCTGGTTCGTCCACATGTCGATGCCGCCGAGCGCGACGCCGAGCGCCGTGCCGAACTTCGACCACAGCGGCTTGACGTTGCGCACGCGCTTCAGATCCCGGCCGATCGAGGAAGAGCGCCAGCCGTCTTCGTAGACCTTCAGCCGATCGTGGGCGCGGCCAGCCTTGATCGCCTCGACCGCGGCGTCCGCCGCCTGCATGCCGGACGCCATGGCATTGTGCACACCCTTGATGCGCGGCACGTTGACGAAGCCGGCCGAGCAGCCGATGAGCGCGCCGCCGGGGAAGACGAGTTTCGGCACCGACTGCCAGCCGCCTTCGGTGATCGCCCGCGCGCCATAGGCGATGCGCTTGCCGCCGGCGAGCAGCTCGGCGATGTCGGGATGCGTCTTGAAGCGCTGGAATTCCTCGAAGGGCGAGAGATAGGGGTTCTTGTAGTTCAGGTGGACGACGAAGCCGACATAGACCTGGTTGTTTTCGAGGTGATACAGGAACGAGCCGCCGCCGGTCTTCATGTCGAGCGGCCAGCCGAAGGAGTGCTGGACGAGGCCGGGCTTCGATTTCTCCGGCGAAATCTCCCAGAGCTCCTTGATGCCCAAGCCGAACTTCGGCGGGTCGCGGCCCTCGTCGAGGCCATAGGTGCGGATCAGTTCCTTGGCGAGCGAGCCGCGCACGCCCTCGCCGATGAAGACATACTTGCCCATCAGCGCCATGCCGCGCTGGTGCATCGGGCCCGGCGTGCCGTCCTTCAACACGCCCATGTCGCCGGTGGCGACGCCGATGACGACGTTGGACTCGTCGTAGAGGATCTCGGTCGCGGCAAAGCCCGGATAGATCTCGACGCCGAGGGCTTCGGCCTTCTCCGCCATCCACTTTGCGACGAGGCCGAGCGAGACGACGAAGTTGCCGTGATTGTCCATCAGCTTCGGCATCAGGGCATTCGGCAGCCGGATGCCGCCCTGCGCGCCGTAGAAGTAGAAGCGGTCCTCGGTCACCGCCTGGCGGATCGGCGTCTCCTCCTGCCGCCATTCCGGCAGGAGTTCGTCCAGCACGCTCGGATCGAGCACGCAGCCGGACAGGACGTGGATGCCGACTTCGGCGGCCTTTTCGAGGACGACGACGGAGAGGTCGGGATCGCGCTGCTTCAGCCGGATCGCCGCCGCAAGGCCGGCCGGTCCCGCGCCGACGATGACGACGTCGAATTCCATGCTCTCGCGTTCGGTCTCGTTCATCTCAACCCGTCTCCGTCGGTGGTGCGCCGCGCTCCCGCCTGCCCAGATCAGGCCATCGGGCCGGTTTGAAGGCGACCACAAGCTCTTCTGCCGCCGGGGTGGCGTCGCGCATCGGCCCTGCCGGCTTAGAATAGGTCGAAGTTTCGTTCAAGCGCGGCCTTTTCGCGCCAGCCCGCCGCCGCTTTGCGCCGCCCGCCGGTCGGAGCCAGCGAATGCAGCCGTCGCGCATCGCCTGCCGCGCCCTTTAAGCGCCTCGAACTCTCCCCCAACGGCCGGGGGTCGGCTACAAGGAGGGGACAGCAGCAGTCGGGACATTGCCATGAAGCAGATCGATGCCGGCGTCTTGAACGTCGCCTTTTTCGACACCGGCCCGGCCGACGGCCCGCCGGTGATCCTCCTGCACGGCTTTCCCTACGACGCCCATGCCTATGACACCGTCGCCGAGCGACTGGCGACGGAAGGCAAGCGCTGCATCGTGCCCTTCCTGCGCGGCTATGGCGAAACGCGCTTCCTCGACGCCGGGACGCCCCGCTCCGGCCAGCAGGCCGCGCTCGGGGCCGATCTCCTGGCGCTGATGGACGCCTTGGCGATCGAGAAGGCCGTCGTCGCCGGCTATGACTGGGGCGGACGCGCCGCCACCATCGTCGCCGCGCTGTGGCCGGAGCGGGTGAAGGGTCTCGTCAGCTGCGGCACCGGCTACAACATCCAGGACATCGCCGCCTCGGGGGAGCCGGCCGATCCGGCGGCCGAGCATCGCTTCTGGTACCAGTATTATTTCCATGCCGAGCGCGGCCGTCTTGGTCTGACGCAGAACCGCGACGCGCTCTGCCGGCTGATCTGGAACCTCTGGTCGCCGACCTGGGCTTTTACCGACGAAACCTTCGCCCGCTCTGCGAAAGCCTTCCGCAATCCCGATTTCGTCGACGTCGTCGTGCATTCCTACCGCCACCGCTTCGGCCTCGTCCCCGGCGACCCGGCCTATGACGCGATCGAACAGCGCCTCGCCGCCCAGCCGCACATTTCCGTGCCGGCGATCGTCCTGAAAGGCGCCGACGACGGCGTCGACCCGCCGGGCGACGGGGAAGGGAGCCACTTCACGGCCGGCTATGAGGAGAAGATCGTCCGAGGGGTCGGCCACAATTTTCCGCAGGAGGCGCCGGGGGTGTTTGCGGATGCCGTGCTGGCGCTGGGGTGAGTCGGGGGGGCGGGCGGTCCCGACTTTCAGGCCACCCCGCCCCTGCAGCGATCCCGGACGCCCTTCGCATCGTTCCGCGCGATCAGGCGGCTCAGTCCCTTGTGACGGACACTGCGAATTTTCATGAGGGGCATGTGTACGGTGTAACCGTACGAATAGCCAATCCCTCTCCTGCCCGCTTTGCCCCTCCCGCCGCCATGCGCTAAGACCTTCGCATGATCCCGCATCCGCCCCCCGTCACGACAAGAGAGGCCGCCGCCGCGCTTCTCGAGTGGTATGGCGATGCCGGGATCGACACGATCGTCCTCGATGCGCCGCGCGACCGTTTTGCCGAGACCGCCGCGGAGATCGAGAGCCGGGCGGCACGACGGGCGCCGGAGGCCTCGGCGCCGCCGCGCGACGGCGCTGGCGCGGCCGAGCGGTCGCTGTCGCCGCCCGCCGCCAGCCGGCGCGAGGCGCACGCCGCGCCGCCACCCACCGTCGACGGATTTCCTGCGCTCTCCCTCGCCGTGCCGGACGAGATCGCGGTGGCGGATGCGCATCAGCGGGCGGCCTCGGCGAAGACGCTGGACGAATTGCGCGAGGCGCTCGCGGGTTTCACCGGCTGCAATCTCCGGCTGACGGCGACGCAACTCGTCTTCGGCGACGGCAATCCCGATGCCGACGTGATGTTCGTCGGCGAGGCGCCGGGGCGCGAGGAGGACATTGCAGGCGAGCCCTTCGTCGGCAAGTCCGGGCAGCTTCTCGACCGCATGCTCGCCTCGATCGGGATGACGCGCGAATCCGTGCGCGTGACGAATTCGGTGCCCTGGCGCCCGCCCGGCAACCGGCCGCCGACGCCGATCGAGACCGAGATGTGCCTGCCCTTCATCGCCCGCCAGATCGAGTTGGTCAGGCCGAAAATCCTGGTGTGCCTGGGATCGCCTGCGGCCAAGGTGATCCTGAAGACCGAGGAAGGCATACTGCGGCTGCGCGGAACGTGGCACGACTATACCTTCGGCGTCGGTCCCGGCGACACGATCCCGACCCTGCCGATGCTGCACCCCGCCTATCTCCTGCGCCAGCCGGCGCAGAAGAAGCTCGCCTGGCGCGATCTGCTGGCGCTGAAGGCGCGGCTCGACGAACGCGCCTGATCGCCCTGCCGACCCGAGGGTCTGCCGCCGAAGCGCCTCCAAAGCCCCGCCGCGGCCCTTTGCGCGGAACGCGGCAGTCAGCGATGACAGGGCGCACGCGGCTTACTGCGTGGCGATCCACCAGGCGTTGCCGGCGCTGTCGGTGAAGCCGCCCCTGCGGTCGTCGTCGTCATGCTTGCGTTGCGGCGCCTCGATGGCGGCCGCCCCCTGTTCGATCGCCGTGGCAAAGACGGCGTCGACGTCCCTGACATAGACATGGATCTGCTGGGCCCGTGCCGGATAGGACGGGGTGGCGCCGCCGATCATGACGACGCTGTCGTCGATGCGGACCTCCGCATGCATGATCGTCCCGTCGGGCCGATCGATGCGGCGCAACACGGTGCCGCCGAAGACCGTGATCATGAAGTCGATCACCGCCTCGGCATCGGCGCAGATCAAATAGGGGCTGACGGAGGGATAGGTCGCGGGCTTCCAGTCTGACATGGGCATTTCCCATCCGACATGCCGGCCCGGCGGCCGGCTCGAGAACAAGCTCACCATACACCCGCACGGGGCACAACCCTTCCGCCGGCGCCGGGGCCGGCCGCCTCAGCCCGCCCAGCCCATGCTGGCGATGCCGAAAGCCGCCGACAGCGCCAGCGTCGCGAACATTCCAAGCCGCAGTCGGAAGAGGAAGACCGCCGAGAGCGCCGACAGGAAGGCCGCGCGCAGGTCGAGCGAGGTAAGCACCGGCAGGTCCGGGCCGAAATTGCCGAGAAACGCCAGGGGCTGGAGGTCGCGGAAAAGGAGATGCAGGGCAAACCACAGCGCGAGATTGGCGATGATGCCGACGACGGCCGCGGTGATCGCCGACAGCGCCGCGGCGATGGACCGGTTCTGCCTCAGCGCCTCGACATAGGGGCCACCGAGAAAGATCCAGAGGAAGCACGGCGCGAAGGTCACCCAGAGCGTCAGCAGGCTGCCGAGAGCGCCGGCGAGAAGCGGCGGCAGGCTGCCGGGATGATGGAAGGCGGCGAGAAAGCCGACGAACTGCAGGACCAGCACCAGCGGTCCGGGCGTCGTCTCGGCAAGTCCGAGCCCGTCCAGCATTTCCGCCGCCGAAAGCCATTGGAGGTTTTCCACGGCGGCCTGCGCGACATAGGCCAGCACCGCGTAGGCACCGCCAAAGGTCACCGTCGCCATCAGGCTGAAGAACCGGCCGATGGTCGTGAAGGTGGCCTCGCCGCCGAGGAAGAGCCAGAGCACGGCGACGGGCGCCAGCCACAGCGGCAGGCCGACCGCGAGCGTCTTCAGGGCCCGCGCCCGCGACGGCTCGGCATGGCCGAGTTCGCCGCGCGCGAACATCGCATCGACCACGCCTGCAGGCGCCACCTTGCCGGACGGCGGTGCCGCGCCAACCGCCGCCGGGACGCGGCGCTGCCGCAGCCAGCCGAAGAGGCCGGCGCCGAGAACGATCAGCGGAAACGGCACGGCGAGGACGAAGATCGCGAGAAACGCGGCGACGGCGATGGCGAGCGCCGTCCGGTCGAGCAGCGCACGCCCGCCGATGCGCAGCATCGCCTCGACGACGATGGCGAGCACGGCCGCCTTGATGCCGAAAAACGCGGCATCGATAAGCGGCACGTGGCGAAAGGCGACATAGAGGGCGCTCAGCGCCAGCATCACGGCCGCACCGGGGAGAACGAAGAGAAGCCCGGCGGCAAGCCCGCCGCGCTTGCGGTGCAGGAGCCAGCCGATATAGGTCGCGAGTTGCTGCGCCTCGGGGCCGGGCAGGAGCATGCAGTAGTTCAAGGCGTGCAGGAACCGCTCCTCGCCGATCCAGCGGCGCTCATCGACCAGCATCTTGTGCATCATCGCGATCTGCCCGGCCGGGCCGCCGAAGCCGAGAAAGCCCAGCGTGGTGAAGACCCGCACCAGCGCGGCGAAGCTCGGCCGGTCCGCCGCCTCAAGAGGAAAGCCCGCAACCGCCGGCATCAGCGCCCCGTCCTTGTCCCGCAACGGCCCGGCCTCTTCCCGCATCCACACCACCCATCCTGTCCGACCTGCCCGGCCATCGCGATCGCGAGCCCGGTGCGAGCCGAAAGCGCTCCGGCCGGATCCATCGCATCCTGCATCCTGATGAGGCAGGCTGATCCGGTCCGGCTTAGGCTGCCTACATGGGTCCGGCAATGCCTGTGTGACGCCCGCGGCCCTCCCGGGCTGGCGCGGGGCGGAAATGTCGGATAGCCGTCACGACGAAGTCGCAAACCCACCCTAGCGCGTGCTGCATCGCCCCTAGTCTGCGGTCGGCCGCCCGTCTGCCGCCTCCGCGGCCCGTCCGTCGTTCCAAGGCCTTCCATGTCCGCGCTGCTGCCGATCGTCTCCCTCCTGATCTCCACCTTCTTCGTGATGGCGGGCGCGGGTCTGCAGGGCATTCTCCTGCCGGTGCGCGGCTCGATCGAGGGCTGGTCGAGCTATGAGATCGGCTTCATGGGCACGGGCTACGCCATCGCCTTCACCGTCGGCTGCCTCGTGGTGCCGCTGATCGTGCGCCAGGCGGGCCATGTCAGGACCTTCTCCAGCCTCTGCGCCCTTCTCGCCATCGGCGTGCTGATGCTGGCGATGATCGTCCACCCGATCGCCTGGATCCTGATCCGCGGCATTGCGGGATTCGCGCTGGCCGGCAGCTACATGATCATCGAGAGCTGGCTGAACGAGCGCGTCACCAACGAGACGCGCGGGCGCATCTTTTCGATCTACATGATCGTCTCGATGACGGCGATGATCGGCGGCCAGTACATCATGGCGGCGACGCGGCCCGAACTGACGACGCCCTTCATGCTCTGCGCCATCCTCTTCGCCCTCGCCGTCATCCCGACGGCGCTGTCGAAGGCGCCCTCGCCCAAACCCCTGACGACGACCTCGCTCGACCTTGCGATGATCTACCGCAATTCACCGGCCGCAGCCGTCGGCGTCTTTCTGGCGGGCGTCCTGTCGGGCGCCTGGAACAACATGTCGCCGGTGCTCGGGCAGCGCTTCGGCTTCACCAACACCGAGATCGCGACGCTGCTCGCCGCCACCATGGCCGGCGGCATCGTCTTCCAGTACCCGCTCGGCCGGTTCTCGGACCGTGTCGATCGCCGCTATGTCATGACGGTCGCCGGTCTCGTCGGCGTCGGCATCGCCGTCGTCGGCATGGCCCTGCGCAGCCACGATCCGCTGGTGCTGTTCGCCATCGCCTTCGGCCTCGGCGGGGTGATCTATCCCGCCTATTCCCTGACCGTCGCGCATGCCAACGACTATGCCAAGCCGGAGGATTTTGTCAAAGTTTCGGGCGGTCTTCTCATCCTCTACGGCTTCGGCACGATGGGCGGCCCGCTGCTGGCCGCCTGGCTGATGGAGACGTTCGGCCCCTCCGGCATCTTCGTCGCCACCGGCACCGCGCACGCGATCTTCGCCTTCTACGCCTTCTACCGCACCTTCCGCCGCACCGCCCCGCCGGTGGAAGAACGCGGCGACTTCAGGACGACGCCCCTCGCCCGGACGCAGACGCCGGCAAGCTTTGCGCTCGATCCGCGGGCGGATCTGGCCGAGCAGACGCCGGCGGAGTGAGTGAAGGCGGCGCATTTGCGGCGACCGCTGAAAAACCATTGGACGGCAGCTTTCGACCCTTCCTGGCCATTCGCTGGCGCACTGTGGCATCCCAAAAGATGACCTCTGTCATGCCCACTTGGCAAGTTCTCGCCGAGGTCGTCAACTCAGCCCTGTGGCATTACTCTTTTCAGCGACTCGAATCCCGACCCCATCTGAAGACCAGTTTTATAAAGTCCAAGCCCATCCAATTAAGTCGTTGAGCGCGGCTTGATCTTGGTCTTCTGGCACGCCATCTTGCTCCGACAAAGTCATAGCAACTCAAGGGCAGGCCGTAATGCAGTTTGAAGGCTTTCAGGTCACAAACTATCGCAACATAATTGACTCCGGCTGGATCAACGCCAATCGGATTAATTGCTTATCCCCTTTGCTCAGGTGACCACCAGATATAGCTGAAGCCTAGGCTAGCCGATGGCGGGGCCGGAGGCCTCCGCGGAAGGGAATCGATCGAGCTGCTGGAGTAGGAGAGACCATCGGCGACGGCGCGTCGCGCACAGATCCGCTTCCCGGCCTGCGGTCCACAGAAACTGCTCGGATTCATGTCGCTGGATGTCGGAACCCGAGCCCGTGCCTCGGTCAGTGGGCCGCGACTTTCGGCTCAGGCACCACTTTTGGATAGCGCGCCTCGATCGCGGCCACTGTTGGCCGGGCGACATATCGATAACGGCCGGACAGGCGCGCATCACCCTCCCGGCGCAGGGCAAGGGCTGGCCGTTTCGGTTGGCGACGCTCGTATCGCTTATCGGTCTCGGTGCGGATCTGCGCGAGTGCCTCGATGATGGGGATGCGCATTTCGCGTGCCAGTTCCCTCGCCATCTTCATCCGAAGGGGAGAGGTCATCTTGAAGATCTGGGCTTGATGCTGCCTTCGCCATTCCGAGGTATCGCCCACGATGTCCCGGTAGGTGGTGCGTGGCAGCGCCTGGCCGATACCGAGGATGCGCTCCATCGTGGTCTGGAACGAGCGACGTCGGTTCCAGCGGAATACGAACTCGTTGAGGTAAGCGTCGACGTGCTTCTCCCGGAAGCCGTGGAACGTGCCCAGCGACCAGCGTTTCAAATTGGAGAAGGCGCGGTGGATGCGCTCCATGGCGATATGGCCAGGCGGTGCATTGTCCTTGCTCAGGTTTTTCAAGATATGCCCGCGATCCGGAATGCCGACGTAGGAACTGCTTCCGTCGGTGACCATCGTGCATCCCTTCGCCGTGTTCGCCAGCACGAAGGGAACCATGAACTCGCGCCGGTCCTCGGCGATCTTGGCGAGCCGCAGCCGTCCGGACTTCCTGCCATCGCGATGCTCGACCGCACCGATGACGAAGACCTTGCCGACCGTGCTTTTTCCCTGCCCGCCGTCCGGGCTCTCCGTCCTCTTGCGATGGGGAAAGCTCGTTTCGTCGATCTCGACCTTGCCCTCGAGCGGCGACCGACCGGGGTCGACCATTGCGCGTCGGAGCTTATGGAGCAGTAGCCAGGCGGTCTTGTACGACCCGACCCCGATCTTGGGCTGGAGCTGGAGGGCGGAGATCGAGTTGGAGTGGGTTGCCACGAGGTAGGCCGCGATGAACCATGTGCGCAGCGGCAGGTGCGTGCCGTGCATCACCGTCTTGGCGATTACCGAAGTCTGCTTGCGACAGCCGGGGTTCTCGCCCTTTCCTGAGCATTGGAAGACCCAGGGGCGGGATTCCAACTTCCATCCCTTCTGCGAGGCACAATGCGGGCACCGGAACCCGTTCGGCCAACGCTTTCGGGCAAGGTGGTCGGCGCAAGCGTAGTCGTCTGGGAACGTGGCCATAAACCGCTCGAGCGACGGCGGCTTGTCTTTCTTCCAGCGCGTGGGGAACAGGGCCTCGGACATCCAGACGAGATAGGGGACAGGGCCCCCGCCGTCACGCGGCTTCGCTAGGTATGGTTACCGCCTGAGCGAAGGGGATAAGCAATTCGGATTACGGCCTTTGTGGGTCAAAACGAGGCTGGCAAAAGCAATCTCTTCGAGGCGCTATACACTCTCAATCCAATCATCGCCGGCGCCGAGTACAGCCTTGATGAAGACTGGCCAGTCGACCGATGGGAAGGGCGTAAAACCGCGACAGGCAAACTGGTCTGTAAGGCCCAGTTTGTCCTGTCAACCGAGGAGATCGAAGATTTGGCTGAGGTGGCGCTGGTCACGCCCGTGGTCGAGGAAGGGAAAGACGCTCTCCCCGCGCCGCCACTACCCGAAGCCGTCCGGATTGTTCTCTGGCGCGGCTACGGCGCCCAGGCCCGCTTCAAGGTTCACGACTTCGCCGAAGGAACACTAGATGAGGATAAGGCCGTCGCTTGGGCCAAGGCGAAGGTGCCGAAATTTGTCTATATCCACGATTATAAGATGTCTGGCGCGCAAATGGAGCTAGATGGTAGTGTCCGCGCTGGTGGTGGAAACTCGGATCTCAGATGGTGCGACGGAGGTGGCCACCGGATTGGCCGGCTAAGGTGGAGTTGCGAGACTTCAACCTGACCGGAGCACCCGATGACCGAGGACAGATTACCGCTTGCCGAGCTTCTGGCAAAAGCCGGAGACGGCGATTTCCTGAGGACGATAGCCGAGAGCGTGATGCAGCTTCTCATGGAGGCCGACGTGGAGGGCATGATCGGCGCCGGGCGCCATGAACGCACCCTGGAACGGGCGACCTATCGCAACGGCTACCGGGACCGCTCGTTCGATACCCGGCTTGGCTCCTTGCAGCTTCGCATCCCCAAGCTTCGACAAGGCAGCTACTTTCCGCCGTTCCTGGAACCGAGAAAGCTCTCGGAGAAGGCGCTTGTCGCGGTCATCCAGGAGGCCTGGATCAGCGGCGTGTCCACGCGTCGCGTCGACGATCTGGTGCAGGCCATGGGACTGTCGGGGATCGGCAAGAGCACGGTGTCGAAGCTGTGCAAAGATATCGACGACCGCGTCGGCGGCTTTCTCGATCGCCCGCTCACCGGCGACTGGCCCTATCTCTGGCTCGACGCGACCTACCTGAAGCAGCGCGAAGGCGGCCGTATCGTCTCGGTGGCGGCAATAATCGCTGTCGCCGTCAACACCGACGGCAAGCGCGAGATCGTCGGCCTTCACATCGGGCCCTCGGAAGCGGAGACCTTCTGGTCGACCTTCCTCAAGAGCCTCGTGCGCCGCGGCCTTTCCGGCGTGAAGCTCGTGATATCGGATGCCCATGAAGGGCTGAAGGCCGCCATCCGCCGGGTGTTCAGCGCCTCCTGGCAGCGCTGCCGCGTCCACTGGATGCGCAACGCCCTGTCCTATGTCCCGAAGGCGCAGCAAAGCATGGCGGCTGCGGCCCTGCGCCAGGCCTTCATCCAACCCGATCGCGCCGGCGCGGCCCAGGCGCTGCGCCACGTCGCCGACCAGCTCCGGGGAAAGTGTCCCAAGCTCGGCAGCTTCATCGACGACAGCGAGACCGACGTGCTGGCGCATCTGGACTTTCCCGGTCAGCATCGGACCCGGATCCATTCGACCAATTCCCTGGAGCGCCTGAACAAGGAGGTGAAGCGGCGCGCCGATGTCGTCGGCATCTTCCCGAACGAGGGCTCCATCATCCGCCTCATCGGCGCCGTCCTCCTCGAGGCCAACGACGAATGGCAGACGCAAAACCGCTACATGCAGACCGAACCCATGGCCGAACTCATGTCCAACAGCACCAAGCCCGAAACCGTACGTATTTCCACCGCAGCCGCCTGAAACCGAGCCGCTTCAGTTACACCCCAATTTCCACCACGTTGACGGACACGACCAGCTAGATCAACTCAAGCAGCGGCTCGACAACGTCGGGGGTGATAAAAGCCGACACAAATTAAGCAACGAGGACCAGACGATCCTCGTCATTCTCGACCTCGCAAACATTGACCTCAATGATTTCATTAAGAAGGGGCAATCCGCCGAGGGGCGTACGGTTCGTTCCTTCGACAAGCGGTCCGCCTCCAAGTTCCTGACCCGCCAGTTCGCCAACTTGTGGCAGCAGAAGGAGGTCAATTTCGACATCGAAATCGACGGTCCTACCCTGAACATTTTTGCGGAAGACGCGGCAATCGGGATGCCCGTGCGCCTCCACCGGCGCTCAACGGGTTTCCGCTGGTACGTTTCCTTCGCCTGGAAGTTCACCCACGCCACCAAAGGCGAATTCAAAGATTGCGTATTACTTCTAGAGGAGCCGGGGGTGCATTTGCACTTCTCGGGACAACGCGACCTTCTGAAGGTTTTCGAGCGGCTCGCTGAGCACAACACCATCCTCTACACGACGCACCTCGCCTCCATGGTCGAGCTTGCCCATCCGGAGCGCGTGCGGATCGTAGAAACCAGAGACGGCCACCTCGCCATCACACAGGGTATCGTTAGCGCGCAGCGGGAGCCGATGGCGGTCATAGAGCGGAGCCTCGGCCTCACCGGGGATCAGAGCGGGCTGCTAGGGAATCGGCAGGTGCTCATTGTGGAAGGCGGTGACGACGCGATTATTCTGCACAAGTTGTCTGGGCTTCTCGCTGCGGCTGGCGGTCGTGTCCGTCAACGTGGTGGAAATTGAGTGTAGCTGAAGCGGCTCCGTTTCAGGCGACTTCGGTGGAAATCTGTTCGGGTTTTGCAGTGTTGCCCATGGCCATGAGGTCGGCCATGGGTTCGGTCTGCATGTAGCGGTTCTGGATCTGCCATTCGTCGTTGGCCTCGAGAAGGACGGCGCCGATGAGCCGGATGATGGATCCCTCGTTCGGGAAGATTCCGACGACGTCGGCACGCCGCTTCACCTCCTTGTTCAGGCGCTCCAGGGAATTCGTCGAATGGATCCGGGTCCGGTGCTGACTGGGAAAATCCATGTGCGCCAGCACGTCGGTCTCGCTGTTGTCGATGAAGGCCCCGAGCTTTGGACACTTTCCCCGAAGCTGGTCGGCGACGTGGCGCAGCGCCTGGCTGGCGCTAGCACGATCGGGCTGGGCGAAGGCTTGGCGCAGCGCGGCCGCCGCCATGCTCTGCTGCGCCTTCGGGACATACGACAGGGCGTTGCGCATCCAATGCACCCGGCAGCGCTGCCAGGAGGCGCTGAACACCCGGCGAATGGCGGCTTTCAGCCCTTCGTGAGCATCCGAGATCACGAGCTTCACGCCGGACAGGCCGCGGCGCACGAGGCTCTTGAGGAAGCTCGACCAAAACGTCTCCGCTTCCGAGGGGCCGATGTGAAGGCCGACGATCTCGCGCTTGCCGTCCGTGTTCACGGCCACGGCGATTATGGCGGCGACCGAAACGATGCGTCCACCCTCGCGCTGCTTCAGGTAGGTCGCATCCAGCCAGAGGTAGGGCCAGTCGCCAGTGAGAGGACGGTCGAGGAAGCCGCCGACGCGTTCGTCGATGTCTTTGCACAGCTTCGATACGGTGCTCTTGCCGATCCCCGACAGCCCCATGGCCTGTACCAGATCGTCGACCCGCCGGGTGGAAACGCCGCTGATCCAAGCTTCCTGAATGACGGCAACCAAGGCCTTCTCCGAGAGCTTTCTCGGCTCCAGGAACGGCGGGAAGTAGCTGCCCTGCCGAAGCTTGGGTATCCGAAGCTGCAACGAGCCGAGCCGCGTGTCGAGCGAGCGGTCGCGGTAGCCATTGCGATAAGTCGCCCGTTCCTGCGTCCGTTCGTGGCGCCCGGCGCCGATCATGCCTTCAACGTCGACCTCCATAAGGAGCTGCATCACGCTCTCGGCTATCGTTCTCAGGAAATCGCCGTCCCCGGCTTTCGCAAAAAGCTCGGCAAGCGGTAGTCTGTCCTCGGTCATCGGGTTCTCCGGTCAGGTTGAAGTCTCGCAACTCCACCTTAGCCGCCCTATCCGGTGACCGCCTCAGCCACACCTTTCAATGTCGGAATTTCCACCACGAGCGCGGACACTACCCGGCTGGCAGAGAACGACTCTCGGATCGCATCTATATGTGGCCGGCGCATGGTGCCTCGAAGACGCCGATGTATGCAGGCTTCGCGATTGGGCAGGGCTGGGATGCAGGCGTCCTCCTTGACAGTGATGCCGCCGGACACGCTGCTAAGGTGAAGATTGACGATCTGTACGTTTCCAAGCTCGCCGCAGAGAAGGCCAAGCGCTTCCGGACTTTCATGCTTGGTAAGGCGGCGGGTTCGAAGAAGACTGATTTTGCCATTGAGGACCTGTTCCCGGACAAGTTCTACCTCGACTGCGTGAACACCGCGCTTGGACTGGCGATCAAGCTCGATGACCTGCCCGTGGACGGATCGGATATGATCACCAAGCGTGTCGAACATGTCCTCAAAGCCCGGTACGGAATGTCGGGACTCGATAAGCGACGTGTTCTCAGCGAGATGTGGAACCGCTTCGACAAGTGGAATACGGCTTCGGACCTCCCCCCAGGAACTCCAGCGAGCGCGGAGAAGCTCTTCAAGGCAATTAATTCCGCATTCGCTGACGAAGCTCAGAGCGAGTAGGGGATGAGGTCGGTCACCTTCGACCGGGACCGGCTGCTTTACGATAACTTGGACCGAGGCGGACGGTCGCCTAACTACCCGGATCAGCCACTGGCTTGCAGTCAAGCGCGACCCTTTTTCATTGGCATCAAAGCAAGACATCGAAAGCGTGCCTGACCTCCCCATGCTGCACTGCAAGATTGGCACCCGCGCCAATCAGGTGTAATGCCCGGTACACCTCATTGCAGCGCACAGGATATGCCATGCCCGCCTACCGTTCCCGCACCACCACGCACGGCCGCAACATGGCCGGCGCCCGCGGCCTGTGGCGCGCCACCGGCATGAAGGACGCCGATTTCGGCAAGCCGATCATCGCGGTGGTGAATTCGTTCACGCAGTTCGTGCCGGGCCACGTGCACCTGAAGGACCTCGGCCAGCTCGTCGCGCGCGAGATCGAGGCGGCGGGGGGTGTCGCCAAGGAGTTCAACACCATCGCCGTCGACGACGGCATCGCGATGGGCCATGACGGCATGCTCTATTCGCTGCCCTCGCGCGAGCTCATCGCCGACTCGGTCGAGTACATGGTCAACGCGCACTGCGCCGACGCGATGGTCTGCATCTCCAACTGCGACAAGATCACGCCGGGCATGCTGATGGCGGCGCTCCGCCTCAACATCCCCGTCGTCTTCGTCTCGGGCGGTCCGATGGAGGCCGGCAAGGTGATCTGGCCCGACAAGACCGAGAAGAAGCTCGACCTCGTCGACGCCATGGTCGCCGCGGCCGACGAGCGCATCTCGGACGAGGACGTCGCCACCATCGAACGCTCGGCCTGCCCGACCTGCGGCTCGTGCTCGGGCATGTTCACGGCCAATTCGATGAACTGCCTGACCGAGGCGCTCGGCCTGTCGCTGCCGGGCAACGGCTCCACGCTCGCCACCCATGCCGACCGCCGCCGCCTCTTCGTCGAGGCCGGGCATCTGATCGTCGACCTCGCCAAGCGCTACTATGAACAGGACGATGGAAGCGTCCTGCCGCGCGCGATCGCGAGCTTCGAGGCCTTCGAGAACGCCATGACGCTCGACATCGCCATGGGAGGGTCGACGAATACGGTGCTGCATCTCCTCGCCGCCGCGCACGAGGGCGAGGTCGACTTCACCATGGCCGACATCGACCGGCTGTCGCGGCGGGTGCCGGTCCTGTGCAAGGTCGCGCCGGCCGTCGCCAATGTCCACATGGAGGACGTGCACCGCGCCGGCGGCGTCCTCGCCATTCTCGGCGAGCTCGACCGCGCCGGGCTGATCCATGCGGAGGCCGGCTCGATCCATGCCGAAAACCTCGGCGCCGCGCTCGAGCGCTGGGACGTGATGCGCACCGACAGCCGGATGGTGCACGACTTCTACCGCGCCGCGCCCGGCGGCGTGCCGACTCAGGTCGCCTTCAGCCAGGAGCGCCGTTTCGACGCCGTCGATTCGGATCGCGCCACCGGCGTCATCCGCGACCTCGAACACGCCTACTCCACCGATGGCGGCCTTGCGGTGCTCTACGGCAATCTCGCCGAGGACGGCTGCATCGTGAAGACCGCCGGCGTCGACGCCTCGGTGCTCACCTTCAAGGGGCCTGCCCGCATCTTCGAGAGCCAGGATTCCTCGGTGCAGGCGATCCTGTCGAACAAGATCAACCCCGGCGACGTCGTGCTCATCCGCTACGAGGGGCCGCGCGGCGGCCCGGGAATGCAGGAAATGCTGTATCCCACGAGCTATCTGAAGTCGAAGGGCCTCGGCAAGGCCTGTGCGCTCGTCACCGACGGGCGCTTCTCCGGCGGATCCTCGGGCCTGTCCATCGGCCACGTCTCGCCGGAAGCGGCGGAGGGTGGAACGATCGGGCTCGTCGAGGAGGGCGACATGATCGAGATCGACATCCCGAACCGGACGATCAACCTTGCCGTCGCCGATGCCGTGCTCGCCGAGCGCCGCCAGGCGCAGACCGAAAAGGGCTTCCATCCCGCCGAGATCCGCAAGCGCAAGGTGACGACGGCGCTGAAGGCCTATGCGAAGTTCGCCACCAGCGCGGCACGCGGCGCGGTGCGCCAGCTCGACTGATCCTGGCGCGGTCCTCCGCCTTGGGAGGACGTGGAAAGGCCCTGGCAAGGCAGCCCTGCCAGGGCCATCGTCCTCAGCCGCCGTTGAGGCGGCGTCCCATCTCGCGGGCGAGAATCTGCTGACGCTCCAGCTCGCGCTCCTTCTCCATCGCCTGGTGTCCCGCCCGGGCGATCTCGATTTCGGAGGGGGGCGCCATCATCACCATGGTGCCGAGCCCCAGGCCGAGACAAAGGACCATAGCCGAGGCCAAGACTGCCTTGCCGGCCGCCGTGAATTCGTCGCCATTCTTGAATTTCATCGGATTCGCTCCTGCACATCGACGCGATCGGTGTGCCTTGAGGGGATTAACAAGATCGTGCCGCGATCGCGTCGATTTGCCGGATCGGCAAGATTCCGGCCGGTTTTCCTCAACAATCGTCAGCCATGCGCACGATGTGCGACAGCGGTCCATCGGCGAGCCGTTCGGAGCGCCGGGCGAAGAAGCGGGAACCGGTTTTTCGCCGTATCCGGCGCGGCAACTTGAAAGCCAGCGTTTCGCGCAATCCCGGAAAATCGCCCGAAACGCTAGACCGCCGGCTTCGTCCATCCTGCCGCCCATTCGGCCCGCAGCCTCTCACCGTGACCGCCGAACCGTTCCGCGGTACCCCGTCCCTCGCGGACGCGCTCCGCCCGGAAATGCCGGATCGCGCCGCGCAGTTCGCACCAGCCGACGATGTTCGTGCTGCTCGGATAGTAGATGAGCGCGATCGGCCAGACGGTGCGGCAGGTCTCGTTGCCGGCCTCGTCGCGATAGGCGAGGAAAAGCTTCTCCTCGTCGCGGATCGCCCGGCGCACGAGGGAGAGCTCGATGCCCGTCGGCGGCGGCGGTCCCCAGGCATGGAGCGCCTTCGTCTCCATCGCCAGACGCAGGGGGGTGGGCACGACGGCGCCTAGTTTTTCGCTGACGCGCGCTGCGGCCTTCTTCAGGTCGCCGTCGCCACTGCGTTTGAGAAGCGCGAGGGCAAGAACGACGGCCTCCGTCTCCTCCACGGTGAACATCAGCGGCGGCAGGGTGAAGCCGGGTCTCAGAATGTAGCCGATGCCGCGCCCGCCCTCGATCGGGACGCGCATGCCCTGCAGCGCGCCGATGTCGCGATAGACCGAGCGCGGCGCGACCTCGAGCCGTTCGGCGATGGCCGCAGCCGTCACGGGCCCCCTGGCGAGGCGGAGGATCTGGATGATCTCGAACAGGCGTTCGGCTTTGCGCATCGCACCCTTCTGCAACTGACACCACGCTGGCCATTGGCCAGGCCTATCGGATGGCTCCCCGCGACAAGAGGATCCCGCCGATGGACTATGCCGACAACCTCCTTCTCTACACCGTCTTCGTCTTCGGCATCATCGTCGTTCCCGGCATGGACATGCTGTTCGTGCTGTCGCATTCCCTGACGGGCGGGCGCCGGTCGGGCCTGTCGGCGACGGCCGGCATCATGCTGGGCGGCGCCGTGCACACGCTGTTCGGAACGCTCGGCGTCGGTCTCATCCTCGCCTGGGCGCCCGCCCTCTTCACCGCCATGCTCTATGCCGGCGCCGCCTACATGGCCTGGATCGGCGTCACGCTGTTGCGCAGCTCGATCACCGTGGCGTCCGTCGGTCCGGCTCGCAGCCGCTCGCAGGCCGTGGCCTTCCGGCAGGGCCTCGTCACCTGCCTCCTCAATCCGAAGGCCTACCTCTTCACGATGTCGGTCTTTCCGCAGTTCATGAAGCCGGACTACGGGCCGCTGTGGATCCAGGCGCTCGTGATCGGCGCGATCACCGTGGCCATGCAGCTCGCCGTCTATGGCAGTCTCGCGCTCGCCGCCGCCTCCAGCCGAAACCTCGTGACGACGCGGCCGGCGGCCACGATTCTTGTCGGGCGCGCGGTCGGCGGCCTGTTCATCCTCGTCGCCTTCGTCACGGTCTGGAACGCGGCGACCGGACAGGCCTGAGCCGGCATCCGAGCCTCGCCCTGTCCAGCCCCGTCTACCCCTGTGGCGGGGAGACCTCGCGCGCCTTCCTCCGCTCGATGCCGAGGCGGTGCTCGCGGTAGATGATGTAGATGCCGGCACCGACGACGATCAGCCCGCCGAGAAGCGTCGTCGCCAAGATCTCCTCGCCGAACAGAAACCAACCGATGGCGATGGCGAGGATCAGCGAGGTGTATTCGAAGGGCGCGATGGTCGAGGCGTCGGCCTGCCGGTAGCAGGCCGTCAAAAGCAGCTGGCCGACGCCGCCGCACAGGCCCGACAGAATCAGGAAGGTCGCCTGCTCGGCCGTCGGGATCACCCAGCCGAACGGGATCGACAGGAGCGCGATGCCGCTCGAGGTCAGCGAGAAGTAGATGACGATGGTCGCCGTCTTCTCCCGGCGCACGAGACGGCGGATCTGGATCATGGCCACTGCGGCCACCACCGAGGAGGCGAGCGCTGCCGCGATCCCCACCGCCTCCCCCGCCTCCAGCCCCTCGCCGACAAGGGTGAGCTTCGGCAACGACACGACGAGGATGCCGACGAGGCCGATGACGACGGCCGTCCAGCGGTAGAGCCGGACGACCTCCTTCAGGAACACCGCGGCGAAGACCACGGTGACGAGCGGCGCGGCATAGGAGATGGTGATCCATTCGGGATAGGGCAGCCGCGTCAGCGCGAAGAAGCCGAGCGACATCGACGTCACGCCGATGAGGCCGCGGCCGAGATGGCCGGTCAGATCCTCGGTCTTCAGCGCGGTCCGGAGATCGCCGAGCCAGGCCAGATAGCCGACCACCGGTATCAGGGCGAAAAACGAGCGGAAGAAGACGATCTGCCCCGCCGGAATGCCGTCGCCGGCGGATTTGATGGCGGTCTGCATGCCGACGAAGACGACGACCGAGGCGATCTTGAGGAGGATGCCGCGGGTCGGATTGGGGGTCGTCGCGATCGTGCTGTCCATGGACTGCCATGCCTTTCGGACGTTCCCGCCGGAAACGTCCCCGTTCGACGACCTCAGCCCCGTCATGCCGGGAACGACCCGGCGACGACTGAGGTGACGAGGTCCAGAAAGCGGACGGGACGGCGCCCAAAGAACCGGGACGGCGATCCCGACCGAGACGGCGGGCGACGTGGCGTGACGCCGCCCGCCCGGCGGGCTCAGCCCGCGGCGTTCAGCGCTTCCCACACGCGCAGCGGCGTCGCCGGCATGTCGAGATGCGGCGCCCCGACATGCCGGAGCGCATCCTGCACGGCGTTCATCACCGCCGGCGCCGCGCCGATCGTGCCGGCCTCGCCGGCGCCCTTGATGCCGAGAGCGTTGGTCGTCGAGGGCACGTTGCGGGTGCGGAAGTCGAAGAAGGGGAAATCGCCGGCGCGCGGCATGGCGTAGTCCATGAAGCTGGCGGTGACGAGCTGTCCCTCCTCGTCGTAGACGGCGTTCTCGACCAGCGCCTGGCCGATGCCCTGCGCGACGCCGCCATGGATCTGGCCGGCGAGGAGGATCGGATTCACCGTCACGCCGAAATCGTCGACGATGGTGTAGCGCGACAGCTTCACCGCGCCGGTATCGGCCTCGATCTCGACTTCGGCGACATGCGTGCCGTTCGGATAGGTCGCCTCGGTCTGCTTGAACTCGCCGACCGCCTTCAGATCGTCGGCACTCTTGGCCAGCGCGGCGAGCGCGGCAAAGCCGATGGCGCGATCGGTGCCGACGATGCGGGCCTCGCCGCCCTCGATCTCGATGTCGCCAGCCGCCGATTCCAGCTCGTCGGCGGCGAGCTTCCTCAATTTGTCGGCGAGATTCTCCGAAGCACGGCGCACCGAGACGGCGCCGAGCGGAATCGAGCGCGAGCCGCCGGTGCCGCCCCCGGTCGGCGTGTCGTCGGTGTCACCCTGGCGCACGTCGATCATGTCGTAGTCGAGCTTCAGCGCCTCGCCGACGAACTGGGCGTAGGCCGTGGCGTGGCCCTGGCCGTTCGACTGGGTGCCGATCTTCAATTCGACCCGGCCGGACGGCATCAGCTCGACATAGGCGGGTTCGGATCCGGGAAAGGCGCAGGCCTCGACATAGGTGGCCAGACCGATGCCGAGGAGCTTGCCCTCGGCCTTGGCAGCCTCGCGACGGGTCTCGAAACTGTCCCAATCGGCGCGGCGCATGGCCTCGGTCAAATGGCCGGCGAAGTCGCCGGTGTCGTACATGCGGCCGAGCGGCGTCGTGTAGGGCAGCTGGTCCGGGCGGATGAAGTTGCGGCGGCGGATCTCGTCGCGGCCAAGGCCGAGCTCGATGGCGCAGGAATCGACGAGGCGCTCGATCAGATAGGCCGCCTCCGGTCGCCCGGCACCGCGATAGGCGTCCACCGGCACGGTGTGGGTGTAGTAGGAGTGGCAGTCGACGTCGACGGCCGGGATGTCGTAGAGGCCCGTCGCCATCGACATGCCGAACCACGGGATCATCGGGCCGTACTGCGAGGAGTAGGCGCCGAGATTGGCGTGGAGGTCGATCTGCAGCGCGAGGAACTTGCCGTCCTTGTCGATCGCCATGCGCGCCGTCACGAGATTGTCGCGGCCGTGGGCGTCCGTGACGAAATGCTCCGAGCGGTCGGCGGTGCACTTCACCGGCGCGCCCAGGCGCTCGGCGGCGACCAGCACGAGCACGTGCTCGCGGTACAGGAAGGCCTTCGTGCCGAAACCGCCGCCGACGTCGCGGGTGACGACGCGGACCTTGTCGGTGCCGACCTTCAGCACGCGCTCGGCCAGCGCGTTGCGCATGCCATGGACGCCCTGGCTGCCCGTGGTGAGAAGATACTGGCCGGTCGCGGCGTCGAACTCGCCGACGGCCGAGCGCACTTCCAGATAGTTGCAGACGAGGCGGTTCTGGACGATGGCGATCTCGGTCACGTGCGCGGCCTCGATGAAGGCGGCCTGGACCTTGGCCTTGTCGCCCTCGTGCATCACGCCGGCGACGTTGCTGCCCTTGTTCTCCCAAACCAGCGGGCCGCCCTCGCGGCGTGCCGCCGTCAGGTCCGGCACGACGGGAAGCGGCGTGTAGTCGACCTCGAACAGCTCGGCCGCATCCCGCGCCTCGAACGGCGAGTCGGCGACCACGACGGCGATGGCGTCGCCGACATGACGGACCGTGTCCTTGCACAGGACCGGCGCATCACGCGGATCGAACTTCGATCCGTCGGCCTGCCCGACCAGCGCCTGGCACGGCAAGTCGCCGAGATGGGCGATGTCGGCATGGGTGAGAACGAGCCGAACGCCCGGCGCCGACCGCACGGCCTCGAGATCGCCGATGGCAAAGGTCGCATGCGCATGTGGCGAGCGCACGAGTACGGCATGGAGCAGGCCCTCGCGGGTCTCGTCGTCGGTGTACTGGCCCATTCCGCGAATGAAGGCGTCGTCTTCCTTGCGCAGCACGGAAGCGCCGAGACCGAATTTCGGCGTCATGATGGTCATGCGGGGAGGCTCCTTGAACGGGCCGCCGGTGTGCTGTCGGGAAACGATACCGGCGGGTGGCCCGGAACGGGCGAAAACGAGATGACAATAGGTATGGCGCAAATCGCGTCGCGTCGAGACCGAAAGCACGAGGGCGCGCACGATGCCGCGTCGATGACGCCGCAGCGGGGCCGCATCGATTGGCAAAGCCGGCGCCAGGGTCTATCCCACGACAAAAGCCGATGATTTCTTGAGGACTGCCATCATGCTCCGCCCCAATCAGGATCAGGTCACCCGCCTGTCCGACTATCGTCCGACCGATTTTCGCCTGGCGACAGTCGACATGCGCGTTCAGCTCTTCGCCGAGCAGGCCGACGTCCTGACACTCCTGACGCTGGAACGCCGCGATGGTTCGGTGGCGGGCGCCGATCTCGTTCTCGACGGCGACGAACTCACCCTCGTTTCACTCACCCTCGACGGCGCGCCATTGGACACGGCCCGCTACGATGCGACGCCGCAGGGCCTGACGATCCGCGGCCTGCCGGACAAAGGCAGCTTCACCCTCGCCATCGAGACGCGCCTGCAGCCGCAGCTGAACACCAAGCTGATGGGGCTCTACCGGTCGAACGGCGTCTGGTGCACGCAGTGCGAGGCGGAAGGGTTTCGTCGCATCACCTATTTCCCGGACCGGCCCGACGTGCTGGCGACCTACCGCGTGCGCATCGAGGCCGACAAGGCCGAGGCGCCGGTGCTCCTCTCGAACGGCAATCCGGCCGAGCACGGTCTCATGGAGGGTGGCCGGCACTTCGCCGTCTGGGACGATCCGTTCCCCAAGCCGTCCTACCTCTTCGCGCTCGTCGCCGGCGATCTCGACCGGCTCGGCGACCACTTCACCACGATGAGCGGCCGGCGCGTCGCGCTCGACATCTACACCGAGAAGGGCCGCGCCCACGAGGCGCTCTACGCCATGGACGCCCTGAAGCGCTCCATGGTCTGGGACGAGAAGCGTTTTGGCCGCGAATACGATCTCGACGTCTTCTCGATCGTCGCCATCTCCGACTTCAACATGGGGGCGATGGAGAACAAGGGTCTCAACGTCTTCAACCACAAATACGTTCTGCTCGATCCGGAGACCGCCACCGACGGCGACTATGCCGGCGTCGAGACGGTGATCGCGCACGAGTACTTCCACAACTGGACCGGCAACCGCATCACCTGCCGCGACTGGTTCCAGCTCTGCCTGAAGGAAGGCCTGACGGTCTACCGCGACCAGGAGTTCTCCGCCGACGAGCGCTCGGCCGCCGTCAAGCGCATCGCTTCGGTCCGCGGCCTGACGGCCCACCAGTTTCCCGAGGACCAGGGCCCACTGCAGCATCCGGTGCGCCCGAGCGAGTACAAGGAGATTTCCAACTTCTATACCGCGACGATCTACGACAAGGGCGCCGAGCTCGTGCGGATGATCGCGACCATCGTCGGCGAGAAGGGCTTTCGCGCCGGAATGGATCTCTATTTCGAGCGCCATGACGGCGATGCCGCGACGATCGAGGATTTCCTCGCCTGCTTCGTCGACGCGACCGGCGCCGATCTCACGCAGTTCGCGCGCTGGTACAGCCAGGCCGGGACGCCCGTCCTCAAGGTCGCGGAGCAGTACGACGCGGACCGTGGCGAGTTGACGCTGACCCTGAGCCAGAACCTTGCGCAGGGGCCCGCCGGCACCGGCACCCTGCCCCTCCACATTCCCGTTCGCTTCGGCCTCGTCGGCGCCAATGGCCATGACATCGAGCCCGTGGCGCGCGTCGGCGACGGCGGCACTGTAACGGAAGACGTCATCCACCTGCGCGGCGCCGAGACGACCGTCGTCTTCGAGGGCCTCGGCGAACGGCCCTATGTGTCGATCCTGCGCGACTTTTCGGCCCCCGTCGCGCTGCGCACCACCCAGCGCGAGAGCGACCGGCTCGCCCTCGCCCGGCTCGACGGCAACCCGTTCAACCGGTGGCGGGCGCTTTCCGACCTCGTCGGCGAGGTGCTGCAGGCCGCGACCATCGAGGCCCGCGGCGGCGGCGAGGTCCGGCTCGACCCGGCCATCGCCGATGCGCTGATCGCCACCGGGCTCGACGAGACCCTGGAGCCGGCGCTGCGCGCGCAGGCGCTGTCCCTGCCGAGCGAAGCCGACATCGCCCGCCTTCTCGGCGAGAACGTCGATCCCGACGCGATCCACACTGCCCGTCGCGCCGTGGTCACCGCCATCGCGCAGCGCGGCGAGAAACAGTTCATTCCGCTGTTCGAGAGCCTTGTCGATCGCGCCCCCTTCTCGCCGGACGCCGCCAGCGCCGGCCGGCGGGCGCTGAGCTCGGTGCTCCTCGACTTCCTTCTGGCCGCCAGCAACAGCCCCGACCGCGCCGCCGAGCAGTACCGCGCGGCCGACAACATGACCGAGCAGCTCACGGCGCTGACGCTCCTCTGCCATCGCTTCCCCGAGGATGCGGCGACGCGCGACGCCCTTGCCGACTTCTACCGCCGCTTCGAGGGCAATGCGCTCGTCATCGACAAATGGTTCTCGCTGCAGGCGACGGCCCCTTCCGCGACCGCGCTGCAGACCGTTCGAGGTCTGGCCGGGCATCCCGCCTTCCGTCTCGCCAATCCGAACCGGGCACGGGCGCTGATCGGCGCATTTGCCGCCGGCAACCAGGTCGGGTTCAACCGGGCCGACGGCGCCGGCTATGCCTTCGTGGCGGAAATGATTCAGGCCCTCGACGAACTCAATCCGCAGATCGCCGCGCGCATCGCCACGGCCTTTCGATCCTGGCGCTGCTTCGAGAGCGTACGGCGCGAGAAGGCGCGCGCTGTCCTTGCGCAACTTATTGAAAAGAAAAATCTTTCTACAGATCTTAAGGACATTGTTGAAAGATCCCTGCGCTAATTGACTCTGGGTCACAGAGCGGGGTTCACGCTTCGTTAAGGTATGGACAAGGTGATTCGCGTCTGATCAAGTGACACTGATTCGGATGTGCGGCATGCGGATCGCCGAGGGGTCATACAAAAGGTCTGAAGCGATGAGTGCGGACGCGTCAAGCGTTCCGGCAGGGGGACGCTTGTCCCGGCTTGAGGGCCTGCTGAGAGCGAAAGACAAGATGACGACGCGGGTTCGCTCGCTGGCGGGCCGGAGATGGCACCGGCTTGTCGACGCAGAACCGACGCTGCGACGGACCATCCCGATCCTCATCGTGAGCTTCCTCGCCATCCTCGCGATCGCCCGCTTCGTCTCGCTCATGGAGGAGCGCCAGTTCATCGAGACGACGGCGAGCCAGACGCTGCGCCTCGGCGCAAGCCTCGTCCGGGCGGAGCAGGCCAGCCGCCAATATCCGAGCGACGCCGGCAGCGCCGACGGCCCCAGCGCCGCCAACCAGGGCGTGGAACTCCTCACGAGCGCGCTGCCCCGGGAACTCATCGGCGACGGCCGTTTCGTCGTCATCGCCGATCCGCTGGGCCAGATCGTCGCCACCCTCCCCGGCTACGAACAGTATCTCGGGCGAGATCTGGCCTCGATGTTCGGCGGCATTCAGCCGCTTTTGATGTTCGGCGAGCGCGCCGGCATGCTGCGCACCCAACTCGGCGGCGAGGCCGCGCTCGTGACGAACGCCACCCTCAAGGCACCACTCGGCTCGGTCACCTTCATTCAGACCGAGAGCGACCTCTTTGCCGCCTGGCGCCGCACCGTCTCGGTCAACGTCACCTTCTTCGCCCTCACCAGCCTCATCATGCTGGTCATCCTCTACGCCTATTTCCGGCAGTCGATGCGCACCCGCGAGGCGGACGAGCTCTATCTCGTCACCCATCAGCGCGTCGACACGGCGCTGTCGCGCGGGCGCTGCGGCCTGTGGGACTGGGACCTGTCGCGCGGACGGATCTACTGGTCGCGGTCGATGTACGAGATTCTGGAAATGCCTGCGCAGGACGGCGTCCTCTCCTTCGGCGACGTCGCACAGCTCATGCATCCCGACGACGGCAGCCTGTTCACCGTGGCCCGCGCCATCGCCTCCGGCAAGATCAAGAACCTCGACCGCTCCTTCCGTATGCGGCGCAGCGACGGCGCCTATATCTGGCTCAGGGCGCGCGCCGAGATCACCCGCAATGCCGACAACGACATCCACATCATCGGCGTGGCCGTCGATGTCACCGAGCAGCAGGCGCTGGCCCGGCGCACCGACGAGGCGAACATGCGCCTGCACAACGCCGTCGAGAACATCTCGGAGAGCTTCGTTCTCTGGGACAGCCGCGGCCGCCTCGTGCTCTGCAACAACCAGTACCAGGAAGTCTACGGCCTGCCGGACTCGGCCGTCGTGCCTGGCACACCCTTCGACGACGTCAGCGTGAGGGCCCGCAAGCCGATCGAGACGCGCAGCATCGCAAGCCCCACCTTCGTCGCCGGCGAACGCGTCACCGAGGTCATGCTCGCAGACGGGCGCTGGCTGCAGGTCTCCGAACGCAAGACCTCCGATGGCGGCTTCGTCTCCATCGGCACCGACATCACCCAGATCAAGATGAACCAGGAGCGCCTCTACGATTCCGAGCGCCGGCTGATGGCCACGATCGAGGACCTGTCCATCGCACGCCGCGACGCCGAGGCGAAGGCAGGCCAGCTCTCGATGGTGAACACATCCTACATCGTCGAAAAGGAAAAGGCTGAGGCGGCCAACCGGGCCAAGACCACTTTCCTCGCCAATATGAGCCACGAGCTGCGCACGCCGCTCAACGCCATCATCGGCTTCTCCGAAATCATGCGCGAAGGCTCGTTCGGTCCGATCGGTTGCCCGAAATACACCGAATACGCCTCCGACATTCACGACAGCGGGCACTACCTCCTGAAGCTGATCAACGACATTCTCGACATGTCGAAGATCGAGGCGGGACGTCTCCTCCTGGCGCGCGAGCCGATCAATCTGGCCGAGATCATCGGCGAGGCGACAAAGATCGTCGAGGTGCAGGCCGAGCGCAAAGCGCTCACCTTCGTCGCCGCGCTGCCGGAAAGCCTCGCCCTCGCGGCCGATCGCCGCGCGACGAAGCAGATCCTCCTCAATCTCCTGGCCAACGCCATCAAGTTCACCGATCCGGGCGGCCGCATCGAGATTCGGGCGCGGCAAGTGAGCGGAGCCGCTATCATCTCCATTTCGGACAGCGGCATCGGCATCCCGAAGGAATCGCTGCGAAGCCTCGGCCGGCCCTTCGAGCAGGTCGAGAACGAGCTGACGCGGACGAACAAGGGGACCGGGCTCGGCCTCGCCATCGCACGCTCGCTGGTGGAACTGCACGGCGGACGCATGCGCATCGCCTCGACCGTCGGCATCGGGACAGTGGTTTCGGTCCGCATGCCCCTCGACAGTTACGCAGGCCTTCCCGACAGCGCCAGGGCCAAGGCCGCCTGAGCGATAGGCTGCGCGACGGAGGATTGGCCGCTCCGTCGGCGTGGGGTCGCCGCCGATGCCGCAGCGGCTGAACGCGCATCAGCGGGTCGCAGCCCCGGTCTCCGATGCGATACCTCGATCGGTAAAGCCCGTCACGCGTCGTCCCCTCACCCGGTTGCAGGATGCACCCGGCGCAAGGCGCGCTCTTTGCTTTGCGCGGCGCCGATCTATAAAAGCGGTGGAGAGTCCGAGCGAGGCAGCCCCGGCCCCGTCGCAGCGGCCCGAGACCGATTTCGACCGCAGGACGTTCTGGATCGCGGCGCGCCACCGACATCGGAGCGCCGTGCGGCGGAAGCGCCAAACATTCCTTGGAGGAAGGGCGCTGCTCGAAGACATCTGGCTCCACCGCTCAGGCCGCCGCGCGCGGTTCCTGAGCCAAGTGCCTAACCGTGATCGAAACCGGCCTTGCATATCGAAGGCAGGCCGGAACCCCCGCTCTGAAATGACGGTGGCGTGATCGCGACCTGCTTCGCCCGGCCATGCCTGCACCTGTCAGGCCGAGCGCCGAGCCTTAGCTTGTGACGACCTCCGTCCGACAAGCGAGAAGCATGACAGCCCCAGACTCCCCCGAAGCCGGCCCGATCCTCGTCTGGCTGCGCGACGACCTTCGCCTCGACGACAACCCGGTCCTTGCCGCGGCCTGCCAGACCGGGAGGCCGGTCGTCATTCTCTACGTCCTGGAAAGCGAAGGCCCGCGGCCACTCGGCGGCGCGCATCGGTGGTGGCTGCACCATTCGCTCGCCGCCTTCTCGCAGGCGATCGAGGCGCTGGGCGGACGGCTGGTCCTGCGCCGCGGGCGGGCGGCGGAAATCGTCCCGGCCGTATTGGACGAGGCCGGCGCAATGGCGCTTTGGTTCAACCGCCGCTACGAGCAGGACGCGGTCGCGGTCGACGACGACATCGCCGCCGCGCTGGACGACATCGACGTCCGGCGCTTCGGCGGCCATATCCTGCACGACCCCTCCGCGGTTAAGACGAAGACCGGCAACACCTACCGGGTCTACACGCCGTTCTGGAAGTCGCTGTCGGCCGATGGCGCGCCGCGGGCGCCGGTAGATGCGCCAACGAAAATCCAAGGCCTTTCCACGAACGGCCCCCGGTCCGACGATCTGGCTGCCTGGAAGCTCCTGCCGACGCGCCCGGACTGGTCCGGGGGCCTTGCGGAAGCCTTCGAGCCCGGCGAGGCGGCGGCGCATGCACGCTTCGACCGGTTCTGCGCCGAGAGCCTCGGCGACTACGATGCAGGCCGCGAGCGCCCGGCGGAGGACGCGACATCGCGCATGTCGCCGCACCTGCGCTTCGGCGAGATCTCGCCCTTCCGCCTCTGGCACCGCGCGCACGAGGTGGCCGCGCGCCGCGACACGCCAGCCGGCGATCTCGAACGCTTCGACAAGGAGCTGGTCTGGCGCGACTTCAACTATCATCTCCTCACCCACTTCGGCCCCATGGCCAGCCGCAACTTCGACGCCCGCTTCGACGCCTTTCCCTGGCGCACGGCGCCGGAGGAGCTGAAGGCCTGGCAAGAGGGCCGGACGGGCTATCCGCTGGTCGACGCTGCGATGCGCCAGCTGTGGCAGACCGGCTGGATGCACAACCGCCTGCGCATGGTCACCGCGTCCTTCCTCACCAAGCATCTCCTCATCGACTGGCGCGACGGCGAGGACTGGTTCTGGGACACGCTCGTCGACGGCGATCCCGCCAGCAATGCCTCGCAATGGCAGTGGGTGGCAGGCTCGGGCGCCGACGCCCAGCCCTTCTTCCGCATCTTCAACCCGATCACCCAGAGCCGGAAATTCGACGCCGCCGGCGTCTACATCAGGCGATTCGTGCCGGAGCTGACGAAGCTGTCCGACCGCGACATCCATGCCCCGTGGGAGCTCGACGCCGCGACGCTGGCGAAAGCCGGCGTCACGCTCGGCGAAACCTATCCCCGGCCGATCGTCGATCACGCCCTGGCCAGGGCGCGGGCGCTCGAGGCGTTCAAGTCGCTGAAGGATTAGCTTCGTCCCGCGGCGCCGGCCGATCCCGGAAAATCCATCCTGCCCGGCGTTGCCGACAGGTCGCCCGATCCTTGCCATGGCTCCGTCATGACCATAGGTTCCGGCTTATCCTCCTGCGACAGGCGTCCTCCATGCTCAGACACACCAATGTTCTCGACGCCATCGGCAACACGCCGCTGATCCGCCTGAAGCGGGCATCGGAAGAGACCGGCTGCGAGATCTACGGCAAGGCGGAGTTCCTCAATCCCGGCCAGTCGGTGAAGGATCGGGCGGGCGTCTTCATCATCCGCGACGCCGAGGAGAAGGGGCTGATCGCGCCGGGCGGCCTCATCGTCGAGGGCACCGCCGGCAATACCGGCATCGGGCTCGCGCTGGTCGCGAACGTCCTCGGCTACCGCACCGTGATCGTCATTCCGGAGACGCAGAGCGAGGAAAAGAAGGAGGCGCTGCGGCTGCTCGGGGCCGAGCTGATCGAGGTTCCCGCCGTTCCCTACAAGAACCCGAACAACTACGTGAAGCTTTCCGGGCGCCTCGCCGCGCAACTGGCGTCGACGCATCCGCAAGGGGCGATCTGGGCCAACCAGTTCGACAACCTCGCCAACCGCGACGGCCATGTCGTCACGACGGCCGAGGAGATCTGGCATGCAACCTCCGGCGAGATCGACGGCTTCATCTGCGCCGTCGGCACCGGTGGCACGCTCGCCGGCACGGCCATGGGCCTGAAACGGCGTTCCGGCCACATCAAGATCGGCCTCGCCGATCCGATGGGCGCCTCGCTCTACAGCTACTACACGACGGGCGAGCTGAAATCGGAAGGGTCTTCGATCACCGAGGGCATCGGCCAGGGCCGCATCACCGGCAATCTCGAAGGTTTTGCGCCCGACTTCGCGTATCAGATACCGGACGCGGAGGCCGTGAAGATCGTCTTCGACCTCATCGGCGAAGAGGGGCTGTGCCTCGGCGGCTCGTCGGGCATCAACATCGCCGGCGCGATCCGCATGGCGCGCGAGATGGGTCCCGGCCACACCATCGTGACCGTCCTCTGCGACTACGGCAACCGCTACCAGTCGAAGCTCTTCAACCCCGAATTCCTGCGCTCCAAGGGCCTGCCGACGCCGGCCTGGCTGGAAGCCGGCGCGCCCGCCTACGACGTGCCCTTCGAGCCTGTCGACTGAGCCGATGGAGACCATCCAGGCCTATCAGGACGACGCCTATCTCTCGACCATGGAGTCAAGGCTCCTGCGCCTCGACGGTGAGGACGGCCTCGTCTTCGACGCCACGAACTTCTACGCCACGGGCGGCGGCCAGCCCGGCGACACCGGTTTCATCGAGACGTCGGACGGGCGGCAGATCGCCGTCGTCGACACCGTCTATGCGGCGGACCGCAGCTGCATCGTCCTGCGCGCAGAGCCTGGCGCCGCATTGCCCCCGCCGGGCGAGACGCTGGTCCTGCACGTCGACTGGGCCAGACGGTACAGGATGATGCGGATGCATACCGCCCTGCATCTTCTGACCGTCGTCTGCCCCTTTCCCGTTACGGGCGCCGCTGTCGGGCCGGAAGAGAGCCGGATCGACTTCGATATTCCCGAGGCCGATCTCGACAAGGGCGCCGTCACGGCAGAGCTGATGGCGCTGGTCGACGCCAATCACCCCGTCTTCACGCGCTGGATCACCGATGCCGAGCTCGACGCCGACCCGGGCCTGGTGAAGTCTGCCAATGTCCGCCCGCCGCGCGGCACCGGGCGCATCCGCCTCGTCTGCATCGGCGAGGACGCCGAGATCGACGCCCAGCCCTGCGGCGGCACGCATGTCCTCGAGACGCAGGAGGTCGGCGAGGTGCATGTCGGCAAGATCGAGAAAAAGGGCAAGGCCAACCGCCGCCTTCGCCTGCGCTTCGGTCCGATGCCAGCCTGACGGGCGCAGGCGGCAGCGCCGGAGATGAGCGAGGTGGACGCATTCCCGGCATCGGCCATATCGAGACTTGCGGTCGCCGGACGCAGGCGCGAAGACAGTGAAACAGTCGGTCCCGATCCATCAGCCCGATCCATCAGAGTGTCCCGCATGAGCCAGAACCCCCTCCTCATCAAGCCCGCCGACCTCGCCGCCCGCCTCGGCGAGCCCAGGCTCAAGATCGTCGACGCCTCCTGGTACCTGCCGGCGCAGAACCGTGCGGCGCGGGCCGAGTTCGAGGCGGGCCACGTGCCGGGCGCGGTGTTCTTCGATCAGGACGCCATCGTCGCGCCCGGTTCCCCGCTGCCGCACACGATCCCGCCCGCGGAGGTGTTTGCCGAAGCGGTCGGCGCCCTTGGGATCGCCGAAACGGATACGATCGTCGTCTATGACGGCATGGGCCTCTTCTCGGCCCCGCGGGTCTGGTGGCTGTTTCGAACTTTCGGTGCCCGCCGCGTGCTGCTGCTCGACGGCGGCTTTCCTGCCTGGACGGAAGGCGGCCTCCCCACGGAGACCGGTGCGGCGAGCCCTGCCCCGGATACCTTCACGCCGCGCTTCGACGCCGGTGCCGTCGCGACGCTCGCCGACATGCGCGAGCATGTCGGCGCACGCGATATCCAGATCGCCGATGCCCGTCCGCTCGACCGCTTCGCCGCCGAAGTGCCCGAGCCGCGGCCGGGCGTGCGCGCCGGCCACATGCCGGGCGCCCGCTCCTTGCCCATCGGCCTCCTCGCCGAGAACGGCCGCTTGAAATCACCCGAGGCGCTGCGCGCGGTCTTCACGGAGGCCGGCATCGATCCCGGCCAGCCCGTCGTCACCACCTGCGGCTCGGGCGTCACCGCCGCGGTGATCAGCCTTGCCCTCGAATCCGTCGGCAACCGCTCGGCGAAACTCTATGACGGCTCCTGGACGGAATGGGGCTCGGCGCCGGACACGCCTGTCGAGACCGGCCGGCCGGCCGAGAACCCCGGACCGGACGGGGTGCAGTAATTCTCGTGCAGCTTCTCGAAACCACCGTCACGCAGTTCGAGCTGCGTCAGCGGCCGAGCCGCCACCAGCATGCGCCCGATATCCGGCGAAGGCTCCTGTTGCAGGACGTGCCGCGCATCCCGCTGTCCTATTATTCCTATCTCTACCAGGTGGTGGGACGGGCGCATCACTGGACCTCGCGCCTCCTGCCGGCCAAGCAGCTGGCGCACGAAATCCACGTCGACGGCATCGCCGTCCATGTCCTCTCGGTCGACGGCGCGCCGGCCGGCTGGTTCGAGCTCGACTGGGCGCGCAAGCCCGGCGAGACGCGGCTGGTGCATTTCGGCATGCTGCCCGATTTCCGCGGCCTCGGCCTTGCCCGGTATCTCCTGTCCGAGGCGATCTTCGCGGGCTTTGCCGTGGGCAATCCGGTGATGACGCTGGAGACGAACACACTCGATCATCCGGCCGCCCGCCGTCTCTACGTCGAGGCCGGCTTCGTCCCGGTGAGCCACAAGACCGTCTCGACACGGGCCATCGAGGCGTAAGGGCTGCTCGGCAACGCTCCTCACAATTTGCCATTCGGACTGCCAGCGCGTCGCCCGTTTCTGTTTTATCGTCCTCGGGCTTGACCCGAGATCCATGCCAAACCGCCAAACGAGATCGACGGCGATGGACTTGCACGTGGTCCGATTGAGCAGCGTCGGCGTCAGGGCATGAATCCCGGCTCGAGGGCCGGGATGACGAGCCGGAAGGGTTGCGAGCGGCATCTCGGAAGACCCGGTATGACAAGCGGATAGGGTACAAACCGGATCGGGCGATCCGCCGATCCGCCGAGCGAGGAACCCGCGGTTCTCGTCATCCACCCACCACTTCCAAAACGAAAACGGCCCCGGATCGCTCCGGGGCCGTCATGCCGTTCAGGCAGGAGTCGGACGATCAGTAGCGATCGCGTTCGCCGCCCGGCATCATGCGCTGGCCGTCGTGGCCGTGGCGCATGCCCTCGCCGCCGTGGCGGCCGTGGCCTTCGCCATGCCGGCCGTGGTGCTTGCCGTGCATTTCCCCGTGGCGTCCGCCCCGCTCCATCCCGCGGTGCTTCGGACCCATGCCGCGGTGGATCTCGCGCAGCTCGCGGGCATCGATCTTGCCGTCGTCATTGCGGTCGATGACGGCAAAGCGCTTGTCGCGCATGCCCTGGACCTCGGCGATGGTGACCGTGCCGTCGCCGTTGATGTCGAGACGCTTCGTCATCTGGCGGGCGCGGCGTTCAGCGATCTGCTTCAGAACCATGGTCTCCATCTCCTCCTGGCTGAGCGTGCCGTTGCCGTCGGTGTCGGCAGCCTTCAGGCGCTCGACGCGGCGGCCCTGGAACTCGTCCTTGGCAATAGAGCCGTCCTTGTTGGTGTCGAGCCAGCCCATCGCCCCACCGCGGCGACCGGGGCCACCGTCCTTGCCCGGACGCGGCGGCGCGGGCATGGCGGCGGTATCGGCCGGCGCATCGTCGTCGTCCTCCATGTCG
Organism: Aureimonas sp. SA4125; assembly: GCF_019973775.1. Classification (NCBI taxonomy): domain Bacteria; kingdom Pseudomonadati; phylum Pseudomonadota; class Alphaproteobacteria; order Hyphomicrobiales; family Aurantimonadaceae; genus Aureimonas; species Aureimonas sp. SA4125. Next base: position 1,376,383 of record NZ_AP025032.1, on the reverse strand, counting down.
GCGCCAAGGTCGGCATCCGGCGCGTCGATGTCGTCGACGTCACCGAGATCGTCGGCCTGGTCCATCATGGCGTCATCGTCCTGCATGGCGGCCGGAGCCTGCCCGGTCGTGGCGGGAGGAACGGACGGCGGAGTCGCGGTCTGGGCGAAGGCGAAGCCGGAGACGGCCAGCGTCATGACGACGCTCGAAAGGGCGAGTTGCTTGATTCTGTTCATCCGAAACTCCTGTTGCGCGGGGCGTCTCGCAAGACGCGACGTGGTCAGACGCCGTCCTTGCCATCCGTGGGTAGCAGCCGCTCGAACGTCTGGCGCACGGCGGCGGCCATTGCTGCAACTGCCGGCTCGATGTCCTCGGGAGCGGTAAGACCAAGGGCCTCGGCCACCCGTTTCACCAGCCCCCGGGGAAGCGCCGCGACGGTGTGGGCACCGCCGGGACCCAGCCGGGTCAGTTGTATGATCCTGGTGTAGGCGTCGGCGGATGAACGCAAAGTGAGCGGCACATTACCATTCGGTAAGTCCGTCGGCCCCTCGAGATAGCCGAGCACCTCGGCGGTCGGGCGGCCGACGAGGTCGAGCGGCACATGGCCGGCGAGAAAGGCCCATTGCGCGATGAATTCCAGGTCGATCAGGCCGCCGGCGATGAGTTTGAGGTCGAGCGGTCCGCGTGCCGGCTTGTCGCGCCCGATCCGGGCCCGCATCGCCGCGACGTCGGCTCGAACCGCTGCCGGATCGCGCGGCAGAGCGAGGATGTCGCGCACGGTGGCGGCGGCCGCCTGCCGCAGTCCCGGATCCCCGGCGATCGGCCGCGAGCGCGTCAGCGCCATGCGCTCCCAGGTCCAGGCCTCGTTCTCCTGATAGCGCCGGAAGGCGCCGAGATGGGTGGCGAGCGGTCCCTTGTTGCCCGAGGGGCGGAGGCGGAAATCGACCTCGTAGAGGATGCCCTCCCCCATCGGCGCGGTAAGGGCGGCGATCAGGCGCTGGGTCAGGCGGGCGTAGTAGGTGGTGGTGGCGAGCGGCCGCGGCCCGTCCGATTCCTCGGCGCCCTCGTCATGGTCGTAAAGGAGGAGGAGGTCGACGTCCGAGCCCTCCGTCAGCTCGTGGCTGCCGAGACGCCCCATGCCGAGGAGCGCCGCCCGCCCGCCGGCAATCCTCCCATGCGCCCGCGCGAACTCCTTCTCGACGGCGGCGAAGGCGGCGGCGAGGACGACGTCGGCGATGGCGGAATAGACCGCGCCCGCCGTCTCTCCCTCGATCGCGCCCGACAGGAGCCGCGCGCCGACGAGAAACTTCTGCTCGGAGGCAAACAGCCGGAGGCGCACCAGCCGCTCCTCGTAGCCGTCGGCGTCGGCAAGGAAAGCGGCGAGCCGTTCCTGCATCACCGCTGCCGTCGGCACCTCGCGGTAGAAGGCGGGGTCGAGGAGCGCGTCGAAGACATGCGGCCGGTGCGAGATCGTCTCCGCGAGCCGCGGCGCGGCCGAGATCACGAGGGCGAGGAGGTCGAGAAGGCGCGGATTGGAGGCGAGAATCGAGAAGAACTGGAGCCCCGCCGGCAGGCGCGAGACGAAGCCGTCGAAGGCGGCCATCGCCGCATCGGGATCGCTCGCGCGCGAAAAGGCTTCGAGCATGGCCGGCAGGACGCTGGCGAGCTGGCGCCGCGTCGCCTCGGCGCGCGTCGCGCGGATCCGCCCGGCACCCCAGCCGCGCAGGATGCGGGCGATGTCGCCCGGCCTCTGGAAGCCGAGGCCGGCAAGGTAGGCGGTGACGCCCGCCTCGTCCTCGCCGCCGAGAAAGCCGCCGACCTTCGGCAGCGTGTCGTCGGGCTCGGTGCGCTGGGCAAAGAGACTGGCAAACAGCGTTTCCACCCGCGTCATGCGCGGCAGCAGCGCCTGCGAGAAACCGGCAAGGTCGGCGAATCCCGTCAACCGCGCCACCCGCTCGAGCCCTTCGGCATCCTCCGGCAGGGTGTGGGTCTGCTCGTCGGCGACCATCTGGATGGCATGCTCGACGCGGCGCAGGAACCAGTAGGCCTCGGTCATCTCGGCCGCGACGTCGCGCGTGATCCAGCCGCCCTCGGCCAGGGCGACGAGCGTCTCCTCGGTGCGGCGCAGGCGCAGCTCCGGCCTGCGGCCGCCGGCGATCAGCTGCTGGGTCTGGGCGAAGAACTCGACCTCGCGGATGCCGCCGGGCCCGAGCTTCACATTGTGGCCGGCGACGCCGATGCCGTCGAAGCCGCGGTGCCGATCGATCCGGTCCTTCATCGACTGGATCTCGGCGATGGCGGCGTAGTCCAGATATTTGCGCCAGACGAAGGGGGTGATCTCGTCGAGGAAGTCGGCGCCCGCCTCGGGGTCGCCGGCGACGACACGCGCCTTGATCATCGCGGCGCGCTCCCAGTTTCGACCCGACGCCTCGTAATAGGTGATCGCCGCCGGCACCGGGATCGCCAGCGGCATGGCGCCAGGGTCGGGGCGCAGGCGCAGGTCGGTGCGGAAGACGTAGCCGTCGCCGGTGCGCTCGCCGATCAGCCGGATCAGCCGCCGCACCAGCTTGGAAAACAGCTCGACGCTCTCGTCGGCATCGACGATCGCGGCAACGTCGGGGTCGAAGAAGACGATCAGGTCGATGTCGCTGGAATAGTTCAGCTCGCGCCCGCCGAGCTTGCCCATGCCGAGGACGAAGAGGCCGCACCCGGTTTCGGGATGCGCCGGATCGGGCAGCGCGAGCTTGCCGCGGTTGTGCAGATCCAGCAGCGCGAAGCGCACCGCCGCGCCGACGGCGGCCTCGGCGAGATCGGAGAGATCGGCCGTCGTCTCGCGTCCGTCGGCGGCGCCGAAAAGCTCGCGCAGCGCGACCAGCAGCGCCACCTCGCGCTTGGCCTCGCGCAGCTGCGTCATGACCGACGCCTCGCTCGCCGCTTCGGACGGCATCGCCTCCAGCGCGGCGGTGATTTCGGCGATGCGGGTCCGCGGCTCGGTCTCGAACAGCTGTTCGAGGAAGTCCGGCCGCGACAGCATCACGGCGTTCAGATGGCTCGACAGATCGAGGACCGCGCCAAGGCGCGCCCGGTCCGGGTTGCCCACGTCACGCAGAAGGGCGGAAAGCTGCGGGCACGCGCTCGCATCGGCCTGCCGGGCGAGATCGGCGATCCAGGCCTCGGCTCTGGCGGCGTCGAGCGGGACGAGGTCGGCGTCGCCGCCGATCGTCAGCCGGAGCGTTTCAGCTTGCGGCGATGAGCCTGGGCGGTTCGTCACGGGTCACGACCTTTCCGTCGAGGGGGAAGTCGAGGACCACTCTAAGGCCGGGCGCCGCATCCTCAAGGGCGAGATGCCCGCCGTGCAGTTGCGCGATCGCCTGCACCAGCGACAGGCCGAGGCCGGAGCCCGGCTTCGTGCGGCTCTCGTCGAGCCGGTAGAAACGTTCCAGAACCCGGTCGCGCTTGTCCCCGGGGATGCCCGGCCCGTCGTCGGAGACCGAGAGGACACAGCGGTCGCCGCGCCGTTCGAGCCCGACCGTCACCGTCGTCTCCATCCCGTCGCGCGCGGCGTATTTCAGCGCGTTGTCGATGAGGTTGGACAGCGCCTGGCTGATGAGCTCCCGGCTGACATGCGCCTCGACGGGGCCCGCGACCGAGGTCACCAGCTTTGCACCGGCATCCTCGGCCAGAGGCTCGTAAAGCTCGGCGACGTCGGCGACGATCCGCGCGACGTCGCTGACGTCCTTCTCCGCCGGATGAAATCCGGCTTCGACGCGGCTGATCATCAACAGCGCGTCGAAGGTGCGGATCATCTGGTCGGCTTCGGCGATGTTGCTTTCCAGCGCCGCGCGCGGATCGCCGCCGGCCGAAGCGTCGGCGAGCGCCCCTTCGGCGCGGTTGCGCAGGCGCGTCAGCGGCGTCTTCAGATCGTGGGCGATGTTGTCGGAGACCTGGCGCAGGCCCTCCTGCAGGAGCGCGACACGGGCGAGCAGCGTATTGAGATTGGCCGAGAGGCGGTCGAACTCGTCGCCGGCGCCGGTGACCGGCAGGCGCTCGCCGAGGTCGCCGGCAAGGATCCGCGCGCTCGAGGCCGACATCTGGTCGAGCCGCTTCAGCGCGCGCCGCCCGACGATCAGCCAGGCGAAGAGCGCGCCCGCCGTCATCAGGCCGAGGGCGAGGATCAGCGCCCGCTGGACGATGACGCGAAACCGCTCCTGCTCGCTCTGGTCACGGCCGACGAGCACACGCATGCCGTTCGGCAGAGCGACGATCTCGGCAAGCGCCAGATGGTAGCGGTCCCTCGTGTCGTCGGCGAAGCGCTCGTAGCCGAAAGCCTTGTCGGTGAAGCCGCTCTTGTCGAGGATTCCGGCCTGGAGGCTGGCGACGTTGCCGGCGAGGATCCTGCCCGTCGCATCGGTGACGAGATAGAGCGAGGCGCCCGGCTGGCGCGCCCGTCGCTCGATCGACCGGACGAGGCCGACGATGCCGCCGTTGTAGTAGATCCGGCCGAGCTCGGCGATCTCCTCGCCGATCGTCGCCCGCGCCTGGCTCTGCAGGATGCCGGCGGCCGTCGCGGTGACGTAGACGACGAGCGTGACGGCGAAGATGGCAAACAGCGCGAGATAGATCGCCGACAGGCGGACCGCCGTCATCCGCATGAGCGAGCGCAGCCGGCGCATCAGGCGATCGCCTCCGCCCTTGTCGGGGCGAGCCGCACGGTGCCCGCGTCGCGGGGGGAGTTGTTCATGGCAAGGGCCCTTCCATCTTCACGAGGCCGGGCCCTGCCCGAGTCTCACACCTGCGTCATTCCGCCATCGATGCACAATTCCGCACCGGCGATGTAACTGCTTTCGTCCGAGGCGAGAAACAGGGCCGCGGCGGCGACCTCCTCCGGCCGCCCCATGCGGCCGAGCGGAATTTGGGCCGCGAGGCCGGCCCTGATTTCCTCGGAGGCGGCGGCCATCATCGCCGTGTCGATCGGCCCTGGGCTCAGTGTGTTGACCCGGATGCCACGGCTGGAGAGCTCCGCCGTCCACGTCCGCGCCCAGGATCGCACCGCCGCCTTGCTGGCATTGTAGACACCGTAGCCCGGCGTGCCGATCACACCAGCGATCGAGCCGACCAGAACGATCGCGCTGCCCTCCCGCATCAGCGGAACGAGTGTCTGCACGGTGAACACCATGGCGCGGACGTTGATGTCGAAGATCTTGTCGAAGTGCGCCGGAGTGATATCGGCGAGCGGGAGGACTTCGGCGACGCCGGAAGAGAAGACGAGGATGTCCAGCCTGCCGGCCCGCGCCGCGACCGCGTCGTGCAGCCGGGCGAGATCGGCGGGATCCGTCAAGTCGCCCCGGACCGCCTCGGCCCTCCCGCCGATTTCGGCCACCGCCTTGTCCAGTTCCGCCTGGCGTCGCCCTGTGACAATGACCGTTGCGCCCTCGGCCGCGAGCCGCTTGGCGGTGGCGAGACCGATCCCGCTGCCGCCGCCAGCGACGACCGCGATCTTTCCGTTCATTTTCGACATGCTCTTGCTCCATTTGCGTGGAGCTTCCAGGTATATCCTGTATACCTACGGTCAATTAGGCACTTGCTATCGCCTAGGTATACAGGAGGAAACCGCTATGAGCGATTCTGCCGATCCCGTCTTCGCCGAAGCCTGCGCCACGCGCCCGATCATCGACGAGATCGCCAACAAATGGTCGATCATGATCCTCTCCGTGCTCTGCACCCAGCCGACGCGGTTCAACATGCTGCGGCGACGGCTGGAGGGGGTGACGCAGAAGGCGCTCACGCAGGCGCTGAGGCGGCTCGAGCGCAACGGCCTGGTCTCGCGGCAGGTGATCGCATCCTCGCCGGTGGCGGTGGAATACTCCATCACCCCGCTTGGCCACTCTCTGAAGGACCCCATGGCCGCGCTCTATCAGTGGACGCGCGATCATGTGGCAGACGTTCAGGCCGCCCAGCGCAACTTCGACCAGCGCCCCGGCACGTGAAAGGCGCTATTCCGCCCGCATGATGTAGCCGGCACCACGCACCGTATGCAGCAGCGGCGAGCCGAATTCGCGCTCGATCTTGGCGCGCAGGCGCGAGACGTGGACGTCGATGACGTTCGTCTGCGGGTCGAAATGGTAATCCCAGACGTTTTCCAGAAGCATGGTGCGGGTCACCACCTGGCCGGCATTCTTCATCATGTATTCGAGCAGGCGGAACTCGCGCGGCTGAAGAACGATCGGCTTGCCGCCGCGTCGCACCTCGTGCGACAGGCGGTCGAGCTCGAGATCGCCGACCCTGTAGGAGGTCTCGATGTCGCGTCCGCCGCGACGCCGGCCAAGGACCTCGACGCGGGCGAGGAGCTCGGAAAAGGCGAAGGGTTTGGCGAGGTAGTCGTCACCGCCGGCGCGCAGGCCGGTGACGCGGTCATCCACCTGGCCGAGCGCCGAAAGGATCAGCGCCGGCGTCTGGTTGCCCTTCTCGCGCAGGCCCGAGATGAGCGACAGGCCATCGCGCTCGGGCAGCATGCGGTCGACCACCATCACGTCGTAGTCGCGCGTGTCGGCCATGTGAAAGCCGGAGGCGCCGTCGCCGGCATGGTCGGGAACGTGTCCCGCCTCCTTCAGGGCTTTCACCAGATAGGAGGCCGCCTCGCGATCGTCTTCGATGATGAGAATGCGCATGGATCTGGATGTAGCGGATTCAGCGGATAGTGCCATGACGTTTCGCCCCCTTTTGATCAGGTCGCCCACCGCCGCGACGGCAAGCGGCGGCGGCCCGCGATGGCCCGCCGCCTCCTCGCGCGGAGCCTGGGAGAATCCCCCGGGCCCTACGCATCAGCCCTTGGCGATGGGGAGGGCCACGAACCGGTTCTGGTCGCCGTTCTTCAGCTGGAACAGCGCCGCCTTGCGGCCGCTCTTGTCGGCATCGGACAGTGCCTTCGTCACGTCGCCCTGCGACTTGACCGCCTTGCCGTTGACCGAGACGATGATGTCGCCGGTCTGGACGCCCTTCTCGGACGCCGGCGAGGACGGATCGACCTCGGTGACGACGAGGCCGCTGCCGTCATCGGACGGCGTCAGCGTCAGTCCGTAGCCGGACAGCGAGGACGGGTCGACGGGCGAGCCGCTCGACATCGCGTCGGCCGAAGCCGCTTCGTCAAGGCTGGCAATGTTGCCGAGCTTCACCGCGATCGTCTGCGCGGCATTGTCGCGCCAGATCGTAACGTCGATCGAGGTATTCGGCGCGAACTCGGCGACCTTGCGGGCCAGTTCCTTCGGACCCTTGATCGTCTCGCCGTTCACCGCGGTGATGACGTCACCCGTCTGGATGCCCGCTTCCGAGGCCGGGGTCGAGTTTTCCGGGAGCGTCACGATGGCGCCGTCCTCGTTGGCAAGGCCGACGGCCTCCGAGATGTCGTCGGTGACGGAGGCGATCTGCACGCCGAGCCAGCCGCGCTGGACGCTGCCCTTCTCGCGCAGCGACTGGACGACGTTCTTGGCGGTCGAGGCGGGGATGGCGAAGGCGATGCCGACATTGCCGCCCGACGGCGAGAAGATCGCCGTGTTGACGCCGATGACCTTGCCTTCGAGATTGAAGGCCGGGCCGCCCGAATTGCCGCGGTTCACCGCCGCGTCGATCTGCAGGAAGTCGTCGTAGGGACCGGCGCCGATGTCGCGACCACGCGCCGAGATGATGCCGGCGGTGACCGAGCCGCCGAGGCCGAAGGGGTTGCCGACCGCCACGACCCAGTCGCCGGTGCGGGCCTTGGAGTCGTCGCCGAACTCGACATAGGTGAACTTCTGGTTCTTGGCGTCGACCTTCAGCACGGCGAGGTCGGTCCGCTTGTCCGTGCCGATCAGCTTGGCGTCGTATTCCTTGCCGTCGTCCATCACCACGGTGAAGTTCTCGCCGCCGTCGACGACATGGTTGTTGGTGACGAGGTAGCCGTCATCGGAGATGAAGAAGCCCGAGCCCTGTGCGGTGGCCTGGCGATTCTCTCGGCGCGGCTGCATGCCGCGGGGCCCGCCCCGCTGGCCGGGCATGCCCTGGGCCCCTGGTCCGCCCGGATTGCCGAACTCGAAGAAGCGCTTCAGCGGGTGATCGTCGGGCAGATTGTCGAACGGGCTGGCCTGGTCGTCGTCACCGCGGTCGGCCGCTGCGGCGGCCATCTTCTCCTTGACGCGGACGGAGACGACCGCCGGGCTCACCCTCTCGACGACGTCGGCAAAGCCGAAGCTCTGGACCGGAGAGGTGACCTGAACCGGTTCGGCGTGGCTGGAGGTCGTGCTGGTCATGACGCCGCCGGCAAAGGCCGAGCCGGCGACGCCGGCCGCGAGCGCTGCGACGAGCATGCGGTTACGCTTGGGAGACTGCTTTACGTCTGGCATCGATTTCGTCCTTTTCCCTGGTTATTCTCGGGAGGAGTGCCGCAGCCGCGGTGCTCTTGCCGTGAACAATATCGCGGGCGGCATCGTCGACGCCATATCCCGCTTCACCTGGAGAGATAGGACGTCTCGGGTTACAGGACCCCTTCAGCGTCGTGAAGACTTGGTAATGTTGGTGGTTCAGCGACGATTTTCGAAAGCGTCCTCCTCCCTCCATGCGAGGAGAGTCGATCCCCGTCGAGAATTCGGGTGGCAAACCGACCGGGGCCTTTGACAGCCACGGCCGCGCTGCCCGCTCGCCACAAACGTCGCCCATGCCAGCACACTTTCCGCCCGGCAAAAGCGCGGCCGGACATCAGCTGTCTGCGCTTCCTCCTCCGCCGTCGACCCGGCGCTTGCGAATGCGCTCCTGCGGCGCGCAGCATGGATGACGCGGAATGCGGCTCCGGCAAAATCGCCGCCCCTCCGTTCTGCCGTGCCCCCAGCCGGAGAACTGGAGCGTGCGACATGCAGAAGGCGGCCTCCGGGTCGACGCATCTCCCGACGCCTGAAAATCTCCTGGCCGATGCGGCTCTCTTTACCTTTGACCTGTAAAGTATAAGTCCTGCTCATAAGGATTTCTTACAGTTGCGCCTTCGCCTGCTCAAGAACGTCAGTATTCGAATGCGGCTTATGGCGATGATGGCGGCCGCCCTTTTGCCAATCGCCCTCTTCATGGGGGTCGGTATTGTCATCGATTTTCGCGAAACGATGGAGCGAGCGCGCGAGGAGGTCCGGCAGTCGGCCGCACTGGCCGCCGCACGCTTTTCCGTCGTCTTCGACGAGACACGGGTTCTTCTCGACGCGCTGAGGCAAGTGCCCGGCGTCCAAGCCGAGGGCGGTCTATTCTGCGACACTCTCGTCACGCGCCTGCGCGATGCGAACCCGCAGTTCCATACGATGGGCGTCATGAACGCCAACGGCACGATCGTCTGCCACAACATGCTCAGAAAACGTCAGCAGTTCGGCGATGTCAGCCTTGTGCGCCGGATCATGGCCAAGGATGCGCCCGAATTCTTGGTTGGCAATTTCAACATCGGCAAAGTGAGCCGCAAGCCGACGGTGGTCACCGCGATGGCCCTGCCCAAGGTCAACGGAAAGGTTCCGGGGGCGGTTTTCGTGGGGATGGACCTCGGGGGATTCACGAACCTGGCACGGCAGTTTTCCGAGGATGGGCGGCGGGCCGTGACGCTGGTGGAGCCGCGGACCAGCAGGGTTCTTGCCCGCTGGCCGAACACGATCGCTTTTGGATCGTCCTTCACGATGCATCCCATGATGGCTGCCATCCAAGCCTCTCCGAAGGGCGGAGAGGCCGAGGTCCCGGAGTTGGACAAGCAGGACAGCGTCGTCGGCTTTGCGCCCGTCGCCGGAGCGGCCACGGCGGGCGCCATGCTGGTCGTCGGGGTAGCCACGGAGGACATCGTCGCGCCGGTCCGCTCCAGGGGAATCGTCAGCGCGCTGATCGCATTGACGATCCTGGCATTGGTCCTGTGCGGCGCCTGGTGGCTCGGCTACTGGACGCAGATTCGGCCGATCCATCGGCTGACAAAGATCGCCGGCCGCATCGGCGCCGGCGACTTCGACGCCAGAACGACCATTGAGTCGTGGCAGGCGCCGGAGTTTCGAACGCTCGGGCAGGCCCTCGATTCGATGGCGGGCGATCTGGCGACGGGCAAACGCGCCGAGGAGGTCGTGGCGGCCAGCGAGGCACGCTACCGGTTGCTGGCCGAGAACTCCTCCGACCTCATCACTTGCCTTGACGTAGACGGGCTCCGCGTCTTCGTCTCACCCGCCAGCCGCACCCTCCTCGGCCTTGAACCGGAGGCGCTGGAAGGCAAGCACCCGCGGGCGATCGCCCATCCCGACGACATCGTCATCGTCGACGCAATGATGCGAAAGCTCGATGCGGGGCAGTCCGTCTCGGGCATCCAGTATCGCATCAAGCATGCCAACGGCCATTATCTCTGGGTAGAGGTCGGCGGCACACCGCTCGAAGCGGGCAATGGCATCGTTCTCGTCATTCGCGACATCTCCCGGCGCAAGCTGGCGGAGAGCAAGCTGGAGCAGGCCAATCAGCGGCTGGCCGCCCTGGCGTCGACGGACGGTCTGACCGGACTGGCCAACCGCCGCGTCTTCGATGAAAAACTGGCGTCCGAGTTTGGCCGAAGTCTTCGCGACAAGTCCGATTTCAGCCTGCTGCTCATCGATGTCGATCATTTCAAGAAATTCAACGACACCTATGGCCACCCAGAGGGCGACGAATGCCTCCGGCAGATCAGCGCCGTTCTGCGGATCATGCTTCGGCGGCCCGGCGACATGCCTGCCCGCTACGGTGGCGAGGAGTTCGCGGCGGTTCTTCCCAATACCGGCTCGGAGGGTGCCACGCGGCTGGGAGAGAGCCTTTGCCAGGCTGTCCGCGACCTCAACATTCAGCATGCTGGCAGCGAGCGAGGCGTGGTCTCGATCAGCATCGGCGTCGCCTCCCTGTCATCGGGTGCGGGCTATGACGATGCCGCAGCGCTGCTGAAGGCGACCGACGGGGCGCTCTATCAGGCCAAGTCCGACGGACGCGATCGCGTCGTCGCTGCGCTTCAGTCGGGTCTCGTCACGCTCCCGCGCGGCGCGCTGTCGCGATCGACGACTTCCGGGCACGGATCGTAGGCCGACAAGCAGCGCCAAGGCGTAACGGCGGCCTGAGAGGTTCGGGAAGATGAGGGTTCAGGGGAATTGCCGAGCGAGCGCGGCAGGGGCGCGGCAGCGCTCCGCCGCCCTACAGCCCCCGCTCCGCCAGCGTCCGCTCCACCGCGCTTTCCTCCTCCGCCGTCAGCACGGCACTCGCCGGCTCGCGCTTGCGGCGGCGGGCGGCGTAGAGGGCGAAGGCGGCGCCGGCGAGGATGAGGGCGAGGGGTGCCGTCCAGAGCACGATCGTCCCGGTCGACAGGCGCGGGTTCAGAAGAACGAACTCGCCATAGCGGGCGACGACGTAGTCGATCACCGCGCCATCGCTGTCGCCCGCCACCAGGCGCTCGCGCACGAGGACGCGCAGATCCCTGGCGAGCGAGGCGTCGCTGTCGTCGATCGACTGGTTCTGGCAGACGAGGCAGCGAAGGCCCGCCGACAATGCGCGGGCGCGCTTTTCCAGCGCCGGATCGGCGAGGACCTCGTCGGGCTGCACCGCCTCGGCCGTGCCGGAGAAGACGTCGACGAAGGGTGCGGCACGCCCCGGCACCGAGGCGCCCGGCGCGACCAGCATGACCGGCCCGACCAGGAGGCCGAAGGCCACGACCGAGACTTCGAGGAACCGGCTCACGCGGGTATGGCTCCGGCCTGCCGCGCCCGCTTGCGCGAGCGTGCCGGGGCCCCGACCCGCAAGCGCCGGTCGGCGAGCGACACCGTGCCGCCGACGGCCATGACGACCGCGCCGATCCAGATCAGCGTGATCAGCGGCTTGTACCAGATCCGCACCACGGTGGAGCCCGCCGTCGTCTCGCCCAGGGCGATATAGGTCTGGCTCAGCCAGTGCGTGTGGATGCCGGCCTCGGTCGTCGGCATCTGCCGCGCGGGATAGAAGCGCTTGGCGCTTTCCATCGTCGCCTGCGCGACGCCGCCGCGGCTCAGAGTGAAGCCGCCGACCTCCTCGCGATAGTTCGGTCCCTCGCGCGGCGCGAGTCCGTCGAAGCGGATCTGGTAGCCGCCGGCCTCGCGCATGTCGCCGGGCTTCATCGTCGTCACGAGCTCGGTCTGGAAGGCGGAGGTGGCGATGACGCCGAGCACCGTCAGGCCGAGCCCGGCATGGGCGAGCGCCGTGCCGAAGGCCGATCGCGGCAGACCAACGAAGCGGCGGAGCGCGATGCGGGCCGGGACGCGGGGATAGCCGGTGCGCAGAGCGAGATCGGTCGCGGCACCGGCCAGAAGCCAGACGGCGAGGCCGAAGCCGAGCGCGGCGAGGATGCGCATGCCTTGCGTGAAGGCGAGCGTCAGGATGATCGCCGCGAGCGCCGTGCCGACGGCGAAATACAGCCGCTGCGCCGCCGCCAGAAGATCGCCCCGCTTCCAGGCGAGCAAAGGACCGAAGGGCACGGCGAGAAGCAGCGGCAGCATCAACGGGCCGAAAGTCAGGTCGAAGAACGGCGCCCCGACGGAAATCTTGGCGCCCGTCAGCACTTCGAGGACCAGCGGGTAGAGCGTTCCGATGAGAACCGTCGCGCAGGCCGTCGTCAGGAACAGGTTGTTGAAGACGAGTGCCCCCTCGCGCGAGATCGGCGCGAACAGCCCGCCAGATTCCAGCGTCTGCGCCCGGAAGGCGAAGAGCGCGAGCGATCCGCCGATGAACAGCATCAGGATGGCGAGGATGAAGACGCCGCGCGAAGGATCGGTCGCAAACGCGTGCACCGAGGTGAGGACGCCCGAGCGCACGAGGAAGGTGCCGAGCAGCGACAGCGAGAAGGTGAGGATGGCCAGAAGCACGGTCCAGATCTTCAGCGCCGCGCGCTTTTCCATGACCAGCGCCGAGTGCAGGAGCGCCGTCCCGGAAAGCCAGGGCATGAAGGAGGCGTTCTCGACCGGATCCCAGAACCACCAGCCACCCCAGCCGAGCTCGTAATAGGCCCAGTAGGAACCCATCGCGATGCCGAGCGTCAGGAAGACCCAGGCGACCAGCGTCCACGGCCGCACCCAGCGCGCCCACGCGGCATCGATGCGCCCGTCGATCAGGGCGGCGACGGCGAAGGAGAAGGCGACGGAAAAGCCGACATAGCCGAGATAGAGCAGCGGCGGATGCACCGCGAGCCCGATATCCTGGAGGATCGGGTTGAGATCCTGTCCCTCGAACGGCGCCGGGATGAGACGCTGGAACGGGTTCGACGTCAGGAGGATGAAGAGGAGGAAGGCGACCGTGATGAGCGCCTGCACCGAAAGGACATTCGCCTTCAGCGAGGCCGGGATGTCGCGGCCGAAAAGCGCCACGAGCGCGCTGAAGAAGCTGAGGATGAGCACCCAGAGGAGCATCGAGCCCTCGTGATTGCCCCAGACGCCGGTGATCTTGTAGAGCATCGGCTTGGCCGAATGCGAGTTCTCGACGACGTTGAGGACCGAGAAATCGGACGTGACATAGGCGACCGTCAGCGCCGCGAAGGCGAGCGCGACGAGGGCGAAACAGGTGACGGCGGTGACCTCGCCGGTTTCCATCAGCCTGATATCGCCGATGCGGGCGCCGACGAGCGGCAGGGCCGTCTGCATGACAGCCGTGACGAGCGCGAGGACGAGCGCGAAATGCCCGATTTCGACGATCATGTGCCCGCTCCCCCTGCCGCCGGCGCCACCGGCGATGCCGGCGGTGTCGCGCCGCTCGCGGTCGGCATGCCCTTGCCCTCCTGCCAGAGGCCGCGCGCCTTCATGTCGTCGACGACCTCCTTCGGCATGTAGCTCTCGTCGTGCTTGGCAAGCACGGTGTCGGCGACGAAGATACGGTCCGGCCCGAGCGTACCCTCGGTGACCACGCCCTGCCCCTCCCGGAAGAGGTCAGGCAGAAGGCCCTTGTAGACGACGGCCACGCTCTCGACGGAATCGGTGACGCGGAAGCGGATGACCTCGCCCGCCTCGCGGTCGATCGAGCCGGTCTCGACGAGACCGCCGAGCCGGATGCGCTGGGCATTGCCGGGCACCTGCGACATCACGTCGGTCGGCGAGGCGAAGAAGGCGACGCTGTCGGACATGGCGCTCAAGACCAGTCCGACCGCCGCGGCAAGGACCACGAGGATGGCGCCGATCGAGGAGAGTCGCTTCTGCTTTCGTGTCATGGCGTCGTTCCCGTCGCGGAAAGGCCGAGTTCCGCAGCAAAGCCGTCGAGCGCGCTCCGCTCGGCCGTACCGCTGGCAAAGACGGCGCGGGCATCTGCCAGTGCGCCCTGCGCCTTCCCGGTCTCGCCGAGGACGCTATAGGATCGCAGCAGGCGTTTCCAACCCTCGACGTCGTTCGGGGCGGTTTTCAGGCGGGCGGCGAGCTGGCCGACCATGCCCTCGATCATCGCCCTGCGGTCGTCGCCGGACATTTCGGACGCGGCCGCGACGTCGGCCCCGTTCGGGCCGGGCAAGGCTGGGGCTGATGCCTGTGTTTGAGCTTGTGCGGGTGGGGAACCGGCGACCGCGGCCGGCGGCACGGCTGCAGCGGTGTCGGCCGGAGCGCCCGGGGCGTCCGGGGCCGCCGCCATCTTCTGCTGCGCGTCGGCCAGCGCCGACTGGGCCAGGGGAAGCCAGGGCGCACCCTCGGGGCTTGCGGCGATGAGGCCCTGCCAGGCCGGGGCCGCCTTGGCAAAACGGCCCTCCTGCGACAGATCGAGAGCGATGAAGAAACGTGCCGGCAGATAGTCGGGATTCAGTGCCAGCGCCCGCTCGAAGGCCGCGCGTGCCCCGTCGGTCACCTCGCCTTGCGCCGCCTGCGTCTGCGCCTCGCCATAGCCGGTCTCGCGCTCGGGCGTTGCACCGAGGATCCGGATGGCGTTGCCGAGCGCCGTCACGGCCTCGTCGGCCCGGCCGGTGCGCAGGTAGATCGGGCCGAGGAGGTCCCAGCCGGCGCCGTCGTTCGGATTGGCCTTCAGCCGCGCCTCGGCCTGCGCCACGAGGGTCGGCAGGTCGGCCCGGGACGGATCGACGGAAAGACGGGCGGCGAGCGGCATGTCGGGCGCGGCGGGGGAGCCGGTCAGGGCGTAGAAGGCGATCGCGCCGACCGGCACCGCCAGCGCGACGGTGCCGATCGCGACCGCCAGCCGGCGCGGCTTGCGGAGGGCGGCGCGATCCGTCTCCGCCTCGTCCGCCGCCTTCAGCAGCCGCCGGCCGATCTCGGCGCGGGCGACGACGGCATCGTCCTCGGCGATCGTGCCGCGGGCAAGATCGGCCTTCAGCTCGTCCAGCTGCGCGCCGTAGACCTCGACGTCGTACTGCGCCCTGATCGGCTCGGATTCGGGCCGCCGGCGCAACAGGGGCCAGAGCACGATCAGCGTCACGACAGCGGTCAGGAAGACCGCGATGATCCAGAACAAGCCTACGTCCATCCTCAAAGGCGGCGCGACCGCCCTCTCCTCGCCTCTCGTCCCGGACAGCACGCCGGATGCCGGCGCCCTCGAAGCGGTGCCGAGCCCGGACATAGCAAGCCCCGCGCGCCACCGCCACTTTTCAACGCAAGCATCCCCGTGTGGAGATGCCGCAGATCAGCGCCGGATCAGGCGACAGTCTTCCACAGGCCGTCCTCGCCGCGGCAGGCGGTGCCGACCTGCTTCATCGTCTTGCCCCTGGCGATCACGGTCTGCGAATAGCCGCGGCAGTCCTGCGAGCCGATGCGGTAGAGCTGCGTCGGCACCACCGAGCCCTGATAGCGGCCGGCGCTCCATGCGACTTCTTGTCCCGCCGGCGCGAACTGCAGCGCCTGGAATTCCGCCTCGAGCGCCTTCGCCCGCGCCTCTCCCGAAAGGCTGACTTCCTTCACCTGGCCGACCAGCCCACCGCCGAGCGCCAGAACGCCGGTCGACGTCGGCGTGTTCGCCGCCGGGCCGGCGCAGGCGCCGAGAAGGCTGACGAGGGCAAGGAGGGGCAGGGTTCGAAAAGTCGCGGGCATGTCGGGATCCAGATCTTGCGGCCGTCGTCGGTGCGGCAACCCCGCGGCGCCGCGGAGGTTCCAGTCTGCCATCACCTCTACGAAGTCTCGGGGCCAACGACCAGCGGCAGGACGATTTCGGCCTTCAGGCCGCCGAGATCGGACCGCGACAGGGTCAGCGTCCCACGGTACTCGCGCACCGTCTCCGCGACAATGGAGAGGCCGAGGCCGCTGCCCGGCTTGTTCTCGTCGAGCCGCCTGCCCCGCTTCAGCGCCTCGACGATCTCGGCCTCGCCGAGCCCCGGTCCATCGTCCTCGATGATCGTGCGAAAGCTGCCGCCTTCCGCCACCGCCGACAGGCGGATGGTGCTCCTGCTCCATTTGGCGGCGTTCTCGAGCAGGTTGCCGACCATTTCCTCGTAGTCCTGGCTCTCGCCGGCAAAGACCAGCGGCATGCCGGAAAGGGTCGGCCCGTCAAATCGGAGCGCCGGATTGAGCTTCGCCATCACCCGCGCCAGGCGCTCCAGCGCCGGTCCGACGGCGGCGCGAAAGACGACGCCCTCGCTCTGCGCCGCCACGCGCGCCCGGTCGAGATAGTGCTGCACCTGGAAGCGCATGCTCTCGGTCTGCTCGGCCACGAGGCGCCCCTTCTCGCCGCCGATCGCCGTCGCCTCGTTGGTGAGGACGGCGATCGGCGTCTTCAGCGAATGGGCGAGATTGCCGACCTGGGTGCGGGCGCGCTCGACGATGCGGCGGTTGTTGTCGATGAGGCCGTTCATTTCCTGCGTCAACGGCCGGATCTCGGCCGGGAAATCGCCGCGCAACCGCTCCTCGTGACCCGCCCTCACCTCGCCCAGCGCGCGTCGAACGGCGACGAGCGGCCTGAGACCGTAGAGGATGGCGACGGCGTTGATGAGGATGGAGCCGAGTCCGAAGCAGCCGAGATAGAGGCCGAGCCGCCAGTCGAACTGGGCGATGTCGGCGTTGAGGAGGCTCGCATTGCCCATCACGCGGAAGCGCGCGACGCGGTTTTCCTGGTCGAGCACGATCTCGGTCTCGACCACCTTCAGCTCCTCGCCGTCGAGACCGGGGGACTCGTAGTTGCGGCGATAATAGAGGTCGAAGGGCGCGACCTTGGCGTTCGGGGAGACGATTTCGGCGCTGCCGAGCGAGGCCGAGGAGAGACGGCCCTTGGTGTTGGGCGCGGCCGGCAGAACCTCCCAGTACCAGCCAGACAGCGGACGGGAATAGCGCAGGTCGCCAAGGTCGGGCGTGCCGGTCAGGATCCCTTCCGGCGTGACGCTGACCGTGTTGACGAGGTTGTAGAGATGGGCGACGAGCAGGTCCTCGAAGCCGCGCGAGGCCGTCTGGTCGTAGAGGGTGGAGATCAGCCCGCCGATGACCGTGAACGCCGCGATGGCCCAGAGGCTGGACAGCGCGATGACGCGGAAGGCGAGGGAATCAGGCCCCCGCAGTCTCATCGCGGATCCTGTAGCCGAGCCCCCGCACGGTCTCGATGAGGTCGACGCCGATCTTGCGCCTGAGACGCCCGACGAAGACTTCGATCGTGTTGGAGTCGCGGTCGAAATCCTGGTCGTAGAGGTGCTCGATCAGCTCGGTGCGCGAGACGATCTCGTCCTTGTGGTGCATGAGATAGGCCAGAAGCCGGTATTCGTGCGAGGTGAGCTTCAGCGCCGTGCCGTTGACCGTCGCCTTCGAGGCCTTAGTGTCGAGCCGCAGCGGCCCGCAATTGATGTCGGACGAGGCGTGGCCCGCCGCGCGCCGGATCAGCGCCCTGACGCGGGCCAGGACTTCCTCGATGTGGAAGGGCTTCGTGACGTAGTCGTCGGCGCCCGCGTCGATCCCCGCCACCTTGTCGCTCCAGCGATCGCGCGCGGTGAGGATCAGCACCGGCATGCTGCGGCCGTCGCGGCGCCAGCGCTCCAGCACGCTGATGCCGTCGAGGTTGGGCAGGCCGATGTCGAGGACGATGGCGTCGTAGGGCTCGGTATCGCCGAGGAAGTGCCCCTCGTCGCCATCGAAGGCGCGGTCGACGACATAGCCGGCGCCGACCAGCGCCTCGTGGAGCTGGCGGTTGAGGTTCGGATCGTCCTCGACGAGGAGAAGGCGCATGATGGTCGTCCGTCGCTGGCGGGTCCCGTCCCCAAAGCGTCCGGACGGCCTGTCTTCCCTATGGCATGGCAGACGCTATTGCGGAATGGTGATGGTCTTCTTGCGCGGTCGTCCGCCGTCCTCGCCCGGAACGAGCACGGTGACGACACAGACCGTGCGCCCGTTCTGTTCGCGGGCCGACACCGACAGAACCTGGCCGCCGCTGTCGGCCGCCGCCTGCGCCGCGGCGCTCGCGCAATCGGCCTGTGCCACATCGAAGGACTCTTCGAGGGCCTGGGCCGGTGACGCGGGAACCGCCGGAACCCCTGCCGGGCGCACCATCTGGCTGAGCGCCATCGGGGCCACCGCCGCCGGCTCGCGCGCCTCCGCAGCCGGCGCGAGGCAGAGCACGGCGAAAGCCAGAGCGAGGCCGGTAAATGTGGAAATGCGGTGATCCGTCATGGCGTGTCCGAGAATGGGGCAGCATCCTTGTAGCGCAGAGCCGCTGAATGACGAATGAATGCCGGGCGCGGAATTTCCGCGCCCGGCATACGTCATGTCACGCGATCGTCTTGCGGGCGTCAAGCCTGCCGAGGATCGCCAGCACCGCGCCGGCCGCCGCCGCCGCATCCGTCAGTGCGAGCGCCAGCGCGTTGCCTTGCGCCACGTCGACATCGATGCCGAAGAGTCCCGCCAGCGCCGCGCCGAGCGCCACCAGCCCGCCCCAGATCGTCTTCGACGTGTACCAGGTCTTCGCTTCCGTCATTCCAGCTCCTCTCTCCCGTTCCCCTCACGCCGGCCGCACGAACACGGCCTGCCTCCCCGTCCCGGCACCGAAGCCGAGGCTGAGCTGTGCGACCTCCACCGTCAGCCGCGGTGGCAGCGCGCCGAAGGTGGCGACCTGCGCGGCCGCAGAGACCATCGCCGCCGGCACCGCCGTCTCCATCGCCAGCGCGGCGCCCGCATCGTCGGCGATGGTCAGGCGGTAGCGCTCGATCTCCTCGCCGAGCGGCACATCGAGACCATCCCAGGAATCTCCGGCGATTCGCGTGCGGCGGATCCAGCCGAGGTCGAGACCGCCGTCGGCTTGGAAGCGGCCGCGAAGATGCACCGGCGAGAGCGGCCGGACGCCGCGTGCACCGAGCACGTGCGTCACCCGCAGCACCGCGGGATCGTCGAGCGGCCGGCCGACCGGCGCCAGCCGAAAATCGAGCGCCCGGCCGATCTCGCCGCCGGCAAGATCGAGGCTGGAGCAGGCGGCATCGAGCAGGACGAAGGGCGCGCCCGGCGCCGCACCCGCTTGCATCGCGTCCTCCGTGCCGCCCTGCGCCCTCAAAAACGTGGAGAGGCGAAAGCGCATCGGGGCGATCTCCTCGGCGTCCTGGAACTGCAGAACCTCCCATTCGCCGGTCGCCGAGCGCACCGCGGCGAGGTTGGCACCGGACAGGAGCCGCTCCGGCGTGACCGAGGCGAGCGCCCCGCGCCAGAGTTCGACCTCCAGCACCGTGCGCCGGTCGAGCAGCGCTTCCGGGCCCGGCGTCAGGGCGGAGACGAGCGCGCCGACCGTTGCCGGGGCGCTCTGCACCAGCCGCGTTTCCGGCTCGCCGCCGACCGCAGCGATCTGCACCGCGATCGGCACGAAGGGACGGGCGTGGATCGCGATCCGCGCCGCGTCCTCGATCCGTCCGGAAGGAGGCACCGGCAGGTCGAGGAAATGCACCAGCGGCCGCGATGCCGTGACGGGCACCTTCGGCAGGGGTGACGGCAGTTCCGTCTCGTCGCCGCGACCGGCCCGTCGCGCCGGCAGCTTTCGCGCCTCGACGCGGCGCGTCAGGCCGGTCTCGATCCGCGAGATCAGCCAGCGCCCGGCTGTCGCGGGCAAAGTGACGACGTCGCCGACATCGACTGCGATGTCCGCCGGCGACAGCGAGAACCGCGCCGTCTCGCAGGCCCCGATCCGGTCCGACAGGAGCGCTGCGGCAAATCCTCGCGCTTCGCTCTCCTCCAGGATCACCGGCAGTTCCACCGTCTCCTGCCGCGGATCCTCGGCGAGCGCCGACAGCGCTTCGGCGGCGGCGGACTGGTAGGCGCGCGACGGGTCGCTGTAGCCGACGACGATTTCCTGCGGGATCTCGCTCGCCTCCATCCGCCGGACCGTAACCAGCGGACCCTCCTCCTCCTCGGCGAGGACCTCGATCGGCCTTGCCGCCGGCAGCGCCGACAGCGAGCGGAAGACGAGACTGCCGCCCGCTGCCATGGCGACGATGCCGCAGAGGCGCAGGAGATCCTCGAGCGCATCGCGCGCCGAGGCGGGACCGCCGACGACATAGCCGCCGACGAGCGCATCGACGCCCGTCACGTCGACGTCGGTGAAGCCGTGGTCGGCGAGGAGCCGGCGGATCAGCGCGTCGACGGGCGCACGGCCGAGCCGGCCGGTCAGCCAGTGGCCGCGCCGCCAGTTGTCGCCGTCGCTCCAGACGTCGGTGCGGCCGGGAAAGGCCGGATACGGCCGGGCATCGAAGGTCCAGAGATGGATCGCGGCGGGATCGACCATCCGCCCGCCATAGACCGGCGAGACCGGATTGGCCGCCTCCTCGAAGCCCGCGGAGTCAGGATCCCAGTGGCGAAGATGCGCCTCCAGAAAGCGCCGTTGGATCAGGTCGTCGCGCGCCCCGGTCGAGAAATGCGGCAGAAGGCTTTCCGAGGATTTCGGGTCGAGAAAGACGTTCGGCTGGTTGGCGCCCTTGTCGATCGCGGGACAGCCGAGCTCGGTGAACCAGATCGGCTTGCCGCCTGGCACGAAGGCGGTGGGGCCACCGACCTCGACCCCGCCGCGCCGCTCGACATGGCTGTTCGACCACCAACCGACAAGATCCTTTGGCCTGAAGACCCACGGCTTGCCGAGGCCGTCGGTGATGGCGGTGCGCAGGCGCGCCGCGCGCTCGGCGTCGGAGCGATAGTACCAGTCGCCATACTCCCCGCCGGCGATGCCGCGCCCGAGCGCCGACGCATCATAGGGCGAGGCGGAAGCGTCGGGACCCGCACCGTCCGCGTCGCCGTCGCGCCAGTCGGCGAGCGGCAAGTAGTTGTCGATGCCGATCATCGCGATGGCGGGGTGGGCCCAGAGCGGATCGAGGTTGAAGTAGACGTCGCCCGAACCATCCGCCGGCTGATAGCCGAAGTACTCGCTCCAGTCGGCGGCATAGGTGAGTCTCGCGTCGGGCAGGACGAGCTTGACCTCGGCGGCGAGCGCCATCAGCGCCGCGACGAAGGGAAACCCATCCGCGCCGTCGCGCAGGCGCGTCAGCCCGCGCAGCTCGGAGCCGATGATGAAGGCGTCGACGCCGCCGGCCAGCTTTGCCAGATGCGCCTGGTGCAGGACCATGCGGCGGTAGGACCACTTCGCCGGGCCGTGATAGCGCACACGTCCGCCCTCGAGCGAAAACTGCGCCGCCGTCGCCGTGCCGACAAAGGCGGCGACGTCGGCGGCCGCGGCGGGAGTCCCATCGTCCGAGCCGGAAATGCCCGGTGCGACGTCGAGGGTGATCCGCCCGCGCCAGGGATAGGCGGCCTGCTCGGTCCCGCCATAGGGATCGGGCAGCCCGTTGCCTGCCGGCACATCCATCATCAGGAATGGATAGTAGCTGACCGCAAGCCCGCGCCCGCGCAGCGCAGCGATGGCGGCGACGACGCCCTGGTCGCCCGGCGTGCCGCCATAGGCCGGCCCGCCGCCGCTCCGGCTGACCAGAAGCGCGTCGCCGCGTTCGGTCTCGCCGACGCGCCAGGGCCGGCTTTCGTCGCGGGTGGAAACCTCGACCTTCGGCCGGACGGTGCAATGGCCGGCGCGCAGGTCGTCGCCGAACCAGGAAACGACCAGCGCCACCCGCTCCAGCCGCGGGCACAACGCCTGCAATTCGTCGAGGGAAGCCTCGATGTCGCTTGCCGCAAACAGCATGTTGCGGTTGCGCAGGATGTCCTCGCCGCCGCGGACCGTCTCGCGCATCGGCACGGGATCCAGCCCGTGCTCGCTGGCGCCCGGAATGAGCGTCACCGCGCGGATCTCTTCCTCCAGCGCGCCGACCGGCCGGATCACCTCGCAGGCGATCTGCGGGATGCGGTTGCCGTAGGCCTCGAGCGGCAGGCGCTCGAAGACGATATAGGCGAGGCCGCGATAGGCCGGGGCATTGCCGGCACCCTGTTTCGCCTCGATCAGCGGATCGGGCATCTGCGTCTCATCGCCGCGGTGGAGGCGATAGGTGATGCCGGTGAGGTCGAGTTCCTCGCCATCGGCCCAGACCCGGCGGATACCGGCGATCGGCCCCTCGCAGAGGCCGATCGCAACATTGCCGGCATAGGAATAGGTCGTCGTCTCGGACTTCGGCGCGCCGCCCTTGCCGCCCTGGCGGCTCGTCTCGCGCGTCTCCTCGAAGCGCGTCGTCCAGATCACCTGGCCGTAGAGCCGGGCGACGCCGGCGCCCTCGTCGGCTTCGAGGATGCGGGAAGCGCCCAGCCGCGCGCCTTCGCTGCGCCGCGTCTGGCCAAACAGCGCGCTGTCCAAGGCATAGCCGCCGAGGGCCCCCAGCGCCCGCCCGGCGATGGCGCCGAACGGGCCGCCGATCAGCCCGCCGACGAGACCGCCCGCCGCCTGCAGAAGGATCGTCGCCATGATCTACTCCGGAAAGCGGAACGCCGCCGCGATGCGCCTGATCCAGGCGGCGCCGAGCGGCGAGGAGAGGACGGCATGGCCCTCATAGGCATGGATCACCCGGCCGCCCTCAGCGAGCCGGCCGCCTTCATCGAGAATGCCGCAGTGCTTCGCCGCCGCCTGGCTGTGCCAGCGAAACAAGAGGAGGTCGCCCGGCAGGGCGTCGGCCACCGCGATCTCCGGCATGTGCCGGCGGGCCGCGTCGAGCAGCGGTTCGCCCCCGCCCCGCTCGGCCCAATCGGGCGTATAGGGCCCCGGCGCCTCCGGCTCGTCTCCATAGAGCGCGCGCCAGACACCGCGCACGAGGCCGAGGCAGTCGCAACCGACGCCCCGGCGCGAGCCCTGGTGACGGTAGGGCGTGCCGATGAAGCCCTGCGCCGCCGCCAGGGCTTTTTCGCGCATCTTCGGGACAGGGATCCCCGCCCCGCCCCGCGTGTCCGGCAGACCGGCAGGAACCGCGGCGTCCACAAGCGCCATTGCCGCGTCCGGCCCGGCCGCCACGCTCACGGCACCACCGGCGCGCCGTCGTTCAGCGCGTCCTTCCTCGCAAACCCCAGCGCCGCGTCGTTGCCCGGCAAATGCGGAAAGCCGCGAAAGTTCGGCCCGTTGTCGAACCGTGCGCGGCAGGTGGCAAAGCTCTTGTCGCAGCCGGCATGCAGCCTCAGGAGATCGCCCGCAACGGCCCCCTCCCGGTCCGCGCCGAGCAGCCCGATCCGTACCCGCCCGTCGCCATCCCGCCGCAGACCGGCGATCTCGGCCCTCAGGCCAGCCATCTCGCCGCTCTGCCAGACGACATGGCCCTGCGCGTACAGGGACAGGTCGATGCTGCCGACGCCGGTGACGATCAGCCTGCCGCCTATGAACTCGACCAGCGCCGCGTCCGCATGGAGCGCCGATGTGTCGACGCCGCAGCGCGCGTCGCCCAGCACGGCGTCGCAGCGGCGGCGGTAGATGCGGCCGCGGCGACGGTCGAGGCGGCTGGCGATGCCGCGCAGTTCCGCCGTGAAGGCCGGACCGCCGCGCGTGACCTCGCCGAGTTCGGCGACGTCGAGGAGAAAGTGCTGATCGGGCTCCTGCCAGTTTACCACGAAGATCTCGACGCGCGCCCCGTCATAGCGCCCGGCCGCGATGTCGGCCGCCTCGATGGCGAGCGAGGACAGCGCGCCCTCGACCTCCTGGGTGCCGGCGGCAAGGCCGAGCGATGCCTCCGCCTCGCCGGCCGTCAGTCCCGCCGCGGCCTCGAAAATCGTGCCGGCGAAGACGAGCACCTCGTCGTGATCGGTGAAGCCGAGAACGGTCCCGTCGCGGCGCGTCAGCCGCCAACCGGTGGCGAGCGTCGTCGCCTGGCCGGCGAGATGGTCGCCGAGCGCATCGGGTACCGTCCTCATGGCTGGATCTCCGCGAGGGGCCGGATCTCGACGAGGGGCCGGATTTCCACGAGGGGAATGGCGGGGATGTCGCCGGCCTCGAAGGCGGCAAGGTTGACCACCAGCTGGTCGAGGTCGAACCGCACCGGCACGTCGAACTGGAAGCCCGCGGTGACCGCCTGCCCCGCCGCAGGCGGCGCCGCCAGCGTCACGAGGCCCGTCGCCGCATCGACGGAGAAACCGCCGCCGAGTGCCGTCCCGTCGACAGCGACGACGACCGTTCCGGCCACAGGTTTGGCGATCGGCCTGACATAGGCATCGGCGCCGAGGCCGTAGCGCTTCGACAGCGAAAAAACCTGCGCCGCACCGTCGCCCGCGCCGATCTCCTGGTCGAAGGCGGTGGCCAGCTGTCCGGGCGGCGCCGAGGAATGGTCGAGCGGATCGCGAAAGCGGAAGCCGACGAGCTTGCCGCGCCGTGCCTCGAAGAAATCGAGCACGGCGAAAAGATCCTCGCGGCTCTTGACGCCCGAGCCCGCATCGTAGCGACGAAAGGCATGGGCGTGGCGCTGGTTGCGGCTCTCGAAGCCGGTGGACAGGCGGACGATTTCGGTCCGGCGCTCCGGCCCGCCAGAGGTGCCGAAGGCGACGCGCAGGGGAAAGCGCTCTTCGCTGAAGGAGGCGATCGCCATCTCACAGCCCTCGCCGGCCGCGCTGCGCGGCACGCGCCAGCATCGCCTGGATCTGCGCCTCGGAGCGGCGAAAACTCGCCGCGTCCGTCGCGGTGACGTTGAAGACGATGGTCGGTGCGGCGCGCCCGCCTTCGCCCAGCGCGACGCCGAGCGAACCGTCGGCACCGCGCTTCAGCGGCATTATCGCCTCGGCCCCCGCCTCGCCCATCAGCCCGATCCCGCCGCCGGTCGGAAAATAGCTCGGCGCCGCGACGACGCCGCCCTTGGCGAAGGGCGTCACGCTTGGTGCAGCGCCGCCGCCAAAAATACCGCCGAGGCCGCCGACGACCTGCTGCAGCACCCCGCCGACAGCGCTCTCCAGCGGCTTCAGCGCCGCGTTCAGCGCCAGCGACGCGATCCGCTGCCCGAGCTGCCGGAGGACACCGTCCAACGTCCGGCTCCCCGACACCGCCCCCTTCAACGCTGCGCCGAAGGCGGCACCAAAGCCGTTCGCCTTCGCCGTCAGATCGCCCATGGCCTTGTCGAAACCCGACATATCGGCCTCGACCGCCACCAGCAGCGTCTCGTCCGCCATGGATCACCTCATGCTTGAAGGGAAAAGGTCGGCGCATCAGGGAAGGCGCAGCCTTTCAGCTTCGCCATCCTCGGGACCTGGCCCCGAGGACCGATCACCCATCGGGAAAGCGCCGCATCAAGTCGGCGAGTCCCGGACGGGAGATCGGCGGCGACGGGGCCGGCGTGAGCGGTGCCAGGGCATGCGCCAGTTCGCGCGGCGTCATCTGCCAGAAATCGCGCGGTCTGAGCCGGAGGATGCCAAGGCCGGCCGACATCGCGGCGTCCCAGGGAAAGGCCGTGCCGGCGCCCGGCGCCTTTGCCGGCACGGCGATCAGGGGTTTGCCGGAAGCGTCTCCGGCTTGCCGTCGCCCGTCTGCACCGGCGTCCGCCCCTCATCCTCACCGCCGAACGCCGCGGCCAGGAGTTCGGCGACGAGGCGCGCTGCGCCCGCCGTGCCGCCGTCGATGCGCATCTGCGCGACTGCCGCGTCGTCGACGTCCATCCCGCCGCCGCGAAGGCCGGCGCCGAGGATGCGGATGAGGTCGCGGGAGGCGAGCCGACCGGCGCCGAAGCGCGCAACGAGAGACGCGACGTCGTCGGCGGCGAACGCATCCTCGAGTTCCGCCAGCGCGCCGAGCGTCAGGCACAGCACCGCCGACTGGCCGTCGATCACCGCCGCCACCTCGCCGCGCCGCCGGTTGACCGGCCGGCGCATCAAAGGCCCCGCCTCGCCGCGGGACATCGTCCCGCCGCTCACAGGGCAGCGAAGGCGAGCGCGCCGGCCGATTCCAGCGTCATCTCGAAGCTGACCTCGCCATTGTGCTCGCCGTCATATTCGAGCGCGGTCACCTGGAAGGGGCCGGTGACCGAGCCGAAATCCGGGATGATCGCCTGGAACGGCGCCACCGTCCCCGCAAAGAACAGCTGCCGGATCGCCGCATCCGATTCCGCGTCCTTGAAGATGCCGCCGCCCGACAGCGCCGCGCGCTGCACGCCGGCGCCGCCGAGCAACTCGCGCCAGCGCCCGGCGCTCTCGGCATCGGTGACGTCGACCGTCTCGGCGTTGAAGGCGATCCGCCGCGTGCGCAGCCCCGCCACCGTCTGGAAATTCGTGCCGCCCGCCGGATCCACCTTCAACAGGAGATCCTTGCCCCGCTGCGCCGCCATCCCGGCCTCCCTCTCTTCCGCCAACGAAAAAGGGCGGCCCGTGAGGCTGCCCTTGCATCATCTTCTATGATTGTCGAATTCTACGGCTATCGAGATCTCTAGCCCATTGGCCGCGAAGTCAGGAGCAGCGAGCGACCTTCACGGTCCGCGAAAAATAACTCGTTGCCTTCTCGTCAAAAGCGCAGCGTTTAGCCGCATCTTGAATTTCACGAACCTGAAGCATCTCTTGAACGAAATCCGCAGTGCGCTTTTCGGAGTTCTTCATAAGTTCGATTTGGGTGTCTCTATCAAATGGCTGCATACGAGCCTCCCTCCATGGAGGTTTCAAACTGGTCAGCTTCCACTAGAAAGCTCAACGCCAGTGCATTTTTATCGTTCCGCAAACCATGTGTGAGACCCGTTCCATACGTCTGTCTTCCACACGGTATAGCCTTTGCCGGCGAGTGTCTGCAAAATTCGCTGGTATTTCGTTAGCGCCTTGGCGGGTAGATTTGGCGTGTAGGTCACCATCGTTAAGACGCTCGGGCGAGCCTCGTCAATCAAAGCCTCAATCGCTTGGCAGATGGCAGATAGCACAGCGGCACGATGATCCGGCTCTGGAATTTTCATCCGTACGACCGCCGATTCCCAGATGTCGTAGATGTGATCGGTATGAGGATCATACTCAAGCAGGCAATATATGATCTCCTTGGCGTGATCGCCATAACCCGCAATGCTGCCAAGCGCCACGAAAATTGAGTATCGACACATACTTACATCATCGAAGCCGATCGGTAACTGAGCAACATACCAAACCCCGTTATTGGTGAGGAAGAACGAAATTTCGTCCATCTGCGTCAGTGCGCAATGAAACAAAAACGCCTCCCGATATGCTCCGCTTTCGCAACGGTTGCATAGGGGCCTGTCGATCGACGAATTGGCAACGAGTAATTGACGCCCATTGGCGCCTAAGCCACCGGCTCCGTCACCGCCCGGAACCGCAGGATGCCGTGATAGGTCGCGGATTCCGGCTCCTGCCGGGCTTCGGCGAACTGGAGCTGGAGGTTGACGAGGCTGTGGCCGGTCAGCGGCAGGTGGGCGTCGTGCAGGCGGTTCGTGACGTGGTCCATGATCGCGAAGGTCTCGACCTTGCCGCCGCCCTTCGCCCAGACATGCAGCGTGAGGATGTGTTCGGCGCCGTCCTCGGTGCCCGTCGACCAGTCGACGACCGTGGTGCGGCCGAGGGTCAGATAGGGGAAGCTGGCGCGTTCGGGCACGTGGTCGAAAACCTTCGGACCACCCAGGAGGGACAGCAGCGCCGCATCCCCGGTCAACGTTTGGAAGATGCTCGTCTGCAGCTCAGCGCTCGCATAGGCCATGGCGGTACCCTTCCCAGCCAATCTCACCCGTCGTGTCACAAAGAAATATGGCGTGTCCCGGGGGCTGTCGAGTGAATCAAAGATTAATTCTCGTCAATCTTTCCGGAGCTGCCGACCGCATCCTCACCTGCTGCTCCCTTAGAAGCAGGTGCTTGCCGCCGAAGCATCGACGTCGCGGGCAGAGGCCCGAACGGCGCCGCGTCGTCGTCCGCGATCCGTCGCGACGCCGCCTTGGCGAGGGACAGTGCCCGCCCGCGCAACCGCGCCGCCAGGCCTGCCGCCGACACCTGCCTCATCGCTCCTCCTCGCAGCGGCAGACGAGATAGCGGCCACTGTCATCGGGGTCATGTACCGAGCGGATCAGCAGGCGCCTTGCACCGATGCGGAAGGCCATGCCGCGGTCGACGTCGGACCGGAAACGGCAGATGACACGGTGCGTCACCACCGCCTCGCGCTGGCCAAAACGCTCCTCCGTCGCGACGGAGACCGGCTCGACATGAACCGAGAGCTCGGCGACCTCGCGCCAGGAGGTCGCCGCCCCGCCGCTCTCGTCCGGCACGGCGTCCGCCGCTTCGAGGATCGCGCGTCGACGCAGGAGCCCGGGATCGATGAACAGCGGCGCCACTACAGGAGAACCCGCCGGAACGGGGCGATCAGCACCCGCGCCGCATCCGGGACGATCGCCGGCTGCATCCCGGCCGAGACCGCACCGCGCAGCTCATAGGCGGTGGCGACGATCCGCTGCATCGCCAGCACGAGGTTTTCCGGCACCGTGCCCGGCGCGAACCCGGACGTAAACTCGATCTCGGCGCCATTGACCGCCGCCCTCACCACGGCCTGCGACACCCGGATCGCCTCGACCCCGAGCGCCCGCTCGATCACCCCCTGGCCGGGCCCGAACTCCGTCGGCACGCCCGCGCCGTCGAAGGCCACGACCGAGGTGACCTCATGCAGCGGGTGGCGCGTGATCTCGATCCAGCCGTCGCCGGGGACCGGGTCGAGCGCCAGGCGGAAGCCGCGCCGCACGAGCACGAGCCGCGTCTCGCGCTCCACCGTCTCGCGCGCCGCGGCGACGAGGCGGGCGAGGAGCGCGTCCTCGTCGTCCCGCTCGATCCGGCACCAGGCCTTCGCCTCGGCAAGCGTCACCGGCTCGGCGGCGATGCCGCCCAGATCGATCAGCGTCATCGCGTGTCTCCCGTCTGTATCCCGAAATGAAGACGGCCGGGATTTTGCCCCGGCCGCTCGATCGCTTGCTTGCCCTGCCGATCAGCCGGCAAAGACGAGGAACTTCGCCGCGTCGAAATCCTGCACCCCGCCGCCGACGCGCTTCGTCGTATAGAAAAGGACATAAGGCTTGGCCGAATAGGGATCGCGCAAGACGCGCACGCCCTGGCGGTCGACGATGAGGTAGAAGCGCTTGAAATCGCCGAAGGCGATGGCCGGCGCGTCCGCGGCGATGTCGGGCATGTCCTCGGCCTCGACGGTCTCGAACCCCATCAGCGTGGCGCGGGCGCCGGCGCTCGCCGGCGGCTGCCAGAGATAGTTGCCGTCGGCGTCCTTCAGCTTGCGCACGGCGGCTTGCGTGCGCCGGTTCATGACGAAGCTGGCGTTCTGCCGGTAGCCGGCCTTCAGCGCGTAGACGAGGTCGATCAGCGCGTCCGTGCCGGTGCCGGGAAGGAAGCCGCCGTCGGCGCCGGTCGCGACCGTGCCGATTGTGCCCCAGGTCCAGGCGCTTTCGGCCGCTGTCGGATAGGTCATGAAGCCCTTTGGCCTCGCGACGCCGTCGCCGGTGACGAAGGCGGTGGATTCCTGCGCCGCAAAGGCCTGCTCGACCTCGTCGCCGATCCAGCGGTCGATATCGAC
Organism: Aureimonas sp. SA4125; assembly: GCF_019973775.1. Taxonomy (NCBI): domain Bacteria; kingdom Pseudomonadati; phylum Pseudomonadota; class Alphaproteobacteria; order Hyphomicrobiales; family Aurantimonadaceae; genus Aureimonas; species Aureimonas sp. SA4125. The sequence goes on along the minus strand of NZ_AP025032.1, from coordinate 1,346,590 downwards.
GGCCGCGTCGTCGAGAAGGGCGTTGGTCGCGGCCGGCATGGCGTAGAGCTCCATGGTCGGAAAACTCAGCTCGGCGAGCTGCGGCGCCGTCGTTCCCGGCCGCGCCGCGGTCTCCGCCACCCAGCCCGTCTGCGCCCCGGTGATGGCGAAGGGCTTTTTCAGGACCGCCGAGGAGACCGTGCGCACCGAGGCGATGGAGCGGATCGGCGAGATCGCGGCGAGCCGCCGGCCGATCTCCGTCTCTGTCTCCTCCGGCACGAGAAAGCCGCCATCGGCGCCGGTGAGGCCCGACATCGCCTTTTCTTCGAGGCGTCTGAGCCGGTTCTCGTCGCCGCCGCGGACATAGGCCTCGAAGGCCTGCCGGTGCTCGCTGACGAAGACGTCGCCGCCGCCGCCGGAAAGTCGCGGCCGGAGCTCCTTCAGGACCAGACGTTCCAGCCGCTTCTCCTGCTCGTCGAGGGCCCTGCCGATGCGGTCGACCTTCTCGTCGGTGACGACGTCGGCGCTCATCCGCTTCTCGATCTGCGACAGCCGCTCGTCGTTCGCCCCGCGAAATCCTTCGAAGGCCTGCATGAACTCGCCGAAGGCGGCGGCGATCTCGCCGCTCTCGGCGGGCAATCCGGTCTGCGCCTTCGTTTCCGGCGCGCTCAGCGTGATCTCGGGCATGTCTTCTCCTTGGTTGGCTCGTGTGTCGGGGTTGGCTTGTGTGTCGGGTGGGCGAGAACCGGCGGAAAACGCCGGGCGTGCGGCCTCAGGGAGGTGCCCCGAAGAGCCGATCCGGCGCGGTCTGGGCCGATCGCGCCGCCAGGCCGATCGCGGCGATCTCCGGCGCGGGACGAAGGCGCCTGGCCCCGGCGCGCAGCCGCGTCGCGAGCCCGGGCATCGCAGCGCGCACATCGATGAGCCGCGCGCCCTCCTGCATCGGGAAGGTGACCACCGAGATCTCCCAGAGGTCGATCTCGACGAGGCGGCGCCGTGTTCCCCCGCCGCCCCGGTCGCGGACGGCGCGTTTGGTGCGAAAGCCGATCGACAGCCCGTCGACGGCGCCGGCCTCGATCAGCGCGAAGGCCTCGCGCCCACCTTGCGTCTCCAGCGCCAGCCGCCCCTCGGCAAGGAGCCCCGTCGGGTCCTCGCGCAGGCGCGTCCAGACGCCGACCGGCCGCGCCGGATCGTGCTGCCAGAGCATGCGGATGCGGGCGGGCCCCCGGCGTGCCAGCGAGGCGAGGAAGGCGCCGGGCTCGATCCGGTCCCCGACGAGATCGACGACGCCGAAGAGACTGGCATAGCCCCGGATCGTGCCGGCCGGTGCGCTCGCGGCGTCCGGCACCAGCGTCAGCCGGCCCGTGCCGACCGCCATCGCTTGCCCCGTCATCGACGGTCTCCCTTGCTGCTGCGAAGACTGTCCGCGTGCCTGCCTGGACCGGAAGCCATCCGACGCAGCTTGGTCGGTGACCTCGGTCGATCCGGGTCGTCCGGCGTCGCCTGCCCCGCCTCCCTCGGCTCGGCAGGAGCCGCCGGCGTGCGGAACAGCGCGTCGGCAAAGCGCTTGATGACGCCGAGGGCCCACCAGGCGCAGAGGCTCGCCGCCGCCGATCCCATCATCGCCTGCTCGCCCGGCGACAGCGCGTCGCCGAGCCTGAGATGCTGCGCCAGCGCCAGCCCCGCCGGCCCGCCGAAGACAAGGCCGGTAACGAGGCCTACGAGGAACCGCGCCGCGGCATCCTGCCGGCCGCGCGGCAGGAGATAGGCGATCGAGATCGCGGAACCTGCCGCCGCTCCCGCCAGCTTGGCGCCCCATACGACGCCCGAAATCGGCTCTGCGGACATGATGCCCCTTCCCTTTTGCAAGACGGATGGCGCTTGCCGGACGCGCGAGACGGCGGCGCGCCCGGCGCGCGGGCTTTTCCGGGGGGAAAGAGCGGTCGCTCCTACGCGTATCGCTGGCGGCCCGATGCCGACGGCATCGAGACCATCCCCTCCCGGCGCAAGTGGCCGTTTCCCGGCGGGATCGGGCCGCAAAGCCGGAACAACGCGGCCGGACGGGTGTTCATGGACTCCAAAACGGAGACCGGCATGCTGATGCAATCGGACGCGACGACAGACTTTCGGGCCGAGGATGATTTGAGGGCGTTTATTCTCGAGCAGTCGTTCCCCTGTGTCGGGGCGAAGTCGGCCGTGCAAAAGGGGCGGATGACCGTCTACTCGGCGCGAAGCATCGACAGCGCGTGGAACGACGTCGAGATCCAGGATCGGCTGATGCGTTTTGCCTGGGACTACGCCCAGGAGCCGACGCTCTTCACGAGTTTTGCCGTCGTCTTCGAAGGGCCGCTCGATCTCAGCGAGGAAGCGTTCGAGGAGCATCTCTGGGCGCGTGTCCAGTCGCTTTCCGACAAAGATGTTTGGCGTGGCCAGGCGCACGATCCCCGGGTCAGCCACGATCCGGACGACCCGCATTTTTCGCTGAGCTTCGGCGGCGAGGCCTTCTTCGTCGTCGGCCTGCATCCCCGTGCCAGCCGCCCGGCCCGCCGCTTCCGCCATCCGACCATGGTGTTCAACCTGCACAACCAGTTCGAGCTGCTGCGCGAGCAGAACCGTTACGAAAAACTGCGCTCGACCATCATCGACCGCGACATCAAGCTTGCGGGCGACGTGAACCCCATGCTCGCCCGCCACGGCACGATTTCGGAGGCACGCCAATACAGTGGCCGGGCCGTGAGCGAGGAATGGGCCTGCCCGTTCTCCAGCCCCAAGGCCACGCCGGATGCAGAACTTCCGGCCGAACGGGAGGACGCGCCATGAGCGACACGACGACGAGCGCCGAAACCTTTTCCATCCCTCCCCGCAGCGGCGTCGCCTTCGAGCTGAAGGCCGGCCAGGAACTGACCGTCATCGATCCGCTCGGCGGACAGGTGGCCGATCTGCTGACGGCGTCGAAGGCCGATGTCCGCGAGATGCTCTCCTCCGGCCGCACGCTCGACTACGCCGAGCGCATTTACCTCACGACCGGCGACAAGCTCTACTCCAACCGCTCCAATGTCATGCTCGAGATCGTCGCCGACACGGTCGGCCGGCACGATTTCCTGCTGACCCCCTGCAGCGAGGCGACCTTTCGCCTCTGCTACGACAACGAGCCCTCGCATCCCGGCTGCCACGGCAATCTCGCTGGCGCGCTCGCGCCCTACGGCATCGCGGACGACGCCATTCCCGTCGCCTTCAACTGCTTCATGAACGTTCCTGTCGACGGTGCCACCGGCACTTTCAAGGTGCTGCCGCCGCTGAGCCAGCCCGGCGACCACATCGTCTTCAAGGCGCATATGGACCTCGTCGTCGGCCTGACGGCGTGCTCGGCGCCGGCCAGCAATGGCGGCACGTTCAAGCCGATCCACTACCAGATCCGTTAGGGGCTTCGCTCCTGCGAGGGCGGGAAACCTCAACGCGCGTCAACCGCGGGGTCCATAGCCCACGGCCTCGCGCTTCTCGTCCTCGCTGAGGAAATCCGCCGCCCCGACCCGTGCCCAGAGCGCCTCGCGCTCGACGCCGAGGCCGTCGATGCGATCGGCGTCGAAGCCGAGCCTGAGGCCGGGTGTGGCGAAATGGCCGGCGAGAAAGTCGCCGATCGCGCCCGTCAGCCGTGCGATCAGCGGCAGCACGGTCAGCCGGTAGAAGGCGCGGTTGGCCTCGGCATAGTTGGCATAGGTGTTGTCGCCGGGAATGCCGAGGAGCATCGGCGGCACGCCGAAGGCGAGCGCGATGTCGCGTGCCGCCTGGTTCTTCGCCTCGATGAAGTCCATGTCCTTCGGCGACAGGCCCATCGCCTTCCAGTCGAGCCCGCCCTCGAGGAGCATCGGCCGTCCCGCGCGGGCAGCGCCGGTATAGCCGCTCTCGAGCTCGAGCTTCAGCCGGTCGAACTGGTCGGGCGACAGATTTCCCGCCTCGCCCGGCTGATAGACCAGCGCGCCCGAGGGCCGCGCGGAGTTGTCGAGCAGCGCCTTGTTCCAGCGCGCCGCGGCATTGTGGAGATCGAGCGCCGCGCGCGCCGCCGACAGAGGCGCAAAGCCTTGCGTATCCGCGAGCGGATGGAACAGGCGGATATGCAGCAGTCCTCCCGGCCCGTCGCGTCTTGCACCGGGACCCTCACCTGAACCGCCGCCGGTCTCGCCGCCCTCCGCCGCGATCCGCCGGACACTGCCGCCGACACGGTATTCGTAGGCCTCCGGCCAGCCGTCGCGTCCCTCGATCACCCGCATCCGATCGGGCCGCAGCACGAACAGCGCCCGCGGCACGCCGTCGACCGAGATGCATTCGAGAAATCCATCGCCCGACAGGAGGAGATGGCCGCACAGCGCCTCGACGAGCCCCGCCCCGTCCTGTCCGGCATTCGGCCGGCGCAGGAGCGCCAGCATCGGATGCGTCTCGACCTCGCGCGGCCCCTCGTAGAGGAGAAGCGGGATCGCCGCGGCGTTCTCGGCGATCAGCCTGACGGAGCGGTAGACCACCGGATTGTGCATGAAGCCGGCCCGCGCCAACGCCCGATACGGCCGCTCCCCCTCCACATCCGGCACCGCCCCGGTGAAGACGAGCGTCCCCGCGGCGCTCTTCGCCTCGGCCGCGGCCACGGGCGCCGGCGCCCACCGCGCCGCCAGAAAATCTCGCAGTCCCATGGATGTCTCCGTGATGTCGGTCTTTTCGAAAGCTGCGCGCGGTGCTCCCTTTGCATCGGCACAGGACAACCGCGACGGCGACGCGCCTGCTTCGCCCCTTTGGGGAGAAGGGCCCGGCAGGGCGATGAGGGGAACGCCGGTGGCCGGCAAGACGCGAGCGGCAGATCGACGAGCGCCGCCCCCTCATCCTGCTGCCGCGACCTTCTCCCGGAGGGGAGAAGAAGCAGCGTCGGCCGCGCATTCCCTCAGATCCCCTGCCTCTACAAGCCCCGCACCCGCGGCTCCGCCGACGGCGCAGCCAAGGCCGTCACCGCCCAGACCAGGGCGTCGAGCCGGTCGGGCGAGCGGCCCGAGGAGAGGCCGTCGGGACCGAAATCGGCCATTTCGTCCTCGAGCGCTGGAAAACTGCCGGCATGGCGCACCCGCCCCTGTTCGTAGAGCGCGGCCACCGGCTCGGCCCGCACCCATTTGCCGCGGCTTGCCCGGACAGCGCGAACGGGCGCCGAAGGCGCGACGGTGCGGATCACCGCCTCGACCATGTCGCCGCCCTGGTTGACCTCGGCAACGATGCGATCCGCCTCCAGGCGTTCGTAGAGCGCCACGGCCGCCCGCGCCCATTCGTGCGGTTTCAGGCCCTGCCGGCTGTGGTCGGCGAGAACGTAGATCGTCCCGTCCGCCGCAATGCCCGCAGCCACGATCCCGCACGCGTCCGACCGTTTCGTCGCCGTCGCCGGCGGATCGACCGCGACGACGATGCGCCGAAGCTCCGGCGCCGCCCGGACCCTCTGCCGGTCGATCGCCGCGCGGTCGAACAGCGCATCCTCGCGCGCCGCGATCATCTCGCCGAACAGTTCCTGCCGTCCCAGCCGCGACCCGCCGTATCGCGCCTCCATCGCCTCGACGAACCCCGCCCCGAGATTGCCGGCATTCTCGTCGGTGCGCATGTGCGTCACCACCGTCCCGCCAAAGCCGGGAGCCACGTCTTTCTCCCCCCGCCGGGGGGAGATGGCCGACAGGCCAGAGAGGGGCAGCCCAGCCTCGCCAACCCCGCCAGCCCCGCGGGGCTCGCCTGCCGGGACCGCGCCATCGCCGCGCCCGGCAGCCCCACCCAAAAATCCCGCCTCCGCCAGCATCCGCTGCAACAAGGGCACCGGTCGGGGCGTCGTCGTGAACAGCGCCCGCGGCCGCGCGCCGAGCCTCAGGCCCAGCTGCAGATTGTCGAAACAGGCTTCCGCATGCTTCCATTTCGCCAGCTCGTCGCCCCAGGCGGCGTCGAACTGATAGCCCCGGAGCGATTCCGGATCCTCCGAGGAAAAGATCTGCGCCGTGGCGCCATTGGCGAAGACGAGGCGCCGCCGCGTCGCCTCGTAGACCGGCCGCGGACCCGCGACATTCGCCCTGAGCCCGCTCTCGCCCTCGATCATCACCTCGCGCGCATCGGCCAGCGTTTCGGCCACGAGCGCGATCCGCGCATGAACGCGCGTCGCGGCGGGAAGAACACCCTCCACCATCGCCCGCACCCATTCCGCGCCGGCGCGCGTCTTGCCCGAGCCGCGCCCGCCGAGGATCAGCCACTGCCGCCAGTCGCCCGGCGGCGGCAGCTGCGCCGGCCGCGCCACCAGCGGCCAGCCCGGCATCGCCCGCCCGATCACCGAAGCGCCGGCGCCCGAAACCTCCGCCTCGGCCAGCCGCCAGAATTCGGTCTCGTCGATCTCCTGCTGCGCGGCCGCCCATCTCGCGGACCGCGCCGCCACGACCTCCGGGCGCAGCATCGTGGCGGGAAAGACCCGCTGCCGCCGCCGTTTCATGCGCCTCCCGCGGCCGCCGCATCCGGCGCTCCGTGGCAGGCCGCAGCCAAGACCGCGTCGCCCTCGTCCATCCCGCGATAGCGCCCATCCGCCGCAAACAGCACCGCGCCGCCGCGGCGCCGGGCATCCAGCGCCCGCAGCCGCCGCAGCATCTCCGTCGCCAGCCGCGCCGCCTCCGCATCCTCGTCCGTGTCGCCGCGCGCCGACAGCGCCTCCAGCCGCTTCAGCTCCAGGAGCTTTTCCAGCGTGCGCGTCACCAGCGCCACCGCCTCGACCCGCCCCTTCGCTCCGGCGTCGCGTCTATCCTCGCCGGCGTCGTCAGGACTATTTTCCTCGCAGACCCGCTCCAGCGCAGAAAGCTCGCGCGTTAGCAGCACCAGCAGCCGCGCCGACAACGGCGCCTCCTCCCGGTCTGCCTCCGCCATGAAACCTCTCCGGCCATGAAAAAGGGCGAGGGGATCTCTCCCGCCGCCCGCACTTTTCCGACTGTAGCTGGAGACTACGCGAGCACCGTCACGCTGTCAAGGGATATTTTCCTATTTAAAGACGCCGGATGTATTCACGCTTGCGGCTGAAGGACTCCGCTTCGTCATCCTCGGCCGCAGGCCGGGGATCCATGCCGAGGCGATAAAGCGCTGAAACGGCTCCGGTTCTGGCTCTCGCCCGTCGGTGGCATGGATCCCCGCGCTCCGCGCGAGGATGACGAGGGGAGGTTTGAGCCGGGAAAGGCACAGACGGAGGGGCCGTCCCGCGTCGATCGCTGAAACCATCGCGGCTCGGCACGCCGACGAGGCCCATCGACAATGCCCCCTACCGCACCCCCGCCCCCGGATCCTCCCCCGGCCAATCCGCCAGATGCTCTTCCAGATCGTCCGTCTCCATCCCCTCCTCCGAGATCGTCCGCCCGCGCACCGAAATGCCCGCCTGGTGCACCGTCTCGAAATCGCCGGAGAGGAGATGGTGCCACCAGTAGAGGTCGTGCCCCTCGCGGACGAGGCGGTAGGCGCAGGTCGGCGGCAGCCAGCTGATCGTGTGCACCTCCTCGACGGTGAGGCCGATGCAGTCGGGGACGGTGGCCTGGCGGTTGGGATAGTCCTTGCAGCGGCAGGTCTCGCCGTCGAGCAGCCGGCAGGCGACCGAGGTCCAGGCGATCTCGCCGGTGTCCCAGTCCTCGAGCTTGTTCAGGCAGCAGCGGCCGCAGCCGTCGCACAAGCTCTCCCACTCGGCCGGCGTCATCTCCGCCAGAGACTTTTCCTGCCAGAAGGGCCTGTTGCCGGAATCACGCAGCGGTGAAGGATCTGCCATGTGCTCAGTGTCTTTTCTTGTTGTCGCCACACCGCCCCACCACTTAAGCTGGCCTAAGGGACTGCGATGGTAAGACGGTATGCCCGAGCGAAAATGGCATCCGCGCGCCACAGAAAACAGGTCTGAACTTGCGTCCATCTCAGCCCCATAAGCCGAAACGCTGGGTTCCCACCCGCCTGATCGAGGTCGACGCCTGGATCGACAGCAGCCTGTGGCGCTTTTCCCACGCTTTTTCCGCGGCCTGGGAGACGATTACCATCGCCTCGCGCAAATTTCGCGCCCGCGGCTTCAAGCGCGTCCTCGTCGAGCTCTCCTGCGAGGGACTGACGCTCGGCCTCGCCGGCTTCGTCCTTCTTCTCGTCCTCGCGCAACCGGCGATGCAGCTGACGGCCAACGGCCTGCCACTGCAGAGCGACTACTCCGTCCTCTTTCTCGACCGGCACGGCAACGAGATCGGCCGCCGCGGCGTCCTGCGCTCCGATGCCATCCCGATCGAAGAGATGCCCGATCCCTTCATCAAGGCGGTGCTCGCCACCGAGGACCGCCGCTTCTTCGAGCACTGGGGCATCGACTTGTTCGGCCTTGCCCGTGCCATGAGCGAGAACGCGCGCGCCGGCGGTGTCGTCCAGGGCGGCTCGACGCTGACGCAGCAGCTCGCCAAGAACGTCTTCCTGTCGAACGAGCGCACCATCGACCGCAAGATCAACGAGGCTTTCCTGTCGCTCTGGCTCGAGTCGAACCTCACCAAGCGCGAGATCCTCGGCATGTATCTCGACCGCGCCTATATGGGCGGCGGCACTTTCGGCGCGGCGGGCGCCGCGCAGTTCTACTTCAACAAGGACATCCGCGAAGTCAGCCTTGCCGAGGCGTCGATGCTGGCCGGCCTGTTCAAGGCGCCGGCAAAATACGCCCCGCACATCAACCTGCCCGCAGCCCGCGCCCGCGCCAACGAGGTCCTGTCCAACATGGTGCAGGCCGGCTTCATGACGGAGGGCCAGGTCGTCGCCGCCCGCCGCCAGCCGGCCACCGCCGTCGACCGCTCCGCCACCACCTCGCCCGACTATTTCCTCGACTTCGCCTTCGCCGAGGTGCAGCGCCTCGCCGAAAAAATCCCGCACCGCAACTTCATCGCCCGCACCAGCTTCGACAAGGGGCTGCAGCAGCTCGCCGACGAGTCTGTCGCCTATCACCTGCAGCAGTTCGGCAAGCCCTACGGCGTGGAGGAGGCGGCGATGGTCGTCCTCGACGACGAAGGCGGCGTGCGCGCCATGGTCGGCGGACGCGACTACGGCCTGTCGCAGTTCAACCGCGCGACCAAGGCGCTGCGCCAGCCCGGCTCGTCCTTCAAGGGCTATGTCTACGCCGCGGCGATGGAAGCCGGCTACACGTCGACCGACAAGGTCTCCGACGGCCCGATCACCATCGGCAACTGGTCCCCGAAAAACTACGGCCGCTCCTATGCCGGCACCGTCACCCTGACCGACGCCTTTGCCAAGTCGATCAATACCGTGCCGGTGCGTCTCAGCCAGAAGATCGGCGTGGACAAGGTGACGGCGATGGCCAAGGCGATGGGCGTCGAAAGCCCCCTGCGCGGCGACAAGACCATGGCGCTCGGCACTTCCGAGGTCACCGTGCTCGACCAGGCGACCGGCTACGCCGTGTTTCCCGCCGGCGGCATGGACTCGCACCGCCATGCGATCCTGACGATGACGGACACGAACGGCGACGTCCTGTGGGACGCGGCGCGCGACATGCCGCCACGCCACCGCGTCCTGTCGGAACAGGCAGCGAAGTCGATGAACGAGATGCTGGTGCAGGTGCCGATCCGCGGCACCGCGCGCAAGGCGGCCCTGTCGATGACGCACGCCGCCGGCAAGACCGGCACGACCCAGGCCTATCGCGACGCCTGGTTCGTCGGCTTCACCGGCAACTTCACCGCCGCCGTCTGGTTCGGCAACGACAGCTACCGGCCGACCAACAAGCTGACCGGCGGTGGCCTGCCCGCTCTGACCTGGCAGCGCTTCATGGAGGCCGCCCATCAGGGCATCGAGCTCAGGCAGATCCCGTTCATCGGGGAAGATCTGCCGCCCCTCGCCGAGCCGGTGGTCGCGGACGCGGCGGAGGGCGGCGGCAGCCCTCGACCGGTCCGGCAGCTTTCGCTGAACTCCGCCACGCAGAAGCTTCTCGTCGGGATCGGCGCGCTGTTCGACGACGCAAGGCCCATCGGCGCGGAAAAGGTCGCGGCGAACCGACCCGTCCCGACGTCCGAGCGGCAGTAGCGCCCGCCGCCGGTGCCAGACCTTGGACGTCTGCGGCTGGCGCTTTCCCAGGTGTGCGGCGCGGTTCCGGCGGCGATTTTCCCGCGCGCCCTTGCGTCCGCCGCCCCCGCGTGAAATGAGCCGTTGCACCTCTTCCAAGAGCCAGAGCGCATGCGTTTCATGATCCTCCTTGCCCTGTCGATCGGTCTTGCGCTCGGTCTCGGCGCCTGGACGGCCGACCGGGCGCTGGAGATGTCGGCCGATCTCGGCACGGTCGAGGTCGGTCCCTGGCGCGCCAATCCGCTCGGGGGCTCTCCCGATGCCGATCCCTATTCCAGAGCCGTCCTCGCGCGCATCGGCAATCTGACCCTCGGCGGCGGCGAGGGCATCAGCTTTCGCGCCAACGCGGACAGCGCCGGCCGGCCGCTGATGCGCCAGTGCAGCTACGGTCTTGCCGGCCAGACTCCGCTGGCGCGGGTGTGGACACTGGCGGCCTATCTGCCGGACGGCCTCCTCGTCGATCCCGGCGAAGGCCGACCCGGCTGGCTGGTGTCGCGCAGCCTGATGCGCGCCGAGGATAATTCGGCTGTCATGACCGTCGGACCGAGGGCCGCCCCCGGAAACTGGCTTTCGGTCACCGGCAGCGGCGAATTCACACTGGCGCTGACGCTCTACGACACGCCGGCCAGCACCTCCAGCGGCGTCGCCAGCCTCGTCCTGCCGACCCTCACGCGTGGTGACTGCCGCGATGGGTAAGCTCATCCTCGCCGTGGTGATCGGCCTCGTCGGGGCGGCGATCGTCCACATCGTCGTCATCTTCGCCATCCCGCTCCTTGCCGGCAACAATGCCTGGGGGCGGCTCGGCCGCATTGCCGGAATGGAGACAGTGGTGCGGATCGACTCGCAGCGCCAGGCGGGGAGCGGCTCCGGGTTGCGCGACGACGGTCCAGGCGCACACGACTTCGCCTTCATCGACCCGGCTTTCGTCACCGCCGCCTGCCGGTTCTCGCTCGAGGACGGCCCGGTGCGCGTGACGGCGCCCGCCGCGACCGAGTTCTGGTCCGCCTCGATCTATTCGCGCCAGGGTGACAATCTCTACTCGATCAACGACCGCTCGGCGGTAAAGGGCCGGTTCGACCTTCTCCTCGGCACGCCCGAGCAGCTCGTCGACGCCGAGGCCAACAGCGTCTCCCAGGACGAGACGGCGATCCCGGTCGGGCTCGACCTGGCGGAGGGTTATCTGACGTTGCGGGTTCTGGTCGGCGACGAAACGCAGCGCCCGGGCGTCGATGCCTTCGTGCGCTCCCTGCGCTGTCAGAAGCTCGAACCAGCCGGCCTTGCCGTCATTCCCGAGGCGACAGGCACGCCCTGAGCATCGTGTTGCCCGACCGTTAGGCCTTCAGCAGCACCGGCGCGTCGATCACAGCCGAAACGATCGCCTCCCGCCGGATACAGGGCAGGATGACGATCTCGGCGGTCGTCACGCCCAGACCCGCGCGTCGGACGGGGGCCTTTTCCGCCGTCGGTCGGTGGGGGAAAAAGAGCATGACTGCCATGGCAAAGCCTTATCAGCATCGGTCTGTTGAGCGGACTATGGCGCGGCGACCTTTCGCGAAGCTAGAAAGCGGGATCAGGGTTAATCGGTTGCTAAGATATCTTAGCTAATTCTTTCGATCGTCGGCAATGACCATCGAACCGCCCGGAGCCCCATGAAGCACGACAGCCAGCGCCTCTTTAGAGCCCTTGAAAAGACCGCTGGCCGCGACGGATTCGACACCATCGTCAGCGCCGCGGTTGCCAGCTACGGATCGCTGCGCTCCCCCGGCGACAATCAGGCACGCGACTTCAGCCGTCTGGTCGTGCCCCTGTGGGACAAGATCCGGCCGGAGACGCGCCGGGCGCTCGCCGCCGCGCTGTCGCACAGCCCGCGCGTGCCCCGGCCGATCGTCGACCTCCTGATCGCCGAACCGCTGGAGATTTCGGCACCCTTCCTCACCTCCAGCCCGGTGCTGGGGACGTCCGACCTTCTGGCGCTGCGCGCCAGCCGCGACCGGCGCCTGCGCAAGATCATCGCCGGCCGCGCGCCATCGCCCGGGAGCGCGACGCCCTCGCCCCCCCTCGCAACGCCGACGGCCTCGACCGAGCCCCTCGCCGCCGCTCCCCTGGATGTGTCGGCCCCAAAGCCTGCAGGGTCCCCCGAACCGGCAGCCTTCGAAACGGCGGCCGCTCCGGATGTGTTCACGAGCGAACCGCAGGCCGCGGCACCCGTCTTTCCCGAGCTGCGCACGACAGGCGCGCCGGCTGCCGGGGCCGACCGGTCCGAGGCGGCGCCGCAGACGAATGATATGACGCCCTCCCCCCAGGGCGCCGCCGACCTCATCCGCCAGACCTTGCGGCGACTGGCGCGGCCGGGCGGGCGCGAGATGCGGGGGCCGTCGCTGCACGCGCTCGTCGCGCTCGCCGTCCAGCAGGACGGGGCGAGCTTCTACGAAGGCCTGCGGCAGGCCCTCGACCTTTCCCAGGACGTCCTCGTCAAGATCGCCGAGGACGACAGCGGCGAGCGCCTGGCCGTCGCGGTCAAGGCGCTCGGCGCGGGCCCGGCGGATGCCTTGACCATCCTGATGATGATGAAGCCCGACATCGGTCTCGATGTCGCGAAATTCAGCCTGATGACGCGCTTCTACCGCGCCCTGAAAGTCGAGGACTGCGCGGCCATCGCCCACGGATCGCGGCTGCGCAAGGCGGTTTCCGCCCCCGCGCTCGAGCCGCAGTACCAGGACCTCCAGCCTCTGCCGCGCGCCGCGCCGCCGGCCGAGTTCGGCCGCCGGGCGCAACGGCCCTGGGGTGAGCAGAAGAGCTCCAAGTCGGGTTGACGGCGGGCCATACGGCGCCACGGCCACGCATGTTGCAGCCGGCGCGTCCCCGCCGACTCTGCCCTTCGACCCTGAGGCACCCGGCGCCCTTGAGCCGTCGCGCCTTCCGCGATCTTAATGCCGCCAGCCCATTGGGCCGGCCGCTCGCTCCTGTGGGGTCAGGCCTCGACGATATCCAGATAGTTTTCGGGCGCGCCCGTCTCGATCTCCACCACCCAGAAATCCGGATCGAAACGCGCCTCGCGGGCAAGGCGCCGCTCCAGCGCATCGGCGCCCTGCATCGCCTCGCGCATGAAGCGCCGGCCGCCGTCGTCGGCGGAGTGGGTTTGGCTGGCCGGCCCGAACAGCGTCACCTGCCCGTCGCGGGCCCTGACGAGGACGAAGATCGCCCCTGCCGCCTCGGCGCCCTGGCGTTCGACGGCGGCAAATCCGCCGTCGGAAAAGATCCGGCGGACGAGTTGCGAGACGAAGAGCGCGCTCGTCACGCGCATCGCGCTGCCCTCACTTCACCGCGCCGATGGCGATGAGGTGGTCGAGCAGGCGCTTGTTGGGCCTGCCGGTCACGTCCATTCCCTCCAGCGCCTCGAAGGTGCGGATCGCCGCGCGCGTCTGTTCGCCGACCACGCCGTCGGCCGTCAGCTTGGCGACATCGGCATTGGCAAGCCCGCTCTGGATCCGTCGCACCAGTTCCTTGTCGGAAATCTCTTCGCCGGTCGAGCCTGTCGTGGCCGGGTCGGCCGCGGCGCGGCTGGCTTCCGCCGGCTCGATGCTCGCCATGCGTTCGGCGCCATCGGGCCTGGCGGAGGGACTGGGTGCCTCGCCGGCCAGCTGGCGGATCTGCGACAGGAGGAGCGGCGACGGCTCGCCGTCGACGCGCAGGGCATGTTCGCTCTGGAAGGCACGGATCGCGGCCGCCGTCGCCTTGCCGGGACGCCCGTCGGGGTTCAGCGCGTAGTGGCCGGTGCGCGCCAGTTCCTCCTGCACTTCGAGGACCAAGGGCACTGGCTGAAGGACAATCTCCGCCGCCGCCAGCTCGGTCGCGGGCTGGTCGAGGAGAGGTCCCCGCGTCGCCATCATCGGCCGGGGATGGCGTCCCGGCTGCGACAGGATGGCATTGCCCGACACCAGCGCGAACAGAATCGCGACACCTGCGATCCCGCCCGACAGCACCGGGCGCGCCGCGATGGGCCTGCCGATCAGGCTCAGGGCTGCGACCGAGAGGCGAAGCCCCCGGCGCGCGACGCTAGGCCGTGCGACGGCTCGGCCGGTCTTGGCGCGAAGGGGAGTCTGTCTCTTTGCAGGCATCGGTCAGCGCCACGATCTTGTTTCTGGAGGACTCAATGTCGGCGATTGCGGCCATGCCGTCGAGGGGGATGCGAACGGTTACGGTGGTTCCGCGGCCCAGTTCGCTGGCGATCTCCATCGAACCGTGGTGGAGGACAGCCAGTCCCTTGACCAGCGACAGCCCAAGGCCGGTTCCCTGGTAGCGCCGCGCGATTCCCTGCGACAGCTGCGTGAACGGCTGCCCCAGCCGCGGCAGGTCCTTCTGCGCGATCCCGATGCCGGTATCGGCAACGGACAGGACAAGCATGCCGCCCCGCGCATCGGCGCGCAGGGTCACTCCGCCATGGTCGGTGAACTTCACCGCATTGGCCAGGAGATTGAGAAGGATCTGATGGCAGGCGTGGCGGTCGGCAACGACCTCGGGAAGGTGCGGGCCGAGCGCGACGTCGAGCACCAGACCCTTGCGTTCGGCCTGCGGACGGATGAGGGCGGCGGCCGAGACGAGCGCCTTGGCGACGTCGAAGCGCTCGACCTCGAGCTCGTAGCGTCCGGCCTCGATCTTGGAAATGTCGAGAAGACCGTTGACGACCGAGAGGAGATGTTCGCCCGACTGGCGGATCAGCCCGACGTATTCCCGCTGCCGCGGATCCTCGAAGCCGCCGAACAGCTCCTGATGGAGCACGTCGGAAAAACCGATGATGGCATTCAGCGGCGTGCGCAGTTCGTGGCTGACCGCCGCCAGGAAATGGCTCTTGGCATCCGAGCCCTGCTCGGCCGCGCTCAAGGCGAGCGTCAGCTCGGCGGTCAAGGCGCGCTCGGACGTCACGTCGCGGGCGATGGCGAGGATGGCGTGCAGGCGGCCGGAAGTGTCGCGCACCGCCATCATGCGCAGGGATACGTCGCGGAAATGCTGCGTCGCGCTGGCAGCGGACTGGACCTTCACCTCGATTGCGAGCGCATCGGCGCCGCCGCGGAGGTCGCCGAACGCCTTGAGGTAACGCACCCGGTCGGTGATGTGAATCGCCTGGAAGATCGCCTTGTCGCTGAGCGGGCGCGCGGAGGTCTCGAAGAGGCCGGAGGCGGCGAGAGAGGCCGTGAGCAGGCTTCCGTCCGGCGAGAACCGCAGCACGGCTTCCGTCAGGCCGTTCTCGATCAGCAGGGCTTCCGTGCCTTCGAGACCGCGCAGGGCATTCGTCTTTTCACGGGCGCGCCAGAGCCGGAGCGTCTGAAGCCCGCCATAGACGAGCCCGAGCCCGGCCGTCAGCGTCCCGTCGAAGCCGAAAGTCGCGGTGGCGGCAAGGCCGAGCCACTGCGCCGTCGCCACCGCGCTCAGCGCAAGGCAGGAAACGCCGACGGCGAGGGCTGCCAGGTGCCGCCGACCGGCGATGGTCGCTTCGATCGGCGCCAGGAGAAGCAGGAAAAGAAGGGGCGAGGACACCCCGCCTCCGGCCAGAGCCAGCGCGCCGACCAGCGCCGATGCCGCGGCGATTGCCAGCGAGAGAACGAGCGTCAGCCGGCCGCTCGACGCCAGGAGCCCGGCCAAAGCGAGGCATGCGCCGGCGATGATCGCGGGCAGAACGACGCCGCGCGGACCGAAGTCGCCAAGGCTGGCGAACGGCAGTGCCAGGGCTGCGGCAAGACCCGCCGCCACCAGCCCGGCGATCACGCGGCGCTGCGGCGCACGATCGTTCGGGTCGAGGATTCTGGGCGAGACCAGTCGCTCGAAAGTGCCCGACAGCGCCATCGCGAAGGTGCTGGAGCCCAGCATCGATTCGCTTGCGTCTGCCTCGCTGAACTGCGTCATCCACTACCCGCGTCTTGCATCTGTGCCGGGGGTGGCCGACGCCGAATCGTTCGAGCGGCGGCCCTCTCTGGCTTGATCTCCATCATCGCCTTAACCCTTTAAGGAAGGCATAAACGGCGCCTCGCCGCCCGCAATGCCGGTCGAATTCGAACCGCGGCCAACCTTTCGCGCCAATGGCGGCACTTGCCATTGGCACGACAGGCGCGGCCGTCGCCATTTACGGATTTTTTGCCCGGCGACGGATCGTGCCGCGAGACAGCACGCGGTGAATCCCCCGGCGTGGGGCAATGCGCCACGCCCGCGGCGCCCCGGACCGCGGCTTCGGACACACGGTCCCACGCTTTGGCAGCCCGCCGGGTCAAGCCCCGCCGACGCCGGCTGGGGAGAACCGGCGCCATCGCCGGCCGGATCGATTGCATTTGAATCAAACTCGGCGACAAGTTTCAACGCGACCTTCGGGCCTTTGCGGCATTGTGGCCACAGGGAAGAAGCGACGGGGTCGCTTCCTTCCGGCGCACGGCCAAGGCCGACGCCGACGGACAGGCCGCGCCGGCGACAGAGGAGCAGGCAGCATGCGTTTCATCCTGAAGGCCGCCTTCTGGCTCGGCCTCATCGCCTTCTTCGCTCCCTTCGGTGGCACACCGAAGGAGACGTCGGCCAATCTCAGCATCGTCGGCGCCTATATCGGCGCGCAGGAGGCCATCGCCGATCTCAGCGGCTTCTGCACACGGGCACCGCAGGCCTGCGATACCGGCCGGGAATTTGCGATCTTCGCCGGCGAGCGGATCGGCGACGGCGCCGCCATGGCCTACCAATTCGTCCAGGGACGCATGGCCCCGCCTGACGGGGAGACGCCGACGCCCCCTGTCGCGACCGACATCGCCTCCCTGCCCGGCATCACGCCCGATCCGGTGACGACCGGTGCGGTGACGATCGGTGCGGTCGGCTCGCTCGACGTCTCGCGTTTCGGCATGCCGGCGCGGCCCACCGCTTACCAGCCGCCCCGCCCCCGCGCCGAAGCGGAGACCATGCCCGCGACTGCGACCGCACCGGAGCCGGCACCCATCGCCACCCCCTCTGCCCTCGCGGTGCCGACCCCGGCGCCCCGCGCCTGAGCCGCGCCTGAGCCGCGCCGCGTTCGAGGCGACCGTCGCGGCCTGACAAGTGCGCCCGGGCCCCCTATATCCGTCGCGGGCAGGACGGCTGCCACGCGACGACGGAACGGCCATGATCACGATCGACGACATCGAGACCAACTTCGAACTGCTCGACGATTGGGAAGACCGCTACCGCTACCTCATCGAGCTCGGCCGTGAATTGCCGCCCTTGCCCGAGGGAGCGCAGAACGACGCCACCAAGGTTCCCGGCTGCGTCAGCCAGGTCTGGCTCGTCAGCGACGTGCTGGCCGGCGCGCCGCCGCGTCTGCGCTTCGCCGGCGATTCCGATGCCCACATCGTTCGTGGCCTCGTCGCCATCGCGCTTGCGCTGTTTTCCGGCCGCACCGCGCCCGAGATCCTCGCCATCGACGCCGAGGCGACCTTCGCCCGGCTCGGTCTCCAGGACCATCTGACGCCGCAACGCTCGAACGGCCTGCGCTCGATGGTCGGCCGGATCAAGGAAGATGCACGGCGGGCAATGGCGACGGCCTGACACGGGTCAGACCTTGCCGCCGCCGATCGACGGGCGATAGTCGCCGGCCCCCCAGCGCCGGATGCGGCCCGGCCCGCCCGTCGCTTCCTGGCTGAAGCCGTAGTGCCGGGCGAGCATGGCAAGCCCCGTCTTCAGCATCAGCTTGGCCGAACGAACAGGCCATTGCCGCTCCCGCTCGACCTCTTCCAGGCCCTTCAGGAAGCAACAGACGTCGAGGAGGACGCCGGCAAGTTCGGGCCCGGCCGCCGCGATCGCCGCGTCGACCCTCTTGCGGGCATCGAGCGCGCTGTCGCAGAGGTCGAAGGCACCGCGGCCGGAACCGCCGCCGCCGCGCGGCGCAAGGTCCCAGCGCTGCGTCATCGCCGGCGTCATCCCGGCACGGGTGAAGTCGGCACGCAGCCGTTCGCCCGCCATGGTCTCGGCCTGATCGAGGAAAGCCGCGCCGTCCTTGCCCCGCCGGGTCGCCAGCCGCCCGAGCGGCGACTCGTCCGGGTCGAAGCCCGGCAGGTCCGCGCCGCCGCTCCGCGCACCCCGCGTCCTCATGCCTCGTCCCGCCAGCCGCCGAGAAGGGCGCGGCATTCCGCGGCGAGCGTCTCCAGGCGCGTCAGCTGCGCGTCGAAATCCGGCCGGTCGCGCTGGTCCTCGACGCGGCGAATGGCATGCGCGACGCTGGTCCGGTCCCGGCCGAAATCGGCGCCAATGGCCGCCAGCGGCACCTGGAAGATGACATGGGCAAGATACATCGCGACATGCCGCGCCGTGCAGATCTCCGCCTCGCCCCGATTGGCGCGCGCAATTTCTTCCAGGGGGATGGCGAGCACCGCGCTGGCAATCTGCCGCGACAACCTGCAGCCCGCGACCGCGGGATCATCGTTGTGAGACGACCGCTCCCTCCGAGGAGAAATTCCTGGTGGCACGTCATGGACGACTGCCCGCCTCCGCAGCCCCGCTCTGCCATGCACCAAAGGAACCACTCCCGACATTTCGCCTCTCCCTCGCGGCTGCTTGTCCCTCATCCTTAGGACAATCGACACGATATAGGAAATCTTTCCTGTGTCTGACAGCGACATATTCGGCTATCTGGGCTTCCCTGCAGGCCTCACGGAGCAAACTCCCTGTCGGGCATAAGGATTTTTTTCCTCTTTTGGGCGATGCGGCGCCATCCTGCCGGGATGCCGCAGGGGACAGCCGCCATGACCGAAGCCGAAAGACTGGAAGCGGCGATGCGCGCCGCCATCGCCGCGCACCGGATCAAGCTGCGGCAGGAAATCGAACGGAAGACCCGCAGCTTCGAGCTGCGCTTTCTTCTGGCCCGGCTCGGTCTGTCGCCGCCGGAACTCGATATCGTCGATGGATGCCCGTCGGCCGCGGCACTCGCCCCGGACCTCGCGTGCCGCATCGAGACGCGGCTCGTCGCCGAGGCGGACCGCCTGTCGCGGCACGCGCGCGCCGGCAGTGCCCGCTACGATATCAACCGCCACGTCGCCGTCCGCCACGCTCTCGCCTGGCTGCGTGGCGGCCCAGCTCTCCCCGACGAGGCGGGCGACCGCCGGTCGGGGCGCGAACTGAATGCGCGCTTCCGCCGGTCACGCGATCGGCGCCCGGCCCGCCCGCCATGGGGCGCGCATCCCGGTGCCCATCCGCCGCGGCCCTCATGACCGCGCCGTGCCGCCATCCACACCGTGCCGCAGCGGCATCGCGCCCTTGCTTGACGTCGATCTCGCCGTGCGGCAGAACACGCTACAGCCCCTGCTCCGCAGGTCTTTGCGCGCACAGGAAGAATCTGGCGTCCGGAGCTGATTTGATTCCGGAAGCAGACACTTGCGAGCATCGCCGGATTCAGGTTGTGAATATGTTGGCCTGACCTTTGGGAATGGCAGGCCGTCCTCCCTCGCCTCATCCGCCCTTCCACCACGACCCCGCGCGCCGCTGGCCGGATCCTGAATCAATCAGACAATATCCTCACCTGACACCGCAATCTCACGAGCAGATCCGGGAGATCCGGACTCGGTTTCTTAACAAGCTGGCCTGACCTCTCATCTCAAGCCGCTTGCGCAGAGGGCGGGACTTTCGCAATGGTCGCCCCATCTCTAAGGCACGCGGCGAGATCCGCGTGGGCATCGACGCTTGGGAAGGGAAGAGCGTCGGACGCCAGGGAGACAAGGGGATCCGGTGGCAGCAGCTTCGCGACGCTTTCGGATTCTCTTTGAAAATATGCTGATCTGACGTCTTCGGACGCGCAAGGGAGAATGACTTCATGACCGACACCATCGGCTTTATCGGCCTTGGCTACATGGGCCACGGCATGGCCAAGAACATCGTCGAAAAGGGCTTTGCCCTGCGCGCTTTGCCCAACCGCAAGCGCGAGGCGATCGAGGACCTCGTCGGCCGCGGTGCCACCGAGGCTTCTTCCGTGGCCGAAATCGGCGAAACCTGTGACATGGTCGTCCTCTGCCTCCCCGGCTCGCCCGAGGTCGAGGCCGTCGTCACCGGTCCAGGCGGACTTCTTTCCACGGCCCGTTCCGGCCTCGTCATCCTCGACTCCTCGACATCCAATCCCGTCTCCACCCGGCGTCTGGCGGAACTCTGCGCGGAAAAGGGCGTGTCGTTCGTCGACGCGCCGCTGTCGCGCACCCCGAAGGAAGCCTGGACCGGCACGCTCGACTGCATGGTCGGCGCGACGCCCGAACTGTTCGAGAAGGTCCGCCCTCTCATCGACACCTGGTCCGGCAAGATCGTCCACACCGGCGACATCGGCTCCGGCCACACGATGAAGCTCCTCAACAACTTCCTCTCGCTCGGCTACGGCGCGCTCTATGCCGAAGCGCTCGCCATCGGCCAGAAATCCGGCGTCTCGCCGGAAATCTTCCACAGCGTGCTCACCGGCGGCCGCATGGATTGCGGCTTCTACCAGACCTTCATGCAATATGTCGTCGGCCGCGACCGCGACGCCCACAAGTTCACCTTGAAGAACGCCCACAAGGATACCCGCTACCTCGTCTCCATGGCCAACGAATCCGGCGTCTCGACGCATATCGCCAGCGCCGTGAAGAACTCCTACGCCACCGCCGAATCGATCGGCCGCGGCGACGACTTCGTGCCGATGCTGTCGGACATCGTCGCGGAGCTGAACGGGATCAAGCGCGAGGACTGAACTTCCTCGCAGAGGCGATCTGGAGCTTCGGGAAGACGCGCAACAGCCATCTGGACGTTTCTGCGTGACGCGGCGTGTCGGCGCCGCCGACCTGCCAGAACAGTCATCCCGGGCTTGGCCCGGGACCCATGCCGAGGCGGCGGAAACCGGCATTGCGCCGGCAGGATGATGCGCGCTTCGAGCCGTCCTGCCCTGAAGCGGCGGTTTGACCCCGCCTCGGCATGGGTTGTCGGGCCAAGCCAGACAATGACGACAGGATAAGGGTTTGCGCGTTCGGAGCGAGCCGCCATCCCATCAAACTCGGCGTGAGCGGTCGGGCGCCTCCCCGAATCCGAGCGCGTGACGTCGCCGCCGCGCTGGCATAGCCTCGCGTGACCCCGTCCCGCGCCCCCGCGCCCAGCCCCGGATTCCCATGCGCCTGTTCTTCGATCCCGCCCAGACCGCCCACCGGCCGACGCAATACGGCGTGCACGGCCGCCTCGTCACGCCATTGGAAAATCCGGCCCGTGCCGAAACGCTGATCGCAAAGCTGTCCGCCCTCGGACTCCGGCAGGAAACGCCCGCCGATCACGGCCTGGCGCCGATCCACGCCGTGCACGCCGACCATTATGTCGCCTTCCTGGCCGAGGCCTACGACCTCTTCCAGACCCTGCCGAATGCCGGGCCGGAAGTGCTGCCGAACATCCACCCCTACGTCTCCTCGGGACCGGACTTCGCTACGCGGGGAAAACCGCGGACGACGGGCATTCTCGGCCGGACCGGCTGGTATATCGGCGATCTCTCCTGCGCCATGATGGACGGCACCTACCGCGCCGCCTACGCCTCGGCGCAGACCGCCATAGCCGCCGCCGAGGCCGTCCTTGCCGGGGAGGCCGCGAGCTTCGCGCTCTGCCGCCCGCCGGGCCACCACGCCTATGCCGACCGCGCCAACGGCTTCTGCTTCTTCAACAACGCCTCGATATCGGCCGAAGCCCTGCGCAAGCGCTTCTCCCGCGTCGCCATCCTCGACTTCGACACGCATCACGGCGACGGCACGCAGGCCATCTTCTACC
Organism: Aureimonas sp. SA4125; assembly: GCF_019973775.1. NCBI lineage: Bacteria > Pseudomonadati > Pseudomonadota > Alphaproteobacteria > Hyphomicrobiales > Aurantimonadaceae > Aureimonas > Aureimonas sp. SA4125. The sequence goes on along the minus strand of NZ_AP025032.1, from coordinate 1,324,741 downwards.
GCCGCAGTGACGTGCTCGTCGCCTCCACCCACACCGATCCCAGCGCCTACTACCCGCATTTCGCCGGCTATGCCGAGGAGACGGGCGCGGGCGACGGCGAGGGCTTCAATCTCAATCTGCCGCTCGCCTTCGGCGCCGACGACGAGGCCTTCGTCGCTGCCGTCACGCAACTGGCCGAAAAGGTCTCGTCCTTCGGCGCCGAAGCGCTGGTCATTTCCGCCGGCTGGGACGCACACCGCGACGACCCGCTATCGAAGCTCGCCGTCACGACAGAGGCCTATGGCCGCATCGGCGCGATCCTCGGAACGCTCGGCCTGCCCACCGTCATCGTCCAGGAAGGCGGGTACTCGCTCGCCGCCGTCGCGGAAGCGGCACCGCTCTTTGCCGAGACGTTTCGGGCAGCTCACCGACTGGGCCGCTGACGCGGGCGGTCAGTCGACGAACACCCGGCTCGACGCCGCCGCCCCGGCCGAGTCCACCACGGATATGTCGATGAACCCGGGCTCCCTGGCGTGCCAGGAGGCCTGCCGGTCGAACTGCCCCTGCACCACCGGAGCGCCGTCGACATACCAGGTGAAGGGCGGGGCGCCGTTGCGAACCTTCAGCGAGAGGTCGGCAGTGGCCCCCTCGGCAAGGCCCAGCTCGACATGGGCGGCGTTCGGCGGGAAGACGATTTCCGGCGCCGGACCGCCGCCCGGCCGCGCCGCGGACGCGCCGACGATGCGCAGCGGCGGCGGCAGGTTGCGCCCGGCGGCAGCGAGGATGCCGGGCGGCGGGCCGGGCAGGCGCACGGCCGGACCGATGCGGGCGAAGACATCACGCATGACCGGCACGGCGGCGTCCTGGCCGACGAGGCCGGCAACCGGCGCACCATCCGGCCGTCCCAGCCAGATGCCGACGACATGCTCCCCGTCATAGCCGATCGACCAGGCGTCGCGGTAGCCGAAGGAGGTGCCGGTCTTGTGCGCGATCGTACCGGGCGAGCCCTTCACCGTGGTCGTCGCCCCGGCAAGGATCGAGGTGACGTACCAGGCCGCCTGTTCCGACAACACCCGCGCCGCCGGCCTTGCGCCGAGGATTGCGGCCGTGCCGGCGTCGATCCTGAGCGGCTTGGCCATCCCGCCATTGGCGATGCCGCCATAGATCGCGACGAGGTCTTCCAACGTCAGGCCGAGACCGCCGAGGCCGATGGCAAGACCTGGAATCGTGCGGCTGCCGAGCTCCGGCGTGGCGCCCGCCCGGCGCATGCGCTGCACCAGGCGGGACGGGCCGGTGGCCGCGAGGAGTTCCACCGCCGGCAGGTTGCGCGAGAGCTGCAGCGCCCGGCGCGCGGTGATGAGGCCCTCGAAGGTGTGATCGAAATTCTGCGGGGTGTAGCCGGCAAAGGCCGTCGGCCGGTCGTCGACGAGGCTTTCGGGATGGGCGACGCCGCGCTCGAAGGCGAGGCCGAAGATCAGCGGCTTCAGCGTCGATCCCGGCGAGCGCAGCGCGCGCGTCAGGTCGACATAGCCCTGGCGCTTGGCGTCGAAGACATCCGGCGAGCCGATCGAGGCAAGGATTTCACCCGTCCGATGGTCGGTGACGAGGATGGCAAGGCTCAGCGGCGCGATCATTGCTGCCGCGCGGGCGCGGGCATAGTCCTCCAGCCGCTGCTGCAGCTTCGCGTCGAGGGTGAGATGCAGTTTCCGCGCCTTGGGATCGCCGCGGTGCAGCCGCTCGGTCGCATGCGCGGCCAGCATCGGCAGGTCGCGCCGCCGCCGCGGGATCGGCTCGGCCATGCCACGCCGCGCCTCGGCTTCGGACAGGATGCCGAGGTCCTGCATGCGCGCGATCACCCGGTTGCGGGCCCGCTCGGCGCGGTCCGCATGAAGGTCCGGCCGCAGCCTTTCCGGCGCCTGCGGCAGCGCGACGAGCAGCGCCGCCTCTGCCACCGTCAGCCGCCGCGGCTCCTTGCCGAGCCAGGCAAGGCTTGCGGCGCGGATCCCCTCGATATTGCCGCCATAGGGCGCAAGCTTCAGATAGAGTCCGAGGATCTCGTCCTTCGAACGCTCCCGCTCCAGCGCCAACGCCCCGAGCACCTGCTCGCCCTTGGAGGCGAAGCTCCCGGTCGGCAGGCGCTTCTGCATCCGCGCCACCTGCATGGTCAGCGTCGAGCCACCGGAGACGATGCGCCCGTGGCGGATCGACTGCCACACCGCCCGCAGCACCGCCCGCCCGTCGACGCCGCCATGGCTGGCAAAACGCTGGTCCTCCCAGGCCGTCAGTATCTTGACGTAGCGCGGGTCGACGTCCCCGGTCCCGATGTCCAGCCGCCAGCGCCCATCGTCGTCGGCAAAGGCCCGAAGCAGTTCGCCGTCCCGGGCGGTGACCGTGACGCCGGTCTCCGGCTCGGCCAGATCGGCGACGCGCGCGTCGATGGCGGCATCGAGCCAGTGTGCCCCGACCAAGGCGCCGGCAGCAAGGAACGCGGCGATAAGGGCAGCGGCCATGAGGCGCCTACGCATGAGCCAGCCTCACCGGCTCGGGAACCGTTAGGCGCTCCCCCGTCCCCTTCGTCATCCCTGCCTTGAGCCGGGATCCATGCCGAAGCGATGAGGAAGGAGAATCGGTACAGGAAGCCCGCCGGTCCACCATCCTCGGTTTGTCCCGGCGATTTGGCATGGATCCCGGCGCAAGGCCGGGATGACGACTGATGGGCTGTATCCTCGTTTCCAGCGGTGAGCGCTTCGTGCCCGCCCCTGTGTGCGTCGCTCTGCCGTCGCGACCCGCCGCCTCAAGCCGACCGGCCGCGGCGGCTGCGCGCCCCCCTCTGCCTGCCGGCATCTCCCCCTCAAGGGGGGAGATCAGGCGCGGATAGGGCTGCGATCTTCCGATCTCCCCCCTTGAGGGGGAGATGTCCGGCAGGACAGAGGGGGGTGCCGCGCGCAAACCGTGTCGCCCTTGCCTCCCGCCTATTGCAACGCCCCGACGACCGTCACGCGGCTTTCGTCGGTGCGGCCGCGGCGTTCGGGGCGGTACATGTCCTCGACGACGGCCGCGGGATGGACGAATTCGCCTGGCGAGACTGCCCGCACGATATAGGCAAAGCGCATGGAGGCAGCGTCGCCGGCCGCCTTGTTGACGGCGACGATGAAGCGGTCGGCGCGGAATTCGGTATGCGCCACCTCGTCGGTGAGTTCGAGGAAGCTGAGGCTGGCGACGTCGCCGCCGCGCAGGATCGACGGGTTGTCGATCTCGAAGCCCGCCGGCAGCGGGTCGTCGACGATGAGGCGCGCGGCCTCGGCATCGCCGGGCTGGACGTCGATGACGGCGACGAGACGGTCGCCCTGCCCGACGGTCGAGGGATCGGCTTCCTCGCCCTCCAGCGTGTAGTAGCTGCGGGCGATCAAGTAGCCGGCGCTTTCGGCCGGCGGCGCCTCGCGCGGCACGCCGGCAAGCGTCATCTCCGCCGAGACGGGCGTGGCGCCGCGGTTGGCGAAGTCGACCGGGGTCGCGAGCGCCCCCGCGTCGTAGGATGCGGCAAAGGCGCCCTCGCGGTCCTCTCCGGCGACGGTGAGGCTCGGCGGCCGGCTGTTGAGGAGGGCGTGGGCCGCAAGCAGCGACCAGGCGTCCTCCTGGGTCGACGTGAAGCGTTTCTCCGAACGCTCGATGCCGACGCGCTGGACGAGACCCTCGAAGTCGACGCCCTCGATCTTTGATTCCACCCCCAGCGTCAGAACGGCAGCGCCGTCGCGCAGCGGCGTGCCGTAGTCGCTGCGGCTGGACACCTGTCCCTGGTCCGCCTTTGCGCCGTCCACCGCCATGCGGAACACGGTTTCCGAGCGCACCCGGTCGCCGTAGAGCGCGAGCGCGGCGGCCAGGTGTGCCTGGGCCAGCGGCGTCCTGAAATTCCCCGCCTCGTTGTCGGCGTAGTAGCGCAGGTCGCCGATCGCGGCACGGCCGTTGCGGGCAAGGACGTAATAGGCATAGGCGACCGGGCCCCAGTCCGGCTGTTCCGGCAGATAGTTGATGGAATTGCGGAGGTTGTCGAGGGCGAGCGTGAAGCCTTCATCCGGCACCGCGTAGCCCGTCTCGCGGGCACGCGTCAGGAAGTCGGCGACATAGGCGTCGAGCCAGAGATCACCGCTGTCGGGGCGCCAGAGGCCGAAGCTGCCGTTCGACGACTGGTTGGCGAGAACGCCCTTCACCGCCGCATTCACGCGCTCGGCGACGTCCTCGCTGCCGGAAAGTCCGGCGGAGAGGATCGTCTGGTCGAGATAGACGAGCGGCATGGCGCGGCTCGTCAGCTGCTCGGTGCAGCCATAGGGATAGCGGTCGAGCGCCCGGACGACGCCGGCGACGTCGAAGCCGCCGAGGCCGGTGATCGACACGGTCGCACGCACCGTCTCCGGCACGTAGCCCTCGAGAATATCGTCGCCGAGGGTCAGTCGGCCGCCGTTCGCAGCCAGCTCGAAGCGGCTTTTGGCGACGGTTTCCGGTGCAAGGGAGCGCACCGGCAGCAGAAAACTCTTGGTGAGGACGGTCCCGTCCGGCGTCGTCATCGCGAGCTCGAAGGCGGCGTCGCCGACGGTTTCCGCCGTCACCGGCACGATCACCCGCTGGCGGCCGTTCGCGGCGAGCTCGAACGAAGAGTCCCCGTTCGCCTCGAGGCGCACGATGCCCTCGCCGCCGGAGAGCGCCAGCTGGACCTTGCCCGTCGGTCCTTCGACATGGTTGACGTCGATCGCGATGCGCGAAGTGTCGCCCGGCGCCAGGAAGCGCGGTTGGCTGACCTGCACGACGATCGGGTCGCGCACGAGCATGTCGGCGCTGGCCTCGCCGACGCCGCTCTTCGACCAGGCGACGGCCATCAGCTTCAGCGTGCCGTTGAAATCCGGCACAGCCACGGGAATGGAGACCTTGCCGTCTTTTCCGGCGGTGACGACGCCGGAAAAGAGCGCGACGAGCTGGTCCATCGGCGGCGGCGAGACCATCGACGCCCCGGCGTCGCCGCCCGAGCGGACCGAGCCGGGCGCGCCCTGCATGCGGTCGATCAGCCGGGAATAGAGATCGCGGATCTCGACGCCGAGCCGCCGCTGGCCGAAGTAGAAGTCATTCGGCGAGGGCGGCGTGAAGCTCGTGATGTTGAGGATGCCGACGTCGACGGCGGCCAGTGTCACATAGGCCGTCTCGCCCTCGGCGATGCCGGCGACGGTGAGGCCGACGTCGACGGTGCGGCGCGGCTCGATCTCGGCCGGCGCCTTGAGGCTGACCGCCAAGGCGCGATTGCCGGGATCCACGGCGGCGTGGACGAGGCCGATCGCCCGGCCCGGCATGCGCTTTTCCACGAGATTCATCGGCCGGTAGAGAACTGCGGTGACATAGACGCCGGGGCCCCAGTCGCGGGTGACGTCGAGCGTCACGTCGCCGCCTTCGGCCGGGATGTCGGCACTGGCCTTCGTGATGACGCGCTCGTCCATGACGAGCACCTCGACCTTGCCGGCAAAGCGCGGCTCGATATGGACGACGGCCTTGTCGCCGATGGCGTAGCGCGGCTTGTCGAGCGAGACCTTCAGGATGTCGGGCGTCTCGGCCGAGGTCGCGGCGACATACCAGCCGGCGTCGAAGGCAACGCTTGCCGGCAGGGCATTGCCGGCGGGATCCGTCAGGACGAGCTCGTACCCGCCCCACTCGACAGGGACGGCGATCTTGCCGCCCGCTTCGGCGGAAAGATCCAGCGATCCGCTGGCGACGCGGGCGACGGAGCGGGTCGGCTCGTAGTTCCAGCGGCCGTTCGACTGGTACCACTGGAAGTTCATCGTGATCTTGTTGACCACCCAGTCGACCTCGGAGAGACCGGACCGCTTGGCGTCCGGACCGAGCGCGACGATATCGAAAGCCGCCTCTGCGCCCTGCCCGACCGCGCCATCGAACAGCCGCTTGATGCCGAGCCGCGGCTTGGCGCCCGCCAGCGGCAGGTCGACCGTCTTTTCCACAGGTCTTCCGCCGGCGTCGGTGACCTGGACCTGGACCGAGGCCTTTAGCGGCTTCGTTGTCACCGGCGGCTCGAATTTTTCGATGGTGAGCGACGAGTGACCCGCCTCGTCCGTCACGTCTCCGGAGAAGGGGATGCGCATGGCCGTCGGCTCGTCGTCCGCAAGGCCGAAATGATAGCCGGAAAATCCGTCGATGGTCTCCGCCACCTGGAGGATCGTCACACCAGACACTTCGAGCCCGGCCGCGGCGGCCCCGAAGAGATAGCGCACGTCGACCGAAGCCGCCGGCGGCGCGGCCGGATCGAGGATCTCGCCCGCCACCGTGAGGTCGAAATCGATCTTCTGCGGCTCGAAATCGTCGACGAGGACGGTCTGCTGCGCCAGTGCCGGACGCTTCGGATCGGTGAAGAGGGCAAAGGTCCAGGCGCCGCGCATGGCGTTGGCGGGGAAGCTCGTCTCCCAGGTGAAGCCGCCGGCCGCCTCGCCGGAGATCTGCTGGCGGGCGAATTCGACGCCGTCGGGACGCGTGACGATGCCGGTCAGCGTCAGCCCCTCCACCGCCTCGCCACGGCCGTCCCGCATCAGGCCGGTGAAATGGGCGGTATCGCCGGTGCGGTAGATGCCGCGCTCGGGCGTCAGGAAGACATCGAGGGCGCCGGCCGGCTGCCGGCCCTCGACGCCGCGGTCGGTGAGATCGAAGGGCGTCGCCGTCAGGTCGAGGAAGACGAAATCGCCGGGCGCCGCGCCATCCTCGGGCTTTGCCGCCGAGGTGTTTTCAGGAGAGGCCCCGTCGGCTGACGCCATCAGCACCGCTGGCCGGTCGCCGCCGGTGCCGCGCATCAGCCCGGCGGAGAGCCTGGCATAGCCCTTGTCGTCCGTGGTCACGGTGCCGAGCACGTTGTTGTTGGCCGCCACGACGTCGAGCTTGACGCCGGGGAGCGGCAGGGCCGTGCCGAGCGATCGGGCGAAGACGTGGAATCCATCTTCGGCCGAGAAGGTGGAGAGACCGATGTCGGTCAGGACGAACCATTGCGTCGCCAGCGCCTCGTAGTCGTTCTTGGCGTTGGTCGCGTTGGCCGAAAGAAGGTAGACGCCAGGATGGAGGTCCGTGACGAGAGCCGACACCGGAATGGCCGTCGTGACCTCCTCGTTCGTCCTGCGGGCGACGTCGACGAACCCTTTCCAGACCTGTTCTCCCTGGTTGTCGGCGATGTCGTCGACCTCGTAGCTCGCGAACTGGCCGAGGAAACGGCTCTCGGCGATGGTGCGGGCGAGCTGCCGGTCGCCGATGCGCACGAGCCGCGCCTGCACCGTATCGGTGTTGACCGTCGTCACCGGGATCGTCGCCTCGCCACCGGCCGGCAGGACATAGGCGTTCGAGGCGAAGCGCACCGAGGGGTCGCGGTCGCGGACATAGACCGAGATGTCGGACGGACGGGCCGTCTTCTCGCCGCTGGCGCTGAGGATGCCGGGCCGAATGACCATGCGGTAGCGCGCGCCATGCGTGACACCCTCGACGCAGACCTGCGAGCCGCTGGCCGAGACCGGCAGGCTGTCGCCGCCGTCGACCGAGACATAGTTGCCGATGGTCTCGGAATTGATCAGAGACGGCGCGAGCGCCTCCGAGAAGTTCACGCAGATGCGCGGGTTGGCGGCATTGTTGTCGACGGTGTTGTCGGTGATGCGGAAACCGTGGCTGGCAACGGCCGCGTCGAGGCGGGTGCGCGTTTCGGCAAGGTCGAGGACGGCGATGCTGGCGCGCCAGGTCTTGATCGCGCTGGCCCAGTCCTCGGCTGCGGCCATCGACTGCGCCAGGAGATCGAGCGCGCTCGCCTTGCCGACGGCGTCAGCGGCGGTGACATAGGCGTTGATCGCGGCCGGTGCGCGCAGGGCGTCGTTCGCCTGCTTCTGCTCGTAGTCGTCCGAGGTAAAGGCGAGTGTCGCGAGGGCGAGGCCTTTCCAGGCTTCGGAATCAGACGCATCGCGCTTCAGGATCTCGCGGTAGAGCCTTGAGGCCTCGGCAAAGTCGCGGCCGGAGAGCGCGGTGTCGGCAGCGGCAGCGATCGCACCGTCGTCGAGGCCCGCATCGCGCTCCTCGCCCTCGACGGCCAGACGCAACTGGGCGGCTCCGTCGCGCTGCTCCTTCGGCAGGAAGGCAAGTTCCGCCTCCCGCTCGGCGACCTGGTCCTCGGTCAGGGCCGCGGCCGTGACCACGCGCCCGGACGTCGCCTTCTGCGCATAACGCAGTTCGCCGATTTCCGACTTCAGGAAACACCATTTCGTCGAAGTGTTGAGGGTGAAGGCCTGGCACTTGGCATCGGAGAGACAGGCGGTCTCGCAGATATTGGCGTCGACATCCTTCAGGATGTCGTAGTCGCCGCCGAAATAGTCGGCGTTGGGGGAAGAGACGATGCGGCGTTCGGCAGTGGATTGGGACAGCGCCGGCTGCCCCGTCAGGGCCGCGAGTGCGAGGGCCAAGAGCACACCGATACCGCGCGTCCGAAACAGCTTCCGCATCGCTTCCCCCAAGCACTCTCTAGCGTTTCGGGCGATTTTCCGGGATCGCGCGAAACGCTGGATTTCAAGTCGCCGCGCCGGATACTGCGAAAAACCGGTTCCCACTTTTTCGCCCGGCGCTCTAGGCTACCTTGCGGAACCTATTCCGGTTCGCAAAGGCTTTCCAGTCGGATTCGGCGGGCCGCCAGTTTGTTCTCGGCAAAGAAGGTCAGTCGGCGGCGCGGGCTTCGGAAAAGCCTGTCAGGGCGGCCCTGCCGGTGGGCAAGCGGGCCTCGTCGCTGGTACGCGGAGCGACTGTTTCGCGCCGGCGCGGTAGATCGGCAGCAGCGCTGAACGCTTCCAGGAAGGCCGGCAGTTCCGCGGCCGGGCGGGGTTTGCTGAAGTAGTAGCCCTGCATCTCGTCGCAGCCTTCCGCCAGGAGCAGGTCGCGCTGTCCCGCGGTTTCCACGCCTTCCGCGATGACGCCGATGCCCATCGCCTTGGACAGGCCGATCACCGCCCGCACCACGGCGAGATTTTCGCGTTTCATCAGGTCGCGCACGAAGGACTGGTCGATCTTGACCTTGTCGAAGGGGAAGCGGCTGAGATAGCCAAGCGAGGAATAGCCGGTGCCGAAATCGTCCATGGAAATGCGGATGCCGAGCTTGCGGAACCCCCGCAGCACGGCCAGGACGCTCTCGGTGTCGTGCAGGAGAACGCTTTCGGTGATTTCCAGCTGAAGCCGGCCGGGCGGCAGGCCGGTCTCCGTCAGTATGTGCCTGACATCGGTGTACAAGGTCGCCTCGCGGAACTGCACCGGCGACAGGTTGACGGACACCTGCAACGGCGTCGCCCAGAGCATGGCCTGCCGGCAGGCCGATTCCAGCACCCACAGGCCGATCGGCGCGATCAGCCCGACCTCCTCGGCTATGGGGATGAATTCGCCGGGCGAGATCGCCCCGCGCGTCGGATGACGCCAGCGGATCAGTGCCTCGAAGCCGGAGATCGTCTGCTGGGTGACGTTGACGAAGGGCTGGTAGAAGAGCTCGAACTCGCCCTTCTCCAGCGCCGAAGCAAGATCGGTCTCGGTCCGCCGGCGCGACTGCAGCCTTTCGTCCATCGCCGGTTCGAAGAAACTGTAGCTGTTGCGCCCGAGCGCCTTGGCCGCGTGCAAGGCAAGGTCGGCATTCTTCAGGAGCGCATAGCTGTCGCCGGGACTTAAGGTTGCGGCGGGGTCGCCGACGGCAATGCCGATCGAGACGCCGATGGCGATGCGATGGTGATCCACCACGAAGGGGGCGGCCATCGCCGCGATGATCGCTGCGGCGAGACTCTCGGACGTTTCGGGCTGGCCGCCGATATGGACGACGGCGAACTCGTCCCCGCCCGTGCGTGCGACGAGGTCCGCGTCTCCGGCGCAGTCGAGGATCCGGCGGCCGGCAGCCTGAAGCAGCATGTCCCCGACGAGATGGCCGAGCGTGTCGTTCACGGCCTTGAAGCCGTCGAGATCGAGACACAGCACCGCGGTCTCGCCGATCAGTCCGGGATCGGCGCTCAGTTCCTGCAGCCGCTCGGCGAGGCGCGAGCGGTTCGGCAGTCCGGTCAGCGAGCAGTGATTGGCGAGATAGCTGAGGCGCTGCGTCGCGTTGTGCCGCTCCGTGATATCCTCGAAGGTGTAGACGTGCCCGCCCGCGGCGATGCCCTGACGGGAAACGGCAAGCATCGTGCCGTCGTCCATCTGCCGGGTGAAGAAACTCTCCTTCGCGGACGAGAAGATGCTGGCCAGCGCCGGCTTCTTCGCCAGGTCGGACACGGGCGTCCCTGATGCCACAGGCCCGAACAGCTCGATAAAGCGCTGGTTGACGACGGCCAACCTGCCCTTCCCGTCGAACATGCACAGACCCTGCGTCATGTTGTTCAGCGCCGCCTCGAAGCGGGCATTCTGCACGGCGATACGGCTGTCATAAGCATCGGCCTGCGTCGCCGCATCGTCCTCGATCTCGCCGAAATGGCGCGCGATGCTCGTCTGCATCACGGCGAGCGCCGACAGGAGTTCGGCCGTTTCGCTGCGCCCCCGCGGATTGATCGCATTGCTGAAATTGCCGGCGGCGATCGACTTGGCGATGGCCACCGCATGGTTCAGCGCCGGCACGATGGCGCGGTTCAGCGCAAGGCAGATGAGGACCGCAGCCAGCGTCGCCACGCCCATCGCGAGGTAATTGCGGTCGATCGAGGAATCGACCATGTCGGCGACATCCCGGCGCACGCCGTAGGCATCGGCCGCAAAGACGCGCACGGCCGCGTCCACCTCCTCGCGCGCCGTGCTCAACTCCTTCAGGAGAAGCCGCAAGGTCAGCGCGCCGCTCGAGGCGTGCAGGCGCGCCAGACGCCTTCCGATCGCTTCGGTGGCGCTGCGACCTTCGGCGGATATCGACCCTTGCCCGGCCACCGAGAGGTCGGCGATCAGCGCCGCCACTTCCGAGGTCAGACGGGCGCGCTGGGCCGGGGTGAGAACATTGGCGACCGCGTCCCCTCCCTGGTCGCGCTGCACCGCGGCATCCAGTTCCAGCATGCCGTTCTGGGCCGAACGCAAGGAATTGGTTGAAATCAGCACGTCGTCATAGATGCTGGCGGCCAGGGTGCCGATCGCGCGCTGCGAATGCTGGGCGATCACCCCGACGATCAGGGTGACAAGCGTCAGCGCCAGGCAGCCGAGCAGGATTTTCAGCTTTATCTACATGCAGGCGGCCGTTCGAACCCGGTCGCCTGACCAGCCATGCGATCTCTCGCCATCCGACCGGTGGCCTGACGGTCATGCCGCGCGATCGTCGGCGCCCTTAAAACCCTGTTGCCCTGCATAACGTGCCCAAATGCTAATTGTTAGGTAGCAATTTAAATCGAATTGCCGAAGGCACCGTTAACGTCGGCGATTTGCTTCCGATGTGAGAGTTTCGGCTTCCTTGCGTCCGCCCTTGCGGCCGCAGGCGAGCGCGCCGGACCGCCATCCGCGGCCCGGGTCGCAACGCAGGCCCTCTACGCTCTGGCCGTCGGCGCCAGCAGGCGGCGCTCCTCGCCGTCGACCGTCGAAATCAGGTTCTGCAGGCAAGGCACCGGCACGCACGCGCCCCCTCCCGAGACCGCCCGGCGGGGGAGCGTCCGTCGTTCAGGCTGCCATTTCCGGGCCTTCGGCTAGATCACCGCCTCGATCAGGAACGGGCCGTTGCCGCGGATGGCGGCCGTCAGCAGGTTGACGAATTCCCGCGCGTTCGTCGCCCGTCCCGCCTCGACGCCCATTCCCTTTGCCATGTGCACCCAGTCGAGGTCGGGCCGATCGAGATCCAGCATGGAGCGTGCATTCGCGCCGGGTTCGCCCGCACCGACGCCCTTCAACTCGTCCCGGAGGATGGCATAGGAGCGGTTGGCATAGATGATCGTGACGATGTCGAGCTTTTCGCGGGCATGCGTCCACAGCGCCTGCACCGTGTACATGCCGCTGCCGTCGGCCTGCAGGCCGATCACCTTGCGCCCGGGGCAGGCGATCGCCGCGCCGGCCGTCGCGGGCAGGCCCATGCCGATCGCGCCGCCGGTCAGTTGCAGGAAATCGTGCGGTGCGGCCTGATGCGTCGGGGTGAAGAAACCGAAGCCGGAGGTGACGGACTCGTCGACGACGATGGCGCCTTCCGGCATCAGCGCCGCCACGGCCTGCGCGATCGCGACCGGAGTCAGCGCGCCGTCCGGAACCGGGAGGCGTTCGCCGGAGCTCAGAATGGGCCTGACGTCCCGGCCGATCGACAGTGCGTCGGCCACCCGCTCGAGCGCCTCCGGACCGTCTTCGCCGGGCTGCGACAGGGTGAGGACGGCGCAACCCTCCGGCAGCATCGAGCCGGGCTTGCCGGGATAGGCGAAGAAACCGACCGGCGCCTTGGCGCCGACGAGGATCACCTGCTGGACCTCCCTCAGGTCCGCCACGGCCGCGTCGATCCGGAAGAAAACCCGTTCGAGCGCCACCCGCCCGGCGCCGCGCTGCATCCGCCCGTTCGCCTGCTGCGTCAGGAGGCGGGCGCCTGTCGCCTGGGCGATGCGGCTGGCGGTTTCGAGTGCGCCGGCGCGCAGCGTCATGCCGGCGAGGAGGATGAGCGTGCGCTTGCCGTTGCGCAAGGCCGCCGCGGCGGCCGCGATCGCGCATTCGCCAACGACGGGCACCTCGGGCACCTTGGCGACGGCGATCGCGGCGTTCGTTTCGCTCCACGCCGCATCCGCCGGCAGGATCAGCGTCGCGATCTGCCCCGGCGCCGTCCGTGCGACTTCGATCGCCGTGGCCGCATCGCGCGAGACGGCGTCCGCATTCTGCGACGTGTGCACCCAGTGCGACATCGGCCGTGCCAGCCCCTCGATGTCGCTCTGCAGCGGCGCGTCGTGCACCAGGTGATAGGACGCGTGATCGCCGACGACGTTGACCATCGGCGTTCCGGCGCGGCGGGCATTGTGCAGGTTTGCCAGTCCATTGGCGAGGCCGGGGCCGAGATGCAGGAGTGTCGCCGCCGGCCTGTCGGCCATGCGCGCATAACCGTCCGCGGCCCCCGTGACCACGCCCTCGAACAGGCCGAGCACGCAACGCATCGAAGGCTTGCGATCGAGCGCCGCGACGAAGTGCATTTCCGACGTGCCGGGATTGGCGAAGCAGACATCGATCCCGTTGAGGAGAAGCGTATCGGCGAGGCTATCGGCTCCGTTCATGGTGGAGGTCCTTCGAATTGACTGCGGAAAGGCCCTGCGAGAATACCGGGCACGGGGAAGGCCGTCCGCCGCCGTCGCTGGATGCGCGGCGGCTGGCGCGAATGGCCATCCACCATCAGCTAGGGCGTCGGGGCACTTGTTCGAATACCCGCGCACCGGTTGCCTGTACCGCCGCGTCGCCGCGGACCGGGGTCGGAGCCCGACAACGCATGAGACCTTTACGAAGCGGTGCCGGTCGTGGACAAGCGCCGGTGGACAAGCGCCGACGGCCGCCAACGAGTCGCAGCATCCTCGAAAACGGTGACATGCCGGAATCAGGGAAGCACCGGGAGAGACCCTCTGGAAACCACGCTCTACGCACCGGTGAAGACCTATCTGGAGACCCTCGGCTTCACCGTGAAGGGCGAGGTCGGCGGATGCGATCTCCTCGGGCTCAGCGAAGGCGAGCCGCCGGTGGTGGTGATCTGCGAACTGAAGCTCAGCTTCAACCTGGAACTCGTGCTGCAGGGCGTGGAGCGCGCCGCCGCCGCCGACGAGGTCTGGCTGGCGGCGAAGCTGTCGAAGCGGGGCAAGGGCCGCGAGAGCGACGCGCGCTTTCGCAATCTCTGCCGGCGGCTCGGCTTCGGCCTCCTCGGCGTCAGCGAGCGCGGCACTGTCGAGATCCTTCTCAGCCCGGAAGCCCCAAGCCCTCGCCGCGACGGCAAGAAGCGCTCGCGCCTCATGCGCGAGCATCAGCGACGACGCGGCGACCCGACCGCGGGCGGCGGGTCACGCGCGCCTGTCATGACCGCCTACCGGCAGGCGGCGCTCGCCATGGCGGCAAGACTCGCCGCCGGCCCCCTGCGTCCGCGCGACCTCAAGAGCGTCACCCCCGACGCGCCCAAAATCCTGCAGCGCGACGTCTATGGCTGGTTCGTCCGCGAGGCGCGCGGCATCTACGCCCTCACCGGCGCCGGCCACGCCGCCCTCCTGCGCTGGCCACAGGACCCGCCGACCGACCCTTGAATTTGGTAACCCGGGGCGCCCGGCATCGGAACCGCGTCGACCGCTGGCCTTAACCGAAGAGCTGAACCTGCTTTTCCGGCTGGGGCGCCGCCGGGCGGTTGCCGAGATAGTCCATCTTGCCGATCGGCACGCCGTTGGCGCGCAGGATCGCGTAGGCGATCGAGACGTGAAAGTAGAAGTTCGGCAGGGCGAAGTGGGTGAGGTAGTCGCTGCCGGTGAAGGTCATGGTGCTGGAGCGGGTCTTCAGCGTGACGATGCGGTCCTGGCTGGCATCGACCGCGGCGACGTCGACCGTGCCGAGAAAGGCGATCGTTCTGGCGATGCGCTCCTTCAGTTCGGGGAACGTCGTCTCGGTGTCGGCGAAGCTCGGTGCCTCGATGCCGGAAAGCCGCGCACCGGCGCCCTTGGCGGTGTCGCTGACGAGTTGGATCTGGCTGGAGAGCGGGTGCATGTCGGGGGCAAGGCGTGCCGCGACGAGGGTCGCGGGATCGATGCCGGCAGCTTCGGCGTGGGCGACGGCGGCATCGAGCAGAGCGGACAGATTGCCGAGCATGCGCGTCATGGCGCCGACCGAGCTGGGATAGATCGAGAGAGACATCAGAGGCTCCTGGGGGTTGAGATCGAGGATGACCGGCCGCTTCGCCCGGCGGCCAGCCACGCCCGGCGGAATGCCGAAAAGGCCATGGCATGCCCCGCATCGGGAGCGAGGCGGCGGGAAGCGCATGATCCCGAGCGCCGGACCTCCAGCGTTCTGAAAAGATCACGCGTCAGCGAGTATCTAGAACGGCACGGCGCCTCGAAGGACAGCCATTCGCTCTGGCAGGCCGTGGGCCGCCGCTGGAGGCCGGCGACCCACGGACACGCCCTTCCCGGCGAAAGCCCGGACGGCGTGAGACGAACGGGAGAGAAGCGCGGCATATGCCGGAGGCACAGGCGCTACGCCACCGGCAACGCCCATAGGCCGCGCCCGTGGCGGCGCCTTGACGTCGCTCACCGCCGCACGCGGCGGGTGCGATCAACCTTCAGCGTCGCGTGTGATCCTCCCAATTGTGTACCTTTCGGTATATATCTCCACGCGGAATTGCCTGTCAACGGCAAATCGCAGAACTCGGGATGTCGCGGGAAACCGTCGGTCGGCGAACCTTGCTCAGCCGGGCCAGGTCCGCAAGGTCATCTCCACGACCTTCATCAGCGATTCCCGGCCGGCGCCGGCAACAGCCTGGACGGCCATCCCCTGCGAAACGGTCATGATGTAGCGGGCGAGATCCACCGGATCGCAATCGGCCGGCAGGTCGCCCTCGTCCTTGGCCTTCTGCATGCGTTCGGCCAGGGTCTGCTCGCCGAACCTGCGCTTTTCGATGACGGCCTTCTGCACGGCGGTCGCCGCGTCGCTGCATGCCATCGCCGCGTTGATGCCGAAACAGCCGCCGGGATTGCACGAGGCCGTCAACGCCTCGACATAGCCGTTCATCATCTTCTCGACCACGGCGCGCGACGTCGGCTCCTTCATCGCCTCGCGGAAGAAACCCATATAACCCTGCTCGTAGCGCTCGAGCGCCTTGCGGAACAATTCTTCCTTGTTGCCGAAGGTCCCGTAGAGGCTGGGCCTGGTAATCCCCATCCCGTCGGTCAGATCGGTCAGCGAGGTGCCTTCGTAGCCCTTGCGCCAGAACAATTCCATCGCCGCCTGAAGCGCTTCGTCGACGTCGAATTCCCGGGGCCGGCCCATTTTCTTGGTCTCCTGCAAAATAATTACCGATCAGTACATAATTACGATTGACTCAGGCTGCCAGGCGCCCCTATCTCTGTGCTATACCGACCGGTATGAAACGTCAACTAAACGTTCGTCCACCGGTTTTTGACTTGGTGGCGCTTGTTCGCCGGAACAGGATGATCTCATGACCCGTCATTCTCTGACACGCAATGCGCTTCTTGGCGCAATCGTCGTGACCGCGACGCTCGCGGGTCCCCAGTTCCTCGTCGGACAGGATTCCGCGGAACTGGACAGCCCGGCCGTCGCGGCAGCGCCGCCCCCGGCCATGCCGGTCTCGGTCGCCGTCGTCGCTGCCCGGCCCGTCACTGAGTGGCAGTCGTTTTCCGGCCGTCTCGAGGCGGTGGGACGCGTCGAGCTGCGCTCTCGCGTCGCAGGGGCAGTCGACGCCATCCATTTTCAGGAGGGCTCTCTCGTCGCCGTCGGCGATCTCCTCGTCACCATCGATCCCCGACCCTACCAGGCCGAGGTCGCACGCGCCGAAGCAACCGTCGCGGCGGCCGAGTCCCGCCTCGCGCTCGCCCGCAACGAACTCGACCGCGGCAAGCGACTGGTCCAGTCGCGCACGATGTCGCAGAGCGACTACGACCAGCGGATCAACGGCGAGAGCGGCGCCATCGCCGAGCTCGAAGCGGCAAAAGCGGTGCTGCGCACGGCGACGCTGAACCTTGGCTATACCGAGATCCGCGCGCCGATCGCCGGCCGCGTCGGCCGCATCGAGGTCACCGTCGGCAATCTGATCGAGGCCGGCGCCGCCTCGCCCGTTCTCACCACGCTCGTTTCGGTCAGCCCGATCTATGCCAGCTTCGAGGCCGGCGAGGACGTCGTCGCCGAGGCGCTCGGCTCGCTGCCGCAGGGCGCCGATCCGCGCAAGGCCATCGACAGCATTCCAGTGCGCATGGACGCCGGCGGGCGCGCCGGTATCGACGGCGAGCTGCAGCTCATCGACAATACGGTCGACCCCGTCAGCGGCACGGTGCGCATCCGCGCCAGTTTTGCCAACACCGACGGCAGCCTGATGCCCGGACAGTTTGCCCGGCTGTCGCTCGGCGGGGCGAAGCAGGAAAACGCCCTCCTCGTTTCCGAGCGCGCCGTCGGCACCGACCAGGACAAGAAATATGTCTTCGTCGTCGGCGCCGACAACAAGGCCGAATACCGCGAGATCGCCCTTGGCGGGCGGGCCGACGGCCTGCGCATCGTCACCGAGGGGCTGAAGCCGGATGAGCGAATCGTCATCAACGGCCTGCAGCGCGTGCGCCCCGGCGCGACGGTCGCGCCGGAAGTCGTCGCGATGGATTCGCTGACGGGCAGCGGCCTCCAGGCCGCCGCCGCCGAACCCCCGAAATAGGCATGACGCCGGGTGCCGCCCGGCGCCCGGCGATACCGGCCCCTCTCTTCACGCGTCACCTTGCCGGCATCGTCCCGATCCCCGGGCCGTTGCCGAGCGCCGCTCCACGGACCCCGTCATGAACCTTTCCCGCTTTTTCATCGACCGTCCGGTCTTTGCCGGCGTCCTCTCCTTCATGATCTTCCTCGGCGGCCTGCTGTCGCTGACGGGGCTGCCGATCTCGGAATATCCCGACGTCGTGCCGCCCTCGGTCGTCGTGCGCGCCAACTATCCCGGCGCCAACCCGAAAGTGATCGCCGAGACGGTGGCGACCCCGATCGAGGAGGCGATCAACGGCGTCGAGGGCATGCTCTACATGGGCAGCCAGGCGACGACGGACGGCCTGATGACGCTGACCGTCACCTTCCGCCTCGGCACCGATCCGGACCAGGCGCAGCAGCTGGTGCAGAACCGCGTCGCGCAGGCCGAGCCGCGCCTGCCGGAAGCTGTCCGCAGCCTCGGCGTGACCACGATCAAGAGCTCGCCCGACCTGATGATGGTGGTGCATCTCACCTCCCCCAAGGGCCGCTACGACATCACCTATCTGCGCAACTACGCCCTCCTCAACGTCAAGGACCGGCTCGCGCGCATCGACGGCGTCGGCGACGTCCAGCTGTTCGGCGCCGGCGACTATTCCATGCGCATCTGGCTCGACCCGCAGAAGACGGCCGAGCTCGGCCTGTCCGCCAGCGACATCGTCGCCGAGATCCGCGGCCAGAACGTCCAGGCCGCGGCCGGCGTCGTCGGCTCCTCGCCGGGCCTTGCCGACATCGACATGCAGCTTTCCGTCAACGCGCAGGGCCGCCTCGACAGCGAGGAGGAGTTCGGCGACATCATCGTCAAGACGAGTGCGAGCGGTGCGGTCACCCGGCTGCGGGATGTCGCCCGGATCGAGCTCGGCGCCGCCGATTATGCCCTGCGCTCGCTGCTCGACAACCGCCAGGCTGTCGCGATCCCGGTCTTCCAGGCGCCCGGTTCCAACGCCATCGCCATCGCCGACGCGGTCCGCGCGACGATGGAGGAAGCCAGGCTCGGCATGCCCGAGGACGTCAACTACGAGATCGTCTACGACACCACGCAGTTCGTCCGCGCCTCGATCGAAGCGGTGATCCACACGCTGTTGGAGGCGGTCGCGCTCGTCGTCCTCGTCGTCATCCTGTTCCTGCAGACCTGGCGCGCCTCGATCATCCCGCTCGTCGCCGTACCGGTGTCGATCGTCGGCACCTTCGCGGTGATGCATCTCTTCGGCTTCTCGATCAACGCGCTCAGCCTCTTCGGCCTGGTGCTGGCCATCGGCATCGTCGTCGACGACGCCATCGTCGTCGTCGAGAACGTCGAGCGCAACATCGAGAAGGGGCTGTTGCCGCGCGATGCCACCATCCAGGCGATGCGCGAGGTCTCCGGGCCGATCATCGCCATCGCCCTCGTCCTCGTCGCGGTGTTCGTGCCGCTCGCCTTCATCACCGGCCTCACCGGCCAGTTCTACCGCCAGTTCGCGCTGACCATCGCCATCTCGACGGTGATCTCGGCCTTCAACTCGCTGACCCTGTCGCCGGCGCTCGCCGCCCTCCTTCTGCGCAGCCACGACGCGCCGAAGGACCGGCTGACGCGGATCATGGACTTCTGGCTCGGCTGGCTCTTCCGCGCCTTCAACGCCGTCTTCACCCGCTCGTCCAACGCCTACGGCCGCGGCGTCGGCGGGGTCGTCACGCGCAAGACTGTCATGATGGGGCTCTATCTCGTCCTTGTCGGCGCCACCGTCGTGATGTTCCGGCTCGTTCCCGGCGGCTTCGTGCCGCCGCAGGACAAGCAGTATCTCGTCGGCTTCACGCAGCTCCCGGACGGCGCCTCGCTCGACCGGACGGAAGGCGTGATCCGCCGCATCAGCGACATGGCCCTGAAGATCCCCGGCGTCGAAAGCGCCATCGCCTTTCCCGGCCTGTCGATCAACGGCTTCACCAATTCGTCCAATTCCGGCATCGTCTTTCTCAGCCTGAAACCCTTCGAGGAGCGCACGACGCCGGACCTCTCCGCCGGCGCCATCGCCGGCCAGCTGAACCAGGCGATGGGATCGATCCAGGAGAGCTTCAGCGCCGTCTTTCCGCCGCCGCCCGTCCAGGGTCTCGGCGCCATCGGCGGCTTCAAGCTGCAGCTCGAGGATCGTGCCGGCCTCGGCTACGAGGCGCTCGACGGCGCGGTAAAGGCTTTTCTCGCCAAGGCGCAGGAAGCACCCGAACTCGTCGGTCTGTTCTCGTCCTACCAGGTGAACGTGCCGCAGCTCTACGCCGACGTCGACCGCACCAAGGCGCGCCAGCTTGGCGTGCCCCTGCCCTCGATCTTCGAGACGCTGCAGATCTATCTCGGCAGCGTCTACGTCAACGACTTCAACAAGTTCGGCCGCACCTACTCGGTGCGCGTGCAGGCCGACGCCGCCTTCCGCGCGCATGCCGAGGACATCGGCAAGCTCGAGGTGCGCTCGACCGCCGGCGAGATGGTGCCGCTGTCGGCGCTCCTGAAGGTCACCTCATCGGCCGGACCGGAGCGGGCGATGCGCTACAACGGTTTTCTGTCCGCCGACGTCAACGGCAACGCCGCGCCCGGCTATTCCTCCGGCCAGGCGCAGGAGGCGGTGACGCGCATCGCCGCCGAGACACTGCCGCCCGGCATCGACTTCGAATGGACCGAACTCACCTATCAGCAGATCATCGCCGGCAATTCCGCCTTCCTGATCTTCCCGCTGTCGATCCTGCTGGTCTTCCTGGTCCTTGCCGCGCAATACGAGAGCCTCACGCTGCCGCTCGCCATCGTCATGATCGTGCCGCTGGGTCTCCTCGCCGCGCTCACCGGCGTCTACTGGACAGCGGGGGACAACAACGTCTTCACCCAGATCGGCCTGATCGTCCTCGTCGGCCTGTCGGCGAAGAACGCCATCCTGATCGTGGAATTTGCCCGCGAACTGGAGCTGGAAGGCATGACGCCGATCAAGGCGGCGATCGAGGCCAGCCGGCTGCGCCTTCGGCCCATTCTGATGACCTCGTTCGCCTTCATCATGGGCGTCGTCCCGCTCGTCACCTCGACCGGCGCGGGCGCGGAGATGCGCCATGCGATGGGCGTCGCCGTCTTCTCCGGCATGATCGGCGTCACCGCCTTCGGCCTGTTCCTGACGCCGGTCTTCTACGTGCTGATGCGCGCCGTCGCCGGCAACCGCTCGCTGCAGATGGCGGGAACGGGCGACGGGCCTGCGGCCCCGGCGACCGCCGCTCCGGCCGCCGCCCATCCGCAGCCGGCCGAATAGGATTCCGCGGGCAGCCGGTCGCCCCCGAGGCCGGTCGCCCGCGGACAGGGCGCGCGCTTTGCGGCGCGCGCCCGCTTGCCCTCACAAGGGCTGCCGAAGCGCTGTCGCCCGCGGCAAGGAGTGTGAACATCGCACGCCGCGCGAGACGCGGCTGCGCCTCCTCTGGAAAAACCGGTGTTCCAAAGTCGCGCGGTGGGAGACCGACAGGGTGGGTCCCAGGTCTGCCCTCGGCCGAGGCCGCGGCAGCCGAAGCGTCGTCAGCCCAGGCTCTTGCCGCAGGCGAATTTCCGCAAGTCCATTGCCCGCACCGGAAAGGGCCGGAAAAACGCCTTGAGGTCGCCGGAGGCCCGCGAGGCGCCGGAGAAGCCACTTTCGAGAAGCGCCGCCGCGTTTTCGCCGCGCGCCTTGCCCGAGGGCGCGCCCAGAACGACGGCCATCAGCTCGCGCCCGCCGCGATGGGCCGTCGCCACGAGGTTGAAGCCGGCGGCGCAGACATAGCCGGTCTTCATCCCGTCGATGCCGGGATACTTGCCCATCAGCGGATTGGTGTTCTTCATCTTCCGGCCGGAGACGGTGACGCTGGGCGTCGAGAACAGGTCGAGATGACGCGGATGCGCGCGCCGGATCGCCATGGCGAGGATCGCCATGTCGCGGGCCGTCGTCACCTGGCGCTCGTCGTGCAGGCCGTTGGCATTGACGAAATAGGTTGCGTCCATGTTGAGACGGACGGCCTCGGCATTCATCGCCTGGACGAACACCGCCTCCGAGCCGCCGCCGAGCGTCTCGGCGATGGCGACGGCGACGTCGTTCGTGGAGCGCACCAGCATGACGCGCAGCGCGTCGCCAAGCGTCAGCGTGTCGCCGACGGGCAGGCCGAGCTTGGACGGCGGCTGCGCCGCGGCATGCGCCGTCATGACCACCGGGGTGGAGAAGCTGGCGCGCCCCCCTGCGACCGCCCGCAGCGCCAGATGCGCCGTCATCATCTTCGTCAGCGACGCCGGATGCCAGGACTGGCTGGCGTCTTTGGAATAGAGGACCGCGCCCGTCTGCGCATCGACGAGTAGGAGCGGCGCCGCCAGGACCGGGGCCGGGGCGAGGAGAGCGGCAAGGCAGAGGACGGCGGCCGCACGGCGACGGCGCTTCGGGACATTTCGGTTCACGGCAATCCTCAAATCGGGCCCGGCGCCGGCGGGAATCTCTCGGCCTGCCACAAGGGTCGGGCAAGCCAATCCTCGGCCGCGTGACGGTCGGGAACGACGCCGGCGCGGCGCAGTGCATCACCTTCTGCCACCGATGCCGTCCCTCGCAAGCCAGCAACCGCGTTCCGCCTGCCGCAATCGCATTCTTCTCCTCGAACGTGACGCCCCGGCCACAGCACGGCACCACACGCCGGCCACAGCATCGCGCCCCGCCTGGCCCCAGAAAACGCGTTTCCTCCGCCGCCGGTCCGCGACGGCTTTTTCGGTTCCGCCCTGCATGCCGCCCTCCTGCAGGCCACACCTGCCGGGGCACCAGCGACGCCTGCCCCGCGCAGCCTCGCATGCCCATGCGCGCTTTTACGCCCGGGATTGATCCCGCCTTCCCCCGCGCCGATCCCTCCCCAACCGGCTTGACAGCCCCGGCCACCGACTTCTATATCCGCCGGGCTTCGACGCACTCTTTCGTCGTCACGGGGCGGGGTAGCTCAGTTGGTTAGAGCAGCGGAATCATAATCCGCGTGTCGGGGGTTCAAGTCCCTCTCCCGCTACCATTTAACTTTCTGTATTTCCTAATATAATGGTGCTGGCGTTTTGCCTTGAATGGCGGCCATTTTGCTCGAGGCGTAAACCCGTGCCAAGTTCGTGCCACTGATCGTTTTGCGGGTCTATGAACGATTGTCTCTTCGGTTGGATAGGCAAGTGCGGGATTCGCTGCCTCACAATCCACGTTACATCTCTGCCAAGGCAGTGAAGGGGAAAACTCGATCGAGCCGAACGCTGCTTGTTCAGTTACTGGGCGCATTCGCGGATAGCTGGCCGTCCGCGAACCTGAAGAGTTTCGGGCGCCGCGAGGCGTACGAAAGTCACCGAAGAACGAACCTGCGGGATGCCGGCCGGTGGTTTATAGGATTTTTGTCTAACGGTGGTGCATCGGCAAGAGGCGGTTGCCGCCGGACGATTTGGAATGGCGATCGTGCTCTTGCCGTTCTGGAAGTGGCGGCGACGCTGTGAGGGGTGAGGAAGCGACGCGGGAAATCCGGCTGACGTCTCGCCCGCCCTTGGGACGCGCGTCATAATCTCCCGAAGCGCCGTGTCTTCGGCCGATGGCGGTGCCGTACCATGCCGGTTCATGCCGAGCACTCCCGGCTTGAGGTTGGTGGCGGTGGCGGTCCTCGCGGCTGTCGCCAGCGCAGGAGGATGCCCATGACGCTCATGGTGCCGCCGCAGCATGGACAGGTCGGGCGGTAGGCGGGTGGTTCGGAGATGTCTGTCTCCTCGGCGGCGGAGGGAGGCATGGTGGGCGCGCAGAGCAGCATGCGGATGCGATCGAGGCCGGCCTTGCGGTCAGGTCCCATCAGGAACCCGTACCGCCGGATGCGGTGGAAGCCGCGGGGCAGAACGTGGAGGAGGAAGCGGTGGATGAACTCGCCGGCCTCCAGCGTCAGGGTGCGATGGCGGGCGGCGCCGTCCTGGTGGTAGTCTTTGACGCGGAAGGTGACGCTGGCCCCGTCGAAGCCGGCATTGCGGCGTGAGGAGATGGCGACGCGGTGGGTGTAGCGCCACAGGTAGGCGAGAACGGCCTCGGGCCCCGCGAAGGGCGGCTTTGCGTAGACGATAGCGTCGCCAGATGCTTTAGGCAGACGCTGGCACCGAGTCGCGGCGCGTTTCGACGATCAGCGGACCCGGATGCTCTACGAAACCGACCCCCAACGCTTCAACGCGGTTTCGGATATCTCCCATCCGATTGTCCGCCGCTGCCGCTCCCTCACTTCACGAACGCCTTGGTGAGACCGACGGAACGATCAACGACCAGAACGACGACGAGGGTCAGGACGATCAAAAGCACCGAGATCGATGCCACCAACGGGTCGGCGTTGGACTCCACATGCTGGTACATGGCGACCGGTAGCGTTGTGATTCGCGGGCCGGTGACGAAAAGCGAGATCACCGCCTCGTCGAACGAGACCAGGAAAGCCAATGCGCAGGTCGCGACGATTCCCGGCGTCATCATCCGAAGTGTCACGCGGCGGAACACGGTGAAGGGCGAAGCACCAAGGGAGGCGGCAGCCTCCTCCACCATGATCGGTAGACCGGCGATCGAGGTTACCAGCACGCGCAGCGCGTAAGGCAGCACGATCACCAGATGGGCGATGACAAGGCCGGTGAACGTGCCGAGCATGCCCTTCGCGGCAAAAAGGATCAGGATCGCCAGGCCGAGGACGATGGTCGGCAGAAGAAGCGGCGCGGTAAAGATCGCCAGCAGGGTCTCCGAGCCCGGCATCCGCAGTCGCACGATGGCGTAGGACGCAGGGAGCGCGATGAGGAGCGCCAGCAAGGTCACGATGACCGCCAGCAGTGTGCTCGTGCCCAGCGCGGTGATCATCCGGCTGTTCTCGAAGAAGGCGACGTACCATTTCAGGCTCCAGCCGGACGGTGGAAAGTTCATGTAGTTGTCGGCCGAGAAGGAAATCGGCACCACGAGGATCACCGGCGCCAGCAGGAAGGCGAACATCGCGAAGGCGATCGCCTTCAAGGCAGGCGAGGCAGGGCGGTCTTCCATGGGTAAAGTCCTTTCAACCGGCCGTCCGCAGAAGGCGGGAATAGACGACGAGCGCGGTGCCGAAGATTGCCAGCACGATCATCGAGAGCGTGGCAGCCAGCGGCCAGTTGAGGGTCACGATCGCCTGGTCGTAAATCTCGGTGGCAAGCAAGAAGACACGTCCGCCTCCCAGGAGCTTCGGCGTGATGAACGAGGACACTGCCAGCACGAAGCACAGCAGGCACCCCAGCGCGATGCCGGGCATGGTGAGGGGGATGACGACGCGCCAGAGCACCCGGATCGGCGAGGCACCAAGCGTCTCGGCCGCCTCCTCCACGCGGGGATCCAGCCGGCCGAAACCAGCCATAAGTGCGAGGATCATGTAGGGCATCAGAATTTCGGTCAGGCCGATCGTGACGCCGATCTTGTTGAACATCAGCCGCAAGCTGCCAATGCCCACCGAGGCGAGCACATTGTTGATCAACCCGTCTTCGGCGAGGATCGCGATCCAGCCGTAGGTGCGCACCACCGCCGAGGTGAGAAGCGGGGAAATGACGAGAACCAGGAGCACCGTGCGCCACCGACCGCTCGAGCGGTGGAGATAAAGCGCAATGGGATAGGAGCAGAGGAGAGTGAGAACGGTGATGGTGAAGCTGGTCGAGACGCTTTCCCAAACCAGCTCGAGGTAGAAGACGTCGGTGAGAGTCGATGTCCAGTTGGCGAAAGTGTAGGCCTCGCCGAGTCCTCCGCCCGACAGCGCCTCGCGGAACGACAGGACCAGCAGATCGAGCATCGGGACCAGGAAGGCGAAACCGTTCACCAGCGCTATCGGCGCGAGGAGCGCGAAAGCCAGACCATAGGCCGATCGGCGGCGCGATCCGGCGTCGGGATCTGAGGTGGCGCTCATCGCGCCACCTCAAAGACGAGCGTGTCGGCCACCCGCCACGACAGTTCGACGGCAGTTCCGCCCGCAAGGTGCGCGTCATGACTGGTGGTGGCGCGCTCGACGACGAAGTTCTGCCCTGCCACGTCAACTTCGTATTGCAGGACGTCGCCCGAGTACGAAGCCCGCCGAACCGTGCCGGGAAGTCGATTGCGGGGCTCGGAACCGAGGGTGGCATCCGCGCCGCCTTCGGGGAGCATGGCGATCCGATGGGGGCGGACCATCACTTCAACCGCTCCGGAATGGCGGGTCGGCGATGCCAGGGTCACATCGCCGACATCGATCCGGTCTCCCGACGCCTGGCCGAGAAGCCGCGTGGCGCGGCCAACGAAGGAAGCGACGAAGGGCGTTGCCGGCCGCTCGTAGAGATCGTGCGGGGTTCCGAGCTGCTCGAGACGGCCGCCATTCAGCACCGCGACCTTGTCGCACATCGACAGCGCCTCGACCTGGTCGTGGGTCACAAAGATCGCGGTGATGCCGAGGCGTTTCTGGATCTCTCGGATCTCGGTCCGCATCTCGTCGCGCAGCTTGGCGTCGAGGTTGGACAGTGGTTCATCGAACAGGAGGATCGAGGGCTGAACCACCAAGGCACGGGCAAGGGCCACACGCTGTTGCTGGCCGCCCGAAAGCTGGCTCGGACGCCGGTCCTCGCGGCCCTCCAGTTGCACCAGAGCGATCGCCTCCCGGGCGCGTCGCTCGGCTTCGGCGGCCGAGATCTTCCGCATTTCCAGCCCGAACATGACGTTCTTGAGGACGGTCATATGGGGAAACAGGGCATAGGACTGGAACACCAGCCCGATATCCCTCTGGTAGGCTGGCAGGTGGGTCACGTCCCGCCCACCGATGGAGATCGTTCCTGAGCTGATGGGCGTCAGGCCCGCGATCATGCGTAGCGACGTAGACTTGCCGCAGCCCGATGGGCCGAGAAACGCGATCAGATCTCCCTTGGCCACATCGAGGTCGATGTTGTCGACGGCCACGAGCTTGTCGTATCGCTTGGTCAGACCCCTGAGGCTCAAGTGACCGGTTCGGCTGGGTGTCTGCGTCGTCATGGCTCTCGGCCTCCTCGGTTCGCCGGGTGGTTCGTCCGATGGCAGGCCTGCGCCCGGCCGCCCCTCTGGGGTCCAGCTATGGCGTAAGCCTTGCCGGGCGCTGGTTGATCAGCGGCTCAGCGGAATGACCTTGCGCCTCCACTCGTTGGTGATCTTGTCGCGCACCGAGGCGAGCGCGACCCAGTCGAGCGGGATCGTCTTGTCCATCGAACTTGCCACGGTCCGCTCCATCGCTTCGGGCGCGATCACGGCCTTGGTGTTCGTGGGCGCGTAGTACATGGCCTCGGTGAAAGCCTTCTGGGCTTCGGGGCTCAGGGCATAGTCGACGAAGGTGTGCGCTGCGTCCCCGCCGGGCCTGTTCTTGACCAGGTTGATCGTGTTGATCTGAAGGATGGTTCCCTCCTGCGGCAGCGACACCGCGAGGCGTCCGTTCGACGTCTCCGCATTGACCTGCCCACGGGCGTTCCAGCCGACGCCCAAAGAGATCTGGCCGTTCGCGATCGCAGGATAGACCTCGGGCTTGGGCTCCCAGGTCTGCACGTTCGGCGCGATCGCTTTCATCGCCTCGATGCCTTTTTCGATATTCGCGATGGGGTCCGTACCGCCGTTCATATGGTCGAGCACGACCGTAAGGCCGACGCCCACCAGGTCCGGGGCACCGAGCAGGCCGACCTTGCCCTCGTAGGCCGGATCGGAGAGCACACTCCAGGTTGTAGGAGCGGTCGGTACGGCCTCGGTGTTGGACAGGAGCACCAGATTGTCGAAGGTCACCGCAACGCCCGCGACGTTTTCGAACCGCGCGTTCGGATAGAGGTCGGCGACATGGCCGGACACCTTTTCGTCGATCTTGTCGAAAAGGCCTTCGTCCGTTCCCGTCTTGGCGACCGACATGTCCATGATCGTGACATCGGCCTGTGGCGCCGCCTTCTGCGCCCGGAGTGTGCCAAGCATCTGGGCCGAACCCTGAAGCGGGAAGTACTCGACCTTGATGTCCGGGTGCGCCGCCAGGAACGGCTCGACCACGGCCTTGGTATAGCGTTCCTGGAAGAGACCGCTGTAGGCGACGATCGTGACCGTGCCCTCGGCGAGTGCCGGCTGGACCACTGTGCCGGTCAGCAAGGCGGTCCCTAGGATGGTGAGCATCTTCATTTGCAGTCTCCTTGAAAGGTCCGCTTTGGACTAAGGAACGTCAGATCGTGGTCGAGCCTGGCAGAGCACTTCAGGCGACGAGCTTTGCCTCTACGAGGGCGGTCGCACCGGAAATGTCCGGCAGTTTCTCGCCGGCCCGCAGGCGCCCGAGAAGCACGATCTCGGCCTCCTGCATCTTGATCGCGCGTTCGGCGATCGCCCGCGCTTCGGAGGGACGGAGCACGACGACGCCGCTCTCATCGCATAGAACCGCGTCGCCCGGATGCACCGTCTGCCCACCGACGCTGATCGGAACGTTCAGGGCGCCCTCCAAGCCGAGGATCTTGGTGGTGATCGGCGACGGCCCACGGCACCACATCGGCATATCGACCTTCGCGAACTCGGAGAAGTCCGTGGCGGGTCCGTCGATGACCCCGGCCTTCACGCCGCCGATCTTCATCGCATGGGTGATGACGCCGCCCCAGCATGCATGGCGAACATCGCCGCACCGCTCAATCAGGACGATGTCGCCGGGGCGAACCATGCTGGTGAGGTAATGGAGGAGGGTCGAGTCCGCGTTGGGGATTCGCAGGGTGACCGCCGTCCCCGCCACGCGCTTTTCAGGCAGGACGGCGCGGATCGTCGGATCGACAAAGCCCGAGTGAAGGACGTGGCCGATCGTTGCGACCTCGACACGCTCCAGGAGCTCCACGAGCTCGGCATCGATCTGCGTCGACATAGGTTGAACGTTGAACATTGAGAAGGCCGTTCCTGTCAGAGGACGTGATGGTCGGCGACGGGCACGTTGGCTCGCACGGTGGCGGTGTAGTCGAAGTTCAGTGCCGCGCTGGTAGTGCCGACGCCGTCCGAGCACTGCGCCACGACATGCCCCCAGGGGTCGATCACCATCGAGTGGCCCCAGCAGGCCTTGCGGCCGTCGGCATGCGTCCCGGTCTGCCCGACTGCGAGGAAATAGGTTTGGGTCTCGATCGCCCTGGCACGGGCAAGCGTCTCCCAGTGGTCCTTGCCGGTCATCAAGGTGAACGCGGCGGGCAGGACGATGACGTCCGCGCCCCGGTCGCGCAGGGCGCGGAAGAGTTCTGGAAAGCGGATGTCGTAGCAGATCGCGCAACCGACGGTGATGTCGCCGACCTTGTAGGTCACGACTTGCTCGCCGCGGCCGACCGAGTCGGACTCGCGGTAGCTGATGCCGTTTGGCGTATCCACGTCGAAAAGGTGCATCTTGCGATAGCGTGCGATCTCGGCGCCGTCGGGTCCGAACACGAGCGTCGTGTTGTAGTGCTGATTGCCTTCCCGCTCGACGATGGAGCCGGCGTGCAAGGTGATTTCCAGACGCCGAGCGAGATCCGCGAGAGCCGTGTAGATCGGGCCACCCGGGAAAACCTCCCCGCTGCCGTGCATATTTTTCGCACCCTCTCCGAGATAGGCAAAGTATTCTGGAAGTACGACAAGGCTGGGGGAATCGGCGGCGACGGCTTTTTCCACCAAAGACACTGCGGTTTCGATGTTTCCCGCGAGATCACCCTGCGAGTTCATCTGTATCAGTGAAACTTTCATTACTGCGCTCCTTCGCTATCCACCTATAGAAGCGCGGACAGCGTGAGACAGCAAACGAGAAAATTCTATGGAAGTCGACAAGAAAAGCTTATGGATTAAGCATAGTGCAGTGCAGCATATATTTTAGGCATATCCTTCGGCGCCGCTGGAAACCGTTTCTGCGACGATCTCCAGGGCCATGTCGGTGACCACCCGCGCCAGCATGTTGTCGCCGCGGTCCTGATGCACCACGTGGAACGTCAGCGACGGAACGGCCGGGTCGATCTCAAGGATCCGAACCCCGCCTGCTTTCACGAGATCCTGCACCAGCACAAGCGGCAGTGCCCCGATTCCGACCCCAGCCTCCACAAGGCGGGTCATGATCGCGAGAGAATTGGAGTTGTAGATCCGGAACTCCTCCAGCCCGGCTTCGGAGAGTAATTTGAGGAGAGCGCGGTGTGGCTGCGAGCCGGTCGAAAAGGTCAGCAGGGGATAGGCGCCGAGGTCCGCCAGCTCGATTCGCCCCCCGCCGAGATCCAGGGCCGTCGACGCAGCCCAGCACGAGGTGTAGGTGCAGAGTTCGGTGCACCGAATATCCGGGGCATTGACGGGACCCATGATGATGCCAAGATCGACGCGGCCTTCCTGAATCTGCTGCGCAATATTCAAGCTCGTATCTATATTGAGATCGAGGCCGACACTTGGATAGCGAGCCTGCATCCGCCGTATCAGCTCCGGCAGCCAGGAATAGGCGATCGTGTCCGACGACCCGATCCGCACGGTCCCCTTCAGCGATTCCCGGCTGCTGATCGACTCACGGAACTCTGCCGTCAGCCGTACGATCTCCCCGGCCTGCTCGACGGCCCGACGTCCGTCAGGAGTGAGGCGGACGGACCGCAGCTCACGGTCAAAGAGGCGAACCCCGAGATCCCGCTCCAGCGTCGCAATACGATTGGATACCGATGCCTGCGTCGTATTGAGTTGCTCGGCAGCACCAGAGAAACTGCTCAGCTTGGCAACCCACCAGAAGGTCTCGAGGAATGTGGTGTTCAATTATCCGACCTTCAGTTCGCTCCGTTTTGAACGGCTGGCCGCCGATGCGCCGACGGCGCCGCTCGCCGAGCAGTGGTTTCTACTCAAGAGGAGACCCTACAGGCAAATGCTTCGACGGGACTGGACGGAGTGGCGTATCCCGTGACGTTGCCCCGAATTTTTATCCAATCGTAAGTTCGCTCCCGGCTGTTTTGCTGTGAATGATCGTCGTAGTGGAAGCGCTTGACGGTCGCGTCCTTGATCGTCCGGTTCATCCGTTCGACCTGCCCGTTGGTCCAAGGATGCTTCACCTTGGTCAAGCGATGCTCGATGCCGTTTTCATCGCAGACGCGATCAAAGATGTGATGGAAGGCATATCGGTCACAGGCCCGGTT
Source organism: Aureimonas sp. SA4125 (assembly GCF_019973775.1). Lineage (NCBI taxonomy): Bacteria > Pseudomonadati > Pseudomonadota > Alphaproteobacteria > Hyphomicrobiales > Aurantimonadaceae > Aureimonas > Aureimonas sp. SA4125. The sequence goes on along the minus strand of NZ_AP025032.1, from coordinate 1,294,230 downwards.
GGTGAACTGAATGCCGTTATCGGTGAGCACCGTATGGATGGCATAGGGCATCGCCGCGATCAGATCGCGCAGGAACTGGGCTGCGACCATTTTGGTGGCTTTTGGATGAAGCTCGACGAAGGCGAACTTGGAGGTTCGGTCAATCGCTACAAAGAGACAAAGCTTGCCCTCGACGGTTTGCACCTCGGCAATGTCGATGTGAAAATAGCCGATCGGATAGCTCTTGAACTTATTCTTGATCGGCTTGTCGCCGTCGACCTCGGGCAGTCGCGAGATCTCATGACGCTGGAGACAGCGTTGCAATGACGAGCGCGTCAGATGCGGGATCGTCGGCTGGAGCGCGTAGAGGCAATCATCGAGCGGCAGCAGCGTATGACGCCGGAAGGCAACAATGACGGCCTCCTCATCGATCGACAGCACCGTGGATCTCGGCTCGGCCGGGCCTGTCTTGCGGTCGGCGGTCGACGTCCGCTTCTTCTACTTCGCGACAGTCTTCTGGTTGATGCCGTAGTGGCTGGCCAGCGCCCTCAGAGCTACGATGCCGACGCCATCCGGGAGGAGTTGGCAAAGGTCGAAATCGAGGCCGTCATCCCGGCCAAACGTAACCGCAAGCACCCCGCGCCGCACGACGCCGAGAAATACAGGTGGCGAAACCTGATCGAGCGGCTGTTCAACAAGCTCAAGAACTGGCGGCGCGTTGCCACCAGATATGCCAAGGCCAGGGAGTCCTATCTCGGCTTCGTCGCCATCGCAGCTGTCAAACTCTGGATACCCTTTGTCCACGAAGCCTAATAAGGCATACAACGTTTTAGGCCGGCAGCCTCTTCTTTCTGCCGGCCACCACCGCAGTTCGGCCTCAATTCGAGGGGAGCTGTCAGAACTCCTCCCACCCGTCCGGAGCGGGCGCGGCGCTGGTGGTCGTCCGCATCTGGGCTACGGGAGCACGCGAAGGCTTGGCAGCAGGGCGCGCTACAGAGCGCGGTGCCTTTGTGGCAGAGCCGCGGCTACTGCCGACACTGGTGCGGAAGGTCGCAACCATCGCCGCCAGAGCGTCGGTTTCGTCCGAGAGTGTTTGCGCCGCCGCCGTCGCCTCTTCAACCATGGCCGCGTTCTGTTGCGTGACCTTGTCCATCTGGTCGGCCGCGCCCGATACCTCGCGCAGGCTCACGGCCTGCTCCTTGGCGCTGCGGGCGATCTCGCTGACCACTTGCGACATCTCACCGACCTGCGCGACGATCTCGCCGAGCGACTTGCCAGAGGCGGTCACCAGTTCGACGCCCGCGCCGACCTGCTTCGACGAGGTCGAGATCAGGGTTTTGATCTGCTTGGCAGCTTCCGCCGAGCGCTGGGCGAGCCCGCGCACTTCCTGCGCCACCACAGCAAAGCCTCGCCCCGCCTCGCCGGCGCGCGCCGCCTCGACCCCGGCATTCAGCGCCAAAAGGTTGGTCTGAAAGGCGATCTCGTCGATGACGCCGATGATTTTGCCGATCTCCTCGGACGAGTTCTCGATCTCGCTCATCGCCGCGACGGCGCGGGCGACGATCTCGCCGCCCTTCTCCGCATTCTTCTGGGCAGCCGTGGCGCCGACCTGGGCGCGTGCCGCGCCCTCGGCGGTCTGGTTGACTCCGGTGGTTACTTCCGAGAGCGCCGCGACGGTCTGTTCGAGGCTCGCCGCCTGCTGCTCCGTGCGCTGGGCGAGATCGCTGGAGGCGACCGAGATCTCGGCAAGCCCGGTCCGCAGCGTTGCGATGCCGCCGACCACCGCGCCGACGGCCTGCTCCAGCTTGCCGACGCTGTCGTTGAACTTTGCCCGGATCGGTTCGAATTCCGGCGCCACGGCCTTTTCCATTCGCACCGTCAGGTCGCCGTCCGACAGTGCGTCGAAGCCTTCCTCGACCAGATGCACGAAGGTTCTGAGATCCTCTTCCTTGGATTGGTCGATTGCCGTCTGGCGGTCGCGCTGGCTTTCCTGTGCCCGGCTTGCCGCTGCTGCCTCGACCTCCAGCCGTTTCTTTTCATTGGCGGCGTCCTTGAACACCTGGACGGTCTTGGCCATGGCCCCGACTTCGTCCTTGCGCTCGAGACCTGGGATATCGTTCGACATTTCTCCCCGCGCCAAAGCTTCCATGCGTTCGCGCAGCCGACCAATCGGCACGGCGATTCCACGCGAGGCGACAAAAAGCCCGATGAGCATCGCCAAGGCAACTGCCAGGCCCTGTGCGATCGCGCCGGAAATGATCGTCGATGACGTTCTGCTTTGCAGTTCCGCCGTGCCGTCCGCCATGATGCCGATCAATTGGTCGTTGCCGGCTGTGAACTGCGGCAAGAGGGCAATCGCCTGTGTGCTGACCGCGCGGATCGCCCGGTCGGCGTCCTGTCGCCTGAATTCCCGTGCCGCCGTAAACGCGATCGCCGCCTCCCGATCGATATTGATGACCTCCGCAAGGATGGCTGAGACAGGCTCCGCCCGAACCGGCACTAGTCCTGCGACCGTCGTCAGGCGCTCGCGCAACTGAGCAAGGTTTTTGTCGTAGCGTTTGGCAATAGCGTCGAAATCGGCAGACGCCGGATCGTGCTCGATCATCAGTCGGAGTTGCAGCGCCAGTTGCAAAAGATTGACTGTCGACCGTGCATTCAACGTCGCAGATAGACTTTCATGCGATATAAAATTTGAATAACGCTGATCGGTCTTGGCAAATTGTACGCTCACATAGGCCAAGCCGATGAGAGAGATGACACCAAGAAGGGCCACGACGGAAATGATCTTGAATTTAATACTGATATTTGATAATAATGCCATAATAAAATCTTTCGCCATTTTTTATTTTGGATCTTGACCGACGCTAAGAAAATTTACTCGGGGCAATCGGCGACACAGCAATCCGCACCAGAGCGCGTTGGCCGAAGAATGGCCCCAAACCCTTAATTTGGAGAGAATTGCTGCTCCCTACAAAACCTGCGTCTCCATAAGCCTGACGCGTCCTACAATCATTCAAAGGCAACTCCCGTCGCCTCCGCGCGAACGATGCGGTGCGTCCTCGGTGGGTCGCGTCCCCACACGTGGTGTAGCTCGGCGGTAGCGCCGCCGATCTCGTCCGCGCCTTTGATTGCGCTGTAGGACGAGATTGGCGACGCGGTGGTCACCAGCGGTTTCCGGCTAGAAGGCGTCGGTCGCGGAACTTTCAAGGCGCTACGGGATCAACGAGAAGACAGTGAGGAAGTGGCGATCTCGGCCCAGCGCCGAGGATGCGGCCATGGGTCCGAAGGAGCGCAGAAGCACCGTTTTGTCGGCTCTGGAAGAAGCCGCCATCGTTTCTCTTCGCGTCCAGGCGCGCCTGCCGCTGGACGACGTCTTCATCGCCTTGAAGGACGTCATCCCACACCTGTCCCGATCGAGCCTTCACCGTTGCCTGCAACGGCACGGCATCTCTCGGCTGCCTAAGTCCGATCAGGAAAAACCCAAACGCTTCAAGGCCTATGAGATAGGCTACTTCCACATCGACATCGCGGAACTGCGTTATGAAGGCGGAAAGTCCTTCCTCTTCCTGGCGGTGGACCGGACGTCAAAAATCGTGTTCGCCAGAATTTACCGCAAAGCGACGAAACTCGTGGCCGCCGGCTTCCTAAAGGCTCTGGTGAAGACCGTGCCTTATCGGATCCACACGGTAGTGTCCGCGCTCGTGGTGGAAATTCCGACATTGAAAGGTGTGGCTGAGGCGGTCACCGGATAGGGCGGCTAAGGTGGAGTTGCGAGACTTCAACCTGACCGGAGAACCCGATGACCGAGGACAGACTACCGCTTGCCGAGCTTTTTGCGAAAGCCGGGGACGGCGATTTCCTGAGAACGATAGCCGAGAGCGTGATGCAGCTCCTTATGGAGGTCGACGTTGAAGGCATGATCGGCGCCGGGCGCCACGAACGGACGCAGGAACGGGCGACTTATCGCAATGGCTACCGCGACCGCTCGCTCGACACGCGGCTCGGCTCGTTGCAGCTTCGGATACCCAAGCTTCGGCAGGGCAGCTACTTCCCGCCGTTCCTGGAGCCGAGAAAGCTCTCGGAGAAGGCCTTGGTTGCCGTCATTCAGGAAGCTTGGATCAGCGGCGTTTCCACCCGGCGGGTCGACGATCTGGTACAGGCCATGGGGCTGTCGGGGATCGGCAAGAGCACCGTATCGAAGCTGTGCAAAGACATCGACGAACGCGTCGGCGGCTTCCTCGACCGTCCTCTCACTGGCGACTGGCCCTACCTCTGGCTGGATGCGACCTACCTGAAGCAGCGCGAGGGTGGACGCATCGTTTCGGTCGCCGCCATAATCGCCGTGGCCGTGAACACGGACGGCAAGCGCGAGATCGTCGGCCTTCACATCGGCCCCTCGGAAGCGGAGACGTTTTGGTCGAGCTTCCTCAAGAGCCTCGTGCGCCGCGGCCTGTCCGGCGTGAAGCTCGTGATCTCGGATGCTCACGAAGGGCTGAAAGCCGCCATTCGCCGGGTGTTCAGCGCCTCCTGGCAGCGCTGCCGGGTGCATTGGATGCGCAACGCCCTGTCGTATGTCCCGAAGGCGCAGCAGAGCATGGCGGCGGCCGCGCTGCGCCAAGCCTTCGCCCAGCCCGATCGTGCTAGCGCCAGCCAGGCGCTGCGCCACGTCGCCGACCAGCTTCGGGGAAAGTGTCCAAAGCTCGGGGCCTTCATCGACAACAGCGAGACCGACGTGCTGGCGCACATGGATTTTCCCAGTCAGCACCGGACCCGGATCCATTCGACGAATTCCCTGGAGCGCCTGAACAAGGAGGTGAAGCGGCGTGCCGACGTCGTCGGAATCTTCCCGAACGAGGGATCCATCATCCGGCTCATCGGCGCCGTCCTTCTCGAGGCCAACGACGAATGGCAGATCCAGAACCGCTACATGCAGACCGAACCCATGGCCGACCTCATGGCCATGGGCAACACTGCAAAACCCGAACAGATTTCCACCGAAGTCGCCTGAAACGGAGCCGCTTCAGCTACACTCAATTTCCACCACGTTGACGGACACGACCATCCACACGGTGCTGACCGACAACGGCTGCCAGTTCGTCCAGCACGACAAGCGCACCGAGAGCGGCTTCGTCGGCCATATCTTCGGCGCCGTCTGTGCAGCCAACGGCATCGAGCACGGTCAGACCAAACCGTATCATCCTTGGACCAACGGGCAGGCCGAACCGATGGTGCGGACCATCAAGGACGCGACCGTCAAATCCTTCCACTACGCTTCGATCACCGATCTGCGTCGTCACGTCCGGGACTGCTGCTGGCGTACAACTACGCCAAACAGCTCAAAGCCCTACGGTTCAAAACGCCATTCGAAGCGATACGGCAGATCAGCGAAACCAAGCCGTATCTCTTCGGTCGAATGCCTCGCCATGACATGCTGGGACCAAACACCTAGACCGGATCATCGGGAGAAGCATCAGCGATCACGCACCGCCGGTCTTCCGAGACGCGCCCCGCAAGACCGGCGGTCGCGATTAAACTGGGGAAGATTCAAACGGCACTTCTGGGGAGTTTCCACCCGGCATCGACACCTGCCAAAACGGAGATTGCCAGCCCACTCCTCCGTCTAATGGAGCGATGCAGCCAACGCTCGTCATAGAGCGTCATCCGCTGCGGTCGCCGCTGTCCGGGCTTTTGAGGGCTTTGTGCAATCAACAGCCGCGGGCTTGCAGTCGCAGGGCAGAGTACATCACAGAGCGTCGCAAGCGTGTCGCTGGCAGCTGTCGTAACGGCAGCGCATAACCGCTAGCTTGCCTATCAGATCTCGCCCCTATGATACTCAGCGGTCCTGTCAGAGGCAGCGCCAACTTACGGACGGCGCTGGCTTGTTCATTCTTATGCCTCAACGGGAGCCTTGGCTTTCCGACCACGTGAGGGTCTCGTCTGTTCTGCGGGCTCTGCAGCTACTTCGGCCTTACGCCCAAGACCCAAGCTCAAGGCCAAAGCTGACCGCTTGGCTGAATAGCCGGGCGCAACCATTGGATAGTCGCTGGGAAGGCTCCACCTCGCCCGATACTCATCCGGCGTCATGTCGAACTTGGAACTGAGGTGCCGCTTCAGCGATTTAAACTGCTTGCCGTCCTCCAGGCAGATGATGAACTCATCCGTGACGGACTTCTTGATCGGCACAGCCGGGACAAGCTTCTCGGCTGGCGCTGGCTCCACCGGTCCCTTTCCGATCTGAGCCAGAGTTTGATGAACGCTGGCAATCACTGAGGGCAAGTCAGCCGCTGCGATCGCGTTGTTACTCACATAGGCGCAGACGATCGCCGCAGTCTGCTCGGAAAGAGCGTCTGGATTTGCGTATTCGATTTCCATAAGGGGCTTTCTTTTCAAATCGGGTGCACCCTATGTCGCGTGAACCGTGAGGAATTCAACCGCCTTGGTCAGAGGTGGCTCGGCAAATCTGCACAGCGGGCTGAGTGGATTGTCTGCCTGAAGACGGCCAGGATGGCCGCGACCAGGAGAGACGATGACCAAGAGACCGAGGCGGAACCACAGCCCTACCTTCAAAGCAAAGGTGGCGCTGGCAGCAGTGCGCGGCGAGAAGACGCTGGCCGAATTGGCGCAGCAGTTCGACGTGCATCCCAATCAGATCACGCAGTGGCGCTCTCAGCTTCTGGAGGGCGCCGCCGGAGTTTTCGGATCAGAAACGACCGCAATCGCCGCCGCCCCAGTCATCGACGTGAAGACGCTGCATGCCAAGATCGGGGAGCTGACATTGGCCAACGATTTTTTGGAAGGCGCGCTCGACAAGGCCGGACTGTTGCCGAGCGCAAGACGATGATCGACCGCTCCCATCCTCTGCCGGTTGCCGGGCAGGCACGCGAACTCGGCATCAGCCGGGGAAGCGTCTACTACCTGCCACGCGCTGTCTCTGCCGCCGATCTCGCACTCATGCGACGGATAGACGAACTGCATTTGGAATATCCCTTCGCCGGCAGCCGCATGCTTCGCGACCTCTTGACTTTGGAGGGCATTGTTGTCGGCCGCCTGCGTGTCGCAACGCTGATGAAGCGGATGGCGATTGAGGCGATCTACCGTCGGCCGAACACGTCAAAGCCGGCGCCGGGCCACAAGATCTATCCCTATCTCCTGCGCAAGCTGCCGGTGATGCGGCCGAACCAGGTCTGGGCGATGGACATTACCTACATCCCGATGGCCCGCGGCTTCGTCTATCTCGCCGCCGTCGTCGACTGGTTCAGCCGGCGGGTGCTGAGCTGGCGGCTTTCGATCTCGATGCAGGCGGACTTCTGCATCGAGGCGGTGGAGGAGGCCTTGGCCCGTTTTGGGAAACCCGAAATCTTCAACACGGATCAGGGCTCGCAGTTCACCAGCATCGACTTCACGAAGGTCCTGTTGGACAGGGAGATCAAGATCAGCATGGACGGCAAGGGCGCCTGGCGCGACAACGTCTTCGTCGAGCGGCTCTGGAAATCAGTGAAATACGAGGAGGTCTATCTCCGGGCCTATGAGACGGTCAGCCATGCCCGGGCCTCGCTCGCCCGATACCTCGACTTCTACAACGGCGGACGCCCGCACTCGAGCTTGGGCCGGAAGACCCCGGACCACGCCTACTTCAACCAGCCGCTTCTCGCAGCGGCATAAACCCGGCAGACGATCCACTTATCAGGCCGCCGAGCCTGTTCAGACAAACCGAGCCACCTCTGTCGGTTCACCGAGTGGCAAATCAAGCGGGTTGTGACGGGCGCTCGCTTGGTCTGTGTTGCCGACCTGCCATTGCAGGATCGATCGCATCGAACAGGATCTTTCCGTCTCGCGCTAAACTGGGGTAATTTCCGACGAAATTGCTCGCGTTCCAGCCGCAGACAATCATGGATACGAAATGGGCCTATTCTCGTGGATCTTCGATAGAGCGCCTGAAAATCGCGGATCGATGACAGGCATGCGCGCGAAAGAGGATACCGAAGCTCTTTCTGACGCATTTCCGGCCGTGGAGGATTTAGAAGACCGGTTTCGCCGCTCTGGCATGTTTCGGGTGGAAGTGATCGAGCGCTTCGCTTTAGGAGCGGCGCAGTTCCTTCGAGATGGTTTGAGCTACAATCAGGTCGTCGAGGCTCTCGTGAGATCGGGAGATCCACTCCCCCTGGAGCAAGTGAGGGCGCTCGGCTTTCCCTCCAAGTATGTTGTCGGCCGGGATTTTCTCGATGGGCTCGTCGTGAAAGACGATCGTGTCCCCTAGCGTGGTGTAGCTGACGGCGTCACACGTCGGTTCCGGCCAGGCCGGGTTGATCAGCGCGTCATTGCTGGCAGGCTGACGAGAGGATCATCGCTCAAGGGTGCAACGGATTCCAGCGTCATGTACCTCGCCCGCTGCACGGCCCACTCGTCATTCTGCTCGAGCAGCAGAGCGCCGACGAGACGCAGGATGGCCTCGTCGTTCGGAAAGATGCCGACGACGTCGGTGCGCCGCTTGATCTCCCCGTTCAGCCGCTCGATGGGGTTGATGCTGTGCAGCTTGGCGCGATGCTCCCTGGGGAAGGTCATGTAGGCCAAGACATCCTCTTCGGCGCCGTCGAGGATGGCGGCGAGCTTGGGCACCTTCGGCCGGATCTGGTCGGCGACGGAGCGCCATTGCAGGCTTGCGGCCTCGGGCGTCTCCTGGGCGAAGGCGGTGGCGATGAAGGCCGACACCACCCGGCGTCCGCTCTTGCCGGCATGGGCCAGCACGTTGCGCATGAAGTGCACCCGGCATCGCTGCCATGTCGCCGTCAGGACCTTGGTGACGGCCGCCTTGATGCCCTCGTGCGCATCGGACACGACGAGCTTCACGCCGCGCAGGCCGCGCCGGGTCAGCTTGCGCAGGAATTCGGTCCAGATCGGTTCGGCTTCCGAGGTGCCGACCTCCATGCCGAGCACCTCGCGCCGGCCATCGGCGTTGACGCCGACGGCGATGATCACTGCGACCGAGACGATGCGCCCGCCGCGGCGGACCTTCAGGTAGGTCGCGTCGATCCAGAGATAGGGCCAGTCGCCCTCGATCGGCCGTTCGAGGAAGACCTTCACCTTGCCGTCGATCTCTTCGCAAAGCCTCGACACCTGGCTCTTGGAGATGCCGTCCATGCCCATCGCCTTGACCAGGTCGTCGACCGAACGGGTCGAGATGCCCTGGACATAGGCTTCCTGGATCACGGCCGTCAGGGCCTTCTCGGCCATGCGCCGCGGCTCGAGGAAGCCGGGAAAGTAGCTGCCCTTGCGCAGCCTGGGAATGCGCAGCTCGACGGTGCCGGCACGGGTATGCCAGTCCCTGTCGCGATAGCCGTTGCGCTGGGCGAGGCGCTCGGCGCTCTTCTCGCCATAGCCGGCGCCGGTCGCATTGCCGACCTCCAGTTCCATCAGCCGCTCGGCGGCAAAGCCGATCATCTCGCGCAACAGATCGGCGTCCGGGGTCTTCTCCAGAAGGCTGCGCAGGCTCATCATGTCGTCGGTCATCAGGGGATCTCCGGTTGCGGTTAGGTCTCGCAACCCAAGCCTAACCGGAAACCGCTGGTGACCACCGCGTCGCCAATCCCGTCCTACAGCGCAATCAAAGGCGCGGGCGAGATCGGCGACGCTACCGTCGAGCTACACCACGGGCGGGGACACGACCTGAAAGACCTGGCTGGCGCACGAGGTCGCCTTGAGGACCTCGTTGAACTGACCGCCGCCCGGGCCGCCCAGCTCCATTCGTTGAGGCGCTATGAGGAGGCGAACGTGCGACACGTCAGGTTGGTGTCACCGGGTACTGCGAAAGAGACGCCTCTTGAACGTCGGTTCAACAACCGGAAGATCAGCGTCGCCGAGGCTGTCGAACTGGTCGTGTCCAAGGGGGAGCAAATTCGGCGAAGCACGTTCTCTGCCGTCATTGTTGCAGGGGAACAATCGGTGTGAAATCCAGTTGCGGCAGTTCTCGCGGCGTTACGGGCCCTGACAGAGCGAGACTTCGGTGCGGCCTTGTTTGAGGGCCAGTGCGCTGTCGTGGTTCGGTCTGTCGGAGGTCGAGGAGACACCTGACCCTCAGTTCTGTTTCATCGCGCTGCGGCGCTATCGGAAGTCGCCGGCTTTCGATGAGTTTTTGTCGTTCCCGGTCCAGTTGGAAGCTGCGGCCACGGGCCTGCACTAGCATGCGGAGCACATCATAGAGCGTCGTACGCACGTCGCTGGCTGCGGTCGTCGCGGCAATTCATCCGCGCAGCTTCCATCGGGTGTTGCCCGATGACGCTCAGCGGTCCAGACGCAAGGAGCACCGGTTTATTGCCGGCGCTGGCTTGTCCATTTTTATCGTTCGACGGAAGCCAGGCTTCCGCGTGCCTTGACACTTCCGGATCCACGGAACGATTGAGGCCCATCTTCAATCAAGGCCACGCAGAAAGCTCGCCACCGCACGGGAACGATGACGGCCCATGGGAGCTTCCTTGCGGAACTCACGAGGAGGACGACATGTCGAACATTCGTAAGCGTCATCCCGGCTCCACCTTTCGCGCTGTGGCCTGACAGGCGAGTCTGACGATCTTGAAGAGGATCGTTCTGTGTCTGGATTTGACATTACGCTTAAGCCGATGCGCCGGGTCGAGGTGATCAACGGGGCTGGGGGACGGCGTCGCTGGTCGGCGGACGACAAGGCACGGATCCTGGAGGAGACCTTGGTGTCAGGCGCGGCGGTTTCGGAAGTGGCCCGTCGGCACGGGCTATTGCCGCAGCAGATTTTTGGGTGGCGGCGTGAGGCACGCCGTGTGTTCGATGCGGGCTCGGCGGCCTCGCCGGCTTTCGTGCCCGTCATCGTCGAACCGCCCTCGAGTGTCGTGCCGCACAATTCGCCGAAGCCGCCGCGCCGCAAGCGGGCTGCGGCTCGAAGCGGCGGCGGGATCGAACTGGAGCTCTGTGGCGTCGTTGTTCGCATTGGCCCCGACGCGAGCCCAACGACGATAGCGGCGGTGATCTCGGCGCTGAAGTGTGGTTCGTGATCGGGCCGACGGGCGCGGTCCGGGTGATGGTGGCAACCAAGCCCGTCGACTTCCGCAAGGGCGCGGAAGGACTGGCGGCGCTGGTGCGCGAGACGATGGGCGCCGATCCATTCTCGGGCACGGTCTACGTCTTCCGGGCCAAGCGGGCCGACCGGATCAAGCTGGTATTCTGGGACGGCACCGGCGTGGTGCTGGTCGCCAAGCGGCTGGAGGACGGCCAGTTCCGCTGGCCGAAGGCCCAGGACAGCGTCATGCACCTGACCGCGGCGCAGCTATCGGCGCTGCTCGAAGGCCTCGACTGGCGCCGAGTCCACGAGGTCCAGACCAGCCGCGTCCCGTCGTCATCAGGCTGACCTCTGGGGACACAAAAGCCTGTTGCCGCAGGCGTTGGGAGGTGATTCACTTCTGGCATGACACCCGCTGCCGACACGCTTCCCGACGATCCCGGCACGCTCAAGGCGATGCTGATCACCGAGCGTCTGCGGGCTGAACGTCTCGAGCAAATCATCAAGGAATTGCAGCGCCACCGCTTCGGACGCCGGGCCGAGACGCTGCCGGAAGATCAGCTTCTGCTGGGCCTCGAAGAGGTCGAGCAGGCCGCAGCCGATGACGAGGCGGCCGCAGAGGCCGCGGCTCCGGACGTTCGGACAGAGCGCGCCGCCAAGCGCCGGGCAAATCGAGGCTCGCTGCCTGCCCACCTGCCTCGGATCGAGATGGTCGTCGACATCGAGGACAAGGCCTGCCCGTGCTGCCGCCATGCCCTGCATGTCATCGGCGAGGACGTCGCCGAGCGGCTCGACATCGTGCCGGCCCAGTTCCGGGTGCTCGTCACCCGTCGGCCCCGCTATGGCTGCCGGGCCTGCGAGGGCGTTGTCGTCCAGGCGCCGGCGCCGGCACGGCTGATCGAGGGCGGCATGCCCACCGAGGCTACCGTCGCCCACGTCCTCGTCTCCAAATTTGCCGACCATCTGCCGCTCTATCGCCAGGCGCAGATTTACGCCCGCCAGGGCGTCCATCTCGACCGCTCGACGCTCGCCGACTGGGTCGGTCGAGCTGCCTTCCTGCTGCGTCCCATCCACGAGCGGCTGTTGGGCCACCTCAAGGCATCATCGAAATTATTTGCTGACGAGACCACGGCGCCGGTGCTCGATCCCGGTCGCGGCCGGACAAAGACCGGGCAGCTCTTCGCCTATGCCCGGGACGATCGGCCATGGCAGGGCGGCGACCCGCCCGCCGTTGCCTATGTCTATGCGCCCGACCGCAAGGCCGAGCGGCCCATCGCCCATCTCAAGGGGTTTGCCGGCATCCTCCAGGTCGACGGCTATGGCGGCTACAAGGTGCTGGCCGAGAAAGGGGATGTCCGGCTCGCCTTCTGTTGGGCGCATGTCCGCCGACGGTTCTACGAACTCGCCGCCGCCGGCCCCGCACCGATCGCGGCCGAGATGCTGGAGCGCATCGCTGCGCTCTACCGGATCGAGACCGAGATCCGGGGACGACCGGCCGAGGTCCGCCGTCACGCACGCCAGGAAAGAACGAGGCCCGTCCTCGACGCGATCGAGCTATTCCTGCGCGAGAAGCTCGCGCTCATCAGCCAGAAGACCAAGCTCGCCGAGGCGATCCGCTACACGCTCTCACGTTGGGAAGGCCTTTGCCTCTTTACAGGCGACGGCCGTGTGGAAATCGACAACAACACCGTCGAGCGCTCGATCCGCCCGCTGGCCCTGACCCGTAAGAACGCCCTGTTCGCAGGCTCCGACGGCGGGGCCGGCCACTGGGCCGTCATCGCTTCGCTGATCGAAACCTGCAAGCTCAACGGCGTCGATCCACAGGCCTACATGACCGCCGTCATCACGCTGATCGTAAAGGGCCATCCCAACAGCGGCATCGATGATCTCATGCCATGGCAGTTTAGGCCCACGGACGCGCTCGCCGACGTGGCTTGAGGACGACGCTTACGAACATTCCAGGTGCAAGCCCAATCTCGAACGATCTTGAAGACATCAAGCACGCCGATGACCCGGCCTACGACAAGACGACCGCGCCGGACGACGATGCTTCTGATGAGGTCGAAGGCGAGGATGTCCCGCAAGATGAGGACGACGTCGAGGACAAAGTCGCAGATCTCGAATAATCAGACAGCCCCGCCGATCTTGAAGGCGGCGGGGTTGCTGCCGGCGTCGGGTAGGACCCTTGCCCTGCATGCCGCCGATCAGAGGGACGAGTGCCTACGATGTAGGCAGAGCGCCTTCATCGAGAAATTCAACGGCCGGCTACGCGACAAGTTTTTGAATGATACGCACTTCTCGTCGCTGCACCAGGCGCGAGCGATGCTGGCCGAATGGCAGATCGATTACGACACTGCCCGTCCCCATTCCGCACTCGGCCGGAGCGTCGCGCCCGCCTTCGCCGCCACCTTACATCCACGACGGACGCCCCTTGCCGTCTCGAAGATGTTCGGTGACGCACCAAAGCCCGCCTACGTATAAGCCCCAGCCCCAATTCTAGTCGCTGATTTTTCCCACCTCTGAAAGGATCGATGACTATTTATTGTTATAAATAAATCAAGGGCACGCTGGCGATGAAGTATTTTCTCGAGAACGTCCGAATCCGGTCAAAGATCGCTTTCATCGTCATTTCGCTCGGCATCGTCGGCATTGTCGTGGCTTATATTGCAAGCGCGACTGTCAGCAGAATCGATAGTGCGTACTCCGTGATGATCGATGCGGAGAAGGCGGCTCTTTCCCTTTCGCGGACTGGACGCGAGGCCAATCGCATGGGCTACTCGAGCTATAAGAACATCGCGGCTGAAAACGGCAGCGCCGCTGGATTGGAAAGTCTCGGGGCCGCCCGCGCTGCGTTTGCTGCCGTGCAGGATCTACTCACTCGGGCGGGGGCCCTGATGCCTGGCAGACGAGCGGACATCGAGAATCTGCGCACTACCTTCGCCGACGGACTGAAGATAAGTGAGGCAGCGATGGCGACTAGCGACGCCGGCAGCACTGTCAACGCTGCAGTACTGATGGAGAAGGCCGACGCTGAGATTGCAAAATTCATACTTGCGGTCGCAACATTGAATAGTGCTATGAGTGCTGAAATTGACATCCTGTCGAATGAACTCACCGAGTCTTCGGCTCGCGCCTCGTGGATGATCATCCTCGGCGCCATAGCGGCCGCAGCAGTCGCGACGATTCTCGCCATGCTCATCGTCGCCAAAGGTATCACTGGCCCCCTCGCCCGCCTGCAGGGGCGAATGGGCGACCTCGCGGCTGGCAGGATCGGAGTCGAGATCGACGGCCGGACGCGTCGCGACGAGATCGGCGAAATGGCAACGGCCGTGCAGGTATTCAAAGAAGCCGCACATGAGAATATGCGTCTGGCCGGCGTCGCCTCGGCAGCTGAACAGGCACAGGTCACCTTGCGCGAACGCCAGGCCGCGATCGACAACGCAAAGGACGTGGACCTGCGCAGCTTCGTCAACTGCGTCGAGAACGGTTTCGACAAGCTCGCTGATGGCGACCTGACCACGCGAATGGACGCCGCCGTCGCGCCTGAATTCGAGCCGATCCGGGTGAAATTCAACGACAGCGTCGGCAAGCTGGAAGATGCCATCGGCTCCGTCGTGACCGGCATCTCCACGATCCGCACCGGCCTTGCCGAGATCACAGTGGCCTCCAATGATCTTGCACAGCGTACCGAGCAACAAGCGGCCAGTCTCGAAGAGACGGTCGCCGCCCTTTCGGAGGTCACAACAGGCGTCAACCAGACGGCCGAGGGTGCTGTCCGCGCTCAGTTGGCAGCAGTTTCCGCGCAAAAGAATGCGGAAAAGGGCGGAGAGATCGTTGGGCAGGCTGTTGCAGCGATGGCCGAAATCGAGAACTCGTCCGAAGAGATCGGCAAGATTATCGGCGTCATCGACGAAATAGCCTTCCAAACCAACCTCCTCGCCCTCAATGCCGGCGTCGAGGCAGCACGTGCGGGCGAAGCCGGTCGTGGTTTCGCGGTCGTCGCGCAGGAGGTTCGCGGCCTTGCCCAACGCTCTGCCGAAGCAGCAAAACAGATCAAGACGCTGATCTCGACATCATCGAAGCAGGTCGAGGAGGGCGTGAAACTCGTCACTGCATCCGGCAAGTCACTCTCCGAGATCGTCGCCCAGGTCGGGGAAATGTCGAGCGTCGTCACCGGGATCGCACGAAGCGCCAAGGAGCAGGCCATCGGTCTGCGTGAGGTTTCGATCGCGGCCGACCAGATGGACAAGGTTACGCAACAGAACGCTGCAATGGTCGAGCAGGCGACTGCTGCTGCTCAGACACTCAACGACGAGACCGAGACGCTGGCAGAGATGGTCGCGACATTCCGCACTCATGCTGGAGGGTCAGTCGGCAACCGCCAGGCGGCATCGCCAATCCGCAAGCCAACGACTCGCCTTGCTCGGCCGGCGGTTCGACAGATGAGAACTGTCAGCTCGAACTCTGCGCCGGCGCCCGCTACAACGGAGTGGGAAGACTTCTGATAGCGACATATTCGAGGCTGTGAGACCCCATTTTGCCGCCTATCGCTCTCGCAACATAGAACGGGCGGCTGGTTGCGCAGCGCAAATGCAAGCTTGCTGGGACACAGAGTAGGTCATCCCGCGTCATGCGCACGTCGTGGGCTGCGGTCGCCGGTGCAATACATGTCGGGCAGCGCGGATCATGTCCCGAGGAGCGGTGTAGCTGGCGGCCTTGGTCGCCGCGCTCTCCGGCACTGCCGGGCTGATCAGCGGGCCGCGGCTGGCAGGCTGATGAGGGGATCATCGCTCGACTGGCCGACGCTTTCCAGCGTGATGGACGCGGGCGCGCTGGACGGCCCATGCGTCGATCTGTTCGAGCAGCAGCGCGCCGTCGAGGCGGACGATGGCGTCGTCTTTCGGGAAGATGCCAGAGCCTGCCCTCGGGCGGGCGAAGCCCGACCCGGCGGACATCGGTGCACCGCTTGATCTCGCCGCTCAGCCGCTCGATCGGGTTCGTGTGGAGCTTGGCGCGATGCTCCTTCGGGAAGGTCATGCAGGCCAGCACTTCGGGCCCGGCGTCGCCGAGTATGGCGGCGACGACGGCCCGCCAATGGGTGCTGGCGGCCTCGGCCCTCCGTGTCGATCCCGCCTTCATCCTGTCGAAGATCGAGACGTTCACGTCAATGTCACGTCAGAACGCACCCTCTGATTGCGAAGCAGGAGTTTCGCGTTGACGCGACAGCCGACAGTCGTATGGTGCGCGTCCAGCCACGGCATGCCGGAAGGCGCGAAAGCGGGCATCCGCGGATAAAGAAGATGTTAAGGGAGAAGTAACTTGTTCGACAAATTCCTCAAAGTCCTTTTGACCGGTGCGGCGTTCGCCGTCCTGACCACGGGCGCGATGGCACAGGAAGTCTCGCTGAAGTTCCAGTCGAGCGACCCCTCCGGTGATCCGAACTACCAGCTCTACAAGGAATGGGCCGACGGCGTCAGCGCGGAAACCGGTGGCAAGGTGTCCATCGAGCTTCTGCCGGTGGGCGCCGTCGTCGACTTCCAGGAAACCCTCGACGCAGTCGGCGCGGGTATTCTTGACGGCCACGTCACCGACACGTCCTATTTTGCCGGCAAGGACGCGGCTTTCGGCCTGATTGCCAATCCGGTCGGTGCATGGTCGGATCCGCAGCAAATGCTGAAGTTCTTCAATGAAGGCGGCGGCAAGGAGCTGATGAACGATTTGGTCCAGCCCTATGGCACGCATTTCTTCGGCGGCACCACGCCGGGCCTCGAAGCCTTCGTCTCGAAGGTTCCGCTCGAAGGCGTCGACGACCTGAAGGGCCTGAAGCTGCGCGCCCCCGCAGGTCTCGTGCAGAACATCTTCGCGGCTGCGGGTGCCTCGCCGGTGAACCTGCCGACCTCGGAAGTCTTCACCGCCCTCGACAAGGGCGTCGTCGATGCTGCCGACTACAGCGTGCTCCACGTCAATCAGGCGCAGGGTCTCAACAAGATCGCCCCGCATCCGGTCTTCCCGGGCTTCCACTCGATGCCGCTGATCGAGTTCTCGATGAACAAGCAGAAGTGGGACGCCTTGCCCGAGGACGTGAAGACGACCCTCGAGGAATCGGTCGTCGAACTGGCCCAGCGCCAGAACGCGGCGCTGGCCGAGAAGAACGACAAGGCGGTCGAGGAAGCCAAGGCGCAGGGCGCCACCATCCATAACTGGTCCGACGCGGAGCGGGCCAAGTTCCGCAAGATCGCCATCGGCGAGTGGGAGAAGCAGGCTGCTGCATCCGAGAGCGCGCGGAAGGTGTACGACACCCTGACGGCTTATCTCGAGAAGGAAGGCCTGCTCGAGGCACAGTAAGTCCCGATCGATCGAGACCGGCGGGCGGGACAGAGGTCCTGCCCGCACCTTTTTCTCCTGAAGGATGATTCGGCGATGACCCGTGACCCCGTTGCCGTGGAGGGAGACGATCCCGACCTCCGCGCGACCAGTGAAGGAACCGGAGATACAGTCCCGGAGGCCGGTGCCCTTGGCCGCGGCATCGAATGGATCGGCTACATCTTCGCCGCGGCGATCGTCGCGTCCGCGGCGGCGCTTTTGTTTGAGATCTTCATGCGCTACGTGCTCAACAGCCCGACCAACTGGGTGCACGAAACCAGCATCTTCCTCTGCGCCATCGCCTTCATATACGGCGGCCTGTTCTGCGCCGCGCGAGACAGCCACATCCGGGTCGTCTTGATCTACGACGCGCTCGGCCCGCGGCTTCGCGTTGTCTTTGACGTCATCATCTACATCATCAGCGCGATTTCAGCGGCGTTCTTCGCCTGGGCTTCCTGGTTGATGGTTGCGACCTCTTTCTGGAACCCCAACGGCACATTCCACATGGAAGGCACCGGCAGTGCCTGGAATCCGCCAACGCCCGCTCTGCTGAAGGGGTTTCTTCTGATCGTCATGATCGTCTTGTCCATCCAGTTCATCGTCCTGGCCGTCAATCATGCCCGCCGCCGCGGTTCCAGGCAGGAGGCATAATTGACTGAAATCCTCGACTTCGGGTTCAACCTCAGAGATCTCGGCATCGGCTACGGTACGCTGGTGATGTTCCTCATGCTGTTCGGGTTGCTCCTGACCGGCATGCCTCTGGCCTTTGTCACGCTGCTCGTGGCGCTGATCTTCGCGCTCGGCTGGTTCGGTCCGATGGCCGTGCCGCTGATCACCAGCCGTGTCTTCAGCTTCGTCTCGTCATTCATCTTCGTCTCCGTGCCGATGTTCGTGCTGATGGCCGCGATCCTCGATCGATCCGGCATCGCGCGCGACCTCTTCGACGCAATGAAGCTCATTTCCAACCGCGTGCGTGGCGGCGTGGCGATCCAGACCATTTTCGTGGCGGTGATTCTCGCCGCGATGAGCGGCATCATCGGGGGCGAGATCGTTCTGCTGGGCCTCTTGGCTCTACCGCAGATGCTGCGCCTCGGTTACGACCGCAGCCTGGCGATCGGCGTCGTCTGCGCCGGCGGCGCGCTCGGCACGATGATCCCCCCCTCCATCGTCCTGATCGTCTATGGCCTTGCGGCCAACGTTTCGATCGGCGACCTCTTCACCGCCTCGTTCCTTCCGGGCGTCATGCTCGCGGGCTTCTACGTTCTCTACATCCTTTTCCGGGCCTATTTCACGAAGGGCGTGGTGCCGGATCCCGATCCCGAGATCATCCCGCTGGCGGAGAAAATCGCGCTGCTGAAGGGGCTGATCATGCCCCTGCTGGTCGTTACCTTCGTTCTCGGCTCGATCTACGGCGGCATTGCATCGGTCACCGAAGCCTCGGCCATCGGCGTCGGTGGCGTTCTGCTGGCGACCGTGGTGCGCGGCGAATTCACCTTCGAGCTCTTGCGCGGCGCCGCCATGCAGACGCTTGCTACCGTCGGCATGATCGTCTGGATCGGCATCGGCGCCAGCGCGATCGTCGGCGTGTTCAACCTCATGGGCGGCATCGACTTTGTGTCATCGCTGATCATCGGCATCTCGGACGAGCCGATCTACGTGCTGTTGTTCATGATGCTCATTCTGTTCGTGCTCGGCATGTTCCTCGACTGGGTCGGTATCGCGCTGCTGACACTGCCGATATTCGTGCCGATCATCGTTGAGCTCGGATACGATCCGGTCTGGTTCGGCGTCCTGTTCTGCATGAACATGCAGGTGTCGTTCCTGTCGCCGCCGTTCGGCCCTGCGGCCTTCTACCTGAAGAGCGTCGCGCCGCCGGATATCTCGCTGGGCGACATTTTCCGGGCGCTCTTGCCGTTCATCGCGCTGCAGATCCTGGCTCTTGCCGTGCTGATCATGTTCCCCGGCATCACCGGACGATAGGATCGTTCTCTGGTGACTGAGTGCTGTCGCGATGCCGGCGGCCAGAAAAAGAGGGAGATGACGCCCGCCGGGCGTCGTCGGAGCGATCAAGATCGGGAGATCTGAACGGGCGTTAGGCCGTGCGAAGGGGCATCGCCAAGGTTTGGCACGCCCTGGCTGACGCGGCTTGGTCTCATCGCGTCCCCAATGGCCCGTCCGGCGCATGTTCGGTCGGGCAAGGGTCCGGAGCCTGTCGCCAAGGCGCCGCGGGAGTGGATCACGGCGGTCGGCGCCAAGACCGCTTCTGTCGAGCCGGGCAGCCCTTGGGAGAGCGGCGGCGGCGAGCGCTTCACGCCAGACTCGGCGGCGAGCTTTTGAACGGCGAGCTGTTCTGCAGCCGGCCGAGCACCGGACCATCATCGAGGGCTGGCGTCGCACCACGATCCTCGGCGCCCGCATTCCCCGCTCGGAGACCGCCCGCCGGCACCCGACACCGTGCCGTGGCCGGCCGCGCCATCCCCACGCGTCGCCGGCCACCTCGAACCTCGCCGCCACACCCAGAATGCATTTCGGTTCGAACCGGGCCACCTGTTGGGGGCAGGCCGGTCGTCATGCGCCGCCGCTATTCGCCCGTCACGGCCCGCATTCCTGCCATCAGCCGCTCACGCCCTCCCAATATTGCACGCGATCAAATATCTATCCGCAAGAGTAGAACGGTTCTAAAAACGCACTCTTGGTAACAGGCCAGATTTAGAATCGTTCTTATAAGCAAATTCCGGCCGACACACGAGAAAGTTAGAGATATATATCCGGAATCTGCGATAATTTCATTGACTGGGCGGAAGCTAATTCATAGGTCCGAGGCTGCAAACTTTCCTTGGTAGGGAGACCCGGAAGATGAAGCTCATACTCGCCGCCATAGCGATGGCTGCCACAAGTTTGATGCCGTTCGCCACGTCGGCCGCGGAAATCACCGTCTATTCCGGCCGCGGCGAAAGCTTCACGGCGCCGATGTTCAAGCTGTTCGAGGAACAGACGGGCATTAAGGTCAATGCCCGCTACGGCACCACCGCCGAATTGTCGGCGCTGTTGCGCGAGGAAGGCGACAAGTCGCCGGCCGATCTGTTCCTCGCTCAGGATGCGGCTTCGCTGGTTTCCAACGAGGCCCTCTTCGCGCCGCTGCCCTCCGACCTCTCTGCCAACGTGCTCCCCGGCTTCAAGCCGGCCAGCGACAAGTGGATCGGCACTTCGGGTCGCGCCCGTACGATGGTCTACTCGACCGAGCGGGTGAAGGAGGCGCAGTTTCCCAAGAGCGTCTACGACCTGACCGCGCCGGAGTGGAAAGGCAAGGTCGGCTTCGCGCCGGGCAACGCCTCGTTCCAGGCCTTCCTCACCGCGGTTCGCGTCGTTGATGGCGAGGAGAAGGCCAAGCAGTTCGTCGAGGGACTCGTCGCCAACGACGCCAAGACCTACAAGAACAATACGGACCAGTTGCAGGCGGTGGCCGACGGCGAGGTCGACGTCGCGCTGGTCAACAACTACTACCTCACCCGCTTCAAGCTGCGCGATGCCAAGTTTCCGGTCGCCCAGACCTTCTTCCAGAAGGGCGACATCGGGAACCTGATGTTCACCGCGGGGGCGGGCGTCCCCGCCGCGTCGAAGAACCAGGAGGCCGCGCACAAGCTCATCGGCTTCTTGCTGTCGCCGGCCGCGCAGCAGTACTTCTCGGCCAGCGTCGGCGAATATCCGGTGACCGGCGGCGTGATTCCCAATGACACGCTCGGCGCGGTCGCCGATCCCGCCGCCTTCGCCCCGAAGGTCGAGATCGAGGCACTGGCCGATACCGACGGCACCAAGAAGATGCTGACCGAACTCGGCCTGATCTAAGCCGTTCGCATGGCATACGACGCCCGCAGGGCGCCTCTCCTTCTTGCGCTCCCGGCGATCCTCGCCGGGAGCGCAATGCTGTTGCCCCTCCTGTATCTCGTCATCCGGGCCGGTGGCGTCGACTCCGGCGAACTGTCGGCATTGGTGCTGCGCCCGAAGACGCTCGTCTATCTCGGCAACACCGTGTCGCTCGTCGGCTGCGTCCTGGTGCTGACGACGCTGATCGCGCTGCCGCTGGCGCTGATCGTCGTGCGCTCGGACCTCGGCTTCAAGCGGCTTCTCACCCTGCTTGCGGTGCTGCCGCTGGCGATTCCGGGCTATGTCATGGCCTATGCCCTGATTGGCCTGTCCGGCTATTACGGGCCATTGTCGGTGTTCTTCGGCCTCAGGCTCCCCCGACCCGAAGGCCTGTTCGGCGCGACGCTGGCGCTCGGCCTCTACACCTTTCCCTACCTGTTCCTCACGTTGCGGGCCGCGCTCGTCGGCATGGACCCGGCGCTCGTTGAGACGGCGCGCTCGCTCGGCCGCGCGCCCCTGACGGTGTTCTGGCGGGTGACGCTGCCGCATCTGAAGCCCGCGCTCTTGTCCGGCTGGCTGATCATCGCGCTCTACACGATCGGCGATTTCGGCGCGATCGCGCTGATGCGCTTCGATGTCTTCTCGGCGGCGATCTACAGCCAGTACGCCAATGCCTTCGAGGTGCACTACGCCGCCTGGCTGTCGCTCATGCTGATCGGCCTCGCCGGCGTCATTCTGTTCGTGGAGACGCAACTCGCCCGCGGTACCCGCCTTGTGCGCAGCGGCCAGGGCGCCCGTCGCCTGTTGGCGCCGATACCGCTCGGCCGGTGGAAGCCGGCGGCGGTGCTCTTCGTCTCCGCGGTGGCCGCGGCGTCGCTGGGCGTGCCGGCGCTGGTGATCCTGTTCTGGCTGACACGTGCACCCGTCGAGATCGACTGGGCGGCGATTCCCTCCGCGGCCTTGCAGACGTTGGCGATCGCCGGTCCGGTGGCGCTCGTCGCGGTCGCCATCGCCCTGCCGGTGGCCCTGTTTCACTTGCGCCATCCCGGGAGAACGTCCTTCGCCGTCGAGCGCCTGACCTGGTTCGGCTACGCCATGCCGCCCTTGCCTTTCGCGCTGTCGGTGGCCTTCCTTTCTCTTGCCGCCCTGCCCGGCCTTTACCAGAGCATGCCCTTGCTCGTGGCCGCGCTGGCCGTCCACCTGGCGGCGGTGGCGCTCGGGCCGATCAGGAGCCGGCTCGTGCAGGTCGGCCCCCGGACGGAGGAGGCGGCACGAGCGCTTGGCCGCAGCAGCGCCGCCGCCTTCGCCTGGATCACCCTGCCGCTGGTCGCCCGTAGCCTGCTTGCCGGTGGCGTCTTGGTCTTCATGGCCGCGGCAAAGGAACTGCCCTTGACGCTTCTGCTGTCACCGATCGGCACGCGGACGATGGCGATGAGCATCTTCTCGCGCACCAGCGAGGGCGCGCTCTACGACGCCGCGCCCTATGCGGCGCTGACCATCCTGTTTTCCGGCCTCGTCGTCGGGCTGATCCTGCGCCACGAAGACACGGGCGCGAGACGAAGTTGAGATACGCATGACCCCTTTCCTGTCCCTGCGCCACCTCAGCCGCCGCTTCGGCGCGACACGCGCCGTCGACGATGTGTCGCTCGATATCGCCGCCGGCGAGATCCACGGATTGATCGGCCCCTCCGGCTGCGGCAAGTCCACTCTGCTCCGGATGATCGCCGGCTTCGAGAACCTGGATTCCGGCGAAATCAGCCTGTCCGGCGAGCGCATCGAAGAGCGTGCTCCGGAACGCCGCGGCATCGGCATCGTCTTCCAGGACTATGCGCTCTTCCCGCATATGACCGTGGCGGGCAATCTGAATTTCGCCATGAAGGCGATACCGCGACGCCAACGTCCTGCCCGCATCGCCGGCCTGCTGGCCATGGTGAAGCTTGAAGGGCTGGAGAAGCGCTATCCCGACCAGTTGTCCGGCGGCCAGCAGCAGCGCGTCGCCCTCGCCAGGACCTTCGCTTCGGCACCTCGCCTGATGCTGCTGGACGAGCCGTTTTCCAATCTCGACGCCGGGCTTCGCGAGGCAGCCCGCGAAGAGGTCCGGGGTCTGCTGAAGGCGACCGGCTTATCGATCCTGTTGGTTACGCACGATCGCGAGGAAGCGCTGACCTTCTGCGATCGCATCAGCGTGATGAAGGACGGCCGGATACGCCAGACCGGCACGCCGGCCCTGGTCTATGATCGCCCGGTCGAGTCCTTCGTGGCGGGGTTCCTAGGCCCCGTCACGATTCTGGCGGGAAAGGCGCGCGGCGAGGTCGCCGACACCGCCGCGGGATGTCTGGCCATTACCCCTGCGGGGACCGGCGACCTCACACTGGCATTGCGGCCCGAAAGCCTTGTCGTCGCTTCCGAGGGGGAGCTTCGCGGGACGGTGACGACGCGATCTTTCCGCGGTGCCCGCCTGAGCCTCGGTGTCATGTTGGGCGGCCTCCAGATCACGGTCGAGGCGGAACCTGCTTGTGCGGCCCAGCCGGGCGAGCCGATTGCCCTCCGTCAGCGCGCCCCAGCCATCGTTCTTGCGGACTGAATTGGCGGCACCGATCCTGCGGAAAGAGAAAATCGAAGTGAGACGGGAAGGACACGCCGCGAGATGGTGCCATGTCCTGAGCGGTGGAGGCGCACGCGCCTGACATGGTCCGGCGATGCTATTCCGGCTGATCCACCGCATCCGGCTCAGCTAACGCAAAGGGCCGATCCACCGGTCCGTCTATCCCTTCAAAACAAACTGTCCGACAAAGCCAGGTAGTGTCCGCGCTCGTGGTGGAAATTCCGACATTGAAAGGTGTGGCTGAGGCGGTCACCGGATAGGGCGGCTAAGGTGGAGTTGCGAGACTTCAACCTGACCGGAGAACCCGATGACCGAGGACAGACTACCGCTTGCCGAGCTTTTTGCGAAAGCCGGGGACGGCGATTTCCTGAGAACGATAGCCGAGAGCGTGATGCAGCTCCTTATGGAGGTCGACGTTGAAGGCATGATCGGCGCCGGGCGCCACGAACGGACGCAGGAACGGGCGACTTATCGCAATGGCTACCGCGACCGCTCGCTCGACACGCGGCTCGGCTCGTTGCAGCTTCGGATACCCAAGCTTCGGCAGGGCAGCTACTTCCCGCCGTTCCTGGAGCCGAGAAAGCTCTCGGAGAAGGCCTTGGTTGCCGTCATTCAGGAAGCTTGGATCAGCGGCGTTTCCACCCGGCGGGTCGACGATCTGGTACAGGCCATGGGGCTGTCGGGGATCGGCAAGAGCACCGTATCGAAGCTGTGCAAAGACATCGACGAACGCGTCGGCGGCTTCCTCGACCGTCCTCTCACTGGCGACTGGCCCTACCTCTGGCTGGATGCGACCTACCTGAAGCAGCGCGAGGGTGGACGCATCGTTTCGGTCGCCGCCATAATCGCCGTGGCCGTGAACACGGACGGCAAGCGCGAGATCGTCGGCCTTCACATCGGCCCCTCGGAAGCGGAGACGTTTTGGTCGAGCTTCCTCAAGAGCCTCGTGCGCCGCGGCCTGTCCGGCGTGAAGCTCGTGATCTCGGATGCTCACGAAGGGCTGAAAGCCGCCATTCGCCGGGTGTTCAGCGCCTCCTGGCAGCGCTGCCGGGTGCATTGGATGCGCAACGCCCTGTCGTATGTCCCGAAGGCGCAGCAGAGCATGGCGGCGGCCGCGCTGCGCCAAGCCTTCGCCCAGCCCGATCGTGCTAGCGCCAGCCAGGCGCTGCGCCACGTCGCCGACCAGCTTCGGGGAAAGTGTCCAAAGCTCGGGGCCTTCATCGACAACAGCGAGACCGACGTGCTGGCGCACATGGATTTTCCCAGTCAGCACCGGACCCGGATCCATTCGACGAATTCCCTGGAGCGCCTGAACAAGGAGGTGAAGCGGCGTGCCGACGTCGTCGGAATCTTCCCGAACGAGGGATCCATCATCCGGCTCATCGGCGCCGTCCTTCTCGAGGCCAACGACGAATGGCAGATCCAGAACCGCTACATGCAGACCGAACCCATGGCCGACCTCATGGCCATGGGCAACACTGCAAAACCCGAACAGATTTCCACCGAAGTCGCCTGAAACGGAGCCGCTTCAGCTACACTCAATTTCCACCACGTTGACGGACACGACCCAAAGCCAACCTATTGGAAACGAATATCCCCTAGGCTTTGTCCAATATATCGGACGGTTCAACGCCAATGCCAGTGCCTCTCTACCACCAAGAGCTGAGCCGCACGACGCGCGATTGCGGTCGTTCGCCGCTGGCCCAGGCCGCTCTTCTGTCCGCACTCGACAGCGGGCCGCAAGCGGTGGCTCTCTTCGATCCGGACGACCGTCTGGCCTATGGAAATGAAGCGTTCTGCAGCGGATGGAGCGTCGAAAGTCACGCCAATCTGTCCTTCTCGTCGATCATGCGGAACTGTCACGAGCGAGGCGTCGGCGCGGTCGTCGACACGGATGACTTCGAGACGTGGATAGCCACGGCGATGGATCGCCGGCGCACCGGGCCGGATTTCCGAGCATTTGAAGTCGATTTTTTTGATGGACGATGGTTCTGGATCACTGAAAGACGGTTGCCCGATGGTTGGATCCTCCTGATCGGCCAAGACATTACCGCTCTCAAACA